>NZ_LMML01000029.1:914197-943649 GCF_001422215.1 Methylobacterium sp. Leaf89 | reverse complement strand
AAGCCCCGCCGGTACGGCAGGCGGACGCGTTCAGCAGCAGCGGAAGCCGCTGCGGTTGCCGACGCCGAAGCGGGCGTTCTCCCGGTTCCGGAAGAACTCCCGCTCGCTCATGGGCTCCTGGTCCGCATGCGTCCTGCGGATATGGGCGGCATAGGCCTCGTAATCGCCCTGCCCCACCATCAGTCGGGCGCCGTCGCAGACGCATTTCGAGAAGGTCTTGAGACGGTCCCGCAATTCGGTCGACGACAGCGCCATGGGCTTTACTCCGCGGGAACGGCGGCCGGGCCGCCGCTCTCCAGGGCGGTCCAGCGATCGGCCCGATAGGCCTTCACGCAGGCCATGATGCCGAAGGTGGCGATGGCGAGCACGAGGCCGACGAACAGCACCGCGAGGGCGGCGTCGATCCGGTCGTTGAAGACGATCTTGTGCATGTCGGCCATGCTCTTGGCCGGCGCCAGCACCTTGTTCTCGGCGATGGCCGCCGAGAAGCGATCGGCGTGGGACAGGAAGCCGATCTTGGGGTCGGCCGAGAAGATCTTCTGCCAGCCGGCCGTGAGGGTGCAGACGCAGAGCCAGACGGTGGGGATGATCGTGACGAAGGCGTAGCGCTCGCGCTTCATCTTGAAGATCACCACGGTGGCGAGCGTCAGGGCCACGGCGGCCAGCATCTGGTTGGAGATGCCGAACAGCGGCCACAGGGTGTAGATGCCGCCGAGGGGATCGGTGACGCCCTGGTAGAGGAAGTAGCCCCAGGCGCCGACGCAGAGGGCGGTGGCCAGGATGCTGGGCGCCCAGGCCGTCGTGTCCTTGAAGCGCGGCGAGACGAGGCCGAGCAGGTCCTGCAGCATGAAGCGCCCGGCGCGCGTGCCGGCATCCACCGCGGTCAGGATGAACAGCGCCTCGAACAGGATGGCGAAGTGGTACCAGAACGCCATCATCGCCTTGCCGCCGATGGCCGAGGAGATGATGTGCGCCATGCCGACCGCGAGGGTCGGCGCGCCGCCGGCGCGGGAGATGATCGAGTGCTCGCCGACGTCCTTGGCCGTCTGGGCGATCTGCTCCGGCGTGATGGCGAAGGCGGGATCGAGCTTCGTCACCGCGGCCGCCGCGCTCTCCGGCGTCGTGCCGACGAGGCCGGCGGGCGAGTTCATGGTGAAGTAGATGCCCGGCTCGATCACGCTGGCGGAGACCAGCGCCATCACGGCCACGAAGCTCTCCATGAGCATGCCGCCGTAGCCGATGAAGCGGGCATCGGACTCGCGGTCGATGAGCTTGGGCGTGGTGCCCGAGGAGATCAGCGCGTGGAAGCCCGAGACCGCGCCGCAGGCGATGGTGATGAACAGGAACGGGAACAGCGACCCGGCCCAGACCGGTCCGCTGCCGTCGACGAACTTGGTCACGGCCGGCATCTGCATGTGCGGGGCGACGTAGGCGATGCCCAGCGCCAGGCCGATGATCGTGCCGATCTTGAGGAAGGTCGAGAGGTAGTCGCGCGGGGCGAGCAGGAGCCAGACCGGCAGGATCGAGGCGATGAAGCCGTAGCCGATCAGCAGCCAGCAGAGCTGCGTGCCCGTGAAGGTGAAGACCGGGCCCCAGTAGGGATCGGCCGCCACGTTGCCGCCGTAGACGATGGCCAGCATCAGCAGCACGAAGCCGATGATCGAGACCTCGCCGACCTTTCCGGGCCGGATGTAGCGGGCGTAGAGGCCCATCAGCATCGCGATCGGGATCGTCGCCGCGACCGTGAAGGTGCCCCAGGGGCTCTCGGCCAGTGCCTTCACGACGATCATCGCCAGCACCGCCAGCAGGATGACCATGATCATGAAGGTGCCGAACAGGGCGATGACGCCCGGAATGGTGCCGAGTTCGGACCGGATCAGCTCACCCAGCGAGCGGCCGTCCCGGCGCATCGAGATGAAGAGGACCATGAAGTCCTGCACGGCGCCGGCCAGCACCACGCCGGCCAGGATCCAGAGCAGGCCCGGGAGGTAGCCCATCTGCGCGGCGAGCACGGGGCCGACCAGCGGTCCGGCGCCGGCGATGGCGGCGAAGTGGTGTCCGAACAGCACGTTGCGGTTGGTGGGGACGTAGTCGAGCCCGTCGTTGTGGACGTGGGCCGGCGTCCGGCGGCTGTCGTCGAGCCGCATGACCTTGGAGGAGATGAAGAGCGAGTAGTAGCGATAGGCGATGAGGTAGACGCAGACCGCCGCCACGACGATCCAGAGGGCGTTGACCGTTTCCCCGCGCGTCGTCGCGACGATGGCGAGGGCGGCCGCCCCCAGCGCTCCCACGAGGGCCCAGGGCCCGTGCTTCGTTACCGCACTCATAGACGTCTCGCTCCTGCGACCTGTCCTTCGTGGCCGGTCGTCAAGGGCTCTTCTTGCGCAAATTCTTCCGCAGGGCCAGAGGCCCGCGATTTCAATCGGTAGGGATTGAATAACCCATCCCCCGTTTGTCACCGCGGGTTGCGAAAGGCCCGCGATCCTCAATCGAGTTCGATGACGCGGTTCGGCAGGGCGTCGAGGGGTCTGGCTTCCGGCGGAAGCGGCCCGGCCAGGATGGTGCCGACCTGCCCGACGGCTTCGGTCAGGCCCGCCTCGGCCTCGCCGCGGCGCAGGGCGGCCAGGAGCGCCTCGATCGCGCCGGACCAGGCGCCGGGCGGGACGCGCGCGGCGACGCCGTGATCGGCCACGATCTCGGCATGGCCCTCGGCCCGGGCGACGTAGATCAGCACCCCGGTCCGCCCTGTTGTCCGGCTGAGGCCGCGGGTCGTGAATTCGCGCAGGGCCTGTTCGTGGGCGCGATCGCGGCGGATCGCCCGTAGGACCAGGGCCATCCGCACCCGGGGATGGAGACCCGCCAGGAGCGCCAGCAGGACCACGGCGACCTGCGCCAGCGCGATCGTGGCCGCGCTCCACGGGGTCAGGACGATCAGCGGCCAGGGCAGGACGAGGCCGACGGCCAGGGCGAGCAGCAGCGGCGCGGAACGGTAGAGTCCGGCACGGGCGGCCACCAGCACGACGATCTCGCCGGACGTCGCGGTCTCGGCCCGGCGGATCGCCTCCGCGATCCGCGCCCGCGCCGGCGCATCGAGAAAGGGCGGTCGCTTACCAGTCACCGGAGGCTCCTCCCCCACCCGACGAGCCGCCCCCGCCGGAAAAACCGCCCCCATCGAAGCCGCCCGAGACGCCGCCGCTCCAGCCCCCCGAGGATGGCCCCGGCAGGATGATGAAGCCGCCCCCACCGCCCCGCCGCCCGCGGTTCATCCGGTAGACGACGAACAGGACGACGAAGAACAGGATGATGAAGATCACCACCTGTCCGGGATCGGCCTCGTCGCTGCGTACCTGCGCCTTGCGTTGCCACTCCTCGGCGTCGCCCGCGAGGATCGACAGCACCGCGTCGACGCCCGCGTTGATGCCGCCGGCGTAGTCGCCGGTCTTGAAGCGCGGCGTGATCGCGGTGGTGATGATGACCTTCGAGAGGGCATCGGTGAGGGCCCCCTCGAGGCCGTAGCCGACTTCGATCCGGACCTTGCGCTCGTTGGGGGCGACGAGGAGCAGCGCCCCGTTGTCGGTCTTGGCCTGCCCGAGCTTCCAGGCGCGGAACAGGCGGTTGGCGTAGTCCTCCACCGTCCGGCCCTGCAGGCTGGAGACCGTTGCGACCACCACCTGATCGGAGGTCTTGTCCTCGTAGGTCTTCAGCTTGGTCTCGAGGGCCGTCCGGTCCTCGGGCTTGAGGAGGCCGGCGCCGTCGACCACCCGCCCGGTCAGGGCGGGGAAGGTCGGTTCGGCGCCACCGGCCTGCGCGTGCGCGAGGCCGGTGGCGCCGACGACGAGCCAGAGCCCGAGGATCAGCCGCGCGGCGATCGACCGGATGGCCTCTGTCCCGGCGCTGCCCGGGCGCGGACGGTCCATGGCGGGCTAGAACTTCACGTTCGGCGGGCGCTCGGCGTTGGGCGTCGCCGTGAAGGTCTCCATCGGCTTCGCGTCCGGGTAGAAGACGGCGGCGATCCACCGGCCCGGAATGGTGCGGACCTCCGTGTTGTAGTCCTGGACCGCGGCGATGTAGTCGCGGCGGGCGACGGCGATCCGGTTCTCGGTGCCTTCGAGCTGCGACTGCAGGGCGAGGAAGTTCTGGTTCGACTTGATGTCGGGGTAGCGCTCGACGGTGACGAGGAGGCGGCCGAGGGCGCCCGAGAGCTGGTTCTGCGCGTCCTGGAATTCCTTGAACTTCTGCGGATCGCTCACGGTCGAGGCATCGACCTTGACGCTCGACGCCTTGGCCCGCGCCTCGGTCACGCCGATCAGCACGTCCTTCTCCTGCTGCGCGTAGCCCTTCACCGTCTCGACGAGGTTCGGGATCAGGTCGGCCCGGCGCTGGTACTGGTTCTGCACCTCGCTCCACGAGGATTTCGCCCGCTCGTCGAGGGTCGGGACCCGATTGATCGCTCCGCAGCCGGTCAGGGTCGTGCCCAGGGCGAGAGCCGCGACAGCGATCCGAACCCTGCCGAGCCAGGCCCGGACGGGACCCGTCGTCGGGGTGACGACACCTGAACGCATGCTTGAACTCCCTGGCCATCGGCGCGCCGCGCGAAGATCGGTCCCTCACCGGCCCGTGAACACACATAGGCGCATCGGCGCTGCGATAAAGGCGCACAGGGAAAAACTTGGCCGGGTGACGGAAAAACGTGGCCGAATCCCACCCGAACCCCACCGAAGACCATCGCCGTGCGGTGCCCGGGCGCGCGTTTCGGTTGACAAGCCGGGAGCGATCGGTCGCTTTACCCGCCATGGACGAAACGCCCCGCCCATCGCCCGAGAAGCCGCGGGTTTCGATCACCTACTGCACGCAGTGCCAGTGGCTGCTGCGGGCGGGATGGATGGCGCAGGAACTCCTCTCCACGTTTCGCGACGACCTCGGGGAGGTGGCGCTGATCCCCGGCACCGGCGGCGTCTTCGTGATCCTGTGCGGACCGCACCTGATCTGGGATCGGACGCGCGACGGCGGCTTCCCCGACGTCAAGGTCCTCAAGCAGCGCGTTCGGGATCACCTCGCGCCGGATCGCGACCTCGGACACATCGATCGCGCGGGCGTCGCGCGCTCATGAGCCATCCGCCTCCCGGAGAGACCCCGCCTCCCGGAGAGACCCCGACCGGGCGCCGCACTTGGCGCCGGGGGTGGGGGTCGCTCGCCTCCGCCTTCGCGCGTGTCCGACAGCGCGGTTTCTCGACCCAGGTCTACCTGGTCGCCCTGGTGATCGCGCTGATCGGACCGGGATTGCTGTTCACGGCGATCCTCCTCGCGCGCTATGCAGGAACCGAGCGGGCCCGCTTCGAGCAGGATGCCCGCGAGAACGTGCGGAGCATCGCCCTCTCCGTCGACCGCGACACGGCGGGCCTCGTCTCGGTGCTGCAGACCCTCGCCACATCGCCGCGACTGAAGGACGGCGAGTTCGACAATTTCGACGCCCAGGCGCGCCTCGTGCGGGACGCGGTCGGCCTCGACATCCTGCTTCGGCGACCGGACGGACAGCAGGTCGTGAACACGGCGGTGCCGCGCCGGGCCCCGCTGCCGCGCAGCGGGCTGCCCTTCGATCGCGAGATCGCCACGGGCAGCCAGCGCGCCGTCGTCTCGGGCTACGTCAAGGGCATGAAGCCCGCGGACGCGACCTATGCGGTCGCCGTGCCGGTGTTCGGCGAGGGCGGCGTCACCCATATCCTCAGCTTCACGGTCCCGATCGGCCGGCTGGACGGCCTGGTCGCCCGGGAAGCCGTCGAGGGCTGGACCACCGGCCTCTCCGACCGGGACGGGGTCATCCTGGCGCGGGTGCCCGATCCGGAGACCAATATCGGCTCGCAGCGCCTCGCGACCCTGCGTCAGTACCAGACCGCGACGCCGAATGTCTGGGAGGGCAAGGATCGGCGCCTCAAGGCCGTGACGGTCGTCGAGGCCCGCTCCCGCCTCACGGGCTGGACCGCGGCCGCGATCATCCCGCAGGCCCTGGTGGAAGCGCGCCTGCGCAACTGGATCTGGGCCTTCTGCGGCTTCGGCCTCCTGGTGCTGGCGACCTCGTCCATCCTGGCGGTTCACCTGTGGTCGCGGGTCTCGCAGCCCCTGCGCCGGCTCGCCGCGACGGGGCCGGCCCTCTCCCGCGGCGAGGTCATCCCGCGGATCACCTCGCCGATCCACGAGATCCGGCGCCTGGGGGACGTGCTCGCGGAGGCCTCCCAGCGCCTGCGCCTGCGCAGCGACGAGCGCGACCGGGCGCTGGCGGAGACCGAGCGCGGCCTGAGTGCCCTGCGCGAGAGCGAAGCCCGCTTCCGCCATATGGCCGATTCCGCTCCGGCCCTGATCTGGATGACCGACGAGAACGCCCGGATCAGCTTCGCCAACATGCATTTCGACCACATGTTCGGGCTGCATACGGCCGCCGTGCTGGCCGGCGAGGATTGGCGCCGGATCATCTTCGCGGAGGACTACGAGGCCTTCGCGACCCGCTTTCGGGACGCCTTCGCGGCGCGGGTGCCCTTCCAGGCCGACGTCCGGGTGGTGGACCAGGACGGCGTCGTGCGCTGGCTGCGCTGCGAGGGGGTGCCGCGGACGGACGATACCGGCAATTTCCTCGGCTACACGGGCTGCAACGTCGACATCACCGATGCCAAGCGCGCCGCCGAGCACCAGCAATTGCTGATCCACGAACTGAACCATCGCGTGAAGAACACCCTGGCCACCGTGCAGTCGATCGCGGGACAGTCCCTGCGCCGGCTCGAGGGGCCGGAGGCCACCGCGGCCCGAGCCGCGTTCGAGGCCCGCCTGCTGGCCCTGGCCCGGGTGCACAACGTCCTCACCCGGGAGAGCTGGGACGGCGCCGAACTCGGAAACGTCGTGGCCGACGCCATCGCGCCGCTGGATGCGGCGGAGGGGCAGCGCTCCCGGTTCTTCGTCTCCGGTCCCGCCCTGCGGCTGCCGCCGCGCCTGGCCTTGTCGATCGCCATGGCGCTCCACGAGCTCGGCACCAATGCGGTGAAGTACGGGGCGCTCTCGCAGGAGGCGGGCACGGTGACGATCGCCTGGTCGGTGGAGCGCCAGGCGGAGACCCGCCTGATCCTGCGCTGGAGCGAGGCGGGCGGCCCCCCCGTCGTCCCGCCGACCCGGACCGGCTTCGGCTCGCGCCTGATCGAGCGCAGCCTGGCCCGGGAACTCGATGGCGAGGTCCAGTTGCTGTTCGCGGCCAGCGGTGTCGTCTGCACCATCGAAGCCCCGGTCCCCCCGCCGACTCTGCTGGAGCGCAAGGCGGACCTCATCGGCCCGCGCGAGATGCCGCTCTCCCGCTCGGCCTGAGCCGGACTCGATCCGGGCCGGCGGCCGAGCGGCGTCGATCCGACGCGCCGCCCGTCTTCCTCCGCGCCTGCCCGGGCGCCACCCTGAATTGCATGGGCCGTGCCGTGCCGGACCTCGCGGGATGGTTCAGCGCCTGAACAGATTTGGTCCAGGGGACGCCCCTCGGTCTCGCCGGAGGTTTCGGGCGGCGATCCCCCGGGCCGCGCGCGGGCCTCCCGGCATCGCCGGCCTGTGTCGAAGTGGACGTCGCGTTCGGCCGGGTGTCCCACCTGGGCTGGACCGGACGGATGAGCCCTCGGGCCTCCGCAAGGGTTCTGTATTCGTCATAGATATTAACAATCAATATGGCAATTTAACTAAATTATAATGAACCGCTAAAGCTTGCCGAACCGAAACTGGTGGTGGACAACAAGCACTGATTGCGTAGAGCCGCCCGTTAGTTGTTCGCGTTGCACAACAGCGCGTCGCGGTGCGAGACGAAACGCTTCTCGATTTTGAGAGGGTGTTTCAGGCCATAAGGATACATTAATGGAAGATCGGTAGATCACATCGCTACGCCTTACAGGACCAATCGCGATGCTCGGCCTTCCCTTCGCTCGTTCCACCCCGAAGTCGCCCGTCACCGAGACGGCGCCGGATGCCGCTGGGATCCGCGACGAAGCCCGTCTGGTGCAGGCGGTGGAATCCCTGATGGTGAGCCAAAATCTCGCATCGGTCGATCTGCCCGAAGGGCCGCTCCGCGCCGCGATCGAGCGGTTGCATGCGAATCGCGAAACCGATCTCCTGCGCAGCCTGGCCACCACCGCCTCCGTGGCCCGTGAGGCCTCGGAAGCTGCGACGAACACGGGCTGGATGACCTACGACGTCGGTGAGGTGGCGAGCGCCACCCAGACGATCGCGGGCGCCGCCGAGGAGATGGCGGCCTCCGTGGCGGAGGTGGCGCAGACCTCCGAGACCGTGGTGACCGTCGCGCGGGATGCCCTCGCGGAGACCCAGGCCTGCATCCAGGACGCGCAGAAGGCGCGCACGGCGATGCATGAGATCGATGTCCGGACCTCGCAGATCTCCGATCGCGTCGTCGTCCTCGAGCGCGCCATCGCGCAGATCGAGGTGATGGCCACCACCATCGCGGCGATTTCGGCGCAGACCAATCTCCTGGCCCTCAACGCCACCATCGAGGCCGCCCGGGCGGGCGAGGCCGGCCGCGGGTTCTCCGTGGTGGCCGCCGAGGTGAAGTCGCTCTCCGCCCAGACCGCCAAGTCCACCGGGGAGATCCGCGGGCTGCTGAGCACCCTCACCGCCGAGATGGGCGCAATCTCGGAGGCGGTTCACGAAAGCCGCAGTGCCGTCACCACGGGCCGCACCATCGTCGATCACCTCGAGCACCGGATCGTCGAGACCAATGCCCGCATCGCGCAGGCGAGCGACCTGAACCAGGCGATCTCGCACATGCTGGGCCAACAGCGGGCCGCGACCTCGGAAATCTCGACCAGCGTGCAGAACATCGCCGCGAAGGCCTCGAAGACCCACGAGGAGATCGAGAAGATCACGAGCCGGCTCGTGCGCGCCGAGGCCACCGGCCAGACGGCGCTGAACGCGAATGCCCGCGACGTGCCGGTCTACGCCCTGGTGCGCCTGCCGGCCGATCTCGGCGCGTGGAAGCGCAAGCTCGCCCGGGTTCTCGTCGGCATGGCCCAGCCGGATCCGATCCTGGCCACCCCGTCGGGCCAGCCCGGCCGGAGCCTGAAGACGGACCTGGCCGGGACGGCACCGGCCGCCCACCCCGCCTTCGCCCGGCTGGTGGCTGCGGAGAGCAAGGCCTTCGCGGAAGCCGGCAAGATGCTGGAAGCCCTCAAAGCCAGCAACTGGGATGTCGGAACCCCCGCCTATCAGGCCGCCGCGGAAGCGATGAAGGAGATGCTCGTCGCCGCCAAGGAAATCGCCGGCTGAGGGCCGGCCGCGCCGCGGGGCGGCGCGTCGGAAACGGGGAGCGGGTGCCCTTGTCGAGGCGCCCGCTTTCGGCTTCCTTGCGCGGGTCGCCACGGAGCCCTCGCTTGACCTCATCCCTTGCCGCCGCCGCCGAGGCCCCGCCGTTCAACGGCGCGCGCTTCTGCCTTGCCGAGAATGCCCGCCTGCGCGCCCACAAGACGGCGCTCATCATGGCGGGAGCCGGCGACGACGTTCGCGTCCTGACCTTCGGCGAGGTCGATCGGGCGGTCCGGGCCATCGCGGCCGGGCTTCGGTCCCTCGGCCTCGCGCCCGGCGCGCGCGTGATGATTCGCATGGGCAACGAGGCGGACTACGTGCTGGTCTACTTCGGAGCCCTGGCCGCCGGCCTCGTGGCCCTGCCCGCCTCGCCGCAGTTGACCGAGCCCGAGGCCGCGTTCCTGATGGAGAATGCGGGCGCGTCCGTTGTGGTCGTGGGGGCGGGCCATGCCGTCGATCCGGCCGGGCTCGGGGGGCGAATCCTGCTCCGGCCCGACGACATCGCCGCGATGAAGGCCGGGCCGCTGCTGCCCGATTACGCGGACACCCGGGCCGAGGACCCCGCGACCCTGGTCTACACCTCCGGCACGACCAGCCGGCCCAAGGGCGTCCTGCACGCGCATCGCGCCATCCGCGGGCGCCGGCCGATGCACGCGCACTGGCTAGGCCTGTCGGAGCACGACGTCATGCTCCATGCCGGTACGATGAACTGGACCTACACGCTGGGCGTCGGGATCACCGATCCCTGGGCCTGCGGCGCCACGGCGGTGCTCTACGACGGCCCGCGCGATCCGGCGATCTGGCCGGCCCTCATCGCCCGTCATCGGGCAACACTCTTCGCCGCCGTGCCGAGCCTCTACCGCCAGATCCTGAAATATGCCGATCTCGGGGCCGTCGATCTCGGCACCCTGCGCCACGGGGTGACGGCGGGAGAGGCCCTGTCGCCCGAGCTCCTCGCGGCCTGGACGCAGGCGACCGGCAAGCCCCTCTACGAGGCCCTCGGGATGAGCGAGTGCTCGACCTACGTCTCGAGCGGCCCGACGATCCCCGTGCGCCCCGGCTCCCCCGGCAAACCGCAGCCCGGGCGCCGCGTGGCGATCCTGCCGGCCGAGGGCCCGGCCGAGCCGCTGCCGCCCGGAGAGGTCGGCCTCCTCGCCATCCACCGCTCCGAGCCGGGCCTGATGCTGGGCTACTGGAACCGGCCCGAGGAGGAGGCCGCGGTGATCCGCGGCGACTGGTTCGTCGGTGGCGACCGCGCGAGCCTCGATGCGGACGGCTACCTGACCTTCCACGGCCGCGACGACGACCTCATGAACGCCTTCGGCTACCGGGTCTCGCCGAACGAGATCGAGGGAGTCGTGATCGAGCATCCCGACGTCGCCGAGGTCGGCGTCGCGGAGATGGCGGTCCGGGCCGACCTCAGCGTCATCACCGCCTTCGTCGTGCCGAAGCCCGATGCCGTGCTGGACGCCGACGACATCATGGCCTGGTGTCTCGATCGCCTCGCGACCTACAAGTGCCCCCGCGAAGTGCGCTTCCTGGATGCGCTGCCGCGCACGGCGAACGGCAAGATCCAGCGCAAGCGCCTCGCCGCCAGCGTCGGCGCCTGAGACGGCACGGCGGCCGCGAGAGCCGCCCTGCCCTGCCCGTCCGGCGGCCCCGGGGCATCGACCGGGCCTGTGGCCCCGACGGCACGCCCGCCCGGAAGGCATCGATTTCCCGGCGGCCGCGCCAATCGCAGCTTGACCCGCCGAATGCGAAATTCTAGATCGACCGCCTGCGGAGACGTGGCCGAGCGGCTGAAGGCACTCGTTTGCTAAATGAGCATACCCCGAAAGGGGTATCGAGGGTTCGAATCCCTCCGTCTCCGCCATTCCTTTCGGTGTTCTCCCAGTCGCTCCCGACGCTGATCCGTGTCAGGCCCGTGCACGCGACGGAGGCATCGCCGATCGTGTCGCCCCGTCCTGTCGGATCGACAAGCGCCGTCATCGCCTCGGGCCGGGTTCAGGACGCTCGACCGTTCGATCCGAGATCGCCTGCTCCGATCCGGCCCCACGTTTGCGGAGCGACGGCTCACGCACCCGCCCGGTTCTCGCGGCGTCTCGGCCCCTCACCCCGGACGGGTGGCCGCGAGCGGATCGTTCGCCAGGAGGATCGGCTCGCCGTGCGGTGTCGCCGCGGCGGCCCGGGCGAAGGCGGCCCGGCGCGCGGCGAGGCGTTCGGGCGCCGCGATGCCGCGGGCCGCGAGCAGGCCCTCGAGGGTCGCGAGCCAGGCGGCATAGTCCGCGGCCTGGCCGGTCCGCCGCGTCTGCGCCCCGAGCGCCTGCGCCCATTCGCTCCAGTCGAACAGGCCGCGGTCGTGGAGCGCCACCACCAGGGCGAAGGCCTGGGCCTCCCAGGGCTCGGCGAAGACCGGGTCGGCCCCGTCGTCCCGGGGAATCTGATCGGCGCTCATGCGGAGCGTACCGGTTCGACGGGGTCCAGGTAGCTCTCGAAGGCGTTCACCGAGACGGTGTGGCCGGGTTCGGCCTGGTCCCCCCAGAGCTCACGCCCGGAGAACCGGACGGTGTAGAGCCATTGCGGCGCCTCGCCGGCGAGCCGCGCGTTCGTGTCGGGAAAGACGAAGCCGCCATGCACCGCCTCGATGGTCCCGATCTGGCCCCGCACGTAGCGCGGCAGGCGCGTGTGTCCCGCCGGATGGATGATCCGGGCGCGGACGCGGTCGCCCCGCGAGAAGCGCGCCGGGTCGGGGACGGGCCGGTCGCTCGGGAAGCCCCGCGCGAAGAGCGGCGCCACCTCTTCCCTCCGAAGGACGCGCTTGACCGGAGCGGCGGGAGCCGACGCGATGCCGGTGGACAGCTCCTCGGGCGTGACGAGGCCGTGGTGCTGCACCTGGCGTTCCAGCGCCTTGAGCCAGATCGCGTAATAGCTGGAAGCGAGGTACTCGCCCGGCGGCAGCGCCTCGCGGGCCGACCGGCTGGCATCGAGGTTCCAGGCGCCGGAGAGGCCCATGGCCATCGCGAGGCCGAAGACGCGCTTCTCCCAGGCCGCATGGAAGCGCGGCTCGTCGGCTTCGGGCGCGACAGGGCCGAAGCCGTGCATGCCGCCGAGGTCCTGCCCCCCGTTCATGCGGTCGTTGCCGGCGCGCGCGGAAGGCCGGTGCCGATCATCGCATCCCGGGTGACGAGGGCCGCGAGGGCTGCCTCGTCCAGTTCTTCCGTTCCGGCGGGACGCATCGGCAACACCATGTAGCGCAGCTCGGCGGTGGAATCCCAGACCCGGATGCGCTGTTCGACCGGCAGCGTCACGCCGAACTCGGCCAGCACCGCGCGCGGCTCGATCACGGCGCGCGAGCGGTAGGGGGGCGACTTGTACCAGATCGGTGGCAGGCCGAGCACCGGCCACGGGTAGCAGGAGCAGAGCGTGCAGACCACGAGGTTGTGTTCCTCGGGCGTGTTGGCGACGACAACCATGTGCTCACCACCCCGCCCGCCGACGCCGAGCTCGCGCATGGCCGGAGTGGCATCCGCGAGCAGGCGGGCGCGAAAGCCGGGATCGACCCAGGCCCGCGCCACCACCCGGGCCCCGTTATGCGGGCCGACCTTGGTTTCGTAGGTCTCGATCAGCGCATCGAGGGCGGCCGGATCGACGTAGCCCTTCTCCACGAGGATGGATTCCAGGGCGCGCACCCGCAATTCCATCGGCGAGAGTTCGCTCGCCGGGCGCCTCCCATGGGAATGGTCATCATGATCGTGAGGGTGCGCCATGCTCAATCTCCGGGCCGCACCTTACGGGCTGAATCGACGCCCGTCATGCGTGCAGCGGGTCCTGTCGCGCCCCGGGCAAGCCCTCCCCGAACCGTGGAGGATACGGATCGGACGTCATGCGGTGCAGGGCAAAACGGCACGGTTCGGCCGATCCTGATCGTCCGCTCGACCTGTTGGCGAGCGAGGGCTTTTCGCCAGCCATGACGGCGCCGCCTGAGGTCGGGGTGGGGCGGGACCTGTCCGCACGTGCTGCGACCGGACCGAGAAATTGGTCCTCGGTCTGCGGACGCCTCGGGTCGCACACGCTCATCCGTTGCCGGGCGCCTGTTCCCTGAAGCCGCGCTCCGAGGCTCGGGACCGACTCCGCCGCCAGTCCGAGTGCGGGATCTGCCACGGCGCCGGCGCCGATGACGTCGGCCTTGTCGGTCGCGTTCTCGCGCAGGGCGATCTCATCGGAAGGAAGGCTGGGATTCACGCCGCGCAGAGGGCCGGAACGGCGACCGTGTGGAACAGCTGCGGGCTCGCCGTGGCGCTCGCCCGGATCATCGGCGAGACGGGCTCGGAACTCGGGATCGGTGAAGGCCGCACGGAACGCCGCGACGCTGTCCCAGACGGCGTCGTCCAGGAAGACGCCCCTGCCCGCGATGCCGCGGTGCCGCTGGGTCGAGACGAATCCGGGCTGGCGCTTCATGATCGCCGCGTCGGCCGTCCAGGCGGCGAGTAGGGCATCGGCATTCGTGGGCGGGATTTCGAGGACGAGACTGGTCCAGGCGCGCCGGGCCTGGCGGGGCGTCGGTCCCGTTCGATCGGTCCCAGCCGAGCGGTCATGCGTCGTCCGTCGCAAGATTGGGCGTCGATCGGGGCGCCCGCAGCGCCTGATCGGGAATGCCGGTTCGATTTCTCGTCCGTTGGACGCGATGCCAGGGCCGCGATGCTGGACGGGGCCACGCGTAGACCTCTGAGGCGTCCTGAGACCGATCCTCTCGAGGCGCCGATCAGTCACCCCTCGTCTTGGCCAAATCCGTCAGCACCGACTCTGGACCCATCCAACGCCAGCCGTCGCGGGTTCTTCGCGGCACGCCTCCGGGTCGGGGCCGCATACGTCCGATCCCGCCATGAGCCAGGCCCTAACTCACACGGCCAATGGAAGTCTACGACTTATTGAGCCGATCGCATCGGATGTATACCACCGGTCGTCTCGGAGCCTGACGGCGCCATGCTTCCTCTCCCGGACCCGTGATCGACAAACTCGACCTTCTCCTCGCCCTGTCGCGGGAGCACCATTTCGGGCGCGCCGCGGACGCGTGCTGCGTGACGCAGCAGACGCTGTCGGCCGGTGTGAAGAGCCTGGAGAACCAACTCGGGACCCGGCTGGTGCAGCGCGGCTCCCGGTTTCAGGGATTCACGCCCGAGGGCGAACGGGTTCTGGCCTGGGCCCGGCGGATCGTCGCCGATGCGCGCGCGATGCGCGAGGATGTCGCGACCCTGCGCCGGGGACCGGCGGGACACCTGCGGATCGCCGCGATCCCGACCGTCCTTCCGATGATCTCCGCGCTGACCACCCCGTATCATCTCCGCTACCCGGACGTCCGCCTCAGCGTCCTGTCGGCGACGTCGGCGACCATCCTCGACCTGATCGAGAACCTCGTGGCGGATGCCGGTCTCACCTATCTCGACCGTGAGCCGCTGAGTCGGGTCACGACGATCCCGCTCTTTAAGGAGCGCTACCAGCTTCTCACCGCGGCCGGCGGCCAGCACGACGGGCGCACCAGCATCACCTGGTCCGAAGTCAGCCGGACGCCGCTCTGCCTGCTCACGCCCGACATGCAGAACCGGCGCATCGTCGATCAGCAGCTTCGGGCCTCGGGGAGCGACCCTGCGCCGACCCTCGAGTCGAATTCGATGATCGTCCTGATGAGCCATGTGCGCACCCTGCACTGGTCGAGCATCATGCCGGCCGCGCTGGCCGACGCCCTCGGGCCGATGCCGGGTCTGCGGACGATCCCGATCGTCGAGCCGGAGATCGAGCACACGATCGGCCTCGTCGTGCCGCAACGCGAACCGGCGACGCCGATGGTCGCCGCGCTGGTGGGCATCGCGCGACATCTGGCGCGGACCCTGGATGGGCGGATCGGGAAGGCGGATGCGTCGCGGGCCTGCGCCGTCGACGTTCGTGAGAACAGTCTCCGATGACACGCGAGCGCACGGCGCCCGAATTCAGCGAGCCGGAAGACCCTGCTGCGGCGGAAACCGGCCTCTGCGTCCGGTGCGAGAAGTCGCGAAACTTCTCCCTCCTCTCAATCACTCGCAGGTGCTGAGTTCCCACCATGATCAAGTCCGGTCTGATCGCCCGCACGTGCGAGCAACACCCGCATCTCGGAGCCGCGGAGGTGGACGCCGTGGTGAACGCCATCCTGGCACGGATCGCCGAAGCCCTGGCTGCGGACGACCGGGTCGAATTGCGGGGGCTCGGCGTCTTCTCGGCCGTCGCCCGGGCGCCGCGCCCGGGGCGAAACCTGGCGTCCGGCGCGCCGGTCCTGGTGGGCGAGAAGCGCATCGTCTCGTTCCGGGCGAGCCGGACGATCGCGGCGCAGCTGCGTGGGTCCGCGGCACCGATTCCCCTGCGGACGAGAGGCCCGGTCGTGACCTTGTCGTTCCTGCCCTCCTGCAACGCCGAGCGATCCCGTGCGGCGTAGCGCCTGTCATCCCGTCTGCGCCGCATCGGCGCTCTGCGGCCCGCACCGGCCCGGACATCCCGTCCGTAGGCGCCGGCTGCCGGACCCACTACACTGACGCGGACACCCGCTCGTCTGGGGATCGTTCTCCTGTGAACACGGCACCGTTTCCACGTCCGCATGGCGGTCTGCGCCGTGCGCGTCACGCCACCCTTCGCCTCGTTCCCTTGCTGGCGGGGCTCGGTCTCGGCGGCCCCCTCGACGCACGGCCCTTCACCGATGCCGCCGGCCGGACCGTCGCGGTGCCCGAGCGCCCCGCCCGAATCCTGGCGGCCGGCCCGCCGGCCTCCGTCCTGCTCTACACCCTGGCGCCGGACCGGATGGTCGGCTGGATCCGCAGCCCGACCCCGGAGGAGAAGCCCTTTCTCGCTCCCGCGACCCGCGACCTGCCCGTCATGGGGCGCCTGACCGGGCGCGGCGGGACCGCGAACGTCGAGGCGGTCCTTGGCCTCGCACCCGATCTCATCCTCGACGTCGGCAGCACCGCGCCGACCTACGTGTCCCTCGCCGATCGGGTCCAGGCCCAGACCGGGATTCCCTACGTGCTCCTCGACGGGCATTTCGAGAAGACCGCGGAGAGCTATCGGCGCCTCGGCGCCCTCCTCGGCCTGGAATCGGCGGCGGCGGACCTCGCGGGTGCGTCCGAGGCCGCGGTGGCGGATGTGGCCCGGGTGATCGCGACGGTGCCGGAGGCGCGACGCCCGCGCGTCTACTACGCCCGCGGGCCGAAGGGGCTCGAGACCGGTCTCGGCGGGTCGATCAACGTCGAGCTTCTCGGCGTGGTCGGAGCCCGCAACGTCGCGGCCGCCGCCGGCCCCGGCGGGATCGCCACCGTCTCGCCGGAACAGGTGCTGGCCTGGGACCCGGACGTGATCCTCACCCAGGATGCCGGCTTCCGGCGTGGGATCGCGCAAGACCCGCTCTGGTCCGGCCTCCGGGCCGTCCGCGCGGGCCGGGTCTACCAGGTGCCGGCCCTGCCCTTCGGCTGGTTCGATGCACCGCCCGGTGCCAATCGCCTGATCGGCATCCGCTGGCTGGCGCAGGTGCTCTACCCGGACCTGTTCCCGACCGGCCTGGAGGCGGCGACGCGGGACTTCTACCGGCGCTTCTACCATGTGGATCTCGATGACGGGCAGGTGGCGGCGCTGCTCTCGGGCGCCGCGCCGGGTCCGAAGCCGTGACGCCGGACACGGAGGCCCTCGCCCTGCCGGAGAAGGCGGAACGCCGGCGATGGGCGCGGATCTGGCCCGTCCTGGCGCCGATGCTGGGGCTCCTCGCCCTGGCGATCCTGGCCCTGGCCACGGGGCGCTTCGCCGTTCCCCTCGCCGACGTGGTCGAAATCCTCGGGGCCCGGCTCCTCGGCCTGACCGCGCGGGCCGACCCGGCGATGCAGACCGTCATCCTCCAGATCCGCCTGCCCCGTGTCCTCGCCGCCCTGGTGGTGGGGGCGAGCCTCGCCGCCGCCGGGGCGACCTACCAGGGCCTGTTCCGGAACCCCCTGGTCTCGCCGGACATCCTCGGGGTCTCGGCGGGGGCGAGCCTCGGGGCGGTGCTTGGCATCTTCCTGTCCCTGCCCGTGGCGGCGATCCAGGGGCTCGCCTTCGGGGGCGGCCTCGCCGCGGTCGCCGCTGTCTACGCGGTCGGCGCGGCGGTGCGCGGTCAGGACCCGGTGCTGACGCTGGTCCTGGCCGGCGTCGCCATCGGGGCCGTGCTGGGTTCGGCCATCGCGCTCCTGAAGGTCCTGGCCGATCCCTACAACCAGTTGCCCGCCATCACCTACTGGCTCCTCGGCAGCCTCGCTTCCGTGACCTCAGGGGATGTCGGTGCGATCCTGCCGGCGATCGGCCTCGGTCTGGTGCCCCTGGTGCTGCTGCGCTGGCGCATGAACCTGATGAGCCTCGGCGAGGAGGAAGCGCGCGCCCTCGGGCTCGAGACCCGGGTCCTGCGCCCGGTCCTGATCGCCGCCGCGACCCTGGTCACCGCCGCCTCGGTGTCGGTGACGGGGGTGATCGGCTGGATCGGCCTCCTGGTGCCGCACGTGGCCCGGCTGCTGGTGGGCCCGGATTTCCGCCGCCTGCTGCCGGCTTCCCTGGTTCTCGGCGCGGGCTACCTGCTCGCCGTCGACCTCGTGGCGCGCACCATCGCCCCCATCGAGGTGCCGCTCGGCATCCTGACCGCGCTCATCGGCGCGCCGTTCTTCCTCTGGCTCCTTGCCAGCGGCCGGCGGGGCTGGGCCTGATGCTCAGCGTCGAGGATCTCGCCTTCGGCTACGGGCGCCGTCGCATCGGCGCCGGCCTCGCCCTCACCGTGGAACCCGGGGAGGTGCTGTGCCTGCTGGGCCCGAATGGCGGCGGCAAGACCACGCTGTTCAAGACGCTCCTGGGCCTGCTCCCGCCCCTCGGCGGCCGCATCCGCCTCGACGGGGAGGAGATCGGCCGCTGGTCTCGGCGCCGGCTGGCGGCGAGCCTCGGCTACGTCCCCCAGGCGCAGGGCGGGTTCTTTCCGTTCCGGGTGCGCGACGTCGTCCTGATGGGGCGCGCGAGCCGGCTCGGCGCCTTCGCGAGCCCCGGCCCGGCCGACCACGCCGTGGCCGAGCGAGTTCTCGAAACCCTGGAGATCGGGCACCTCGCGGAACGGATCTACACCGAGATCAGCGGCGGCGAGCGCCAGATGGTGCTGATCGCCCGCGCGCTCGCCGGCGAGCCGCGGATCGTCGTGATGGACGAGCCCACCGCCAGCCTCGATTTCGGCAACCAGGCCCGGGTGCTCGGTCAGATCCGGCGCCTGTCGCGATCGGGCATCGCCGTCATCCTCTCGACGCACGACCCGGACCACGCCTTCCTGTGCGCCGACCGGGTGGCCCTGCTGCACGAGGGCCGACTCCTCGCCCTCGGGACTCCGGCCGCGACGATCACGCCCGAGACCCTGGCGCGGATCTACGGCGTCGCCGTGGCGGTGGTCGCACTGCCGGGCCATGGACATGCCGTCTGCGCGCCGATCCTGCCGGATTAGGGAAGCGGCGCCCCGGGAACGGCAGTCCCTTGCCCGATGCCCCGCACGGTCTCGGGCGGACGATAGCCGGATGTCCGGCACGCGCGCTCGGCCAGGGCCTCCGCGAGCGCGTCGAAGGTCGCGTCGATCCGGGATTGGGCGGTCGCGAGGTAGTAGCGCTCCCAGCCCACGGAGAGAAAATCGAGTCCGAACCGCTCGGCCGCCGCCCGCGCACCGAGCCCGGCATCGGCCGCGCCGTAGGCAATCACGGCGGCGACCGCCTGATGCGTGAATTCCTCGGTGGCGTAGCCCCGGATCCGGTCGGCCGGAATGTCGTGCTGGGCGAGAAGCCGATCGAACCACACCCGGGTGCCCGACCCCTTCTGGCGATTGACGTACCGGGCATTTCCGGCTGCGAGGTCGTCCACGCCGCGGATGCCGAGGGGATTGCCGGCCGCGAGCATCAATCCCTGCTCGCGCTCGAACAGGATCCTGACCCGGAACCCAGGATCGGCCGCGAGGTCCGCGAAGGCGGGACCAGCCGTCGGCCAGTCGACGGCACCGCAGTGGAATCCGGCCGCATCGGCACGGGCCTCGGTCAGGCGCGCCACGGCATCCTCGCTGCCGGCGATCGCCAGGGCGAGCTTCGGCCAGGTCGCGGCGACGTCCATGATGAGCAGGTCGTGGCTGGCGACCAGCGTGACGGGGCGCAGGGCCCCGGTCAGGACCGGCGCGAGGTGGGCACCGATGGCGCGTGCTTCCCGGGCCATCTGCGCCGCGAGACCGGCCGCGGCCGCTCCCAGGGACTCGCGCAGCAGCACACCCGTGGGCGTCAGCGCGCTGCCGTGCCCGCGCGTCTTCTGCACGAGCTGGTGCCCAAGGCCGGCTTCGAGGGCACGAAGACGCTCCCAGGCCGCCCGGTAGGAGAGGCCGAGCGCGGTCGCGATGCCCTGGACGGAGCCCGTCTCCGCGATCGCGTCGAGCACCGTGACGGCCTCGGCGACCGAGATGCGGTGCGACCCGACGGTGATCGTGCCGCCCAGGGCGAGGTCGATGGCGAGAGGTGAATCATCGGATGCGTGCATCATATTGCGTCGATCGTAACATCTTTCTACGTATTTGCGACGGGTGCCCGCGCTTAGGGCTGCCGCGGATGACGGGATTCGATGGCATGAGGCGCGACCACCAAACTCCGACAGGTGCTGCCCTCGTGGCGGTTTCAGCCGCTCGCGAGGCGGCCCTTGGGCGGCGCGACGCCGTGTCCTCCAGATCGTAGACCTGATCTTGGCCCTCGCGCTCCGAGCGACGCGTGCCGTCGGACGGTCGCGCCCGGAGCGCGACGCCGCAAGACCGCTCCGCCTGCAATTCTCACCCTTGGAGATTCCACGCCTCGCGGCAGCCTATCGGATCGACGCGAAGGAGCGGGCGGCCCTCGCCGCCGGCGCGCGCATCCGGCACGGCGCCTGCACGCGTGAGAACCTCGCCCCGATCCTGACCTGGAAGGTCAGCGACCGTGGCCGGAGTCGTCAACAGAGGAACAGCGACGAGGAGGTCGCCGACGCCCTGCGGACGGCGCTGCTCGCCACGACCCCGCGGGTGGCCGTGTCGGTCCTCACCGGCCTCTCGGGCGTGGCCGTGCCCGTTGCGTCGGCGATCCTGGCCGCGATCCGTCCGGACCATTACTCCGTCATCGACCCTCGGGGCCTCAAGGCCCTCGGCTGCGGACCGCTGGAGATCGGTGCGAAGGCGTCTCTGCCGCTCGACCTCTACCTCCGCTACCTCGCGTTCTGCCGTGACCTCTCCCGAAGCTTCGGCGTCACCCTCCAGGATCTGGACCGCGCACTCTGGGAATGGGCGATGGCCGCCGACCTGCGACCCGGGCTTCCGCCCGGTCTCCTCCGCAGCCGTAAGGACATCCACGCGCCGCGCTGAGCCGGAGGCAGGACGGCGTCCGGGTCGGACCCGCAGCCGGGATCGAGAACGGCGATCGCTCGATTTGGACCGGGCCTGTCTCCCCCGAAGCGTCCGCGAGACCGCGAACCGGAGGGATCCGGCTTCCGCGGGCGGTTCGGGTTCTGGGACCACCGCCATCCCGCATGAGACCGGCGGGATCGGCGCCTGACGCCGCCTCGGCGGCGCGTTCACGGAGCGTTGAAGGGGACCAACCCGGAACGGAGACCGGACCGGTCCGTTCATCTGCAAGCCGATCCCGACCGGAGTTCCTGACCTTGCAAGCCCCCGTTCGCTACAGTCCCGATGTCGAGACGGTGACGTCCGATGAGAACGAGACCATCGCGCAGCTCAACCAGACCTTCGACAAGATCCTGCAGACCGTGGCCGAGGATTCCGGACATGCGGTGCGTTCGGTGCATGCCAAGTCGCACGGCATCCTGGAGGGCGAGCTCCGCATCGATGACGCCCTGCCCGCAGAACTCGCCCAGGGCCTGTTCGCCCGCCCCGGGACGCACAAGGTCTTCATGCGCCTGTCCACCAACGCGGGCGATATCCTCCCCGACGCCGTCTCGCTGCCGCGGGGTCTCGCGCTGAAGGTGCTCGACGTCGAGGGCGAGCGCTTGGCCGGCGCCGACGGCGCCACCCAGAACTTCATCATGGTCAACGGCAAGGTCTTCCAGGCCCCGAGCGCCCAGAAGTTCCTCGGCAGCCTGAAGCTGTTGGCCGGCACGACCGACCGGGCCGAGGGCCTGAAGGTCGCGGCCTCGACGGTGCTGCGGGGCGTCAACAAGGCGCTTCAGGCCGTGGGCGTCGAGAGCACGACGCTGGCGTCCCTCGGCGGCGCACCCAACGTCGACCCGCTCGGCGAGACCTACTACAGCGTCACCCCGTTCCGGTACGGCGACTACATCGCCAAGTTCTCGGTCGCTCCGGTTGCCCCGGCGCTCACCGCGCTGACCGGGAACGAGATCGACGCGTCCGGTCGTCCCAATGCGATCCGCGAGACGGTGCAGTCCGAGATGCGCGGCATCGAGGGCGTCTGGGAGTTCCGCGTCCAGCTCTGCCGCGACCTCGCGCGCCAGCCCGTCGAGGATCCGACGGTGGAGTGGGACGAGGTGGAAGCTCCGTTCCAGCGCGTCGGGCTGATCACCGTCCGGCCGCAGGACAGCTGGGATCCGTCGCGCGTCCAGGCGGTCGACGAAGGGATGCGCTTCAGCATCTGGACGGGCCTCGCCGCCCATCAGCCCCTTGGCAACATCAATCGCGCCCGCAACGCCCCCTACAAGCACTCGGCCGAGTTTCGCCAGCGCTTCAATGGATGTCCCATCCATGAGCCCGGCGCCGGGCACTGAGGCTTGGCCGGTGCCTTCCCAAGCCGCCTCCTCCCGCTCCTCGCTGCAAGGACATCCATGAGCCTGCTCGCACGAACCCTCGCCGCCGCACTCCTGGTGATCCCCGTTGCGGGCACGGTCGTCGCGGCAGCGGGCGACCACGCGGAGCATGGCAGCGTCACCGTTCCGGACGCGGCCAGCGTGGTCTACGAGGCCGGTCCGGCGAACCTGCCCAAGGGCACGCAGATCAGCCGGGTGGCGGGTGATCCGGCCAAGCCCGGGCCCTTCGTGCTTCGCATCAAGTTTCCCGCCGAGACCGTGATCGCCCCGCACACGCATGCCCAGGCGGAAACACTGACTATCCTGGCCGGCTCCATCTACCATCAGCACGGTGCGACGCTGGACAAGAGCGCCGGCAAACCGCTGCGCGCCGGCGGCTTCGTCTACCTGCCGCAGGACATGCCGCACGCCCTCTGGACTACGAGCGAGCCCGTGGAACTGCAGGTCAACGGGACCGGCCCCTTCGGTCTGAACTACATCGACCCGGACGACGATCCGAGCCGCACCGCCCAGGGTCCCCGCTGAGGTTGGATTCAAACGTCCTGCCGTCGACCCTGTCCGCGCACGCCAACGAGATCCGCCCTACCGGAGTGACCCCGTGATCTATCCTGCCCTCACGGCTTTCTACGCGGCCGCGTTCGCCCTTCTCTATGTCGGCCTCTCGTCCTGGGTCGTTGCGGGCCGCCTGTCGGCGGACGTCCTGCATGGGGACGGTGGGAATCCGAACCTGGAGAAGCGCATCCGCGCGCAGGGCAATTTCGGGGAGTACGTGCCGCTGGCGCTGATCCTCGTCGCTCTGCTGGAAGCGGGCGGGGGGAGCCCGACCCTGGTCCGCAGCCTCCTGATCGCTTTGCTGGTGGCGCGGGTGCTGCACCCGTTCGGGATGTTCGCCCCGAAGAATTCGCCACGCCAATTCGCCTGCCGCGGGGGCGGGATCCTCGCGACCTTCGCGGTCATAGCCGTGGCGGCCGTCGCCCTCCTGTTCCGGGTCGGCTGAGGCGCGCGGCGGCGGATCAGATCTCGATACAGATCTTGCCGAAGTGCCGGTTGCTTTCCTGGTGCCGGAACGCCGCTACGAGATCCGCCAGGGGATAGCGGCGGTCGACGATCGGACGCAGCCCGCAGGCCTCGATGCCCCGGACCATCTCGATCTGCTGGCGTCGACTGCCGACGAGCACGCCCTGGAGGCGGATCTGCCGAAGCAGGGCCGGCACCAGGGGGAGTGGGCCGGCGACACCGGTCAGGATGCCGATCACCGAGATGTGCCCGCCCACCCGCACGGCGGCCATCGACTGCTCCAGGGTCGCCGGACCCCCGACGTCGAGGACGTGGTCGACTCCGCGCCCGTCGGTCAGGCGTCGGGCCGTTTCACCCCAGCTGGTGTCGGACCGGTAATTCAGGACGTGGTCCGCCCCCAGCGCGCGCAGGCGCTCGAGCTTCTCCGCGCTCGACGAGGTGGCGACCACGGTGGCGCCGGCAGCCTTGGCGAATTGCAGGGCGAAGAGCGAGACGCCTCCGGTGCCCTGAACCAGGACGACGTCGCCGCTCTTCAGGCCCGCATCCCCGTGCAGGGCCCGCCAGGCCGTGAGCGCGGCCGTCGTCAGGGTCGCCGCCTCGGCATGGTCCCATCCCCGCGGCGCGTGGGTGAACGCCATCGCGGAGGCCGTGACGCGCTCGCGGGCATACCCGTCGATGCCGTCGCCCGGCACGGTCGCGAATCCCTCGACCTGGGGGCTGCCTTCCGTCCAGGTCGGAAAGAAGGTGCTGACCACGCGGTCGCCGACCGCGAAGGCGTCGACCCCCGGACCCACGGCTTCGACCTCACCGGCCCCATCCGACATCGGCACGCGCGGTTCGCTCGGGCCCCACATGCCGCTCACCACGGCGTAGTCGTGATAGTTGAGAGAACTTGCCCGCAGGCGGACGGTGATCTCGCCGGGGCCGGGTTCCGGAACCGGTCGCTCGCCGAAGCCGACGGCGTCGAAGCCGCCACCGGGTTGAACGATCACCGCGCGGGAGGCCGATACACGCATTCTGAACCTGTTCGTCTCGCCGGCGCGATGCACCGGCCCTGCAGGGGGCGGGATCCACGCAAGGGCGGAGGTCCCGGGCCGGAATCCGATGGTGGCAGCGGGCTCGGCCCCTGTCGAGACCATGTCTTCGTGACGCGATGGTGATGGGCCGGCCGGGTCCGGATCGCGTAGCAATCCCGGCATTGTCGACCGTCGTCGTTCGCGCTTAAGAACGACTCCAAGCCCAGCCGGTCGACGCGTCTAGCGTCGACGCTCCCCTGAGGATCGTCATGCGTCCATCGAGCATCAAGTACACCCTCGCGGCCGGTGTTGCCTTTGCTGTCGTCACGGTAACGCCGGTCTTCGCCGAGGAGGCGACGACCGCCGAGCAGACCATCAACGTCATGAACAAGCTGTTCGGGTCGCATCCGGGCAAGCGCGCCAACCATGCCAAGGGCGTGGTGGCGGAAGGCAGCTTCACCCCTTCGGCCGAGGCCGCGCGGATCAGCAAGGCGTCGCTGTTCCAGGGGCCGCCCGTCCCGGTGACGATCCGGTTCTCGGATGCGACCGGCGTGCCGACGATCCCCGACGGCTCGAAGAACGCCAACCCGCACGGGATGTCGCTGAAGTTTAAGCTCGTGGACGGCTCGGAGATGGACGTCGTCCTGAACGCGCTCAAGTACTTCCCGGTCGCGACCGGCGAGGCGTTCCGCGACCTGCTCCAGGCCGTCGCCGACAGCGGCCCGGACGCGGCGCACCCGACCGCGCTCGAGCGGTTCACCGCCGCCCATCCGGCCGCAGCCACGGCCGGCGGCACGGCCAAGACCCCGTCGAGCCTGGCGCGACAGACCTATAACGGCGTGAACGCCTTCGTCTTCGTCGACAAGGACGGCAAGCGCCAA
The DNA here is from genome assembly GCF_001422215.1 of Methylobacterium sp. Leaf89. Classification (NCBI taxonomy): domain Bacteria; kingdom Pseudomonadati; phylum Pseudomonadota; class Alphaproteobacteria; order Hyphomicrobiales; family Methylobacteriaceae; genus Methylobacterium; species Methylobacterium sp. Leaf89. Next base: position 918,568 of record NZ_LMML01000029.1, on the reverse strand, counting down.
CCGTTCCGCTTCCGCTTCGTGCCGGTTCAGGGCGAGGACATCCTCTCGCCCGAGGACGCGGCCAAGCGCGAACCGGATTACCTGATGGCGGAGATCGGTCCTCGTATCGCGAAGGAGCCGGCGCGCTTCACCGTTCAGGCGCAGCTCGCCGCGCCGGGCGACCCGACCAACGACGCCACCAAGCTCTGGCCCGAGGACCGGAGAATCGTCGACCTGGGCGTCCTCACCGTCTCCAAGGTCGTGCCCGACAGCGCCGAGGCCGAGAAGGCGCTGCTGTTCATGCCGAACGCGCTCACCGACGGCGTCGAGGTCTCGGACGATCCCCTGATCGACGCGCGGGTCCAGGCCTACGCCGTCTCGTTCGGACGCCGGAGCCAGTAGGCTCGTTCGCCACCGAATCCCCGCTATCGGGTGGTTCCGGCGGCCGGCGCCCCCGGGGCGCCGGGGCGCGACGACGCGGGCTCCTTGTCCGAGGCTGCATCTGGGCCGGCCCGGTGGCTGCCCTCCTCGATCGCCCCGGAGCCGGTCAGCCCGCCGGCTCCGACGCTCGTCGTCCCGGAGCCCGCCGGGGCGTCCGATCCCGACCGGGGCCTTTCGCCGGCCGTGCCCGAACCGTCCGCGACCGCTGCGGAGCCCGCGATGCCGATCAGGATCGCGCCTGCGATGAGTGGGGCGTGCCTGGGCATGACTTCGAAGCCTCCGTCGTCCGTCGGACCGTTCCGACCTGTCCGATCCGAGAAGCGCAGCGCCTCCCCGGGTGTTCCCGGGATTCCTCGGGAAGACATGACCGGCCCCGCGCCGGGGTCCCGTCCGGCAGGATGCTCGACATCGTCGGACCTTCCGCGGATGCCGGAGACATCGGGTGCCGCGATTGTGAGGCGGGCTCGGCATCACGGCCGGAAACCCGGGCCGAGCGCCGAGGTTCGCTTGGACACGCACCCCGATAGGACTTCGGTATGGCCGAGACCCGCCCACCCCTGCGCTACAGCGACAGCATCGAAGTGAGGGCGCCTGACGAGGACGCGACGATCGCCAAGATCATCGCGGCGATGACTCACGCGAGCGAGAAGGTCCAGGCGCGCGAACACCGTGCGGTCCGGGCATCCCATGCCAAGGCCTCGGCCTTCCTGAAGGGCACGCTGCAGGTGCGCGACGATCTCCCACCGGAGTTGCGTCAGGGCGTCTTCGCGAAATCGGGCGGCTACGAAGTTGCCGTTCGTCTTGCCCAGGGGCCGGGCGAACACCTGCCGGACAAGGTGCACACCCACCGCGGCATGGCGATCAAGGTGTTCGGTGTGCAGGGCGAGACACTGCCGGACCATGACGCCGACACGCAGGATTTCGTCCTCGCCACGGGGCCAGTCTTCCCCAACGGCACGGCCGCGAGCTTTCTCGGTGCCATGAAGGGATTGGAGGCCGGCGCGGGTGGAAGCGTGCCAGACGGGATGAAGGCGGCCGTGTCGGCGGCGGCAGGCGCCCTCAACAGTATGGTGAAGGCCGTGACCGGCGGCGACAGTCCCCTCCTGGATTTCTTCGGCCACTCGGCCCGCCATCCGCTGGCCGACTGCTACTATTCGCAGGCCGCCCTGCGCTACGGCGACTACATCGCCAAGATCGTCGCCGTACCGGTTTCGTCCGGGCAGGACGGCTTGAGCCGGGACCCGTTGGATACCCGCAATCCGGACGTCTTCCGGGACGCCACCGTGGCGTATTTCCATGAGCAGGAGGCCGCCTTCGAGATCCAGGTTCAGCTCTGTACGGATCTTGCGACGATGCCGGTGGAGGATGCCTCCGTGCCGTGGCCGGAGGCGGAGAGCCCGTATCGGCCGGTGGCCCGCCTCGTGCTCCCCCGGCAGGAGGCCATGGGCGCGGCGCGCAGGACCTTCATGAACGACGTGATGTCGTTTCGCCCCGGACACAGTCTGGCGGCGCACCGCCCGCTGGGTTCACTGATGCGGGCCCGCCTGCGGACCTATCCCGCTCTCTACGCCTTCCGGCAGCGACAGAACGGCAATCCGCAGCGCGAGCCGAGGCGCGCAGCCGAGATCCCGGACTGAGGTTGGCGTTCGGGCCGCCGGCCGGCGGCCCGCCTCGTGGTGCGGGCGCAGGCCTTCCCCGCCCGGGATCCGATCGTTCGACGTGCGACGACGGTCTTCGGCAGCGTGGAGGCCCGGACGCTGCCGCCCTGGGTGATGCCGGGGGTGAGTTTTGCCACCTCGCCGCCCCAGAGCGGAACCGCCCCGCCCCGCCCAGCCCCAGCCCGCCGTGATGCCGACCCCCCGCTCGCCATCCGGCTCCCCGGTGATCGGCGCGCAGACGAGGCCGGTCCCATCGGATTTCATCTCGGCGCTTCCGGACGCCGCCGTTGGCCGAACGGAACGCGCGGATCGGCTCTGTGGTCGGTTGTTCTCAGACGTCTTGCCGCCTCCGAACCGTGCCAGCGTACGGCGTACGGCGTGCACCCAGGCCGGGCGGGAAAGCGGTCGGACTGCACGGATCCCCGCCCGGGGGCGCGGCTTCGTCACAGGAACAGCCCCCCGCCCATGCAGGTTGAAGCGTCAGACCTAACCCTCGGGGTTTTCCCATGAAGATGTCCGCTCCCCTGTTGAGTGCAGGTGCGCTCGCGATCGTGATGACGTCATCCGTGCAGGCGCAGGGGGTGCTGGCCCCGCACGACCGTCGCGGCGTCATTATCCAGAACCAGCCCAACACCACCGGCAACAGCCGCGACCTGGTCATCTCGTACGGGGCCACGGGCGCCGATACCGTGACTACGAACTCAGCCGCGGGGGGCAATGCGAGCCGGCCGGAGCAAGCCTTCCCCAACGGCAGCGCCAATGGGGGACCGGGCGGCCGCTGAGGTCCATGGCAGGCAGAGACCCCGTCCAGCCGCCGCTGCAGCGGGGTGTTCGGTCGCCGATCGGCGGGCGACTTGCGCGATTCCGACACCCGACCGGCAGCGTCGGCCGTTGTCGGAGCCAGGTCGCCCTGGCATGATGCGGCATGCCGCAAACGTCCTACCCCCGCTGGTCGCCCGCCGAACTCGTCGATGAATTGCGCGAGGCGGCCGAGGAGATCGCCCCGGAACTGAACGGCATCAGGGCCGAGGAGACCCTGGAGGGTGAATCGGCCCAGATGATCGAAGAGATGGCGGAGGCCCTGAAGCTGATCGCGAGCGGAGCGCCGCGTCCTCAGGACATCGCACGCGCGGCCCTAGCCGCACAGACGCCCCGCAAGCCGATCGGGCGACCGCAGCCGGCGACCCGCAAGCCGGTGAAATCGCGACGCTGAAGCCCGGCTTCCGGGTCTCCGCAACGCTTTAGCTTGCGTCCGCCCCACAGCAAAAAAACCAGGTCTGCCTTAAGGTTACCGGATAGGTGGCCATCGTCGCCGGCGCGTCCGGACTGGTGGGGGGTGGTGTAACCTGTTAGGTGACGATCAGGTTGGAATGCGGATTGCGGCGGGTCGGCCGGCTCGATGCGCTTAGCTCCCGACGAGGCGAACGCGAGAATGTCCGAGTCTGCCGACGCTTTGATCCACCCGATCATCCTCTGTGGCGGCTCGGGCACGCGGCTCTGGCCGGCCTCGCGGGAGAGCATGCCCAAGCAGTTCACGCCGCTCGTGGACCCCAAGACCTCGACCTTTCAAGCCACCGCCCAGCGCCTGGGCGATACGGGCGTGTTCGCGCGCCCCACCGTGCTCACCAGCAGCGACGCCCGCTTCATCGTCGCCGAGCAGCTCCAGCAGGCGGGTATCCAAGCCGACATCATCCTCGAGCCCGAACGGCGCGACTCCGCCGCGGCGGTGGCGGTCGCCACTCTGCACGCAGCCCGCCGCGACCCCGAGAGCGTCGTGCTGATCATGGCCGCCGACCACGTCATCGGCGACACCCCCGCCTTCGTGGCCGCCGCCCGGGCCGCCGCGGCCGGCGCCCGGGCCGGGGCGATCATGACCCTCGGGATCACGCCGACCGCCCCCGCCACCGGCTATGGCTACATCCGCGTCGGCGCAGCCCTTTCGGGCGGCGCGGGCAACCATGCGGTCGAGCGCTTCGTGGAGAAGCCCGATCACGACGGCGCCCTGCGGCTGATCGACGAGGGCGCTCTCTGGAACTCGGGCTACTTCCTGTTCCGCGCCGACGTGATGCTGGCCGAGCTCGAGGCCCATGCCCCGGAGATCCTGGCGGCCACGCGGGCAGCGCTCGATGCGGCCGTGACCGACCTGGACTTCGTGCGCCTCGACGCGGACGCCTTCGGCCGGGCCCCCAAGACCTCCATCGACTACGCCGTGATGGAGCGGACCCGGCATGCCGGCGTCCGTCCGGTCTCGTTCCCCTGGTCGGATGTCGGCACCTGGGACGCGGTCTGGGCG
>NZ_LMML01000029.1:501075-914168 GCF_001422215.1 Methylobacterium sp. Leaf89 | reverse complement strand
TGGCAGCCTGATCCACAGCGAGGGCGAGCACCTGACGACGGTGGTGGGGCTCGACGACGTCGTGGTGGTCACGACCCCCGACGCCGTGCTGGTGACCTCGAAGGCCCGCTCGGGCCAGGTGAAAGACCTTGTCACCCGCCTGCGTGAGAAGGCTCACCCGGAGGCGGACGCCCATCGGCGGATGTACCGGCCCTGGGGCTGGTACCAGCGGATCGACATCGGCGAGCGCTTCCAGGTCAAGCGGATCATGGTGACGCCGGGCGGACGGCTGTCGCTGCAGAAGCACTTCCACCGGGCCGAGCACTGGGTGGTGGTCAAGGGGACGGCGGAGGTGACACTGAACGACTCGGTGGTGCTGGTGCACGAGAACGAAGCGATCTACCTGCCGATCGGCTCGATGCACCGCCTGACCAACCCGGGCAGGATCCCCCTGGAGCTCATCGAGGTCCAGGTCGGCTCCTACACCGGCGAGGACGACATCATCCGCGTCGAGGATATCTACGGTCGGTGAGGCCGTCGGGCGCCCTCCCCGAAAGTCTTCCTGTAAGGCCGCAGGGGCACTGACGGCTCCGCGGTACCGGTGCAGGACGATCGTCCGAGTTCTTACTGCCACCGAGACAGCGGCTTCCGAGAAGGACGTGCCGGGACGAAAATCACCGCGCGTCGGTCGGACGTCGTCAGGCTTCGTCCGGAATGACCTCGACCGCGCCGTCGACCCGCTCGATATCGAGCGAGAGATGGGCCCGGAACAGGACCTGCGCCTCTTCGCCCCGCACGATCGCCAGGTAGTCCTGTCGCTCGGTCTCGACGCTGAATTCCTGCGCGATCTTGGCCATGATGCGCACGAGCTTCGTGCGCACCGCATCCTCGTCGGACAATTCGAATCCGACCTTGTCCTTGACGAAATTGGCTCCGTCGTGGAGGTCGATGAAAAAGCGTGGCATTGACAATATTACCCGTGGGAATTTATCCCACTCCATGAAATTAACCTAAGCCGTTCGCGGATCAAGTGCAATCGGTGGTCCTTGCGTAGGGCTGATCCGGGACGGATTTGTCAGCTCCATCGTCTATGCGAGTGGGCATGACGATGTCTCGGTTCGCCTCTGTCCGATGCGCTGGTTCGCGCTACTCGGTAACGCGCGGGACAAGGCCGCGGCCGTTGCGGTATCACGCCTCACCTGCCCACCCGCTCCGGTTGCCCGTGCATGTTCTTTCCCTTGTCGAAGCTGCTGTACTTCCTTGTGACGCCGTCGAACGCCCTTGCCCTGCTCGTCCTGCTGGGGATCGGATTGGCGACAGGGGGATGGCTTCGGAGCGGGCTCTGGATCGGCGGCCTGGCGGCCATGTTCCTTTTGGTCGCCGGCCTGTCACCCCTGCCCGTCCTCATCGCCCTGCCGCTCGAGGAGCGATTTCCCGCATTCGTCGACGATGGTGCACCGGTCACCGGGATCATCGTTCTCGGCGGTGCGATCGAGACCCGGCTTTCGGCGGATCGGGGACAACTCCTCCTCAACGACGCGGCCGAGCGACAGGTCGCGATGGCGGATCTGGCCCGGCGCTATCCCCAGAGCCGTCTCGTCTTCACCGGCGGAAGCGGCAGCCTCGGCGGCAGCAAGGCCTCGGAGTCCGAGATTGTCGGTCGCTACGCCGACACGATGGGGCTGCCGCGCACCCGGCTGATCCTAGAGGATCGCTCGCGCAACACGCGCGAGAACGCGCGCTTCACCGCCGACATGGTCAAGCCGCAGCCGGGGGAGCGCTGGCTTCTGGTCACGTCGGCCTGGCACATGCCCCGGGCGATCGGCTGCTTCCGCGAGGCCGGCTTCGCCGTCACCGCCTATCCCGTGGATTATCGCACCGGCGGTTGGCGAGACGTCCTGCACGTCAATGCCTTCGCGTCTGAGGGGTTGGCGCTCCTGGACATCGTGACCAAGGAGTGGTTCGGCCTCGTCGCCTATCGGCTCAGCGGCTACACCGATGCCCTGCTACCGGCGCCTCAGGCCTCGTCCGGCGCCGGGGCCGCGGCCCCGAGCCGATAGACGCCGCGGAAATCATCCGGGTCTTCAACCGGCTTTCCCTTGCGCAGGATCGCGACTTCGCCGGCCTTGGTCATCCGCACGGCGATCCGGCGGATGGGCTGCATCAGGGGGCTCCAGCCCTCCGGCTGCGGTCCCCCGAGTTCCCGGGCCACCTCGGACGGACAGATGGTCTTGCCGGCCTCGCGGGCCGCGAGAAGACGCAGGATCGTCTCCGCGATCAGCACTTCGGACGGCCCCTTGCGTTCGGGGCGACCCGTCGATTTCGGTTCCGGCTTCGCCGCGACCTTCGGGGGCGCCTTCGCGGCGGGGATCTTCGGGGAGGAGGTGCGCTGGCGCGTGGGCTTCTTGGGAATCGTCATGGCTGCCATCCCTGCCCTGTCCCGTCGTCTTCCGCCAGCAGGGCGGCGCGAATTCGTGAGGCGAATTGCCGTCGCCACATCACCAGCACCACCGCGGTGGTCGTCAGCATGAGGAGCCAGGGGCTCACGAACCAGCCGAGATAGGCCAGGGCGAAGAAGAAGGCGCGCTGGCCGCGCGCGAAGTGGCTTCCGGCGGCAATGTTCATCGCGGCCGCCTTGCGCGCCGCGCGGAGCATCTGCTCCGGCGTCGCATCCGAACCTTTCGGCGGCACCGCGCCGAGGAGGATCGCGCCGTAATTGAACAGCCGGTAGGCCCAGGAGAACTTGAAGAAGGCGTAGACGAAGACGACCGCGAGGCCCGCCACCTTGATCTCCCAGGTCAAGCGCGTGGCGATGGCGCCGAAGGGGAGCGTACCGAACAGGGTGAGGACGTCGTCCCCCGAGCGTGACAGGGTCAGGACGCCGCCGAGGGCGATGAGCGAGGTCGAGGCGAAGAAGGCCGTCCCGTTCTGGAGGGAGGCGTTGATCGTGGTGTCGACCACGCGGTTGTCGCGCCCGATGAGCTGGCGCGTCCACTCCGCCCGCTGCGCATTCATGATCTGGCTGAGGCTGGTGCGGCGCCCGCGCATGCGCGCCACCGCGATGCCGTAGCCGGCCCAGGCGGCCACGAAGTAGCTGAGGGCCGCGAGGTCGAGATAGGAGAAGTCGGCGGTCAGCATCGCGTCCGGTCTCTCGACGACCGATCGCCGGGCGCCCCGCCCGGGCGCTAGCGCGGAAGCCGACGCCCTGTCCAGACGAAGGGGGGCCGGATGTGTCTCACCCGGGACGAAGCGTCAGCGGATCGCGAAACCGGTCTGCGGCGGTGCGACCGCAGGCTCCGTCACGGCGATGTCCGTGACGCGGGCACCGGGCGGACCCTGGCGGCAGGCGTCCAGCATCCGTGCCACGGCGTCGGGGGCTCCGGAGAACAGGGCCTCGACGGACCCGTCCGGGCGGTTGCGGACGAACCCGGAGAGGCCTTGGCGATCCGCCTCGCCGCGCGTCCAGAACCGGTAGCCGACGCCCTGGACCCGGCCCTGGATGATCACCGCGACGGTTCGGATCTCGGGCATCGCAGTCTTGTCCTTCGTGGCATCGGTGGGCGGCGGCGGTCCGGAAGACGCGATGGCACGCCGCCGAGGGAGAGGGGCCTGCGGGCGCAGGACTCCGTTCGGACTTGCCCTGTCTTCGACAGCCCGAAGCCGGACCCGTGCGATCGAAGACCATCCGGGGAGCATGCCTCAACCGGCGCGCCCGCGCTGCCAGGCCTGTAATTCCGCGCGATAGACGGCCGGCAACTGTGCGGCGGTCGCCGCGGCGAGGACGGCTTCGAGGTAGCCCGGACGGGGCGCCCCCGTGGCGCTGGTGCCGCCGAGATAGATCAGCGCCCGCTTCGAACCGCCCGGCACCGAGACCGGCTGCATCGCCTTGATGTAGAGACCCGAGGCGACGCCCTCGTAGCGGTCGAGGGCCGGGACGTCTCCGAGGGCGAGATCCCACAGTATACCATGCACGGTCGCGCGTGGGTCGCGCACCACGGAGGCGTAGCCCTCCCGCATGATGATGAAGCGGTGCCGGTTGAGGCGGCCCTGCCCGATCAAGGTCGAGCGCGGGCAGCGCGCGGCCATGGCGCCGGCATCCATGTTCGCGCCGTAGGCGAAGTAGAGGGGCATCGACCGGGTCCAGGGCGTCCGGCCCGGGCCGCGCCGCGTCCCGGGACGGGACGGGAGGCGACGCGCTCCGGGGCTGGCCGCGCGTCAAGCGAATTCGAGGATGACCGCGTCGACCGCGAGGCTGTCGCCTTCCTTGGCGGCGATCTTGGCGACGGTGGCGTCGCGCTCGGCCCGCAGCACGTTCTCCATCTTCATCGCCTCGACGATGGCCAGGGGTTCGCCGTTCTTCACCTCCTGGCCTTCCTTGACCAGGATCGCCTTGACGAGGCCGGGCATCGGGCAGAGCACCTGCTTGCCGGAGCCGGCATCCTCCTTGACCGGCATCAGGGCGGCGAGGGCCGCCTCGCGCTGGGTGTAGACCCGGGCCTCGGCCGCGGCGCCGGCGTGCTGGAGGGCGACGCCGTTGAGGAGGCCGCGGACCTGCATCGCCACGCGGGCCCCACCGATCTCGCCCTGCCAGACGGGTTCGCCCGGGCGCCAGTCGGAGGAGACCGGCCAGGTGGTGCCGTCGGCGCCCGTGACGATCAGGGTGCCGCCGACGGCGTCGACGGTAACCGGGTAGGATTCGCCCGCCAGGACCACGACGCGGTCGCGCTCGAAATGCAGCAGGGCCGGATCGCGCATCTGGCCCGAGATGCCGCGCTTGCGCTGGTTCATCTTGTGGTCGATGGCCGCGGCCGCGGCCGCCATGCGCTGGGCGATCGCGCCCTTGGGCTCGGGGGCGACGAAGCCCTCGGGGAACTCCTCGGCGATGAAGCCGGTGGAGAGGTTGCCCGAGCGCCAGCGCGGATGCGCCATCAGGGCGGCGAGGAACGGGATGTTGTGGCGGATGCCCTCGATGGCGAAGGCGTCCAGCGCCTCGCCCTGGGATTCGATGGCCTCGGCCCGGGTCGGGGCCCAGGTGACCAGCTTGGCGATCATCGGGTCGTAGTGGATCGCGATCTCGCCGCCCTCCTCCACGCCGGTGTCGTTGCGGACGATGGCGCCGCCGAACTCGCCTTCGGCCGGCGGCCGGTAGGTGGTGAGGCGCCCGATCGAGGGCAGGAAGTTGCGGGTCGGGTCCTCGGCGTAGACCCGGCTCTCGACGGCCCAGCCGTTGAGCTTCACGTCTGCCTGGCCGAGCGGCAGGGCCTCGCCGGCCGCGACCCGGATCATCAGCTCGACGAGGTCGAGGCCGGTGATCATCTCGGTGACCGGATGCTCCACCTGCAGGCGGGTGTTCATCTCGAGGAAGTAGAACGACTTGTCCTGGCCGGCCACGAACTCGACGGTGCCGGCGGAATCGTAGTTCACGGCTTTCGCCAGCGCGACGGCCTGCTCGCCCATCTTGCGGCGGGTGGCCTCGTCGAGGAGCGGCGACGGCGCCTCCTCGATGACCTTCTGGTTGCGGCGCTGGATCGAGCACTCGCGCTCGCCGAGGTAGATCACGTTGCCGTGCTTGTCGCCGATCACCTGGATCTCGATGTGGCGCGGGTCGGTGATGAACTTCTCTACGAAGACGCGGTCGTCGCCGAAGGACGAGGCGGCCTCGGACTTGGCGCGGGCGAAGCCCTCCGCCACCTCGCCGGAGGAATGGGCGATGCGCATGCCCTTGCCGCCGCCGCCGGCGGAGGCCTTGATCATGACGGGATAGCCGATCTCGTCCGCGATGGTGACCGCGTGCTCGGGGCTCTCGATGACGCCGAGGAAGCCCGGCACGGTGGAGACCGTCGCGGCCGAGGCCGCCTTCTTGGATTCGATCTTGTCGCCCATCGCCGCGATGGCGGCGGGGTTGGGGCCGATGAAGACGATGCCGGCCGCTTCCAGCGCGCGCGGGAAGGATTCGCGCTCGGACAGGAAGCCGTAGCCCGGATGCACGGCCTGGGCGCCGGTCTGCTTGCAGGCGTCGATGATCTTGTCGATGAGCAGGTAGGACTGCGCCGCCGGGGCCGGACCGATATGCACGGCCTCGTCGGCCATGGCGACGTGCACGGCGTCTCGGTCGGCATCCGAGTAGACCGCCACGGTCTTGATGCCCATGCGCCGGGCGGTCTTGATGATGCGACAGGCGATTTCGCCACGGTTCGCGATCAGGATCTTGTCGAACATCTTTCCGCGCACTCTGGTCCGTCAGGGAATATGCGGCGTCTTGCAAACGCCCAAGCTGGTTCCCGTTAAAGCAGTTATGCGGCTTCGGGAAGCTGATCGATCCAGGCCGGGGGCCTGTTTATGCACGGCCACGACCGACAATCTCACGGTGCGATGCACCATATGATTTTGAATGCGAAATATCAGGGGCTGGCGGCACCTAAGCAGCCAGCAATTCGCGCATCCGGTCGCTCTCGGCGGTGGCGCGGTTGGCTGCCAGCGCGAAGGCGATGAGGGCTTCGTCGCTGGCCTGGGCCTCGCGCACGACCTCGCGAGCGAGGCGGGCGGCGAGACGGGTCGGGCCGCTGCCGGCGCGCAGGCTGCCCACCAGCCAGGCGGCCACGCCCGCATCGATGTAGCCGGTGGGGCGCTCGCCCCAGACGGCGAAATCCACCACCGACGCGACGAGGTAGTCGCCGAAGCTCGTATCCGCGAAGGTGACGATGCGCTCGAGGGCGATCAGCATGTCGGCCTCGTCGCGGCACACGAAGCCATCGGGGAGGATCTCGCGCGCCAGGATTTGGACGTCCTCGGCGGTGATGCAATCGGCTGCAACGATACGGTTACAGAAAACCTGAAGCGAAAGGTTGATCATCTCTTGATGCCTCCCCGGCTTTATCTTGGCCGGTCTGTGTCCCTGTCGATGGTTCGACTATGCAGGACGGCATCGTTCAAGCGGTTAACGGGCAAATCTGAATCACTGTTCAGGTTAAAGCCTGCTCACGAATGAGCCTTTCGAAATCCTGACGCTCCGGGGCCGGCGCACCCTCCCCGCTCCGATGGCCGCGGGCGGAGCGAGCGCCCCGTCAGCCCGCGATGCCGGGCCCGAGGATGCGCATGTCGAGGCGTCCCTCGGCGTCGCGGAAGACGTCGTAGATTACCCGGTCGCTGACCGCGTTGTCCGGGCCGAAGATCAGCACCTTCGGCTTGCGCGCGATCACGTCCTCGATGGAGCCGTAGGTCGCGGAGGCGATGATGACCTCGTCGCCGACCTGGCAGGTGCGGGCGGCGGCCCCGTTCAGGATGCAGCAGCGCGATCCCGCCGCGCCGTAGAGGACGTAGGTGCTGATCCGGGCACCCGACATCTTGTTCCAGATCTCGACGAATTCGAGGGGATCGAGGCCGACCTCCCGGCAGAAGTCCGCGTCGAGGGTGATCGAACCATGATAGTTCAGGTCGGCACCCGTCACCCGGAGGCCGTGCAATTTGGCGCGGACGAAACTCTGCATCGGTCTGGCTCTCCCTCTTGCGGTCGCGTTGTTAATCGGCGCCGTCGCGGGAGGCCAGGTCTATCTGGCGCCGACCGGATCGCTCAGGAGAGCCGGGACGATCCGTTCAGGCCCCGGATCCAGTCCCGCAGGTGATCGGGTTCGAGGTCCTCCAGGGGCGCCCCTCCGGGGGCCGGACCTCCGCGCGGAGCTGCCCGGCGCGAGGCCGTAGGTGCCCTTGAAGGCCCGCGCGGCATGACTCGGCGTGGCGAACCCGAGGGTCCAGACCAGGTTCGAAATCCGCACGTCCCTGCCGCTGCGCAGGATGGCCGAGCGCAGGCGGTCCACGCGGCGGCGCAGGATCTCGTGCCCGACCCCGCCGACCGGGGCGAAGGCCCGGTAGAGGGCGCTGCGGGACAGGCCGGAGCCGAAGGCGACCGCGCGCATGTCGAGGTCCCGCCGCCCCAGATGCGCGGCGCCTCGCGCTGGTGGACGGCGCCGGTGATCTGCCGGTCACGCAGGAGCAATCCGGCGACGCGGCGCTTCCTCACGGCGGCCTGGAAGCAGTTGCCGATCCGCGAGACCGTCGGGCCGATCGCGTAGAGGTCTTGGTAGGCCGCGAAGCAGTCCGGCGCATCCGGGGCGAAGACGGCCTGGCTCACGGCGGGCCGTGCGGCGTCCGGCGCGTCGACCGGGGGCGTCCGGCGCCCCCGAGGCGGCGGCGGGCGCTCCGATGATCCTGCCCGCCTCGCCATCCCCGCGCGCCCCGCGCCTGCCATGCAGGCAGGGCATGGCACACGCGAGGGTTCGCAGGCACGCCAGGTGTTCGTGAGCGTTTCGTGGGGCGCCGCGTCACGCCTTCGCGCCCAGGCATGAGGTCCTGAAATGAGGTCCGGCCGCAGGGGCATCGACCGTCCCGGCGCCTTCGACGCCCCCGGGACGGCCATTGCGGGCGCGACGCGTTTGGAAGTGGCGACGCCCGAATGCCCCTGGCCGGCCGCCTTCGGCAGCGCGCTGGACAATCCCGGGGGCATCGCATCCTGGAATGCGCGGTCGCCGACCCGGCGCCGGGATGCCGACCGAGGGATTCAGAAGTCGCGCTGGACGCGGGCCCGGACCTGGACGGTGTCCTCGCTGGTCTTCGTCTGGATCGCGTTGGCCGGGTTGTTGACGAAGGCCGCGCTCTGCGCCGGGAACCGGCTCAGGTCGAGGACGCGCCCGGAGCTGACTCCATACTGGGTGTACATCGTCTCGACGCCGATATCGAGGTCGCGGAGGGGCGACCAGACCAGGCTTCCGCCGACGACGAAGCGGTAATTGTCCCGGAGAACCTGGCTGACCTCGAAGAAGCGTGTTCCGGGAACGCCCGGCCCGGCCCCGGTGACGCCGTAATATGCACCCTGCCGCATGCGCGAGCCAACGGCGAAGTTCAACTCGCCGTAGGAGCCGAAGACGGCCGAACGGACTTCGGGCGTCCAGTAGTGGAGGTACGACGCGACAGCCGTGAACGTCGTCGAGAGTTCGAGGCGATTCGAGAACGGGTTCAGCACGGCATCGTTGAAGTACTGGTTGAAGGCTGACCCCTGGATCGCAGAGGTATTGCCGGCATAGGATCCCGTATAGGACGAGAACCCGGTATACATTCCCGCGCCCTCGCCGTACGAGGCCTGGAGATAGAGGACGTCGCCGGGCGCGATGAAGGGGGTGTTGACCTTGACGCCGCCCTGGACGGCCCAGCCATAGGCGGTGGCAAGGCCGGGGCCGGCGACGCTGTTGGCGGCCGTGACCGCCGCGCCGAGGCTGGTGCCCGCGAACGCCCCCGCGACCGGGTTGCCGTAATTCAGCTCGTGCACGGCCGCCGAGAGCTGGGCGGAGCCCCAGCCCGCATCGTAGCGCAGAACGCCGACGAAGTCGGGCATGCGGTTGCGCTGGACGACGTCGATGAAGCCGACCCCCGTGGGCGTGCCGTCGGTGGCAAAGCCGATGAAGAGCGGGCTGGCGGCGATCGTCGTGCCCGGTGCGTTGGCCGCCGTGAAGAGCGGGGTGCGTCGGAAGGTCGGGTCTTCCATCGAGACGGTTGCGGAGAAGCCCGACCCGCCGAGCTTGGTGGTGTAGGCCGCGAGATTCGTCGAGCTCACGTCCGACGACATCGTGGCGGCGATGAACTCGAAGTCGTGGGCGTAGAAATCGTAGAAGGAGGAGGCTCGTCCGGCCGTGAACCCGGCGAACTGGATGAAGGCCTTGTCGGTGTTCATAAATTGCTGGACTCGGCCGGCCTGATCCTGCCCGGTGGCGTTGTATGCAAAGCCGATGCGCTCCACGGTGCTGGAGCGGATCGTGGGGCTGCCGGTGCGGTTCGCGGCTTCAAGGCGCAGGAAGGCCCGCAAGGCGCCGTAGCTCGTCTGCGTGCGCGCATCGACGTTGATGCGGGCGAGGCCGCGGTACCCGGCGAGATCGCCGGGGGACGAGGTCCCACTCCCGGTCCGGCTGTAGGCGGTCTGGTACCCGGTTTCGAAGCGCGCCCGTCCGGAGAGCCGGATGCAGGTGTCAGTGCCGGGAACATAGAAGAAGCCGTTGCCGTAGGCGTTGCAGACGCGGACGAACTCGATCGGCGCAGACATCTTGGCCGGACGGTCGGCTGCCCAGGCTGACGAGCCTGCGACGAGACCAGCCGCAGACGCCAACAGTGTTCGATTGAGATGATTCACGATTCGACCCCCAAAGACTAGAACTGCCGTTTCGGCATGCGCTCGCATTGCGTGCTGGACCGACGGTCAGCACGGACGGGCATTTTATTCAGCCGACAAATCTTGGCTTGGCTTTTTTCCAGTCTGTATTGTTATAAGCTAAACACTAGTTCAGTTTATCAGTCTATGGAAGCGGGAGTCCAGTCCGTGCGACTGGTTAAATATTTTATACTCCCAAAATATCACAGTGAAGGGCCCGACTGGGCAAGGCGGAGACAAGACGCACCGATCGGCATCGTCGGTTCCAATGGGCCGATCGGATGTTCAGGGCTGTCGTCGTGGTGGTGCGTGACCGTCACGTCCCCGATCGTGCGGTTCCTTCGCGCGACCTGGCCGTTGCTCCAGGGCGGGCACGGGTTGGTCCGCCGATGATCGACCGCGTTGCGCACCCTGGCGGACGCGACGCTGCGGGCTTGGCCGGTTTCGCTGGCAGGAATCGCCTCCTCGACGAGGGAGGAGGACCGGGCGCCGGCACCCGGCGCAGCACGAGACCGTGGCCTGGAGCGCGGAGGGGCCCTCGCCTTCGTGACCGGGCCGGAGGGCCGCGATGCGATCGGCGGCTTCGAGCGCATCCTGTTCTCGGACGCGACCATCGTGCTCAACGACGGTAACCCGCTCGCGAACGACCTCGACACCCTTGCCCGCGACAAGGACGTGCTGGCCTCCGGCATGGACGCGGACGACCACTCCGCCGAGTTCGGCGCCCGGGAGGGCCGCGACCCGGCCGTCGATTTCGACACCCAGGCATGCCTCAAGGTCTGCGCGGACGTCGCCCAGGCGGGCATCGCCTCGATGCGGCGCTTCCTCCAGGTCGGACCCGTGGAGAACCGCATGGTCGTCAACGACGGCCATGTCGGCTGACGCGCGAATGCGATCGGATCGACCTTGGGGCAGGCCAGTTGCGGTCGGGCCCGGCGAAGGCGTCGCGGCGATCCGGATCGGTTCAGGACGTTCGGCCGGCCCTCGACGCGCCCCCGCCCGCGACGGACGAACTCTGGGGGATCAGCGCACCACCACCTTCGCGCCGATCGGCACCCGGTCGTAGAGGTCGACCACGTCGTCGTTGCGCATGCGGATGCAGCCCGAAGAGACCGCCTGACCGATCTTCTCCGGCTCGTTGGTGCCGTGGATGCGGAACAGCGTGTCCTTCTTGCCCTCCGCGAGATAGAGGGCGCGGGCCCCGATCGGGCTCGTGGGGCCGCCTTCCAGGCGCTTCGGCAGGTCGGGCCGGCGGGCCAGCATCTCCGGCGGCGGGTTCCAGTCCGGCCATTCGCCCTTGCGGTCGACCTCCGCCGTCCCGGCCCAGGCCATGCCGGCATGGCCCACGGCCACGGGATAGCGCACGGCCTTGCCGTCGGGCAGCACATAGTAGAGCCGCCGCTCCTTGGTGACCACGATGACGGTTCCGGGCGCTTCCCGCGTCGGGTAGTCCACGGTGGCGCGGGCGATCTTCGGATCGACGGGGGCGCTCGGCGCGAGCTTCATCCAGGCCTTGTCGCGCTCCGGCCCGCTCAAGGGGGCGGGCGCCGCGGCGAGCGGTCCGGTCGCCCCCGGACTGGTCTGGGTGTTGCAGGCGCCGAGCGGCAGCAGCGTACCGATCAGGAGGAGAAGGGCGGGCGCGCGCATGGATGAGGGCCTGTCTCGACCCGCCGGTCACCGGGCGCGGTCTGATCGATTCGTGTTCGGACAGGTCTTGCACAACCCGAGCCGAGCGCGCATCCCGGCAACGTGATCATGCGCAAGATGTGATACATTGGCATCATCTGTTGTTTCAAAGCGACAGATCGGCGGCCGCAAAGGGATGACCGTGACGACGCTGTACGTGAGCCACCCGTCCGCCCTCGATCACGCCATGCCGGAAGGGCATCCCGAACGCGCCGACCGGATCCGGGCGGTGGAGCGGGCCCTCGAGGACGAGCGCTTCGCCGGGCTGGTCCGCGGCCAGGCCCCGAGGGCCGAGACCTCGGTGCCCACCCTGGTCCATCCCGTGCCCTACGTGCAGGCGATCATCGAGGCGTCGCCGACGGAGGGCTACGTCCAGATCGACGGCGACACCCTGCTCTCCCCCGGCACCGTCGAGGCGGCCCTGCGCGGGGTCGGCGGCGCCGTGCACGCGGTCGATGCCGTGATGGCGGGCGAGTGCGCCAATGCCTTCGTGGCCATGCGGCCTCCGGGCCACCATGCCGAGCGCATGACCGCGATGGGGTTCTGCGTCTTCAACAACGCCGCCATCGCGGCGCGCCACGCCCGCGAAGCCCACGGGGCGAGCCGGGTGGCGATCGTCGATTGGGACGTCCACCACGGCAACGGCACGCAGGACATCTTCTGGGACGACCGCTCCGTGATGTACGCCTCCACCCACGAGATGCCGCTGTTTCCGGGTACGGGCGCCGCGTCGGAGCGGGGCAACCACGACACCATCGTCAACGTACCCCTGCGGGCGGGTGACGACGGCCCGGTCTTTCGCGAGGCCTTCGAGGCCGGCATCCTGCGCCGCCTCGACGCCTATGCCCCCGACCTCATCATCATCTCGGCGGGCTTCGACGCCCACCACCTCGATCCCCTCGGCCATGTCGAGCTCACCGAAGCCGATTTCGGCTGGGCGACCCGCCGCCTGATGGCGCTGGCCGATCGCCATGCCGGCGGGCGCGTCGTCTCGGTCCTGGAGGGCGGCTACAGCCTCAAGGGGCTGGGCCTCTCCGTCGCCGCCCACGTGGATGCGCTGATGGGGCGCTAAGTCTCCGGCGCCGGTCCGCCCGTTCGCCCTCAGGCGACCGGCTCCGGGACGAGGGCCGGATTGTCCGACGGATCCGCCATGGCGACGGCGATCTCGAACAGCAGAAGGTCGATCAACCGCCGCATCACCGGCGTCCCGGCCTCCGCGATGACGGCCCGCGCCGCGATGCAGTGGGCGGCGAGGACGTCGAAGGCCTCGCCCTTCGGCGGCTGGATCAGGGTGAGCATGGCAGGTCCTTTACGGCCGCGCGTCAGGCGGCGAGGTAGGGGTAGGTCGGAGCGAGGACGGAGTCGGTCCGCCCCGTGAGGGCGCGCAGGCGTGCCAGCGTCCGCTCGTCGAATTCCGCGGTGGCCGCGATGATGTCCTCGCCGCTGATCGATTGCGGCAGGCCCAGCGGCCGGGCCCGGAAGTGGAGCTGCACCACGTGCAGCAGGTAGAGGGTCGGCATTTGCAGCACGAGCTGGCGCACGCCGTTGGCGAGGCCCCACTCGACGATGCCGGAGAGCAGGCTGAGCGAGACCGGATTCACCGCCTTGCCCCGTCCGCGATGGGACCGGGCGACGGCCTGGCGCGTCCATTCCCAGGTGTCGTGGCCGCAGGGCAGCGCCACCTCGCAGAGCTGCGGCAGCACGTCGGAGAGGAGGTGTGGCCGGGTCGTCGGCAGGAGCCGGCTGTAGCCGATGACCCGCCCCGCCTCGATGGCGAGGAAGTGCATCGCGTGGGCCGTGTCGAACTGGTCGATCTCGCGCCCATCGGGACGAGCGAGGTCGAGCCAACGCTTTTCCTCGACGAAGATCGCGTGCCTCAGGCGCCAGACCTGTTCCATTTCTTCGCGGAAGCAGTATTCATTCGCGGGTGTCACGATCTGAATCATGTCGAAACCTCCGTTCCGAGGCCGGTTCTGACATGATCGGGACCGTCACAAACCTACGGGAACCCGTAGGTCGACGCCGCGAGGCGTGTAGGATCGACGCCGGCGGACCCTGCGCGGGTGGTCGCGATGGCCCCCGCGAGGGGGCCGCGTCAGGTGATCAGTCCGCGCCGCAAGGCCACCGCGACCGCTTGGGTCCGGTTGGTGGTGCCGAGCTTCGTCCGGGCCGAGCGCAGGTGGAAGTCGACCCCGTGGGTCGAGATGCCCATGACCTCGCCGATCTCCCAGTCGGTCTTGCCCTCCGCCGCCCATTGCAGGGCCTCGCGCTCCCGCGGCGCGAGCCGGGCGGCCCGCGCCGCCCCCGCCGGGCCGCGCAGGCGCAGGAGATGGCCGAAGGCGTAGGTGGCGATGAGGTGGAGCATCGGCCGGTCGCCGGGATTCAGCCCGAGGCGTTCGCCCGACAGGCTGAAGCCCGCCATGTCGCCGTCGAGGGTCATCAGCGGGACCGTGATCCCGTCGCGCAGGCGGAACTCGCCCGCCTCCGCCATCACCCGGCGGGC
Organism: Methylobacterium sp. Leaf89; assembly: GCF_001422215.1. NCBI lineage: Bacteria > Pseudomonadati > Pseudomonadota > Alphaproteobacteria > Hyphomicrobiales > Methylobacteriaceae > Methylobacterium > Methylobacterium sp. Leaf89. The sequence goes on along the minus strand of NZ_LMML01000029.1, from coordinate 899,808 downwards.
GCCGGCATCGTCGCCGAACCGCTCGCCCAGCTCGCTCCAGGCGAAGGGCGCCGTGCTGTGGGCGAGGTGACGGACCGTGGGGTCGTGGAAGGCGTAGCCGCGCGCCAGGTAGCGCCGGCCCCATTCCTCCGGGAAGGTGTTGACCAGGATGTGTCCGTGCTGCTGCCGCGCCGGCGTCCCCTTGCGGGGAATGGTCCCCGCCATGGCATGGGACACGCCGTGCGCCGCGAATTCCGTTACCAGCAGGCGCCCCACATCGTCGGTGCTCGCGGTCCGGTCGAGGGCCCGGAGGAAGCCCAACGTCTGATCCAGCGCCTTGCGCGTCATTGCAAATCCGGCATCGTCACCCCCGGTTGAGTGAAAACCGGATAACTCTAGATTGTCAACGCGCCGATGGCCTACGTGTGGCGAGGGCAGCGGGCATCACCCGAACAGGTCCACCGTCGTGAAGCCCCGCGCCTGCATCCGCTCGGCGAGGACGCGGCGATGGCAGCGCGCCGGCTCGCGCTCGAAGCAGAGCAGACAGATCGGCGTGCGGCCGGCCAGGGCACAGAGTTCGTCGAGGGCGAGGCCGCCATCGGCGGTGTCGAGCACCTCCTCGCAGTAGATGCGCCGCATCAGCGCGGCATCGTCGGCGCGGGCCGCCTGTCGGCCGGCCTTCGGCGTGCCGAGGCTGCGGGCATGGGCGTAGCCGATGCCGCACTCCTCCAGGCTGGTGCGCAGGGCGGTTTTGGAGAAGCCGCGCTTGCGGGAATTCGCCACGGCGCGGACATCCGCCAGGGTTCCCACCTCTGCCTCCTTCAGAGCCGCGATCAGGCGCTCGGAATCGAGACCTTCGTACCCGATGGTGAACAGAACCTTCACGGCACCCTCCTGTGTCCCAAACCCGCAGGCACGACTTGCACTTAGGGGGTGGTGCCCGTGGGGGCCAGGGTGGATGCCGACCGCCTATGTGGCTTGCCCGACACGGCTTCCGGAAATCCGCCGCATTACCGTCAAAGGTCTGTTAACCGCGCCCGGGTCATCCCTTAGCCATTGGTAGCGCGTAGAAGCTGGTGGGTCGGGCAACGATGCGGCTGTGGAACGGGACTGCCCCGGCACGTCAGAACCAGCGTGCGCCGCTGACCGCCTTGCGCGCCGGATTGCGGCGCGGCGCGGCGGTGGCCGTGCTGTCCGCCCTCGCGGCCTGCTCGGGAACCACGGATTTCTATCCGACCAAGGGCGATGCCAAGCCTCATCCCGGCGTCGCGCGGGCCAAGCAGCACCCGGTCCAGGGCATCGACATCTCGAAGTGGCAGGGTCCCGTCGACTGGATGTCGGTGCGTGCGGCCGGCACCCAGTTCGCCTTCATCAAGGCGACGGAGGGCGGCGACCACGTGGACGAGCGCTTCCGGACGAACTGGGACGGGGCCGCGCAGGCCGGCGTGCCGCGGGGCGCCTACCATTTCGTATTCTGGTGCCGCTCGGCCCAGGACCAGATGGCCTGGTTCAAGAAGAACGTCCCCAACGACCCGACCGCCCTTCCCCCCGTCCTCGACGTGGAGTGGAACGGCCATTCGCAGCTCTGCCCGAAGAAGCTGCCCAAGGCCCAGGCCCTGTCGATGATCCGCTACATGCTCGACGAGATGGAGCGCTACACCGGCAAGCGACCGATCATCTACACCGACATCACCTTCCACAAGGACGTGCTCGAGGACGAGCTGCCGGACTACCCGCACTGGGTCCGCTCCACGGCCGCCGAGCCGGAGCAGCGCTACGTCAAGCGCAAGTGGATGCTGTGGCAGTTCACCTCGACCGGGCGGGTGCCGGGCGTGCGCGGCGACGTCGACCGCAACGCCTTCTACGGCACCCCTGCCGAGTGGGCCTCGTTCCTGTCGACGGATTGCGATCCGCGCGAGCACCGCAACCTTGCCGATCGCGGACTCTGCACGGGCAAGTAGCGCCAAGGGTCGTTCCCGCCCTCGAACCTCTGACCGACGCCGAGCACGGCGTCGGACCCGGTCGCCCCTCAGGCGCCGGCGCCCATCACGGTCGCCATCACGGTCCCGTAATGGCAGGCCGTCGCAGCGAGGACGAAGGCGTGCCAGATCGCGTTCTGGTACGGCAGGCTGCGCCAGACGTGGAAGACGACCCCGAGGGAGTAGAGGACGCCGCCCAGCGCGAGCATCCAGAGGGCATCGCTGCCGAGTCGGCCGATCACCGCGTCGTAGGCGACGACCCCGCTCCACCCGAGGGTGAGGTAGAGCCCGATCGAAACCCGGTCGTAGCGCCCGGGCAGGAGCAGCTTCAGGGCGATGCCGATCGCCGCCACCAGCCAGACCGTGCCGAGAAGGCTCCACGCCGGCAATCCGTCGCCCACCAGGGCGACCAGGGGCGTGTAGGTTCCGGCGATCATCAGATAGATCAGGGCGTGGTCGGCGCGCCGCAGCAGCCATTTCCGGCGGGACACCGGCCACATGTTGTAGGTGGCCGAGACGCCGAGCATCGAGACGAGGCCGGCCGCGTAGATCGTGACCCCGGCACGCTCGAGGAGCGAGAGCGGCGAGAGGGCGGCGATCACCACGATGGCGATGGCACCCGCGACGCCGAGGGCGACACCCACGACGTGGACGGCGCCATCCGCCAGGATTTCTTTCCGGGTATAGTTCCAGGTCACTCCCGTTGGGCGTCCGTCGTCCGCTAAAAGCATCGCCGACCTCCGGTATATCCGTTGAGGCTACGCTTGAACCTGTTGCCGCGTTCCCCGCGACAACTACCGAGTTGGAGCGATCAACAGGAATCTCTTCGGGCGAGGACTAGCCCGGAAGGATGTTGGGATAACGGTTCGCGATGGCGACGGCCCAGACGGCGCCGAGCAATCCCGTCAGGCCGAGGGCCAACCAGGCCTGCTTGCCGTGACGGCGCTTCGCCGGGGATGGGGTCTGACCGGCGGAGGCGGCTGTCCGGGTCTCGGAGGTCGTCCGGGTCTCGGAGGGGGTCGGCTCGGATGCGGGCGTGCGCCGGGTCTCGGTATCCTGCATGCAGGGATCGTCCTCTCGCGGTTCAGGGGCGTCGGACGAGGGGGGACCCGAGGGCTCCGGCCGCGTTCCGACGGGGGTCGAACGTGCGGGGGCCAGAGTGGTTCGTTGCAGTGCGGTCGCGATGTGGCGATCCGCACATGCCGGGCCTCGGCCGCATCCGTCACGCGCTCGCGTCGATCCGGCAACCGTGTCGCTCAGGGAGCCCTGTCGATCACGCTGCCCGGCCGATCACGCCGTCCTGCCGGTGAGCGTTTCGTAGCCGAAGGGGGTCGACGGGCGTCCGAGGGGCGCCGGGACGTGGGATCGGGCCGCTCGCCGGGCATGGACCGTCGCCATCGTCAGCACCGCCATGGCGAAGACCTGATGGGCGAGCGCGGCCCAGAGCGGCACGGCCAGCAGCAGGGTGGTGATGCCGAGGACGGCCTGGGTGAGGACGAGGGCGGCGATGCCGGTTGCCCGGCGGCCCATGCCCGAGCCCGGGCGCGCCCGGCGGGCGTCGAACGCATGAACGAGGGCCACCGCCAGCAGCAGGTAGGCGGTCAGGCGATGGTTCAACTGCACCAGGGCGAGGTTGTCGACAAAATTCTCGATCCAGGGCGTCCCGGCGAAGAGCTCCGCGACCGGCGGGATGAGGTGCCCATCCATGGTCGGCCATGTGTTGTAGAGGAGACCGGCCTTCGAGCCTGCCACGAGGCCGCCGAGGAAGATCTGCACGACGACGAGGGTCATGATGGCCAGGGCCGTCCGGCGCAGGCGGGGCGGATCGACCTCGACGGCGGCGTCCGGCGCCCGCAATCCGGCGGCGAGCCAGACCAGACCGGCCAGGATCAGGCTGGCGGTGGTGAGGTGCAGGGCGAGCTTGAGGGGCGCCACGGCGGTCATCCCCGGCTGCAGGCCGGAGGCGACCATGATCCAGCCGATCGCGCCCTGGAGCCCGCCCAGGAGCCCGAGGCCGAGGAGGCCGAGGCCGAGGCGCCGGGTCAGGGCGCCGCGCCACCAGAACCAGAGCAGCGGCAGGAAGAAGACGAGGCCGACGATGCGACCGAGGAGGCGATGGCCCCATTCCCAGGCATACAGGACCTTGAAGTCCGAAAGCCCCATGCCCTGGTTCAGGATGCGGTACTGGGGCGTGTCGCGGTACTTGTCGAACTCCGCCGCCCAGGCCTCGGCCGAGACGGGCGGAATCGCCCCGGTGACGGGGCGCCACTCGGTGATGGAGAGCCCGGAACCGGTCAGGCGGGTGGCGCCGCCGACGGCGACCATGCCGACGACGAGGGCGGCCAGAACGTAGAGCCAGATCCGCACGCCCCGTAGGCCGGGCATCACGCCGGTCGCCTGTTCGCCTGCTCGCACCACGTCGCTCCTCGCATCCCGCCCGGGCGCCGGACGGCGCGCCTCGGATGGGTGCGGGTTAAGCGAGGTAGGCGCTGTGGGCAACGCTCAGCGACGACGCACCGGGGGCCAGGCCCTCGGCATCCAGCTCGCGCTGGCGGCTGAGCGACAGCATCTCGAGCACGGCGATGACGATCCAGGGCCCCGCGATCCCGATGAAGAACGTCATGCCTGCGAATCCTCCGGCGCGCCACGCGCGACAGCGAGAATAGGCGACGCACGGGGTTCGGCAAGACGCGAGGGGGCCCTCAGAGGGCCGCCCGCGCCAACTTCCAGGCCAGGAAGGCCAGGACACCGGCACCGAGACACCGCCGCCACGGATTCACGCCCCGTACGACCTCGTCGACGGCCCACCATGCCAGGGCCGCCGCGCCGAGAATACGCAGGTAGGGACCGATTCGGCCGCCGGGCCCGTCGAGCCAGCCGACCAGCGCGCAGCCGATGAAGATCAGCAGCGGCGCGTTCGGCCATTGTCCGATGGTGATCGCACCGGTCTTCCGGTCGCGAAAGAACCAGTCGATCGCGTTCAGGTCGGCACCCCGCTCTCGGCCTTGCGGGCCGGGGCGCAGATCTGCGGCGACACCTTGTCGAGATGCTCGCAGGCATTGCGCAGGTACCAGGCCCGCAATTCCGGCTGGCCGGGGGCTACGTACATGCCGACGAGGACGAAGGCGACGGCGCCGACGAGGATGAGGGTGAGAAGACTACGCATCGGGGCAACTCCCAGGACCGGTCTGGCGCCCCTTCCGTCCACCCGATCGTCGGGCGATCCCAAGTCCGGGTAAGCCCGGGACAAAGAAACAGCCCGCGCGCCGATCACGGCATGCAGGCTGTGTAAGCTTGGGAGGATCGAGAGGCTGTTGAGACCTGCCTGACAACGAGGAGACCCCGCCCTGGTTCCCGCGCGTGGAGCGGGAAAACGTCAGGCCGCCTGGAACAGGGGCACGATCCGCATCCCCGGCACCAGGACGAGACCCTTGTCGGTGATGCGGATCTCCGGGATCACCGAGAGCGGGATGAGGTTGAAGCCCATATACGGAATGGTGCAGCCGGCCCGGTCCCAGGCCTCCTTCAGGATCCGGACTTCCTCGGCCACGGCGGTGACGCGCTTGTCCGACAGGAGCCCCGCCACCGGCAGCGGCACCAGGGCGACCACGGCCCCGTCCTCCACCACGCAGACGCCGCCCTGGATCGCGCCGAGGGCATCGAGGGCGACGCGCATGTCGTCCTCGTTCAGGCCGGCGACGATGACGTTGTGCGAATCGTGGCCGACGCTGCTCGCCACCGCGCCCCGCTTCAGCCCGAAGGCCCGCAGCAAGCCGTGGGCGACGTTGCCGGCCCGGCCGTGGCGCTCGATCACGGTGATGAAGCAGAGATCGTTGGCCCCGAGGGTCGAGGGCCAGTCCGGTCCGGGCACGAGGTCGACGATCTCGTGGGTGAGCTCGATGCCCGGCAGCGTGGTGCGGATCGCGTTGACCCGGCATGGGCCTGTCGGCAGGTCCGGGGTCAGGGCCGGCAGCGGGTCGGGCAGGTGCATGGTGGCGTAGGCCGGCGCGGGGTAGCGGTAGGGCCGCGACAGCGCGGCGTCGAGCAACGGCGTGATCCGGCGTTCCTCGACCACGAGCTCCCCGCCGTACCAGGTGGACTGGGGCACGAGGTCGTCGTCGAGGAGCACGAGGTCGGCCCGGCGCCCGCCGCCGAAGCCGCCGATCTCCCCATCGAGGCCGTAGCGGGCGGCGGGGTGCAGCGAGCCCATCGACCAGGCCTGGACCTTCGGGACGCCCATGCGCACCGCCTCGCGCACGACCCAGTCGAGGCCGAAGGCGAGGAGATCCTGCGCGTCGCGGTCGTCGGTGCAGACGCAGATCCGCTTGGCCGCGGCGCCGTAATCCAGGATGGTGCCGATGGCTTTCGGCAGGCTGTGCCAGGGCGTGGTCGGCGGGCCGCCGCGCAGGTAGATCCAGATTCCGGCCTCCAGGAGGTCGTCGGCGATGTCGCGGTCGATCGCCTCGTGCGTGTCGGTGACGCCGCTGGCGGCGTAGGCCGCCACGAAGTCGCGTCCATAGATGTGGCCCGAGACCGGGCGACCGCGCTCCAGGGCGGCCTGGATGATGGCATGGGCGCGGGGATCGCCCTCGCAGACCGCCACGAAATCCATCTTCTCGCCGAGGCCGATCGCCTCCGGCCAGGCATCGAACAGGGCCGCGATCTTGGCGGCATCGAGGTCGCCGCCCGCGGTCTCCAGTTCGGGCGAGGTCGCCGGCACCGTGCTGGGCACCGTGAGGTAGATGTTCAGGGGCGCCGCGCGGGCATCCTCCAGCATCCAGGCGATGCCGTCGGCGTCGAGGACGTTGCCGATTTCGTGGCTGTCGCAGACGATCGTGGTGGTGCCGTTGAGGAGCGCGGCCTCGGCATAGGCACAGGCCGTGACCATGCTGCTCTCGATGTGCAGGTGCGGGTCGACGAGGCCCGGCGCGAGGAGCCCGCCGCCGAGGTCGCGCCGGGGCGCATTGCCCCGGTAGGTTCCCGCCGGCTTCACCGCCGCGATCCGCCCGCCGGCGATCCAGACCTCGCGATGCGGCAGGATGCGCTCCGAGTAGGTCGAGAGCAGGCGGGCGCCGGTGAGGACGCGGTCGGGCTCCGCGCGGCCGGAGGCCACGGCCGAGAGGTGTCGCGTCATCCGGCTCAACGGTTCGACGGAGAAGCGCGTCAGCGGTCGCGTGTCGGTCATGCGGTCTCCCGGCTCCGTGGCACTCGACGTGTCCGTCGGATCTGGCGTGCGCCGGGGCCGCCACGCCGGCCCGGCCGTTCCGCGGCGCATGCATCGTGCCAGACACCGGGCCGGGCGGACAGGCGGTGCGACCCGGCGAAACGGGTTGCCAAGCGGGAACGGCGAGACCATTTAAGACAGATGCCGATCGCGACCCCGCGTCGCTCGATCGGAGACGGCCACGAGGCCGGGCCTGGGTGACGCCGGATGTACGCGCACCCGCCCCGCCCATCCGTGGCCGTCGGCGTCTCTTCCCCACCCCTGCAGTTCGAGCACCGTCCCGTCATGGCCAAGCGTACCAAGTCGAAACCGCAGGAGCGCGGCTCCGTCCTGTTCGACGTCGTCTATGACGACGAGTCCCGCGCCTCCAACCGGCGCGTCCCAATGGAGATCCTCGGCGGCCTCGACGGCGACGAGCCGGCCCGCCAGCTCATCGAGGACCAGGACCGCGCCATTTCCGAGAAATCCGGTCGTCCCCTGCGGGCGATCCGCAGCCTGACCCGCTCGCCCGCCCGCGTCTCCACGGCGTCCGACGAGTAGGCGCTCGCCAGGCCGGCCTGCGGCGCGGGGCCGGCGAGGCCCCGCCTCAGGCCTTCTTGAGGAATTCGGCCCTCAGCACGAGGCCCTTCACCTTCTCGGCATTGCCCTCGATCTCGGACGGATCGTCGGTCAGGCGGATGTTCTTGATCAGCGTACCGCGCTTCAGGGTCGCCGAAGTTCCCTTCACCTTCAGGTCCTTGATCAGCGTCACCGCGTCGCCGTCTGCGAGCTTGGTGCCGTTCGCATCCCGGGTCTCGTCCATCGCCCGCGCCCTCAGCTCTCGGGACGCAGGTAGGGTCGGCCGGCATCCACGAGCGCCCGGTCCACGGCCTCGATGGCAAGGAGGATGCGGGTGAGGTCCTCGGCCGCCGAGGGCGCCGCGACCTCGCTGCTGCCGATCCGCCGGGCGAGCGCAGCGCGCTGACGGGCCAGGCTGTCCCGCGCCCGGTTCATCTGGTCGATCTCTTCCGCCGTCATGCTGTGCTCCCCTGAACGCCCGGCCGGGCCGCGGGAGCGATGCGACCTTTGGGGGCCGAACGCAAGGACGGCGTCGTCCCGAGGGTCCCCCTTCAGAACAGGGCACCCTGCGCATCCTCGTCGCTGGAGCGCGGCTGCGCGGCGGGCGGGGCAGACCGCCCGGCTTCGCCCCTCTGCGGCCGGGCCAGGGGCTCGATGAGGTCCGGCGCATCGATGCGGGCGTCGTTCACCCGGGCGCTGACGGGGTCCAGCGTGAGCCAGTCATCGGGACAGGGGCGGCACAGCTTCACCGCGGCGTCCGGCTCCGTGTCGCGGGTGTCGAACCAGGAATCGATCTGGTCCGGCGCGAGGATCGCCGGCATGCGGTCGTGCACCGCCGCCATCGTGCCGTTCGCGTCCGTGGTGACGACGGCCGCCGTGTCGACCTCCGAGCCGTCAGCCCCGAGCCAGTTTTCCCAGAGGCCCGCGAGCGCCATCGGTGCCCGGTCGGCGCGGCGGATCATGAAGGGGGTCTTCGTCGCGGCCTTGCCCGTCCCCTCCCGGCGCCACTCGTAGAACCCGTCGGCCAGGAAGACGCAGCGGCGGTGGCGCAGGGCGCCGCGGAAGGTCGGCTTCTCCCGCAGGGTCTCGGACCGGGCGTTGATGACGAGGGGGAAGTCCTTCGGGTCCTTGACCCAGCTCGGCCACAGACCCCAGCGCACCAGCCGGAACCGGCGCCGCCCGCCCTCGGACAGCACCACCGGCACCGGCTGGGTCGGCGCCACGTTGTACCGGGGCGGGAAGTTCGGCAGCTCGGGATAGCCGTAGAACGCCCGGAAGATGTCCGGAGCCTGGGCGATGAAGAAGCGTCCACACATCCGCGGACGATCCGCAAATTCGACCCGATGGGCAAGGGGCTCAGGCCCCCCGGGGCGACGGATCCCCCGGGGGCGCGTCGCCTGTCTCAGGCGGCGCGGACGCCGGCGAGGAAGCGGCCGACCTCCTGGCCGAGATGATCGGACTGGCGCGCGAGGGCCGAGGCGGACGCCAGGACCTGGCTTGCCGCGGCGCCGGTTTCCTCGGCCGCTCCCGCCACGCCGGCGATGTTGGCCGTGACCTCGCCCGTGCCGGTGGAGGCCTGCGCGACGTTGCGCACGATCTCCTGGGTCGCCGCGCCCTGCTCCTCGACGGCCGCCGCGATGGTGGTCGCCACCGCGCTGATCTCGTCGATCCGGCCGCGGATGGCGTCGATGGCGTGCACGCTCTCGGCCGTGGCGCCCTGGATCCGCGCGATCTGCGTGCTGATCTCGTCGGTGGCCCGGGCCGTCTGCCCGGCCAGTTCCTTCACCTCGGTCGCCACCACGGCGAAGCCGCGCCCGGCCTCGCCGGCCCGGGCCGCCTCGATCGTGGCGTTCAGCGCGAGGAGGTTGGTCTGACCGGCGATGTCGGAGATCAGCTTGACCACGTCGCCGATCCGCGCCGTCGCGCCGCTGAGTTCCTGCACCAGGGCGGCGGTCGTGCCGGCCTCGCGCACGGCGGCGCCGGCGAGCTCGGCCGAGCCCTGCACCTGGCGGCCGATCTCCTGCACGGAGGAGCCGAGCTCCTCGGCCGCCGCCGCCACCGTCTCGACGTTCGAGGCTGCCTCCTCGGCGGCGGCGGCCACCGACAGGGAACGCCCGGCGGTCTCGCTCGCGGTGCCGCTCATGGCCTGGGCGGTCGCCTGCAACTCGCCCGCGGCCCTGCCCACGGAGTCCACGATGCCGCCCACGGCACGCTCGAAGCCGTCGGCCATCTCCTGCATCGCCCGGCGGCGCTGGGCCTCGGCCCCGGCCCGGGCCGAGGCCGTGTCCGCCTCGAGGGCCTTCATGCGGATCAGACTCTCCTTGAAGACCTGGACGGCGTCGGCGATGCGGCCGATCTCGGTGCCGGTGCCCTGGTGCGGGACCGTCACGGCGAGGTTCCCGGCGGTGAGCGCCGTCATCGGCTGCACCACCGAGTCGATGCCCCGCGTGACGCTGCGGATGATCAGGGTCGCGAGCAGGACCGCGAGCACGACGGCCACGCCGAGGGCCGCCAGCGCGATCGAGGTCGTCTGGGACGCGAGGGCGACGCCCTCCGCCTCGGCCTGCGCGGCGCCGGCGTCGTTGATCTCGATGAGCTTCTCCAGGGCGGTGGAGGCGCGCCGCCGCGGCTCGACGCCGTCGGAGAGGTAGAGGGCGTAAGCCTCGCCCTTCGGGGCGGTGCGGGCGGCGGCGACGATCCGGTCGGCCACGCCGAAGAAGGTGGTGACCTCCCGCCTGAAGGCCTGGAAATGCCCGCGCTCCGCATCCGAACTGATCAGGCGCTCGTAGCTCTTCGACAGGGCACCGACCTGTTCCCGGCGCTTGGTCATGTCGGCCTCGATCTTGGCCTGGTCGCCGGCATCCGTGGTCTGCGTCACGCGCAGTAGGCTCGTGGTGTAGCGGGCCAGGGCGACGTCGATCCGACCGCTCACCTGCACGCTCGGAAGCCAATTGGTCTGGACGGCGGTGAGTAGTGCGTTGATCCGTCCGACACCGGACATTCCAAGCCAGCCAATTGCGACGATGAAGAATGTGATGATCGCGAAGCTGGCAACCAACCGAGTGCGGATGGTCAGGGTCTTGAAGGTCATGGAACCGCTCCAAGAGCATGCATCCGCCCTCCGGATCATGCCAAGCGCGGTTACATTGCATCGGCATCCTTAACAGGATGCATCGGATACTCGCTACAACCAGCGTTTCCAGCGGAAGAACACGTATGGAAGGACAGCCGCCACGACCATCATCACGACTGCCATCGGGTATCCGAATCCCCAATCCAATTCGGGCATCGCCTTGAAGTTCATGCCGTAGATCGAGGCGATCAGGGTCGGCGGCATGAACACGACCGCCATGACCGAGAACAGCTTGATGATGTTGTTCTGCTCCAGGTTCACCAGGCCGAGCGTGGCGTCGAGGAGGAACTGGATTTTGGAGGACAGGAAGGTGGCGTGCTCCTCCAGGGACTGCAGGTCGCGCAGGGTGGAGCGGACGTCCTCGCGCAACTCGCGCGGCGCCTTGGCGGTGCGGTAGGTCGCCGAGAGCGAGAGCAGGATGCGCTCCATCGAGACCAGGCTCTCGCGCTGCTTCGAGATCAGGTCGCCGTGGCGCCCGAGCGCCCGGAGGGTGTCCTGCAACGCGGTGTTGCGGGCGCTCGGGTCCTCCTTCTCCTCGAAGATCTTGCCCGAGAGGCGGTCGATGCGCTCCCCCTGGAGCTGGAGCACGTCGGCCGCCCGGTCGATCACCGTCTCGATCAGCCCGGCCAGGATGGTCTCGCCCGAGGGCACGGCCGAGGGGCCGTTGCCCGTCGAGCGGCCGGCCCGCTGGGTGTACATCCGGAAGGCCTGCGGCTCCTCGTAGCGCACCGTGACGAGGCGGCTGCCGCGCAGGATGAAGGTGATGCCGGCCAGCCCCGGCTCCTCGGATTCGCTGACCTTGCTCAGCACCCGGCCGGTCATGTAGCGCGCCCCGTCCTCGACGTAGAGGAGTTCGGAGGGCTCGATGTCCTTCATTTCCTCGCGGGTCGGCACCGAGATGCCCATGAAGACCTCGACCTTGAGGTCCTCCTCCCGGCTCGGCCGCACCATGTCGAGCCAGACGGTGTCGTCGGGGATCGGCTCCTGCAATTCGAGGGAACGGCGCTCGAGCAGGGTCTGCCCGGCGCCGGCGACCGGCTGGTGGATGAAGATCACGCGGGATGTCTCAGGCGAAGGCCCCGGGAGGCGGTGTGCTCGCATCCGGCACGAAGAAGTCCGGCGCAAGAGGAATGCCGGGTGTGACCCGGTATTTTGAAAAGTCCGTGACACCCTGCTCCGCCAGGAAGCTGTCGTCGATGAGGAAGCGGCCCGTCACCGCGCGGGCGGGCAGGCGGAAAAGCGCGTGGGCGGCGTCGGCCAGGATCTCGGGCGTGCGGCTCGCCTGCATCAGCGCCTCGCCGCCCAGCAGGTTCTGCACCGCCGCCGTGGCGATGGTGGTGCGCGGCCAGAGAGCGTTCACGGCGATGCCCTGGCGCTTGAGCTCGCCGGCGAGCCCGAGCACGCAGAGCGACATGCCGTACTTGGCGATCGAGTAGGCGAGGTGCGGCGCGAACCACTTCTCCGCCATGTCGAGGGGCGGCGACAGCATGACGATGTGCGGGTTTTCTGCCTTGGCGAGGTGCGGGATCGCGTACTTGCTGACCATGTAGGTTCCGCGCGTGTTGACGCCATGCATCAGGTCGAAGCGCTTCATCTCGGTCTCGGGCGTCCGGGTCAGCGCGATCGCGCTGGCGTTGTTCACCACGATGTCGATGCCGCCGAAGGTCTCGGCCGTTCGGGCGATGGCGGAGGCGACGCTGTCCTCGTCGCGGACATCCACCAGGAGCGGCAGCGCCCGGCCGCCCGCCGACTCGATGGCGGCGGCGGCGGTGTGGATGGTGCCCGCTAGCTTGGGATGCGGCGCGTCGGTCTTGGCCGCGATGGCGATGTTGGCGCCGTCGCGGGCCGCCCGCAGGGCGATGGCGAGTCCGATGCCGCGGGACGCCCCGGTGATGAACAGGGTTTTGCCCTGCAGCGAATCGCTCATGTCTCAGCTCTCCTCGGCGTTGATCTGGAAGCGGGCCGGCTGCGTGCCGTCCGCATCGGTGAAGCCGTATTCGGCCGCGAGGTCGCCCGCATGGAGGATCTGCCCGGCCCGCGCCGCCACGGCCGGGTCGGCCGCCAGGGCGGCCAGCGCCCGGCCGGCATAGAGCGGGCTCTCCGTCGCCCGGTCGGCATGGCCGACGTCGACGGCGCGCTCGGTGCGCACGAAGCCGGGGGACAGCCCGAGCGCCGTGACCCCATGCCGCGCCAGTTCCTCGGCGCAGGCGAAGGCCAGCCGGTTCGTGGCCGCCTTGGTCAGGTCGTAGAAGATGTCGCCGAGATAGCCCGGCGCGGTGTCGAACGAGACGAAGGTGATGAGGCCGGATTTCGCCGAGACCATCGCGGGGGCGACGGCGCGGGCGAGGAGGAGGGCCGGATAGGGGCCGCTCCCGAAGAAGTCCGAAAACGGCTCGGCCGAGCGGCGCCAGAACGGCGTGCCCCAGGCGGCGCCATCGGCGTAGCGCTCGCCGTCATAGCCCTCGTTGCCGCCCCAGACGCTGGAGACCGCCACGTCGATGCGCCCGAACCGGCGCAGGGCCCAGTGGACCAAGGTGTCGACGGCGCGCTCGCTGGTGTGGTCGCAGAGGTAGTGATGGCCCTCGCCACCGGCGGCATCGACCGCGCGGGCGGTATCCTCGATGGTCTCGGGCCGCCCCTCCGTGCGTGGCCCGGTCTCGCTGGACCGGGCGGTGACGATGACGGTGGCGCCGGCTTCGCCGAGCCCCCGCGCCAAGCCGCGTCCCACCCCGCGCGAGGCGCCGGCGACGAGGCAGATCTTTCCGCGCAGCAGGTCCGGTGCGGGGGTCACGCCGGCTTGGCCCGGCCGAGGAAGCGCGAGAAGGCGGCCTGGGCCTCGGGCGACCGCAGGCGCTCCTCGAAGGCCACGGCCTCGGCCTCCAGGGCGGCGTCCAGGGCGGCCTGGTCGCCCCGGATCAGCGCCCGCGTCGCCTGCACCGCCCCGCGCGGCAGCCCGGCGAGGCGCGCGCCCTGCGCACGGGCATGCTCCAGCAGCAGCCCGGCCGGCATCACCCCGTTGACGAGCCCGAGACCCAGCGCTTCGTCCGCGTCGAAGGGCTGGCTCAGGAGCAGCATCTCCGTGGCCTTCAGGAGCCCGACCCGGCGCGGCAGCAGGTAGCTCGACGCCGCCTCCGGCACGAGGCCGAGTTCCACGAAGGGCATGCGGAAGCGGGCCGCCGGGCTGGCATAGACGAGGTCGCAGTGCAGGGTCAGAGTCGTGCCGATCCCCACCGCGATCCCGTCCACGGCCGCGATCATCGGCGTGCGCGTGCGGGCGAGCTGGCGGATGAACTGCAGGGCCGGCGCCTCGCGGAACGGCTTGCTCGCGCCCGCGACGAAATCGGCGAGGTCGTTGCCCGCGCTGAAGGCGCCCGGCGCCCCAGCGAACACCACGGCGCCGATCGCATCGTGTTCGTCGGCCTCCACCAGGGCGGCGCGCAGGGCGTCGTACATGGCGCCGGTCAGCGCATTCTTCTTCTCGGGCCGGTCGATGCGGATGAGGCGGACGCCGTCGGCGGTATCCGCGATCGCGATGTGCTCGCTCATGGTGCCCTGCCCTCCTGGATGGTGTTCGATCCGCGCGAGTGCGACGCTCGGCGGGGCCGGATCAGCTCGCCAGGGCGAGGGCGGCGTCCTCAATGAAGCGCCCACCCGCGACGACGCTCTCCTCCAGGCCGCCCACGGCGGTCAGCAGGTTGTCGGCGAAGAACCGGGCCAGCGCGATCCGGCCAGCATGGGCGGGATCGGTGTCCCCCGCCTCGAGCGCCGCGTGGGCGGCGAGCGCCTGGCGACCGAGGCAGGCGCCCCCCTGGACCAGGCCGAACAGGCGCAGGTACGGCGTCGCGCCCGCCAGCGCCGCCTCCGGCCGGTTCGACGCGAGGGCCTTGAGCTGGAAGCTCGTCGCCCGGTCGAGGCTCTCGATGCCGGCACGCAGCCGGGCGCCGAGGCTGCCGAAGGCCGGATCGGGATCCTTGAGGAAGCCCTCGGCGGTCCGGCGCAGGCTCGCGATCTGCGCCCGCACCGTCGCCCCGCCGTTGAGCGGCAACTTGCGGGCGACGAGGTCGATGGCCTGGATGCCGTTCGTGCCCTCGTAGATGCCGAGGATGCGAGCGTCGCGCATGTGCTGGGCGGCGCCGGTCTCCTCGACGAAGCCCATGCCACCATGGACCTGGACACCCAGCGAGGTCACCTCGTTGGCGATGTCGGTGGAGAAGGCCTTGGCCACCGGCGTCAGCAGCGAGGCGCGGTCATGCGCCCCCTGCCCTTCCGGGCCCTCAGCCGCGTCGAGGGCGGCGGCGGTAAGGTAGCAGATGCCGCGCGCGGCCTGGGTGAAGGCCTTCATGGTCAGCAACATGCGCTGCACGTCGGCGTGGTCGACGATAGGGCTGGTCTCGGGGGCGCCGGGCGCCTTGCCCTGGCGTCGGTCGCGGGCATAGCCCAGCGCCTGCTGGTAGGCCCGCTCGGCGATGCCGACGCCCTGGAGGCCGACGTTGAGGCGGGCCGAGTTCATCATCGTGAACATGCAGGCGAGCCCGCGATTCTCCTCACCGATCAGCCAGCCGACGGCGCCGCCGTCGTCGCCGAAAGCCATCGAGCAGGTGGGCGAGCCGTGGATGCCGAGCTTGTGCTCGATGCCGGAGCAGCGCAGGTCGTTGCGGCTGCCGTCCGCCAGGATCTTGGGCACGAGGAACAGCGAGATTCCGCGGGTGCCGGCGGGCGCGTCCTTGAGCCGGGCCAGCACGAGGTGGACGATGTTGTCGGTGAGGTCGTGCTCGCCGTAGGTGATGTAGATCTTCGCGCCGACGATGCCGTAGCGACCGTCCCCCAGGGGTTCGGCGCGGCTGCGCAGCAGGGCCAGGTCCGAGCCGGCCTGCGGCTCCGTCAGGTTCATGGTCGCGGTCCATTCGCCCGAGATCAGCTTGGCGAGGTAGCGCGTCTTGAGGTCGTCCGACCCGTGCTGGGCCAGGGCCTCGATCCCGCCCGCCGTGAGGAGCGGGCAGAGGCCGAAGGCGATGCTCGCTGCGTTCCACATCTCGTTGCAGGCGGCGTTGAGCACGAGGGGCAGGCCTTGCCCGCCATGGTCGGGGTCGGCGCTGAGGCCGTTCCAGCCGCCGGCGATCCAGGTCCGGTAGGCTTCGCGCCAGCCCGGCGGGGTGGTGATGGCGCCGTCCTTGAGCGGCGTGCCGTGCCGGTCGCCGACCCGGTTGAGGGGGGCGATCACCGATTCGGCGACCTTGCCGGCCTCGGCCAGGACGGCTTCCGCGTCGTCGACGGCGAGGTCGCCGTGCAGGCCGGCCGCCAGGGCAGCGTCGAGCCCGGCCACGTGGCGCAGGGCGAACAGCATGTCGGCCACCGGAGCGCGATAGGTCATGTTGCTTCCTCCCGCGCCTTGGTTGAATCGACGCGTGTCGCCCCGTGTTTGACGCATGGCCCGGACGGGCGCTAGGCCCAGGCTTTCCCCGCCGAAGGGGCGCCAGCGAAGATAGTTTAGATATGAACGATCTCGGGTCAATCCCCGACACCGCGATCCCGGCGGTGGCGACGCGTCGGCTCACCGAGGACGCCGCCGGGATCGCGGCGGCCGCGTCCCTGCTCCGGGCCGGGCAGGTCGTGGCCTTCCCCACTGAGACGGTCTACGGCCTCGGGGCCGATGCCACCGATCCGGCGGCGGTCGCGAAGATTTTTGCCGCCAAGGCGCGGCCGCGCTTCAATCCGCTGATCGCGCATCTCGCCGACGCGGAGTCGGCCTTCGCCGAGGGCCTGTTCGACGACGCGGCGCGCAGCCTTGCCACGGCGTTCTGGCCCGGCCCTCTGACCCTAGTGGTGCCCGCCGCGCCGGGCTGCCGCGTCTGCGACCTCGCTCGGGCCGGCCTGCCGAGCGTCGCCCTCCGGGTGCCGGCGCCCGACCTGACCCGGGCCCTGCTGGCGCAGGTCGGGCGTCCTGTCGCCGCGCCTTCCGCCAACCGTTCGGGACGCGTCAGCCCGACCAACGCCGATCACGTCCTGGCGGATCTCGAGGGCCGGATCGCTGCCGTGCTGGATAGCGGCGAGACGCCGGTCGGCGTCGAATCCACCGTGGTGGCCTGTCTCGGCGGCCCACCCCGACTGCTGCGGCCCGGGGGCGTCACACGGGAGGCGCTGGAAGCGCGCCTCGGCTTCGCTCTGGCCGGCCCGGAGCGGGGGGATACGGCCCATCCGGTCGGCCCGGGACTCCTCGCCTCCCACTATGCGCCGCGGGCGCAGGTCCGCCTCGAGGCGACCGCCGCCGCACCGGACGAAGTGGCGCTGCTGTTCGGACCGCATCCGCTCCCGGGAGCGGATGCGGCGCATGCGCGCCTCAACCTCAGTCCCACAGGGGATCTCGCCGAGGCCGCGGCCCGGCTGTTCTCGGCCCTGCGCCAGCTCGACGGCCTCGGGGCGCCGGTGATCGCGGTGGCGCCCATTCCAGAGCGGGGTCTTGGCGAAGCGATCAACGACCGGCTTCGGAGG
The DNA here is from genome assembly GCF_001422215.1 of Methylobacterium sp. Leaf89. Taxonomy (NCBI): domain Bacteria; kingdom Pseudomonadati; phylum Pseudomonadota; class Alphaproteobacteria; order Hyphomicrobiales; family Methylobacteriaceae; genus Methylobacterium; species Methylobacterium sp. Leaf89. Next base: position 882,446 of record NZ_LMML01000029.1, on the reverse strand, counting down.
GCCGCGGCGCCGCGCTGAAATTTTTTCGGGATGCGCTGGAACCAAGCCGCCGGGGGCGTGTTTTCCCCGTACGAAGGCCAGTTCAGCCCCCAATGGCCTTTTCCCTTCTCGGGCTCGGAGCAATCCGAGCCTTTTTTCTTGCGCGTCATTCGGGCCCTAACCACGGCGCCCTGACCCGATTTACGAGACCCCGTCAGGCGATTTCCAGGATCTCGCTCTCGTTCCCGTTCACCTCGACGACATCGCCTGTGACCTTGCCGGTCAGCGCGCGCGCCATCGGCGAGACATAGGAGATCGTGCCCTGGGCCGGGTCGGCCTCGTCCTCACCAACGATCCGGTAGGTACGGCGGCTGTCGTCCTCGGCCAGGATCGTCACCGTCGAGCCGAAACGGACCACGTCGCCCGGCTCCGCCTCGACCAACTGCGCGGAACTGCGCCGGGCAGTCCAATAAGCGAGATCACGATTCACCCGGGCTACGTCGGCCTGGGCCTCGGGCGTCAGGGCCGAGAACGCGGCCTGAAGGCGTGCGACCTCCGCCTCGATATGGGCCAGGCCCTCGGGGGTGACGAAATTCGGGTGCGAAGAGATCGTGCGTTCGGGAAGATCCTCGAACACCGCTTCACCTTCACGCTCACGGACGAATGCTTGGCTCATGATCGGGGAAACGCCCGGCGCCTGCCCGACGTTCCGTCATGCTCGGGCGACCTCGACCACCGTGCGTCCCCGGACCCGGCCTTCGAGGATCGCCCGTGCCACCGTATCGACGCCGGCCAGCGGCACCGTCTGGGTCATCGCCGTAAGCTTGTCGTGATCGAGCTCCCGGGCGAGCCGGTCCCAGGCCGCCCGGCGCTTCGGTTGCGGCGTCGTCACGCTGTTGATGCCGAGCAGGGAGACCCCGCGCAGGATGAACGGGGCGACCGAGGTCGGCAGGTCCATGCCCTGCGCCAGACCGCAGGCGGCGACCGCACCGTCCACCTTCGTCCCCGCCAGGACATTGGCAAGGGTGACCGAACCGACCGCATCCACCGCCGCTGCCCAGCGCTCCATGGCCAGCGGCTTGCCGGGCTGGCTCAGCTCCGCGCGGTCGAGAATTTCCGAGGCACCGAGGCCGCGCAGGTAGTCGGATTCCGCATCGCGGCCGGTGGAGGCGATGACGTGCCAGCCGGCCCGCGCCAGCAAGGCCACCGCCACGGACCCGACGCCACCCGAGGCGCCGGTGACGAGAACCGGTCCTTGTGACGGAGTCGCGCCGTGGTGGTCGAGGGCCATCAGGCAGAGCATCGCCGTATAACCGGCGGTGCCGATCGCCATCGCCTGGGCGGGGCTCAGGCCCTGGGGAAGCGGCACCAGCCAGTCACCTTTGACCCGGGCGCGCTGCGCATAGGCCCCGAGATGGGTCTCGCCGACGCCCCAACCGGTGAGCACCACCGCATCGCCGGGCTGGTAGTCGGGATGATCCGAGGTCTCGACGATCCCGGCGAAGTCGATGCCGGGAATCATGGGGAAACGGCGCACCACCGGCGACTTGCCGGTCATCGCCAGCCCGTCCTTGTAGTTCACCGTGGAGTGGGTGACCCGGACCGTGACGTCGCCTGGCATCAGGTCGGCGTCGTCGAAATCCTGGAAGGCGAGGGATTGCCCCGTCTCGGTCTTCTCGATGACCCAAGCCTTGAACCGACCCATGGCACGCCTCCACTGACGGGACTGAGGTGTGGCACGGACGGTCCGAATCAAGCGGCCCCGGGCGCCGCTGGCGTCCGGAGCCGGAGAAGGGTCGGCGACGAAGGGCTCAGTAGCCGTCGTAGATGCTGCCGGAGGAGAAGCCGAGGCCGACGCCGACATCGGCCGAGCTGGCGCCGGTGATGCCGAAGGCGTCGGGAATCGAGCCGACGGCGAGACTGGGGCCGAAGGCGCCGGGATAGCCGCCCTGGCCGTAATTGGCCGGGACCCAGCCCGACCGGGCGGGCTGCACCAGGACCCGGCGGCGGACGCTGGCGTATTGCGGCGGAAGGGTCTCGGGAATCGTCTGCGCGGGCTGCACGAGGACGCGGCGGCGGCGGACGGAATATTGCGGCGGCACGTCCACCCAGCAACCGATCAGCTCACCATAGGCATCCCGACGAGTCTGCCAGACCCGGCCGCCGGGCGCCACGAGAACACGCTCCGAGACGGTCTCGTAGACCGGAGGAATGGTGCGGTAGACGGTCTCGGCCGGGCGGACGAGGACCTGCTCGGACACCGCGCCGTAGACCGGAGGGGTGTTGACGTGGCGGTAGCACTCGGCGCCGCCGCAGCCGCCGGCCTGGGCGGAGGACAGGGTGATGACGGCGCCCGCGATGGCGGCGAGACTGATACGGGCTGCGACCGGCGTGGTCATGACGGGTTCCTCGGCTCGAAACGCTGGATAGGACGGGATGGCGCGCGAAGCCCGCGCGCATCTCGACGTTCCAGAGGCCGCCAAGTTGCCGCTCGATCAAGCTGTATCGAGACTCAAGGTAAAATTAACCCAAGCTTAGGACTACTTAGAAGTTTCACTGCTTAGGTAAAAACACGCGGAACTGTCGAGAAAATCAGGTCTGACCGCGCTTGAGCTGGTAAAAGATGTGCCGCCCGATGACGTCCATCTTCTTCAGGCGCCGGGACCAGCCTGGTTTGACGTAGTCCGCGTGGTAATGGGTCGCTCCGCCGACTTCGCTCAGATAGGTGCGCCCCTCAATGACCGCGCTGGCGATCCGGGTGGCGTTCTGCCAGGACGGCCCGTCGGCGATGCGCAGGGACTTGCCTTCGCAGGCGAAGGAGAACTGGCAGCCCATGTAGCGGTGGCGGTTCTGATAGACGACGCCGCAGACGTTGCTGGGATAGAGACCGCTCTTCACTCGGTTGAGGACGACCTGGGCGACCGCCGCCTGCCCCTCTTCGGATTCGCTGCGCGCCTCGAAGTACACGGCCTCGGCGAGACAGCGCTGCTCGCGGTCCATGGCGTCGGGACCGATCAGGTCGGCGTAGCGGTGGCGTGCGACGTCCGGGGGCACGGCCGCACCCGGCGTGGCGCCATCCGCCTGGGATCCCCGCGGCGACAGGCCTGGGAAGACGAGGCTCGCGGCGGCGATCTCGATCGGCGTCGCATCGGCCGGGGCCGGGGTGGTCGAGGAGAGCGCTTCCGCGCGGGGAATGGCGGGGGTCGCCCCATCCTCCACCGCGATCACCGAGCCCTCGCTCTCCCCGCTCGCATCGAGGCCGAGGTCGGGGGGTGGTACGAAGCCGGCATCGAGGTCCGGATTCCAGGTCGCCGATCCTGATTCCAGCAAGCCGCTCACAGGCTCCGCGAGGCTCGTCCGTACGACGAGGGCGTCGCCCCGGCCCTCGGCGTAGAGAAGGCCTTCGGTGGTGCCGCGGGTGTAGACCCGGTGCGGCGCGTGCGAGCGCGTCTCCGTTCCCGCAAGCCGGGCCCCGGGGGAGGCCGTCGCGAGGAGCCGAGCCGGACCGGCCGCGCGCCCGGCGGAGCCCGGCGCCATGTCCGTGCCGGCCGTGGCGGTGAAGGAGACGAGCAGCCCGATGCCCGCCGCCCAGGGAGTCATCGCCGCGCTGAGCCAGCGCAGATGCGACGCGCGCCGTACCTGTTTCCTACCCACGCAACCGACTCGCACCAGGATTCCAAACGCTCACACCGCCGGTCCCAGGAGGACACGGAAGCGGCCGTTGCGTTCAACTATCGTGCGGTATGGTTGCGGAGCGGTTAAGCGGAGGCGTCAGAGCGCGCCGGGACGACCGTGCATCGCCGCCAGGCTGCTGACCAGGGTCGCGAGGTTCGAGCGTCCGCTCTCCTGCGCGCCGGCGATCCGCTCCGCATCGGCCCCGCTCTGCGTAGCGACGGCGAAGACGAACAGCACGATGGTGGCGAGGCCGCTCAGGCCGGCCACGACCCAGAGATACGCCTGCTGCATCACGCGGGGCAGCGGGACGGCGACGGGACTTTCGTTGAGAAACAGGGGGGGTGGGCTGGTGTCGTTCATGCCGGCGATCCCACGCGTTGGCTGCCGCCCCAGTCAGCAGGGTTGCCTGCGCGTCATGGTTTGGCACTAGCACTGAACGTGCCCGCGCGGAATCGGTTCGCCGCGTTTTCGACAATTTGTTGAACGGTTCGTTCGACCGTTGACCCGGGACGGCGCGCGGCCGTCCCGATCCGTCATCGTCGGGCCGCGGCGACGCTGTGCGAGTCGCCGCGGCCCCTCGTGCGATCCTACTTGGCAGCCTTTGCGGCCTTGGCGGCAAGAGCCGCCTGGGCGGCCGCGAGACGGGCGATCGGCACCCGGTAGGGCGAGCACGACACGTAGTCGAGGCCGACGTCCTGGCAGAACGCCACCGAGGCCGGGTCGCCGCCGTGCTCGCCGCAGATGCCGAGCTTGATGTCGGGACGAACCGCCCGGCCGCGCTCCACGCCGATGCGCACGAGTTCGCCGACGCCTTCCTGATCGATGCTGATGAACGGATCCGCCGCCAGGATGCCCTTCTGCGTGTAGGCGCCGAGGAAGGTCGCGGCATCGTCGCGGGAGATGCCGAGGGCGGTCTGCGTCAGGTCGTTGGTGCCGAAGGAGAAGAACTCCGCCGTCTCGGCGATGTCGCCGGCCCGGAGCGCAGCCCGGGGCAGCTCAATCATCGTGCCGACCTGGTAATCAACCGTGCCGCCCGTTTCGGCAGCGACGGCCTTCGCCATGGCGTCGATGCGGGCCTTGACGATGTCGAACTCCATCTTGGTGAAGACGAGCGGCACCATCACCTCGGGAGTGACGGGCGCGCCGGTCTCCTTGGCGGCCTGGACGGCAGCCTCGAAGATCGCCCGGGCCTGCATCTCGGCGATCTCCGGGAAGGCGATGGCGAGGCGGCAGCCACGGAAACCGAGCATCGGATTGAACTCGTGCAGCTCCGTCATGCGGCGGCGCAGCTTGTCCTCCGAGACGCCGGTGCTCGTGGCGACGTCGCGGACCTCCTCGTCGGTATGCGGCAGGAATTCGTGCAGCGGCGGATCCAGGAGGCGGATCGTGACGGGCAGGCCCGACATGATCGTGAACAGCTCGACGAAGTCCTGGCGCTGGTAGGGCAGGATCTTGGCGAGCGCCGCGCGGCGGCCCTCCACGTCGTCGGCGAGGATCATCTCGCGCACGGCGACGATGCGGTCACCCTCGAAGAACATGTGCTCGGTGCGGCACAGGCCGATGCCCTCGGCGCCGAAGTTGCGGGCAGCGCGCGCGTCGGTCGGGGTGTCCGCGTTGGTGCGGACCTTCATGGTGCGCACCTTGTCGGCCCAGCCCATCAGGGTGGCGAACTCGCCCGACAGGGACGGCTCCAGCATCGCCACCTCGCCGAGGAGCACTTGGCCCGTCGAGCCGTCGATGGTGATCTTGTCGCCGGCCTTCAGGGTGGTCCCGGCGACCGAGAGGGTGCCGGCCTTGTAGTCCACGCGGATCGAGCCGACGCCGGAGACGCAGGGCTTGCCCATGCCGCGGGCCACCACGGCCGCGTGGCTGGTCATGCCGCCGCGGGTGGTGAGGATGCCCTCGGAGGCGTGCATGCCGTGGATGTCCTCCGGCGAGGTCTCCACGCGCACCAGGATACACTTGCGCTCGGCCTTGCGAGCGGCCTCGGCATCCTCGGAGTTGAAGACGATCTCGCCGGTGGCGGCGCCCGGCGAGGCCGGCAGGCCGGCGGCGATGACCTTGCGCTCGGCCTTCGGGTCGATGGTCGGGTGCAGGAGCTGATCGAGGGCAGCGGGCTCGACGCGGCCGATGGCCTCCTCCTCGGTGATCAGGCCTTCCGCGGCCAGATCGACGGCGATCCGCAGGGCCGCCTTGGCGGTGCGCTTGCCGTTGCGGGTCTGGAGCATCCAGAGCTTCCCGCTCTCGATGGTGAACTCCATGTCCTGCATGTCGCGGTAGTGGTTCTCGAGGAGGCCGTAGATCCGCACCAGCTCCGCATAGGAGTCGGGCATGGCCAGCTCCATCGACGGACGGTCGGACTTCGCCTCGATGCGGGCCTTCTCGGTGATGTCCTGCGGGGTGCGGATGCCCGCCACCACGTCCTCGCCCTGGGCGTTGATCAGGAACTCGCCGTAGAGGGCGCGCTCACCGGTGGACGGGTTGCGGGTGAAGGCGACGCCGGTGGCCGAGGTGTCGCCCATGTTGCCGAACACCATGGCCTGGACGTTGACGGCCGTGCCCCAGCTCTCCGGAATGCTGTTCAGCTCGCGGTACTTCTTCGCGCGCGGAATCATCCAGGAATCGAACACCGCGCCGATGGCGCCCCAGAGCTGGTCCTCGGGGGCCTGCGGGAAATCGGTGCCGTGCTCGGCCTTCACGATGGCCTTGTACTTGCCGACGAGGTGCTTCCAGTCCTCGGCCCCGAGCTCGGTGTCGAGGCTGACGCCCTTGCCTTCCTTGTAGTGCTCCAGCGCCTCCTCGAAGGCGTGGTGCTCCACGCCGAGGACGACGTTCGAGTACATGGTGATGAAGCGGCGGTAGGAATCGTAGGCGAAGCGCGGGTCGCCGGCGCCCTGCGCCAGGGCCTCGACCGTGATGTCGTTGAGGCCGAGGTTGAGCACGGTGTCCATCATGCCCGGCATCGAGGCGCGGGCGCCCGAGCGGACCGAGACGAGGAGCGGGTTCTCCGGATCGCCGAAGCCGCGTCCGGTGAGCGCGCCGACGGCGTCCAGGGCGGCCTTGACCTGGCTCTTAAGCTCGTCCGGATACTGCTGTCCGTGGTCGTAATAGTACGTGCAGACTTCGGTCGTGATGGTGAAACCGGGTGGTACCGGAAGACCGAGATTCGACATCTCCGCGAGGTTCGCGCCCTTCCCGCCCAGGAGGTTGCGCATGGACGACTGGCCCTCGGCCTTGCCGTCACCGAAGGAGTAGACCCACTTGCCCATCTGTATCCGTCCGCTTGCAGGAGTGAACACTGCCCCATGCCTAACACGGCGGGTTGGACCATCTTCTGCTGCAACGCAAGATGAACGGCTTCTCCAGGCGGGCACCGCGTGACGCTTCGGGCCCGCTGTAACGGAGCCGTTGCCGGATCAGCCGAGCGCGCGGAAGACGCCGAGGCCGATCAGTCCGACCAGGATGAGGTAGATCGCCACGATGAAGTTCAGCAGCCGCGGGACGATCAGGATCAGCACGCCGGCGGCCAGGGCGATGACGGGCTGAAGACTGGAGATCGTGATGGTCATGGGGCGCGCTCCGGCACGGCTTCAGGACTTGTCGGCGCCGCGCGGCGGCTCAGACGCGGTACTTGCCGTTGCGCCTGACCAGGACCTGCGTGCCCACGGGCACCCGCTCGTAGAGGTCGACGATGTCCTCGTTGAGCATCCGCACGCAACCGGACGACATCTGCTCGCCGATGCTCCAGGGCTCGTTGGTGCCGTGGATGCGGAAGAGGATGTCGCGGTTGCCCTGGTAGAGGTAGAGGGCGCGGGCGCCGAGGGGATTGTCGACGCCGCCCTTTCGGGTGCGCGGCAGGTCCGGGTTGAGGGAGACCATCGTGGTGGTGGGGCTCCAGTCGGGCCAGACACCCTTGCGTCCGACCCGGGCCTGGCCCTTCCAGGAGAAGCCGAGCTTGCCCACGCCGACGCCGTACTGCACCGCCGTCCCGTCCTCCTGCACCAGGGCGAGCTGCCGGTTGTCGATGTCGACGACGATCGTGCCGGGCTTCTCCGGACCGGTGTAGCGCACCACCTGCCGGCGATACTTCGGATCGAGCCGGGACTTGTCGACCAGGGGGACGTCGTAGGGCTTGTCCGGCATCGTGCCAGTGTACCAGGCCGCTTCGTCGTCCTGGGCCAGGTTCACGGGGCCACGGGACTGGCATGCCGCGAGGGGCGCGATCAGGATCAGGCCGAGGATGAGGCGGCGGGACGGCATGGACAGCTCCACGTTTCGACGCGTCGGAGGACGGCTCTGTCCCCTGACTACCGCTCCCGGGGCGCCGACGTTGTGTCATTCCCGCCGCAGGTAAGCAGTTGCGTGCTCGAGCAGCCCTGCGGCGGAGGCGTCCGAGATCGGATGATGACGGCGGGGCGAGCCGGGCTGCGCCCCGCGCATTGCATCGCGCGAACGGGACTTCCATGATGGCTCCGGGCCGCCATGGGCTCCGGAGTACGGGTGACGATGGTCGAAACGCAGGTGCTTTCCGAGATCGATGCGGGCGCCCCTCTGGCCGACCTCGCCCCCGCCGTCCATCTTGACCACTGCGTCATCCACGTCACGGACTGGGAGCGCTCGAACGCGTTCTATCGTGACGTGATGGGGGCCGAGATCATCTCCCGCGGGTCGGCCTTCGTCTATCGCTTCGGCGGCGTCCAGCTGAACGTGCACGGGCCGGGGGTGAACGCGACGCCGCTGGCGCGGATCCCCGTGCAGCCGGGGAACAGCGATCTGTGCTTTCGCTGGTCGGGCACGATCGAGCAGGCCGCCGACCACCTCGCGTCGCTGGGCGTGACGATCGAGCTCGGACCCGTGGAGCGCAACGGTGCCGCCGGCGCCGGGGTGAGCCTCTACTTCCGAGACCCTGACGGCTCCCTGATGGAGTTCATCACCTACCCGGCCTCCCCGTAGGCACGCGGCTTGGCCTTCGCCCTCAGCCCCGGCTCTGGGCGAGCTGCTGGTTGGTCTGTTCGAGGCGGAGCGCCAGTTCGCGCATCACCGCGATGGCGATGGGCGGGAACTGCGCCAGAAGTTCCAGGAAGACCGTCCGATCGATGCGCAGGGCCATGGCCGGATCGACGGCGGCGACGGTCGCCGAGCGCGGCTGGTCGGCGAGGATGCCCATCTCCCCCACGAGGGCGTTCGCGCCCAGCAGCGCCAGGCGAAAAGGACCTTGCGGTCCGTCGATGGAGACCTCCGCCGAACCTTCCAGGAGAAGATAGGCCGCATCGGCCGCGTCGCCCCGAGCGAAGAGCTGCTGGCCGGCCTCGAAATGCACGCGCTCGCTGGTGAAGGCGAGAAGCTTCAGGCGCGACGGCTCGACACCGCGGAACAGGGGCACCTGGCGAAGGGACGAAACCTCTGTCTCGAGGGTCATTGAGTCGGGCTCCCGTGACGCGACGTCCCTCCCGGTCCGGCACGATCCTGGCGCATCCAATGCGGGTCGGCGCCCCTTTGTCCAGACCCCGACGGCCCGCGGGCTGCGGCGCCCCCAGCGGAAGCGATCCGCCTGGGCCTCAGCCCGTCAGAACAGCCTCTACATCTAACGGTTAAGCTTAAATTAATCGCCAATCCTCGGGGCCTGGACTGCTCGCTCAGCGATCAGATGAGGAACCATCGATATTGGCAAAGGTTGTCTTGGCAGTGAACGCAAATCTGAGGAGGCGCTGATGGCATCAGGAAATTCCACCTCGAAGCGAGGTTTCGCATCGATGGACCTCGAACGGCAGCGGGAAATCGCGAGCAAGGGCGGCCGCAGCGTGCCGGCCGAGAAGCGCTCGTTCTCGCAAGATCGCGAGCTGGCCTCGAATGCGGGCCGCAAGGGCGGTCAGTCGAGCGGCTCCGGCCGTCCCGGCGACGAGTAGCACCCGTCTCGGCGCGTGGCCCTCAAGGGCTACGCGCCTTTTTCGTACCTTCTGAATCTACGAAAACGCCCCGTTCGAGCAGAACGGGGCGTTTTCGTATGTCTCAATTGTTCGATCGGTCTCGGTCAGGTCATGCAACGGCCCGGCACCATACGACGAGCCTCCGGACCGGCCAGGGAACTGATGGCCCGCTCGCAGCCTTCCTGGAGCGGCTTGCGCAGCCGGAGCAGCTCCCTGTCGCTGGCCGTCCTCCCCAGAGCGGGAGCAACCGGCTCGGAACGCGGTGCCGCACTCGGAACGGATGCGAGATGCACATGGCCGACTGTTGCCGGAATGTCGCGGATTTCGGGATTTTCCTGCTGCGCAAGCGAAGCGACCGGTTTGGTTGCCGGCGCCCACTGATCGGCCGCCAGGCGGATCGTCGGATGGATCAGCAACGTCAGTACGGCGGCCGGTCCACTCACGCTGAGAAAGAAGCCAGACCGAGACATTGTCTTAATCTCCGCGCAGAGCTTGACAGGTTGTCAGCTCAACGCAGACCGGAAACAACGGTTCCTTAACCCTTTTGATCTGGATATCCAGTCCTTAAGGCGATGCGTCGCATTCTCTGAATTGCCAAGGCCATGGCCCGGGGCCTCTCGGATCCCGTGGCGAATTTGCATAGGTACAGGAAAAAAGCGCTCGCCGAGATGCCGGATCGGAACCGCTCCGCGCGCTGGTCGTTGTCCCTGCACCCGGCCGCCTGGTCCTCCCCCGCATTCCCCTTGTGCATAGGCCGGAACCTTTCAGCGGGTCGGAGCAAATCCGACCCGTTTTTTTGTGCCGGTTTTCCGGGCGGCGGTGGCCCGTGAAGGTGGCGTGAAAAAACCCCGGCCGCTGGACCGGGGTTCGTTTCGTCGCTCGTAAGCCGATCCTAGCAGGCGGCCAATACGCGCTTGGCGGACGATCAGGCCGATTTCGCCTCGCGCCGCCGCGCGCTCTGCTGGAAGAACAGCGCTTGGCTGATCACCGCCGAGACGTTGGCGGGCTGGAAAGGCTTGGCGATGAGGAAGGCCGGCTCGGGCCGCTCGCCGGTGAGGAAGCGCTCGGGATAGGCTGTGATGAAGATCACCGGAACCTCGAAGGTCTTCAGGAGGTCGTTCACCGCGTCGAGCCCGGAGCTGCCATCGGCGAGCTGGATGTCGGCCAGGATCAGGCCCGGGCGCGTGCCGCCGGAGGCGATCTTGATCGCTTCGGTGCGGGTGCGTGCGACGCCGATCACGTTGTGGCCCAGGCCTTCCACGAGCGCTTCGAGATCCATCGCGATCAGCGGCTCGTCCTCGATGATGAGGATCTCGGTCGCCATGTCGGCGGCAAGCTCGCGTCCAGCTTCGTCCACGAGGTCGCGGACCTGGCTGACGTCGACGTCGAGGATGATCGCGGCATCCTCCTCGGAGAAGCCCTCGAGGCAGGAGAGCAGGAAGGCCTGGCGCGGCAGGGGCGTGATCTGACCGAGGCGGACTTCCGCCGGCAGATCATGCTGAACCTGCTCGCTCTGGCCGTTCACCGAGAGCGAGTTCCAGATACGGGTGAAGACGCGGAACAGGTCGGCCTTTACGTTGGAGCTGCGGCCGAGTGTCTCCGGCTCGTTCACGAGTGTTTCCAGCGTGGCTGCCACGTAGGCGTCGCCAGCAACCTGGCTGCCGGTCAGCGCCCGCGCATAACGACGCAGGTACGGCAGATGCTGAACGACGAGTTGAGCTGTCGACATTATATCCCCTTGGCTTTGCCGTTCTATCGGGCGCCTCCGCCACAACGCGGAATGCAGGGCTCCGTTCCGCTGAGCGGGAACCGATTGTTCACACCAGCGTTGCAGGTGCAGCCATGGCCTATGTGAAGCCGCAAAACAATCGCGGCGATGTCGCTTGTCGACATCCAAGGGGACCGACGTATGGACGAAAACGGACCGGGTGCCGGCCCCTCACCCGAGGGCGCCGACCCGAAGACAGGCGACTCTTTGCCCGAGCAGGGCCTGAGTGATCATACCCAGAAGCGCATCGGGCTTCACCTGCGGGCCATGTACGACACCATCGTGCAACAACCGGTGCCGGATCGATTCCGCGATCTCATCGCCAAACTCGACGCCTCGGCCACCAATTCCGAGCCCTCGAGCTGAGGCGGTTCCCGCCGCACCTGCATTCCCTCCCCGGGCCGCATAGGTCCGTGGCGGCGCCTCCGCCCGCATCGAAAAAGGGCCCCTCTTCGTGAGCGGCCCTTTTAATGTCTTCAAACGTCCGGCGCGCCTGCGCCGAGGGACGTCAGAGCGTCGGCGAACGACCGCGCATCAGGCCGATCACGGCCGAAATGGCGAACAGGACGATCGCCACGAAGAACACGAGCTTCGCGGCTTCCATCGCAGTACCGGCAATTCCACCGAAACCAAGCAGCGCCGCGACGAGGGCGACGACCAGGAACGTAACGGCCCATCCGAGCATGTGACTCTACCCTTCATCAAGTACGGTGCAGCATCGGCTGCGACCTCATGACAGCATAACGCCAAGTTAGCGGGACGGTTCCTGGGTTCGTCACAGGTTCGCCACGTTTTCCCCGGGCGATGGACGGCACGTTTCACTCAGTTCTTCGATGGCGCCGCAGGGCGGAAACCGGGATCGGCGTCACAGAGCGTTGCGGCGGACGACGCGTCGCCAGACGAGACCGGCTAGGGCGAGGGCGAGGCCGTACTGAGCGAAGCCGTTCTCCGCGAGATCGCCGATCGGTCCGTGCATCTGAATCAGAAGGCGCGTCAGGCCATTCAGGACGATCACGGTACCACAGAACAACGCTGACGCGGCTAGGATAGCGATGAAATCGGGCATGGCGGCGTATCCGGTTGACCCGGACATCTCCACGCAAAGCGTGCGCCAGAGCCCCGATCCCTCACGAATGCGGGCTTCCGCCTCCCGGCCGTACGGCGGGGCTGAACGCGCGCGTCAGGGGCGGCGCGACGCCGCCGGCTTCGGGCGGGTACCCGTCGTCGCCGGGGTCGGTGCGGCGGCCGGCTGGGCCGCGGGCGGGCGCGGCGTTTCCACGACGAGGCGTTTGACCGGCCAGCCGTCGGCCCAACGCTCCATGTCGCTGAAGCGCGGGTTGGCTTTCAAGCCCGCGGCGTCTGTTCCACCGAAGGCCGCAGCCGCGGCGAGGTCGAAGGTCTTCCAATAGGCGAGATAGTCGAGGCTGTCGGCGCGGGAATTGTTGATCTGGGAGACCAGGGTGGTTTGCTCGCCGGTGAGGGCCATGTCGGGCGACCACTTGAAGGGTGGTGCCGGCTGCTTCGGGTCGCGGGGCGGCTCTGGCGGCAGCTTGATTGCCGATCCGTCATAGGCGGCATCCACGCCGGCCGGCGACGTCAGCGTCGCGGCCAGGGCGGGAAACCCATGGTCGTCCGAGAGGGCGCGCACGAACAGCTTGCGCTCGCTCGGCACGCCGCTGGCCTCCCGCAGAAGGCGTCGCCCCGCCAGGTCGGCAGCCCGCGCGTCCCGGTCGCCGATGACGGTGATGACCAGAGTCTCGGGCGCGATCCGGCCGAGATCGTGCAGGACGATCCCACGGGCACGTGCGTCGCTGGCGATACCGCCGGGCATGATCGCGAAGACGAGACGCGGGATCGGCAGGCCCTGCTCGGCCGCGTCGGCGGCGAGGTTGGCGGCGATCGGTGCACCGGCGAGGTGCCCGATGACTGCGACCCGCTTTGGGTCGGGCTTGGCGTCGGCATCGCTCGCCAGGTCGGACAGCGTCGACTTGAGGATGCGCTCGGCGATCGCGCTCGCCTCCGACGGGCGTGTCCGGTTGAGGTCCTGAAAGCGCGGAAAGATGACGAGCGAGCCGGTTCGGGCGAGGTGGTCGATCCAGCTGCCGTAGGCCTGCGGATTGGGGGCCCCCCAAGCGTGAAGGAAGACGACGACCGGGCGGCCCTCGGCCGGTGCGGCGCCCGCCTTGTGGAAGACGAAGCTGCCGGAGCCGGCCTTGCCGAGGCCGCGCTTCACGACGGTCGCAGCGCGATCGCCGACCCCCCCGGGCCCTTCCGCGGGCTGGCTCGGCGGGGCGGCGGCGATGGCTGGAACGACCGCCGCGATTAGCGCGGCGAGGCCCAGAGCGGCGACGCCGAGGCTCAGTGTGAAACGCATGGACAGTCCGATGACGCGGCCCGTAAGCTTCGAAGGCCAGTCCTCGCGAAGCACGGATCGAATGTGGGCCGAACCATACGGTAATCCGACGCGTCTGAGTGCGGTATTCCCGCCGCACTGGGCCGGCGGAATGTGGGATTCAGCGCTTGAACTGGCCGCGCCGCTCGTCGATCATTGCCGCAAGTCGCATCAGATCGTTGGGCTGCGTTGCGTCGGTAACCGCTCGATAGACGTCGCGAAGACTGCTTCCGAGTGTCGCGAGCATCCGATCTTCGGGCAAGCCGGTCAGGGACGACCACGCTTCGTCCAAACGCTGGGCACGGACCGATGGGGCAAAGTTCATCGTCGGCTTTCGGGCCATCGCGCGGCCTCTCGATTGCGTGAACCCGGACAACGGTCAAGCGCCCCGATGTTTCCACTGATCTATGATAATTTCAGGTTCCGCGCAGGGGGGAGCCGATGACGTCCGGCCCGGAGGCTGCGTCGTCGGGGCGTCCGGCGGCCTCCTCGACCCACGCCAGGATATCCGCGGCGCGCCAGGGCTTTGGAATGAACGTCGCCGAGACGCGCAGGTCGCTGGGCTGGTCCCCGGCATCGCCGGAGGTCAGAAGGACCCGGACACGCGGCCAGGTGACGCCGATGATCCGGGCCAGTTCGAAGCCCCCGATCGGCCCCGGTGTGCGGACATCCGAGAAGACGACGCTGACCTCATCGCCCCGATCATTGAGGATCGCCAGGGCGCGTTCGGCCGTCTCGGCCTCGATCACCCGGAAACCGGTCTCTTCGAGAAGCTCGGCCGCGAGGAACCGCTCATCTGGCTCGTCCTCGACGACGAGGATCACGGGACGTGCGTCAGATGGGGTCACTGCACTCATGGGTCCGGTACGCTCTTCGGGCCAGAACGGCGGGCCAAGTGCAATCTTGCGCCACGGAGGCGCGAAGCTGTCAATGTGGCGGAACCGACCAATAGCCCCGAAGGAACGCCGCGCAGGACCGTTGTGCTTTCAGTGCCACGCTTTCGCGAGGTTTTTAGCCAACACCATGAGATTTGAGAAAGGCTAGGGCCCGCGCCCAACCGTCCTTCGCATCGCCTTCACGGTAGCTTGGCCGGTAATCCGCATGAAATCCATGCGGCGCGTCCGGATACACGACGAGTTCCACCGACTTGCCGGCGGCCCTGGCCTTGTCCCGCGCGGCTTCCACGGCCGGGACCGGGATGCCGGTATCCGCGCCACCGTACAGGCACAGGAGCGGTGCGTTGATGTCCGCCGCCAGATCCGTGGCCGTGCGAGGCTGGATCTCGGTGCGCTCACCGCCGACGGGTCCGTACCACGCGACCCCCGCCTTGAGGTTCTTCCGGTGGGCGGCGTAGAGCCAGACGCCACGGCCGCCGCGGCACCAGCCCATCGTTCCGATCCGTGACGGATCCCCACGCGAGGCCGAGACTGCCCAGCCCGCGGCGGCATCCAGGTCGGCGATCCATTGGGCGTCCGGAGTCTTCGAGATGACATCGCGAATGATCACCTTCGCGTCCGTCATGGTCGAAAGATCGCCCTGGCGGGCATAGAGCTCGGGAGCGACCGCACAGTAGCCGACCTTAGCGAGCCGGCGGCAGATATCCTTGATGTAGTCGTGAACGCCGAAGATCTCTTCGATGACGAGGATGACCGGAAACGGCCCCTCTCCCTTCGGCATGGCCCGGTATCCGGGCATCGGGCCATCGGCGGCGGGGATCTTCACTTCACCGGCTTCGATGTCCTCGGCGTCGGTCCTGATGACCTGGGCCTCGACGGAACTCGTCGCGAGGGTCAGCCCCGTCATCAGGCTCGTCATGACGAAACCGCGCCGGGAAAAGGGCGGTGTCAGGAGTCCCTCGAGGCCCTCGAGCGGCATAGTGTCAGCGCGATGATCCGACGTGTTCGACATGGTGTTCCCGGGGCGAACTGGGAGAAGCGATCGCGCGGGACGAAGACATCCTGGATCGCAACCGGGAAGTTAGGGCTCGGCGCCGCGCCGAACAGTCTCAGAGGGCCACGCGCTGGCGTGCCGCCTCGCCCGTCCGCGGATCGGCCGGCGAACCTGCGCGCCGCGTCGCCGAACGGGCCTCGCCGGCCGGGGTGCGCTTCCGGGCCACCCCGGAACTCGCCGACTTCGGCCGAACGAGATCGCCCAGGGGCACGAAGCCCGCGTCGCCCCGTCGCGTCCCGGCGCCGGTGACCACCCCGAAGGCGATCGCGAAGGACTGCGAGAGGGCGGAATCCATCTCGACCCCGAATGCCGACACGGCGGCGAGGAACGCTTCCCGGAAGCTGCGCGGTGTGCACCAGCTCTTCTCGGCCAGATGCATCGGCCATTCCCAGAGGTCGCCCCGCCGCTGGGAAACCATGTCCCGCGCGATGAAATAGCCGGTCTCGCGATGCACGAGGCCGTCGGCGGCGACGCACCAGTCGGCGTTCTCGAACAGGATCGCCATCGGCTGGCACCCGTGGTCGGGAGAAAGGTCGTCGAGAGGCAGATCGTCCAGAGGCGAGTCGTCCAAGGGCAGGTCGAACATGATGTCCCCTCTTCGCCAGCTTCGGAGCCACCGCGTGGCCGTCCCGAAATGGATCAGAACATTGAGGGAACAGTGGGGATAAATCGATCGAGCGTCAAGGGTTTGTTCTTGGTGTGTTCGATCGGAGCAAAGGCAGCCCTAGCGCGGCGTCCGCTCGAACAGCGCATGCTCCACCCGATCGCCGGCATGGATCCGGAGACGCGCGGCCGTTCCGGCGTTCAGCTCTAGCACGGAGAGAACCGGCTCGTTCGAAGGGATCACCTTGGTGGAGAGCGGCTCGGTATCGGCTGCGATTTTGGCGATGGTGCCGTCGGCCCGGATGAACAGCATGTCGAGCGGCAGGTAGGTGTTCTTCATCCACATGGCCACGGGCGCCGAGGCCTGGAAGTCGAACAGCATGCCGTGTTCGGGCGCCATGGTGCGCCGGTACATCAATCCGCGCGAGCGGTCGGCATCGGTGCGCATCACCTCGACGGCGAAGACGTGCCGCCCCTGGCGGCCGACGATGCTCAGCGGCTCGGTCGGCCCGGAGGCCGCATCCTGCGCCGTCGCGTGGCCGAGGAGCAGCCCGAGCAGGGCGAGGGCGAGGAGCGCGCGAATCCCGTCGCGCCAATCGATCAAACGTCGCGTGACCACCGGACCATCCGTCAGTGTGAGGCGGGCAGTGCACCGTCGAGGAGCCGAACTTCGGCGGCCATCTTGCCCTTGGAACCATCGCCGTAGCGGACGAGAACGGTCTCGCCCGGCTTGAGTTCGGCGATTCCGTAACGGCGGAGCGTCTCCATGTGAACGAAGATGTCCGGCGTCCCGTCGCCGCGGCTGAGGAATCCGAAGCCGCGCAGGCGGTTGAACCACTTCACCACGGCGGTTTCGAGGCCGCTGGTCGGCGTGACGGTGACGTGGGTGCGCGGCAGGGGCAGTTCGGAGGGATGGAGCGCGGTGGACTGATCGAGGGAGATGACCCGGAAGGCCTGCCAGCCGCGGGGCCGCTCCGTGGCCTCCACCACCACGCGGGCTCCCTCGCTGGCGCTCTGATGCCCGTCCCGACGCAGGCAGGTGATGTGGAGGAGCACGTCGGCCGAGCCGTCGTCCGGCACGATGAAGCCGAAGCCCTTCGCCACGTCGAACCATTTGATCCGGCCCGATACCTCCGTGAGGTCGAGCGGGCGCTGCGCCTCGGCGCCCTGGCCCTCGACGGCGCGGGTGTCGTCCTGCTCTCCCGACGAACGCTGCCCGAAGGGGCCTGAACCGAACTCGTCAGACATGTAAGCAACCCACACCGAATCACGTCTCGCGACCCGCACCAGAGATTAACAAAGTCATGACTCGGCGGAAGCCCGTTTGGCGATCCTCGTTGGACTTCGATGCCGCATTGTTCGGCAGGGCGGTGCGGGGGCAACAGCAGACCCCCGACGATCGCGCCCCAAGCTCGCGCTGAGCTTCAGTATTTTTGGGCTCGGATCGTCGGCGATCAAAATTTGTTAGCCAAGGGCGCGGAAAAGCTGCGAAGTCTGTCATCGACCCTGGACCGTCGCGACGGCTCGGGATCGATGCTAGGGCCTGCGCGATGATGCGCCCGCCCCCCTCCTCCGCTGCACCCCGCTTCCGGTACGCGGCCCTCGATGTCACGCGCGGCATCGCCCTCGTGGCCATGGCGCTCTACCATGCCACCTGGGATCTCGGGGCGGTGCGTCTCACGCCCGAAAACTATGCGCTGACGCCGTCGGGCCGTCTCGCCGCACACGGCATCGCCGGAAGCTTCCTGCTCCTCGTCGGGATCGGGCTCGTGCTGATGAACGGCGAGCGCTTCGCGGCGCGGCCGTTCGTTCTGCGGCTGGCCCGGATCACCGGTGCAGCGCTGCTCGTGACCGTCGCGACGGTCGTCACCGATCCGTCCAGTTACATCTTCTTCGGAATCCTGCAATGCATCGCCGTATCGAGCGTGCTGGCGCTGCCCTTCCTGCGGGTCCTGCCGCGCTGGGCTTCGGTTCTCGCCGCGGCGCTCGTTCTGGCAGGGCCGCACCTGATCTCGGGCGGGATCCTCGATGCGCCGATGCTGTCCTTCCTGGGACTCGGGCGCGCCATGCCGCAGACCAACGACTACGTGCCGCTGTTTCCCTGGTTCGGATTGGTTCTCGCCGGTGTCGCGACGGCCCTGTACGGCCTGGCCGCCGTCCGCCGCTCGCGGCTCGCGACCTGGACGCCCACCGGCCGCCCTGCGCGGGGGCTGGCCTGGGCCGGGCGCCACAGCCTGGCGATCTACCTGATCCACCAGCCGATCCTGATGGGACTTTTCCTGGGGCTGGTGACCGTGACGGGCCCGCACCCGCAGGCGGGAGTGGCCGAATTCCGGGCGCTCTACGTGCGCAACTGCGTCGCGACGGGGGGCCAGACACAGGCCTGCACCCGCGCGGCAGCCTGCGTCTCCGATGCGTTCCGCCGGGAAAACCTCTGGGCGGACCGGCCGCGCAGCTTCACCGCCGAGGAGCGCCTGCGGGCCCAGGGCCTGTCGCAGGGCTGTTACGAGGCAGCGGAGGGAACGGCGCCGGCTCCGTGAATCCGGCTCGCGATCCTCCGGTGCGGTCAGTCCTTGGCGCGCTCCACGTAGGAGCCGTCCTCGGTCATGATCACCACGCGGGTGCCGACGGCGATGTGCGGCGGCACGGCGGTACGAACGCCGTTGGAGAGGATCGCGGGCTTGTAGGACGAGGAGGCCGTCTGGCCCTTCATCGCCGGCTCGGTCTCGGTGACTTCGAGGACGACGCGCTGCGGCAGATCGAGGGTCAGCGCCACGCCGTTATGGGTCGAGACCATCACGGCCATGCCTTCCTGAAGGTACGGGGCGGCATTGCCGACGACGTCCTTGGGGATCGCGACCTGATCGTAGTTCTCGGGGTTCATGAAGTGGAAGCCCTCGCCGTCCTCGTAGAGGAAGGTGTGCTCCCGGTCCTCGACGAAGGCGCGCTCGACCGATTCGGTGGTGCGGTAGCGCTCGGACACCTTCACGCCATCGGTGATGCGGCGCATGTCGAGCTGGGTCACCGGGGTGCCCTTGCCGGGGTGGATGTTCTCGACCGTCAGGATGACGTAGAGCTTGCCATCCTTGTCGACGACGTTGCCCTTGCGGAGCGTAGAGGCGATCACCTTCACGGGGTCTGGTCCTGCTGTGTTTGTTGAGAAAAACGACTCGGCACCCCGACGCGGATCTCTCCGCGGGAGCGACATCTTGGCTCCGCCACTAACCTATCCGCGCCACCGTTGCCAGTCGCTCCGCGAGACGCCACTCCCGAGACGTCGATTCCAGGTCTGAAGCAGGTCGCAAAGCTCGCCGCATGAACACCCCCTCCCCCTGGTGGGCGCCCCATCGCCACGCCGACCGCCGGCCAGCCCTGATGGTGCGCAACCGCATCGTCGCGGCCTTCCGGGCGCATTTCGCGGCGGCCGACTTCGTCGAGGTCGAGGCGGCCGCGCTGCAGGTCTCGCCCGGCAACGAGGCCCATCTCTCGGCCTTCGCCACCGAGGCCCTGGGTCCGGACGGCGCGCGGCAGGCGCTCTACCTCCACACCTCGCCGGAATTCGCCTGCAAGAAGCTCCTGGCCGCCGGCGAGCCGCGCCTCGTCAGCTTCGCCCGTGTCTACCGCAACCGCGAGCGGGGGCCCCTGCACCACCCGGAATTCACCATGCTCGAATGGTACCGGGCCGGGGCCGACTACACCGCGCTGATGCGCGACGGGGCCGAGCTCCTGGCGCTCGCCGCGGAGACGGCGGGTGTCCCGACACTGCGCCATCGCGGTCGCACGGCCGATCCCTTCGCGAAGCCCGAGCGGGTGACCGTGGCGGAGGCCTTCGCCGCGCGTGCTGGCATCGACCTCCTCGCCACCATCGATGCCGACGGCACCACCGACCGTGCGGCGCTCGCGGCGGCCGTGTCCGGGGCCGGGCTCCGGGTCGCCGCTGACGACACCTGGGCCGACCTGTTCAGCCGGGTCCTGGTGGCGCGGATCGAGCCGCATCTCGGGCTCGGGCGCCCGACGATCCTGTGCGAGTACCCCGTAAGCGAAGCCGCCCTGGCCCGGCCGAGCCCGCGCGACCCGCGCGTGGCCGAGCGCTTCGAGCTCTATGCCTGCGGCGTCGAACTCGCCAATGCCTTCGGCGAGCTCACGGACGCCGAGGAGCAACGCCGGCGCTTCACGCTCGAGATGGTTGAGAAGGCGCGCGTCTACGGCGAGTCCTATCCCATCGACGAGGATTTCCTCGACGCCCTGGCGATCATGCCGGAGGCGAGCGGAATCGCCCTCGGCCTCGACCGCCTCGTCATGCTGGCGACCGATGCCCGCCACATCGAGGATGTACTCTGGACGCCGGTGGTGGGGACGGCGCGATGAGTCCGTCCCTGCGTCGGCCGGCCGACCTCGCCCGCGTCGGGCTCGTTGCCCCCGCCGACCTTCCGGCCCTGGAGGCCGTGGCGGCCCGCTATGCCGTCTCCGTCACCGCCGACATGGCCGAGCTGATTGATCCGCACGATCCGGCGGACCCGATCGCCCTGCAGTTCCTGCCCCGGGTCGAGGAATTGCAGACGCAGGATCAGGAGGCGGCCGACCCCATCGGCGACGGGGCCCACAGCCCCCTGCCCGGCCTGGTCCATCGCTACCCGGACCGGGTGCTCCTGAAGCCGCTGCATGTCTGTCCGGTCTATTGCCGCTTCTGCTTCCGGCGCGAAATGGTCGGGCCGGAGGGCCTCGGGACCCTGGGCGAGGCCGATCTTGCCCGGGCCCTCGCCTACATCGCCAAACGGCCCGAGATCTGGGAGGTCGTGGTCACCGGGGGCGACCCCTTCGCCCTGGCGCCGCGCCGGCTGGCCCAGATCGCCGCCGCCCTCGCGGCGATCCCGCATGTGCGGGTGTTGCGCATCCACACCCGGGTTCCGGTGGTGGACCCCGGCTCGGTCGGTGCGGAGCTCATCGAGGCCCTGAAGCGATTCGAAGGGGCGGTGTTCGTCGCGCTGCATGCCAATCACCCGCGCGAGTTCACCCCGGCGGCCTGCGCGGCCGTTTCGCGCCTCGTCGATGCCGGCATCCCGATGGTGAGCCAGACGGTGCTGCTCGCCGGGATCAACGACGATCCGGAGACCCTGGCCCTGCTGATGCGGCGCTTCGTCGAGAACCGGATCAAGCCCTACTACCTGCATCACGGCGACCTCGCACCCGGGACCAGCCACCTGCGCACGGATCTCGGCGCGGGCCGCGACCTCGTCCGGGCCCTGCGCGGACGCCTCTCGGGTCTCGCCCAGCCCCTCTACGTGCTCGACATCCCGGGCGGGCACGGCAAGGTCCCGGCCGGGCCCGATTATCTCGCCGAAGCCGGCGCCGGATGGCGGGTGACCGACCCGCAGGGAGCCGTCCACGACTATCCGCCCAAGGCGTGCGAGCCGTGAAGCGGCAGGTGCGTTGACACGCCTCCGGCGCCAAGCTTTTGATGCGAAAGCGGTGTCGTGGGACGGTCCGGCCAGATCCGGGTGCCGCCCATTTTGAAAGTCTTCGGGGAGCCGGATGGGTGTGTTTCAGGAGTTCGTCGGGCGCTTCTCCCAGACCATGGGCGCCTATCTGGGCGACCGGGCGCTGATGGAGGCGGCGGTCTCGGCCTCGGCCAACGTCATCCTGGCGGATTACGAGATCGACGAGGAGGAGATCGAGGTCGCGCTCGCCGGCATGCGGTCCAATCCGATCCTCGAGCGCGGCTACGACACCCTCAAGCTGGAGGCCGAGCTGTTCGAGGGGATCGCCCGCGCCCGCACCCGCGCCGGCCGTGCCGAGAACCTGCACTTCGTCGCCGCCATCGCGGAGCGCGAGATCGCCCAGCGCACCAGCGTGTTCCTGATCGCCGCGGACGTCGCCGACCAAGCCGGAATCAGCGAGCCGGAGCACGCGGCCCTGGCCGAGATCGCCGCGGCGCTCGGCGTGGACAAGGACGCCCTGCTCTGTTCCGTCCGGAAGGCCTGAGGTTCAGTCGGCGACGCGGCTGGCCACCAGGGCGGCGTCCTTCTCCACCTGGCGCTCGAAGCGACGCGGCAGCAGGTTGGAGCGGTCCATCCGGCGCAGGCCCAGGACCATCAGGACCAGGGCGATTCCAGCGAAGGGCGCCCCGACGATGAGCGCCGCCAGGATCTCGGATCCGATCAGGGCGGCGATGCCCTTCACCAGCGCCACGAACAGCATCACCAGGGCGGCGACCACGAGGGTGAGCGCGGTGCCGAACCGGGCGACGAGGCCGAGGATCGCGCGGATGTTCCCGTCCGTCTCGCGCCGCATCAGCTCGAGTTCCTGGCCGACGAGGTCGCCGCCATGGCGCAGGCCCTCGCTGATCAGGCGGCCAAGGCTCGGCGTCGGTCGTGCCATCGGGACGGTCCTCCTCGTTGGGGGTAGGCGCCCCGGCGAGACGGGACCCTGATGGCCACAACCGTGGCGGTTCGATCCCGTTCCAACGGAACGAGGCCGACCTAGGCCGCCTCGCCGGCCTGCACCTCGGCGATGGCCTGGGCGATCGCGTCGATCAGCCTGGTGTCCTCGCCCGCCATGGCGTCCATCGAGGCCATGCGGCCGACGACGGTGGCGGCGATGCTCTCCTCCACCGTGCCCTCGGCGAGGGCGTAGTAGATCGTCGCCTGCTGTCCGTCCCGGTGGCAGCGGCCCTCGATCTGCGTCAGCTGGATCGCGCTGTGGCGCAGGTCGTGGACGATGAGCGCGCGCGGCTTCTCGCCCCCCGGCAACTCGTGGGCATGCAGGGAGATCGATTCCGTCACGGTGAAGACGACGGCGTCGAGCCCGCCGGTCTGGAAGGCGAGCCGCACGGCCTCGTTCGCCTCGCCCGACTGCGTGCCCGTGATCGCGTCGGCCCGCCAGCCCGCCCCCCGCATCGCCTCGACCAGCGCGGAAGCCGTCTCCAGGAAGGCCACCGAGATCGCCACTGCGTGGCCGTCCTCCATCAGGAGGTCGGCAAAGGCCGTGGTGCCCGAGACCCGGAGCAGACTCGCCTTCTGGCGGAATCGCAGGTCCGCCGCCCAGCCGGCCGGCTTGCGGGTGCTGCCGCCGAGGAGGCCCCATTCCCGGCGGAACTCGCGCCAGGTCGCGTCGTAGAGGCGGCGTTCGGACGGCGTGAGGGCGACCGCGCTCAGGGCGCGCTGCACCTCGGGCCACCCGGCGATGTCGCCGGGGCGCCGGCGCAGGCCGATCGCCCCCTCCCCCTTGAACAGCAGGTCGGCCATCACCGTGCAGTCGCGCGGGTTCGCGTCCCAGGACCAGTTGGTCCAGCGGCCCTTGGCCCGGCCGATCCCGAGGTGCTGCATCAGACCTCGGAAGTCCGCCAGGGTCGCTGTGGGCTGGCCCGCGGCCTCACCCAGCAGGCGCCCGAGATAGGAGAGCTCGTGCGGGGCCTGGCCGGCGGTGGCGCTGAGATAGATCGTGAAGGCGGCCGCATCCGCGATCTGCCGGCAGACGAGGCTCTGCTGGGCGTACGGGTTCCGGATCCGGTGGCTCTCGTCGAAGACCACCAGGGACCAGGTCCGCTTCGGTGTGCCATGCCGGGCGAGCGCATTGTTCTTTGCCCGGGTCGAGCGCCGGTTGCTGGCGGGAGGCGGCGCCATCAGCGCCTTGGTGCGCTCGTAATTGGTGAGCGTCACCGCCTTCTCGCCGAGATGCGCCAAGGCGATCGTGCGCCGCCACTGGGGCATCGCGCCCTTGGGACAGACGATGAGGACATCGCGCTCGGGCATGGCCGCGACCGCGCTCCAGACCGACAGGGTCTTGCCGAGGCCGGTCGTGTCGCCGAGCAGAAATCCTGTCCGGCCGGCAGCACGTGCAGCCAGGATCGCGTCGCGCGCCGAACGCTGATGCGGGCGCGGAACCAGGTGTTCACTGGCAACCATCAGGCGACCGGTCCGCGGATGCGATCCGAGCCGGATTTTTTTCTCTTCTCGGCTGCGAAAGCAGGCTCGCGGAGTCTTGGCACAGCCCTCACCATCTTTTGAAAAACTCGGAACTGTTCAGGTTGTGCTTTTGTTAAGGGGTCATCTCGGCGCGCCGTCGGGCGCCTCACCCGGAGACATCGATGCCGACGATCCCGTTCTCCGCAGCCACGCGCACTGTCGCCGCTCCCGTTTTCGGACTGATGATGCTCACGCTTCCGGCGTGCGCTCAGAGCGCCGATGGCGGCCTGTTCGACCTGCTCTTTGCGCCCGCACGGCCGGCCCAGCAAGCCGCGCCCGCGCCCGTGGCCGATCCCGGCTTCGACTATCAGCAGGCCCGTCGCTCGATCCGAAAGGCCACGCGCCAGCGTCCGAAGATCCGCTACGCCGCGCTTCCCACATCCGAGCCCCTGCAGATCAAGGTCACGGACCGCCAGACCCCGCTCGACATGAAGGCCGGCCCCGCGGCCGCCTTCATGAAGGACGAGACCCTCCGCCCCGGCGATATCGTGGTGATGAAGGACGGCGCGAAGGTCTTCACCGGGCGGCCCGACGACCGGCACACCGTTCGCGACTTCGAGAGCGTCGGGCGCTCGGAATTCGTCGATCGGCGCACCCGCAACCAGCTCGCCGCGATGATGCTGCCGATCGGAGCTCTCCCAGCGGAGCAGGCCCGGAAGATAATGGCGCAGGCGCGCAAGGTGATGCCCGCGAGCGTCGACCAATCCGTGAAGCCGGAGCTGACGGCGATGCGCGTCATCAACCCCTGGAAGACCAACCCGTAGGGCGGATCAGGCGGCCCGGACCGTGACCAGGAAGCCGTCGACTTCCCGGCGCAGGGCCGAGGCCTGACGGGCGAGATCGCTCGCCGCGGTAAGCACCTGAGCCGACCCGCTGCGGGCGGAATCCGCCGCCTCGCGGACACCGACGATGTGGCCGGATACGGCCCGGGTGCCCTCGGACGTCAGGACCGTGTTGCGGGCGATCTCCTGCGTGGCCGCTTCCTGTTGGTCGACGGCCACCGAGATGTCCTCCGAGATCCGACTCAGGCGTTGGATGACGTCGGTGATTCCACCGATGGCCGTCACGGACGCGTCGGTCGATTGGGCGATCTCGCCGACCTTCGCGGCGATCTCTTCGGTGGCCCTGGCTGTCTGGGTCGCGAGGCTCTTCACCTCTGCGGCGACGACCGCGAATCCACGCCCGGCCTCGCCGGCTCGGGCCGCCTCGATGGTGGCGTTCAGCGCCAGGAGGTTGGTCTGGGCCGCGATACTGGTGATCAGGCCGACGATTTCGCCGATGCTGCTCGCCGCTTGGGCCAGGCGATGGACATCCTCCGCCATCCGCGCTGCATCGCGCTCCGCCTCACCGGCGACCGCGCTCGAGGCCTCGACGCGGTTGCCGATCTCCCGCACCGAGGCGCTGAGCTCCTCCGTGGCTGCCGCCACGGTGTCGGCCGTGGCCGCGGTTTCCGCCGCGGCTGCGGCCACGGACCCACTCAGGGATGACGTATCGGTCGCTGCCTGGGTGAGGGCATAGGCCGCCCTTTCGAGCTGGCTCGCGGAGGCCGACACCGCCTCGACGATCCCGCTGGCCTGGGCCTCGAAGCGATCGGCCAGTGCCACCATCTCGGCGCGGCGGGCCGCCGCGGCGTGGGCGGTGAGGTGGTCGGCTTCCGTGGCGATGCGCCGGCGCTCGACCACGCTGGCCTGAAAGTCGACGGCCGCTGCCGCGATGGCGCGAACCTCGCGGGCGCCGTTCTGCGGGATCGGGCCGGCTTCCTCGCCTCGGCCGATGGCTGTCAGGGAAGCGGCGATACGGGTGAGCGGACGGGCGATGGCGGTCCCGAAGCCGAAGGCGAGGCCGCACGAGAGGACCAGGATCGCGAGTCCCACGGCCACCCAGATCAGGACGCTCCGCTCGGCATCGGCGCGGGCTGCTCCGGCGGCGGCTCCAAGATCCGCGGTGAGCCGGTCCTCGATCGTCTTGAGCGTATCGATGCGCTCGGTCGCGAGGCGGAACCAGGCGGGCGCATCGGTGAAGGCGAGCGGCGTGCCGGGGGGCGTGTCGATAACGAGGCGGCGGAGACGATCGACCTCCCGGGCCGCGGGCGCAGCCTTGCCGGCATCGAGGAGGGCCACCTGTTCCGGCTCGGCCCCGAGGCGGAACAGGGATTCGTAGGTGCCCTGGCCCGCGCTCAGACCCGCCAGGCGCTCGTGGCCGGCAAGATCGATCTGGCCGGCGCCGAAGATCGCCGAGGCCGCGGCCCGCTCCTGGCCCGCCAGCTCCTTGAGGGCGAGGAACGACGAGTAGGAACTGATGCGGGCGGCGAGATCGGCGCTGGCGGCGACCTGGGAGACCTCGCGCACCAGGTCGAGCGCGCTCGCGATCACCCCCGAATACAGCCCCATGTTCTGGGCCGGCGTGCGACCGAGCCCGTCGACCGCCGTGCGGTGGGGGGCGATCGCCGCCAGCTGCTCGGTCAGCGCCGCATTGCGACGGGCGACGCCGGCTCCGAAGGCGGCGAGGTCGAGGCCGGCCCGGCCCGCGTCCAGGGCTGCCCGGGCGGCATCGGTCCGCAGGCGCTGCGCATCGAGTTCGGACCGAAACTTGGTTCCCTTGGCGGCGAGATAGAGGCTCGATGCCCCGCGCTCCCGCTGGGCTTCGTGCACCAGGGCGCTGACCTGGCCCGCCATGCCGACGAGGTCCTGCACATGGACCATTCGGGTCCGAGCATTCATCCGCTCGGTGATGGCAAGGCCCACGACCATCGCAAACGCAAGACATGGAGCGAGGGCAACCAGAAGAATCCGAATGCGCAGCGATGAAAAAAGACCGGCGGACATCACATGAAACCTGCTTCGAAACGCTGCGGCACTGTCGGAGCAGCCGGTAAAAGTTGTGTTTCAAATTTATCTTATGATCAAATTTTGGTCGGTCCCCTCAATTTTAGGCAGAGCGGGTCGGGAGCTTCAGCGAACCATCCAGTTGCTTTGTGATCCGCTTCACTCACGCGACCGCTGGACCGCGAAGCATCTGATCCGTCTGCGGAGGCCACAGGGGTCGGCCCAATCCTGCGGCCGAAGCCGCGGGGGCCGCGTCTTCCAAACCGTCGGCAGCGAACTCCCTCACTGCCATTCGGTGCGGTCGCGGCGGCCGAAACCTCTGCCGGAAGGCCGCGATATTGTCCGCGTACGCTTTTTGTTCTAGCTGAAGAGCGGCTATGCGTGGCGCGCGCCTTGCCCGACGCGGTGGTGCGCCCGACATGCCGCAGGGGCTCCGGTCGAGTCCCGACGAGTTCCGCGCCGAAGACGTTCCGAAGAGACTCCATGGCCAAAGCCAAAGCCGCTGCCAAGACATCGCAAGCCGAGGCCGAGCGGGTCGAAGCCAAGATCGAGGCGCTGTTCGACGGGGCTCGCGACGCGCGGGTCATCTCGGTGCGCGGCGCGCGCGAGCACAATCTGAAGAACATCGACCTGACGATTCCCCGCGATCGCCTCGTGGTCTTCACGGGTCTGTCCGGCTCCGGCAAATCGTCGCTCGCCTTCGACACCATCTACGCCGAGGGCCAGCGCCGCTACGTCGAATCCCTCTCGGCCTACGCGCGCCAGTTCCTGGAGATGATGTCGAAGCCCGATGTCGACCAGATCGACGGGCTCTCGCCGGCGATCTCCATCGAGCAGAAGACCACCTCGAAGAACCCGCGCTCGACGGTCGGCACCGTCACGGAGATCTACGACTACATGCGCCTGCTCTGGGCGCGGGTGGGCATTCCCTACTCGCCCGCGACCGGGCTGCCGATCGAGAGCCAGACCGTCAGCCAGATGGTGGACCGTGTCCTGGCCCTGCCGGAGAAGAGCCGACTCTACCTCCTGGCGCCGGTGATCCGCGGCCGGAAGGGCGAGTACCGCAAGGAGATCGCCGAGTTCCAGAAGAAGGGCTTCCAGCGCCTGCGGATCGACGGCGAGTACTACGCCATCGACGACGTGCCGAAGCTCGACAAGAAGCTGAAGCACGACATCGACGTGGTGGTGGACCGGATCGTGGTGCGGGCGGACATCGCGGCGCGGCTGGCTGATTCCTTCGAGACCGCCCTGGAACTCGCCGACGGCATCGCCCTGATCGAGTTCGCCGAGACGCCGGAGGGCGCGGCGCCGCGGGAGGCCATCACCTTTTCGTCGCGCTTCGCCTGCCCCGTCTCCGGCTTCACCATCGCGGAGATCGAACCGCGGCTCTTCTCGTTCAACAATCCCTTCGGCGCCTGCCCGACCTGCGGGGGCATCGGCCACGAGATGCGGATCGACCCGGAGCTCGTGATCTCGGATGCCAAGCTCAGCCTGAAGCGCGGTGCCGTCGGTCCCTGGGCGAAGTCGACCTCTCCCTATTACGGCCAGACCCTCGACGCGCTGGCCCGCCACTTCGGCTTCAAGACCACGGTCGCCTGGGCCGATCTGCCGACGAAGGCCCGGGACGTGATCCTGTCCGGCACCGGTTCTGAAGCGGTCCGCTTCGCCTACGACGACGGCATGCGCGCCTACGAGGTGAACAAGCCCTTCGAGGGCGTCATCCCGAACCTGGAGCGGCGCTACAAGGAGACCGAGAGCGACAGCTCGCGCGAGGAGATCGCGCGCTTCATGAGCGAGACGCCCTGCGCCACCTGCGGCGGCAAGCGCCTGAAGCTCGAAGCACTCTCGGTCAAGATCGCGATGCACGATGTGGGCGAGATCACCGCCCTCTCGGTCCGAAATGCCCATGCATGGTTCTCGGAGCTGCCGGGCAAGCTCACCGAAAAGCAGAACGAGATCGCCTACCGGATCCTCAAGGAGATTCGCGACCGGCTGACCTTCCTGATCGATGTCGGGCTCGAGTACCTGACGCTGGCGCGCGGCTCCGGCTCGCTGTCCGGCGGCGAGAGCCAGCGCATCCGTCTGGCCTCCCAGATCGGCTCCGGGCTGACCGGCGTGCTCTACGTGCTGGACGAGCCGTCCATCGGCCTGCACCAGCGCGACAACGAGCGCCTGCTCGGCACGCTGAAGCGCCTGCGCGACCTCGGCAACTCGGTGATCGTGGTCGAGCACGACGAGGACGCGATCCTGCAGGCCGACTACGTCGTGGATGTCGGCCCGGGCGCCGGCATCCATGGCGGACGGATCATCGCCCAGGGCACGCCCGAAGAGGTGCTGAAGAACCCGGATTCGCTGACCGCCAAGTATCTCACCGGCGAGATGAGCGTGCGGGTACCGACGGCGCGTCGCAAGGGACGGAAGGGCACGCTCAGCCTCGTCGGGGCCCGGGGCAACAACCTCAAGAACGTCTCGGTCGACATCCCGCTCGGCACCTTCACCTGCATCTCGGGTGTCTCCGGCGGCGGCAAGTCGACCCTGATCATCGACACGCTCTACAAGGCGGTGGCGAAATCCCTGAACGGTGCCCTGGAGCACCCGGCGCCCTTCGAGCGGCTCGACGGGCTGGAGCATCTCGACAAGGTCATCGATATCGACCAGTCGCCGATCGGCCGGACCCCGCGCTCCAACCCCGCCACCTACACCGGCGCCTTCACGCCGATCCGCGACTGGTTCGCGGGCCTGCCCGAGGCCAAGGCCCGCGGCTATCAGGCCGGGCGCTTCTCCTTCAACGTGAAGGGCGGACGCTGCGAGGCCTGTTCCGGCGACGGCGTCATCAAGATCGAGATGCACTTCCTGCCGGACGTCTACGTCACCTGCGACGTCTGCAAGGGCCGCCGTTACGATCGCGAGACCCTGGAGGTGAAGTACCGCGACCACTCGATCGCCGACGTCCTCGACATGACCGTCGAGGAAGCCGCCGACCTGTTCAAGGCGGTGCCCACCATTCGCGAGAAGATGGAGACCTTGGCCCGGGTCGGCCTCGGCTACGTCAAGGTCGGGCAGCAGGCGACCACTCTGTCGGGCGGTGAGGCGCAGCGGGTGAAGCTTTCGAAAGAGCTGTCCAAGCGCGCCACAGGCCGCACGCTCTACATTCTCGACGAGCCGACGACGGGACTGCACTTCCACGACGTCGCTAAGCTCATGGAGGTGCTCCACGAGCTCGTCGACCAGGGCAACACCGTGGTGGTGATCGAGCACAACCTCGAAGTCATCAAGACCGCCGACTGGGTCATCGATATGGGCCCCGAGGGCGGCGACGGCGGTGGCGTCGTCGTGGCCCAAGGAACGCCCGAGCAGATCGCCAAGTCGCGGGCGAGCCACACCGGTCGATTCCTGCGCGACGTCCTCGCGCGTCGGCCGGTCGCGGCGCCCGCGAAGGGTCGGGCCGCCGCCGAATAGCGCATCGGGACGACGCGAGATCTGACGATTCGCCGGGTCGACCGATCCGAAGCGGTGGCGCAACGCATCAACCCGCCGGTCGGGAGCCCGGTCCGACCCGACCGAGCGCGCCGGACTGCGCAATGGTCCGCGGGCGGTTGCCGGATCGTCCTGGGACGGAACCGTAACCATAACAGCTTGAGTGTTCAGCGGTATTTTGCCGTTCCAGGTCTTCGCGGAGGCGCGAAGACGTCGGCCAACCTGCTCAAAAGGTTAACAAATCCTTCCGCTGCACTGCACCGAAAATGCGACTTTTGCGCAACGGTCGGATCCGAACTGCCCCGTTTCCAAGCATTCCTCTGTCCTTCCGCGGCGTCCTGTAGAATAGTTCTCGACGTTGAGACTTGAGAACGGGCCGCAAGGGGGGCCGCCGGATCCACTGCAAACAAGCTGCGAACAAGCGGCGCATCGGCAGAATGGTTCGGACGGCTGCGTGGCGGACGCCTGAAATCCTTGGGAAGGAAGAGTAAAAATGTCGAAGAACTGGCTCGTTGCCGGAGCGCTCGCGCTCACGGTCGGCATGACCGCCACCGCATCCTACGCGCAGACCACGACGGTTCCGGGCGAGCAGGTCGGCCTGGCCACCGGCGCCCCGCTGCCCGAGGGCATCTATGCGCTGAACACGTTCGTCTTCCAGTCACGGGACAATCCGTCGGCCGTCGACGTCGGTGTGAACGTCCCGGTGCTGGTCTGGTCGACCCCGTTCGTTCCCTTCGGCGGCCGCGTCGAGCTCCTCGTTGCTCCCCCCACCGTGTTCGCCTTCGGCAAGCGCGGCGGCCCCACCGGCGTGCGTGATCTGTCGATCAACGTCGGTACCTTCGTGGGCGGCATCTGGGCCTTCGATCTCGGCGGCGGCTTCGGCGTCAGCTTGCTCGGCGGTGTCTACCTGAACGAGCTGAACGGCGACCGCGGCGTTCTGGTGCAGAACAACGGTGTCCTCGGCGCCGGCGCCGTGCTGCCGCAGCTCTCCTCGAACACCTACCGCGCCGGCATCGCAGGCAGCTACACGGCTGATGGCTGGAACATCACCGCCAACCTGACCGCCAACTTCTACGACTCGCCGTCGTCGTTCGGTGGTGGTCGGAACTTCGGTACCGTCTACACCCTGTCCGACTCGCTCAACCTCGACCTGACCGCGACCAAGAAGTTCGGCAAGTTCGAGATCGGCGCCATCGCCTACGGCACCGTCAACTTCGACACCAGCCTCGGTCGGGTCGGCACCGTCAACGCCGCCTTCAACGACCGCGGCCGGTTCCTGATGGGCGGCCTCGTCGGCTACGACTTCGGGCCCGTCACCGCGCAGGTCTACGTCGCCCGCACCGTCGCGACCACCAGCTTCGACAGCACCGAGATCTCGGGCCGCCTGATCGTTCCGCTGTACTCGCCGACCCCGGTTGCCGCCGCTCCCGCGCCGATCATCCGCAAGTACTGATCCGACGTCCGGCGGCGGGGCCTGGCCCCGCCGCAGAGGGGATCGCGCAAAGCCCGTCCGACACCTGTCGGACGGGCTTTCGCGTGTTCGGCGACAGAGAGCGCTCCGAGAGGGGATTCGAGCCGGTGCCTCGCGGGTAAGAGAAACCCCGTCCGCCCTTCAAGCAATCCGCCGGCGTCTGAAACTTTATCCGACCGTCCTCCGTACCGGACGATGATGCCCACGAAGGGGCAATCGTTCCAGAGGATACGCTCCATGATCACGCGTCACGCCCGTCGCCCGGTGGCTTCCAAGATCGCCGCCGTCGTGCTCGCCTTCTCCGTCGGCGCCACCTTCCCGGTCGCGGCCTTCGCCAAGAACCCGATGGTCGGCGGTGCGCCGATGTACGCCTCGAAGAACATCGTCGAGAACGCGGTGAACTCGAAGGACCACACCACCCTGGTCGCCGCCGTGAAGGCCGCCGGCCTCGTCGACACCCTGGCCAGCCCCGGCCCGTTCACGGTGTTCGCGCCCACCAACGCCGCCTTCGCCAAGCTGCCGGCCGGCACGGTCGAGACCCTGGTGAAGCCCGAGAACAAGGCGACCCTGACCAAGATCCTGACCTACCACGTGGTCCCCGGCACCTACACGGCCAAGGATCTGATGAAGCTCGCCAAGGACGGCGGCGGCGAAGCGCAGCTGAAGACGGTCGAGGGCGAGCCGCTGACCGTCCAGACCAAGGGCAAGAAGGTCTACGTGACCGACGCCAAGGGCAGCACCGCCACCGTCACCACCGCCAACGTGATGCAGTCGAACGGCGTCATCCACGTCATCAACGGCGTGCTCCAGCCCTGATCGTATCGGGCCCTCGGCGCCACTGACGGAAACGCCCGCGATCCGAAAGGATCGCGGGCGTCACGCGTTCAGGGACGAGCCGTCGGAAAGGTCGTCAACTCACCCGATTGAGGCGGCGCGCACCCTCGAAGCGGTTCAGGAAGCGCGGCTCCTTCTCGGGCGCGATGCGGATGGCGAGGTGCATCGTGCCGCCCTCCTCCTCGCGCCGGTCGAGCACCTCGGCATTCTCGTAGAGCCAGTGCAGGGCGGCGCCGTCCTCCGGCGGGAGGACCACCGCGAAGGTCGAACGCTGGCGCGCGATCCGCGCCTCGATGCGCGCCGTCAGGACACCGAGCCCCTCCCCCGTCAGGGCCGAGACCAGCACCGGGGCATCGCTGTCCCGATCGCTGCGGCCCTGTCCGCTGAGATTCAGGAGGCGGGTTCGCTCATCCGCATCGAGGAGATCGGCCTTGTTCCAGACCTCGATGATGCGCGAGGCCGAAGTCTCGATCCCGAGCTCGCGCAGAACGGAGCCCACATCCTCCGCCTGGGCGGCGCTGTCCACGTGAGACACGTCGCGGACATGGAGCAGGATGTCGGCGTGGATCACGTCCTCCAGGGTCGCCCGGAAGGCTGCGATCAGGGAGGTCGGCAGCTCCGAGATGAAACCCACGGTGTCGGAGAGGATCACGGTCTCGCCGTGCGGCAGCTTCGTCGCCCGCGCCGTCGGGTCCAGGGTCGCGAACAGCATGTCCTGCGCCATGACCTGGGCCTTGGTGAGAGTGTTGAACAACGTCGACTTGCCGGCATTGGTGTAGCCCACGAGGGCCACGATCGGGTAGGGCACCCGTGCCCGGCTCTGTCGGTGCAGGCCGCGGGTGCGGGTCACGCTGTCGAGCTCGCGCTCGATCTTCGTCATCCGTTCCTGGATCATGCGCCGGTCGGCCTCGATCTGCGTCTCACCGGGACCGCCGAGGAAGCCGAAGCCGCCGCGCTGGCGCTCCAGGTGGGTCCAGGATCGGACGAGGCGGCTCTTCTGGTAGGCGAGATGGGCATGCTCGACCTGCAGCGTGCCTTCGCGAGTCGAGGCGCGCCGGCCGAAGATCTCCAGGATCAGGCCGGTGCGGTCGATGACCTTGCAGCCGAAGGCCTTCTCGAGGTTGCGCTGCTGCACCGGCGACAGGGCGCAGTCCATCACCACGAGACCGATCTCGCGGGCGCGAATCACGCCGGCCAGCTCCTCGACGCGTCCCTTGCCGAGATAGGTTGACGGGCGGATCCGCTGCACCGGCGCCACGATGGCTTCGACGACGTCGAGCTCGATGGCGGCCGCGAGCCCGGCGGCCTCATCGAGGCGCGCCTCGGTCGAGCGCAAGGCTTCCGGGCTGCCGTCGGAATTGCCCCGGGCGGCGGCGGCGGCGCGCCCGAGATAGGGTCCGACGACGAGGGTGTGGGTTGCCGCCGCGATGTCACCCTCGGGGGCGGCCATCGCCTGGAGCCGGGCTTCGCCGGGCGTCATCGGTTCAGTCATGAAGTTCTTTGTTCAACCCTGTCCTACGTGTCTTCAGGACAATGGGCGCTTGCCGGCCCCAGACAAGGGCGCGGCAAACCTTTCCGGCCGGACGGATGCAGTTTCCCGCGCGCTCAGGCCTTGTCAGGCGCCGTTTCGTCGGGCTCGAACAGCTGCACCGGGTGCCCCGGCATGATCGTCGAGATGGCATGCTTGTAGACGAGCTGCGAATGGCCGTCCCGCCGCAAGAGCACGCAGAAATTGTCGAACCACGTCACCACGCCCTGAAGCTTGACGCCGTTCACGAGGAAGATCGTGAGCGGAATCTTGTTCTTGCGAACATGGTTCAGGAACGTGTCCTGGAGGTTCTGAGCGCGCTCGCCCGCCATTTTTTCTTATCCTTGGTTCGCATCGCCGCCCGCCGTAATGACGGGTTCTCGTCCGTTGGTCTCGCATGCCCCGACGCGCTGCGCAGCAGGGCGACGGTGCGGGAACATTACACGTGTATCGCGGTCGCGATGCAAGTGCATCGCCGCGGTGTTCTCAGGGGCCGATCCCGAGCGACTTGAGTTTTCGGTGGAGTGCGGAGCGCTCCATGCCGATGAACTCCGCCGTGCGGGAGATGTTGCCGGAGAATCGGGCGATCTGCGCGATCAGGTACTCGCGCTCGAAGATCTCGCGGGCCTCGCGGAGCGCCAGGCTCATCAGCTTCTCGCCGCCCGACCCGTTCGGCGTCGTCGGCACCAGGGCGCCGATCTCGGTGGGCAGCATCTCGGAGGTCACTTCCTGATCCGGGTCCGTGTGGGTCAGGATCATCAGGCGTTCGACGTTGTTGCGCAGCTGGCGGACGTTGCCGGGCCAGTCGTGCGACTGGAGGACCGCCATGGCGTCCTCGGCGATGCGCCGACGCGGCAGGCCGGTCGCGCCCGAGATCTGCTCCATGAAGAAGGTGATCAGTTCGGGCACGTCCTCGCGGCGCTCCGACAGGGATGGCACCCGGATCGGCACCACCGAGAGGCGGTGGAACAGGTCCTCCCGGAAGCGGCCCCCGGCGATCTCCTCGGCGAGATCGCGCGACGAGGACGAGATGATGCGGACATCCACGTGCACCCGCGTCGTGCCGCCGACGCGCTGGAAGTTCTGATCGACCAGGACGCGCAGGATGCGGTTCTGGGTCTCGCGCGGCATGTCTGCGACTTCGTCGATGTAGAGCGACCCGCCATGGGCCTCCTCCAGGGCACCGACCCGGCGCGCCCGGCCCTCCCCCGCCTCGACGCCGAACAGCTCGGCCTCCATCGTGTCCGGTGTGATGGTGGCGGCGTTGATGACCACGAAGGGCCCGTTCGCCCGGGCCGACAGGGCGTGGAGGGTGCGTGCCGAGAGCTCCTTGCCCGAGCCCGGTGCCCCGAGGATCATCACGCGGGCGTTGGTCGGTGCCACCCGCTCCACGGTCTGGCGCAGCTGGTTGACCACCACCGAGGCGCCGACGAGCCGGCTGGCCTGACCCGACCGGGCCTTGAGGTCGCGAACCTCGCGCTTGAGGCGCGAGGCTTCGAGGGCGCGCTCGGCCACCAGGATCAGCCGGTCGGCCTTGAACGGCTTCTCGATGAAGTCGTAGGCACCGGCCTTGATCGCCGCCACGGCGGTCTCGATGTTGCCGTGGCCCGAGATCATCACCACCGGCAGGTCCGGGTGGCCGGCCTTGATTTGGTCGAGCACCTGCAGGCCGTCGAGGCGCGAGCCCTGCAGCCAGATGTCGAGGAAGACGAGGTG
Source organism: Methylobacterium sp. Leaf89 (assembly GCF_001422215.1). Lineage (NCBI taxonomy): Bacteria > Pseudomonadati > Pseudomonadota > Alphaproteobacteria > Hyphomicrobiales > Methylobacteriaceae > Methylobacterium > Methylobacterium sp. Leaf89. Next base: position 846,337 of record NZ_LMML01000029.1, on the reverse strand, counting down.
GGGCCGACGGGACTCGATCGCCGCCAGGGCCTCGTCCGATCCGCCGGCGGTGCGGGTGCGATGGCCCTCGTCGTCGAGGATACCGGCCACGAGGTCGCGGATGTCGGCTTCGTCGTCGACGATGAGGATATCGGCGCTCATGACTGGATCTCCGCGATTGGGGGGGCCGTCCGCGCGGCGCCCTTCTCATCCTGCGCAGAGGGGTTGCCCTCCGGCGGCGTGTGGTTGGCTGAGTCTCGGACGGGGGCGGCGCTGGTGTCGCGCGGGACGCGCAGGCGTACGCGCCCTCCCCGACCTTCCGGATTGTCGTTCAATTCGATCCCGCCGCCATGCTCTTCGAGGACTTTGCTAACGATGGCCAGCCCCAGGCCGGTGCCACCCTCGCGGGTGGTCATATAGGGCTCCAGCAGCCGCTGGCGCCCCTCGATGGGAAATCCCTTGCCGTTATCCGTGACCTCGATGATCACGAACCCCTCTTCGAGGACGAGGCGCACGTCGACCTTGCCCTGGCCGAGTTCGGCCTCCGGCACGGCCTGCACCGCCTCGACGGCGTTCTTCAGGATGTTCGTGATCGCCTGAGACAGCAGGCGGATATCGAACGCGGCCAGGATCGGCTGATCGCCGTCCTCGCCGAACGAGAATTTCATGTCGGGATGCGCCACCCGCATCATGAACAGGTTCTGGCGCGTGATCTCGCTGAGGTCGTTCTGCGCGATGGCCGGCTTCGGCATGCGTGCGAAGGACGAGAACTCGTCGACCATGCGCTTGATCTCGTCGACCTGGCGCACGATCGTCGCCGTGCACTGGTCGAACACCTCCTTGTCGGTGGTGATGACCTTGCCGTACTTGCGCCGGATGCGCTCGGCCGAGAGCTGGATCGGGGTCAGCGGATTCTTGATTTCGTGGGCGATGCGCCGGGCGACGTCCGCCCAGGCCGAGGTGCGCTGGGCCGAGACGAGATCGGTGATGTCGTCGAGGGTGACGACGAAGCCGCGGGCGCCGCCCTGAGCCTGCTCGCTGGTGACCCGAACGGTCACGGTGCGCTCGCGGCCGTCCCGTGTGAGCTGGATCTGCTGCTGCAGGGTGCGCAGGCGCGCCTCGCCGCCCTCTGGGAACAGCGCCTGCAGCTCGGGCACCGCCTGGGTCAAGGGTTTGCCGACGATCGCGTCGGCCGAGAGCCCGAGGGTGCGCTCCACCGACGGATTGGCGATGGTGACGTGCCCCGCCGCGTCGACGCCGAGGACGCCGGGGGAGACGCCAGCCAGCACGGCCTCCGTGAATCGACGGCGCCGGTCGATGAGATCGCTGGCCGCCGTCAGCCCGTCATGCTGGCGGCGCAACTCCTGCGTCATCTTGTTGAAGCTCTCGGACAGGTGCGCGAGGTCGCCGTCGCTCTTGCGGGCCGGGACCTGGGCGTAGAAGTTGCCCGAGGCGACCTGGTCGGCGGCGTTGATCAGGCGCCGGATCGGCGCGACGAAGCGGTTGGCGAAGTTCAGGCCGAACCACACCGCCGAGAGCAGGGCGATCAGGGCGATCAGCACGAAGACCGAGGCGAAGCTGATCTGGATCGAGCGCTTCAGCGAGTCGTAGGTCAGGTACTCGGCGGCGGCCGCCCGCGACACGCCTGGGAACTCGATGGCGAGCTGGCTCACCTCGCGCTGCACCAGCAGCACAGCGCCGTCGTAGGCCGGCATCCGCAGGAGGGCGGCGAAGATGCGCCCCTCGCTCGGTACGAGGCAGATCGGATCGGTCGATTTCGCCGCGTCCTCGAAGGCCGCCGCCGAAGGCAGGCGGCGTTCCTTCAGGGTATCGATCTTGGCGCGCGCCACCACCTCGTTCGGGCCGCGCATGATCTCGGCCACCGGCAGGCCGAGGGCGGTGGCGCGGGTGGTGAGGAAGCTCTCGAACCACGCGCGATTCACGTCGAAGTTCGGCCGCGCCCGGGTGAGGTCGTCGGCCAGGATGCGGATCTCGCGCGCCAGGCTCTGGCACTGGTTTTCCTGATAGGCATCCGCCACCTCGACGGATTTGAGGACAACGTCGCGTACCCGGTCGGTGAAGCCGAGCGACAGGCCGCGATCGATGGTCACCGCCGCCACCACTGCGAGGAGCACGGTCGGCAGGATGGCGATCAGGCTGAACAGGCCGACGATGCGGGTGTGCAGGCGGGCCACCGCGGCATTCGTCCGCCGCGCGTAGAGGAAGACCCGCGCCTCCCAGGCGATGATCACCACGAGGCCGAGGACGAGGAAGACATTGATGCCGAGGAGGGTCAGTCCCACCGTCGGCGTCGGCGTGACCCGGATCACGCCGGCCAGGATCAGAAAGGTGGTGATGGCGGAGACCAGCGCCGTGATGACCACCAGCGCACCGATCAGGCCTGGGCCGCGCGGCGGGGGACGCACCGTCATGGGTGATCGGTCGGTCCCGCCGGTCTCCGCCGGATCGGCGGAGACCGAACCTTCCCGGGAGGCCTTGGAATTGTGGGACGAGCGGAGCCACGGCATCGCTGATGCGTCGCCACAACAGTGTGGCGAAATTAATACGAATTGGGCACGGAGGAGGGTCGGAATCTTCTAGAAGGCGAGGCGCCGCTTGGGCCCGAAGCCGCCGTCTGCGCCGGTGGGCCCGGCGCCCAGACCAGCCCGACAACGATCGACGCCCCGTGTAAATACATTATCCTTCAGCGCATCCTCACGCAGAGATCACCATGTCCAACACCCCCGTCTTCGCTTCGGCCGCGGTCGCGGCGCCCCACCGCCTCGCCGCCCAGGCCGGGCAGCACGTCCTGGCGCAGGGGGGCAACGCGATCGAGGCGATGACGGCCATGGCCGCCGCCATCGCGGTGGTCTACCCGCACATGAACGGGATCGGCGGCGACGGCTTCTGGCTGGTACGCGAACGCGGCGGGCGGGTGCGCGGTATCGAGGCTTGCGGCCCGGCCGGCCAGAACGCCACGATCCGGCGCTACCGGGAGAAGGGCTACGAGGTCCTCCCGTCCCGGGGCCCGGATGCGGCGCTCACCGTGGCGGGCGCCATCGGCGGCTGGCGCCTCGCCCTCGACCTGTCGAAGGCGCTGGGTGGCCGCCTACCCCTCTCCACCCTGCTCGCCGACGCGATCCGCCATGCCCGGGACGGCGTCGCGGTCTCGCCCTCGGAGGCGCGCTACGTCCCGAAGGAGCTCGACACGCTCCACGACCAGCCGCACTTCGCGGAGACCTTCCTCGACGGCGGCAAGCCGTTCGCGGCCGGCGCCCTCCGCAAGCTGCCGGCGCTCGCCGGCACCCTGGAGCAGCTGGCCCATGCGGGTCTCGAGGACTTCTACAAGGGTGACCTCGGGCGCGAGATCGCCGCCGACCTCGACCGCCTCGAAACGCCTGTCACCCGGGCCGACCTCGAAGCCTATGCGCCCCGCGAACGCGCGCCGCTCGCGATCCGCCGCCGGGATGCCATGCTCTACAACTTCCCGCCGCCCACCCAGGGCATCGCCGCGCTGTTGATCCTCGGCATCTTCGACCGCCTTCGGATCGACCGGCCCGAGACCACCGCGCATTACCATGGGCTGATCGAGGCCACGAAGCGCGCCTTCGCGATCCGCGACCGGATCGTGACCGACTACGATCGGCTGGCCGTCGACCCCGCCAGCTTCCTGACGCCGGAGCGCATGGACCGCGAGGCGGCACAGATCGACATGCGCCGGGCCGCGAGCGTGCCCCTGCGCAACCCCGGCGAGGGCGACACCGTCTGGATGGGCGCCATCGACCGCGACGGTCTGGCGGTGTCCTACATCCAGTCGATCTACTGGGAATACGGCTCCGGCATCGTGTTGCCGAAGACCGGCATCCACTGGCAGAACCGGGGGACCTCGTTCTCCCTCGACGCCACGGCGGTGAACCCGCTGGAGCCTGGCCGTCGCCCGTTCCACACCCTGATTCCGGCCCTCGCCTGCTTCGACGACGGCCGCGTGATGTCCTACGGCAGCATGGGCGGCGACGGGCAGCCGCAGTTCCAGTCGCAGATCTTCGCGCGCTACGCCGATTACGGGATGGACCCGGCGGCCGCTGTCGACGCGCCGCGCCTTCTCTACGGCCGGACCTGGGGGGCCGAATCCCTCACCGTGAAGGTGGAGGACCGCTTCGACCCGGCCTGCATCGCCGCGCTGCGCAAGCTCGGACACGAGATCGAGGAACTCGGCGGCGCCTACATCGACTCCCTCGGCCATGCCGGCATGCTCGTGCGTCACGCAAGCAACGGCGCGATCGCCGCGGTCCACGATCCGAGATCCGACGGTGGTTCGGAGGGGCTGTAACTTCCCCTGATCTTCGCGGCTGGGTTGCGTCATAAGACGAGATAGAGCAACGACTTGGCACCATCCTTGCAAGGCCGGTCCATCGCAAGGAGCGAATAATGGATACGACCCTTTCCCGCCAACGCTGGCTGCAACTCGGCCTCGGGCTGATCGCCATGATGGCGATCTCCAGTCCGCAGTACGTCTGGACGCTCTTCACCAAACCGCTGATCGCGACGACCGGCTCGACGCTGCCGCAGATCCAGTGGACCTTCACGATCCTGATCGTGCTGCAGACCTTCTTCTCGCCGGTACAGGGCTACCTGATCGATCGGTTCAGCCCCAAGCTGATGATCGCGCTGGGGGCCGCCCTGTCCGGCCTCGGCTGGGTCCTGGCTGCCCGGGTCGACACCCTGCTGGGTGTCTACGCCACCTATGGGCTGTTCTGCGGCCTCGGCACCGGCATCGTCTATGTCGGCATCGTCGGCCTGATGGTGAAGTGGTTTCCCGACCGGCGCGGCTTCGCCGTCGGCGTGGTCGCGGCCGGTTACGGCATGGGCGCCATGCTGAGCACCTTCCCGATCAGCGACATGCTCACCGCATCGGGCTACCGTCACACGCTCACGGTGTTCGGCATCGTGCTCGGAGCGATCGGAGCGCTCGCGGCCCTCGGTCTGCGCGCACCGCGCGCCGGTGAGGTTCTGCCGCCCCCGGCCGTCAACCTGTCGACCTGCGTCCACGACACCCCCCCGCGGGTGATGCTGCGGACGCCGCTGTTCTGGCTGATGTTCGTGATGATGACGATGATGTCGACCGGCGGCCTGATGGTGGTGGCCAACTTCGCCTCCTTCGCCCGCGACTTCGGTGTCGCCGATGCGATCATCTTCGGCTTCGTTGCCCTGCCCTTCGCGCTGACCTTCGACCGCATCACCAACGGCCTGACCCGCCCGTTCTTCGGCTGGGTCTCCGACAAGATCGGTCGCGAGAACACCATGGGCATCGCCTTCGCGGCCGAAGCGGTGGCGATCGCCCTGCTCCTGGTGTTCCGCGAGAACGCCTACGCCTTCGCGCTGCTCTCCGGCGTGGTGTTCTTCGCCTGGGGCGAGATCTTCTCGCTGTTCCCCTCGATCCTTACCGACACGTTCGGCACCAAGCATGCCACGACGAATTACGGCTTCCTCTACATGGCCCAGGGCATCGGCTCGCTCTTCGGCGGCCCGATCGCGGCTTGGATCTACGCCGTGCAGGGATCGTGGCTGCCGGTCTTCGCGATCATCATCACCCTCGACGTGCTGACCGCGATCCTCGCCTACTTCGTGCTGAAGCCGATGCGTCGGCGCTGGCTCGACGGAAGCGTCGAACCGGTGCTCGTGGGCAAGCCCGCCATGGCCTGATAGGCGACACAGCGAGAGCGCGTCGGCGACGCGGACGGGGCAACCCGTCCGCGTTTCGCTGTGCGGGGATCGTCATGGCCGATGGGCGATCGGCCGAGGCGGTCCGCCCTCGGGGGTTACCCAGTCCTGTGCGTTCCGGAGGCGAATGCCGCTGGCGTGCAGGCTCGATCGCCAGATCGGCGCGAGCGGGGTGAGACGGGGCAGCATGCGAAGCTCCACACCCGCCATCGCCATTGTAGCCGGCAGATCGGGGAGGCTGTCACGGCTGTCCGGAATGACAGCGCGCGGCGAGACCCAGGTGCCGGGATCTCCGGCAGGCTCGAACGCTTCGGATGGCATCCCGTAGCGGTGGAGCGTCCCGGATCGGATCCGGTCCATCCAGGCTTCCTCCACATAGGCGACGGCGCGGCCCGCGACGTCCCCGAACCAGGTCCGCCGGTCCTCCGGCGAGGTCTCGGCGGTCGGCCAGATCACGATCCGGGGACAGTCGCGGGGGAAGAGGTAGAGCAGGCTGTGGGCAGCATCGATCGCCCAGACCAGGGGGCCGTTCAGCCAGGCCCGGTCCGGACCGCGATCGATGGGAACCCGAACGGGACGCGGCACGAAGAGCCGGATCGCCGGATCCTCGCTGAAGTGGAACAGGCCGGGTGCGCGCTCCGCGGCGTCGCCCGGGCGGGTCACCGCGCGTTGCGGAAGACCTGCAGGTCGAGGTCTCGGACCTTCTTGCGCAGGGTGTTGCGGTTCACGCCCAGCAGCTCCGCCGCCCGGATCTGGTTGCCGCGGGTGGCGGCCAGCGCCGCACCGATCAGCGGCCCTTCGATCTCGCGCAGGATGCGGTGGTACAGGCCCGGCGGAGGCAGCGTGTCCCGGTATCCGCTGAAATACTCGGCGAGGTGGCGCTCTACCGCCCCCGACAGCGTCTCGGCCTCGCCGGGTGGCTTGCGGGCGCCGGCCGCGCCGTTCGGCTGGCTCTGGGCCAGCGGCAGGGTGTCGAGCTCGGCCTCGATGACGGGCCCGGTGATCGTCTCCTGCGGGTAGAGGGCCGCGAGGCGCCGGACGAGGTTCTCCAGCTCGCGGACATTGCCGGGCCAGCGATAGCGCTTCAGCCGCTCCATCGCCTCGCCGTCGAGCTGCTTGCGGCTCAGGCCCTCGCGCTCCACCAGGATGAAGAAGTGGCGGATGAGGTCGGGCACGTCCTCGGAGCGCTCGCGCAGGGCCGGCAGGCGCAGGGGCACCACGTTCAGCCGGAAGAACAGGTCCTCGCGGAAGATGCCCTGCTGGATCGAGACCCGCAGGTCCTTGTTCGTGGCCGCGATGATGCGGACGTTGGTCTTGATCGGCACCCGGCCGCCGACGGTGGTGTACTCGCCCTGCTGCAGCACGCGCAGGAGGCGGGTCTGCGCCTCCATGGGCATGTCGCCGATCTCGTCGAGGAACAGCGTGCCGCCCTCGGCCTGCTCGAAGCGGCCGGCCGAGCGCGACAACGCGCCTGTGAAGGCTCCCTTCTCATGACCGAACAGCTCGGATTCGATGAGGTCGCGCGGGATGGCGGCCATGTTCACTGGCACGAACGGGCCGGTCCGGCGCCGTCCGTAATCGTGCAGCGCCCGGGCGACGAGCTCCTTGCCGGTGCCGGACTCGCCGGTGATCATCACGGTGAGGTCGGTCGGCATCAGCCGGGCCAGCGCCCGGTAGATCTCCTGCATGGCCGGCGAGCGCCCGACCAGGGGGATGTCCTCGTTGCCCGGGTCGGCCCCGGCGGGTGCGGTGCCGCGCGGACGGGACAGGGCGCGCCCAACGATGGCGATCAGCTCCTTCAGGTCGAAGGGCTTGGGCAGGTATTCGTAGGCACCCCGCTCGGACGCGCGGATCGCCGTCATGAAGGTGTTCTGCGCACTCATGACGATGATCGGCAGCTCCGGCCGCACCCGCTTGATGCGCGGCAGCAAGTCGAAGACGTTCTCGTCCGGCATCACCACGTCGGTGATGACGAGGTCGCCCGCGCCTTCGGCGACCCACCGCCAGAGGGTGGCGCAATTGCCGGTCGAGCGGACCTCGTACCCGGCCCGCGACAGGGCTTGGTTGAGGACGGTGCGGATGGCGGCGTCGTCATCCGCGACGATGATGTGTCCGTTGGGCATGACGCGACTCTACAGCTCCGCGGACGATTCGCGCCCGTCGCGGGCGCTCGACATGGGGAGAAGAAGGCGGAACGTGGTTCGGCGGGGGACCGGATCGCACTCGACGATCCCGCCATGGTCGCCGATGATCTTGGCGACTAATGCAAGTCCGAGGCCGGAGCCTTGCGCCTTCGTCGTGACGAAGGGATCGAACAGGTCGGGCAGCAGGTCCGCCGAGACGCCGGGACCGTTGTCCCGCACAGCGACCTCGATCGGCAGGCTGACGCGCTCGCGCGACCCCGGCACCTGCAGGCGCAGGCCGGTGCGGAAGGCCGTCGACAGGGTGATCTCGCCGTCGACCGCGTCGGCGCCGATGGCCTCGGCGGCGTTCTTCACGAGGTTCAGGATCACCTGCACGAGCTGGTCTCGGTTGCCCAGCACCGGCGGCAGGGAGGGATCGTAGGTTTCGACGAAGCGGATATGGCGGGCGAAGCCCGACTGTGCCGAGCGCTTCACCTGGTCGAGTACGCCGTGCACGTTGACCGAGCCGCGCTCCACCGGGCGCTCGTCCCCGAACAGCTCCATGCGCTCGACGATGCGTACGATCCGGTCGGATTCGTCGCAGATCAGGCGGGTCAGGAGACGATCGTCCTCGTTGCCCGACTGCTCGAGGAGCTGGGCCGCCCCGCGGATGCCCGCGAGCGGGTTCTTGATCTCGTGGGCCAGCATGGCGCCGAGCGCCACCATGGAGCGTGCGGCGCCCCGATGGGTGAGCTGGCGGTTCATCTTGTCGGCGATGGTGCGTTCCTGGAGCATGAGGACCACGGCTTCCTCGTCGTCGCCCAGGGGCGTCGCGAAGACGTCGACGCTGCGCTCGAGGCCCGAGCGCGGCTGCACCAACTCCACCCCGTACTCGCTGACGCTGGCCCGGCGCCGCCGCACCTCCGCCACCAGGGCGATGATCGGCGAGGCGAAGGGGATGATGTCCGAGAGGCGCCGCCGCTGCATCAGCCGGGCGGAATGATCGAAGAAGGTCTCGCCGGCATGATTGACGTGGAGGATGTGGTCGTCCGCCCCGACCGTCAGGACCGGCAGCGGCAGGGCGTTGATCACCGCCTCGTTGGTGGGGATGGCGTCGGGTCGCATGGCACCGCTGCGCCCCGAGATCGGCTTGTCCGAGCTCATGCGGCCTCCCCGATGGCGTGCGGCAGTGTCCCGCCGCAATCCGCGCCGAAGGCCCGGGCCAGGAGGGTGGTGGCGACCGCCGGGTCCGTGGTGGTGAGAAGGCGCATCCGGTCCTCGGCCGAGAGGCCGCCGCCGGCCTCCGCATAGGCTGCCAGGTGCTTGCGGGCGTGGCGCACGCCCATGCGCAGGCCGTAGAGGGCGAGGAGGCCTTGATAATGCTCCACTGCCAGGGCGGCCTTCTCGGCACCCGACAGGACGGGCGCGGGCTGGCCCGCGAGGCCGGCGGCGAGGGCGCCGACGAGCCAGGGCCGTCCCACCGCCGCCCGCCCGACCATCAGGCCGGCGGCGCCGGAGCGCGCGAGGCAGGTTCGCGCCTCGGCGAGGGTGGCGATATCGCCGTTGGCGATGACCGGAATGGCCACCGCCTCGACCACGGCGCGGATCGCGACCCAATCGGCCTGGTCCTTGTAGAATTGCTGCCGCGTCCGGCCGTGTACCGTCACGGCGTTCAGCCCGAGCCTCTCGGCCCGGCGCGCGAGGTCGGGGGCATTGAGGTTGGCGTGGTCCCAGCCGAGCCGCATCTTCACCGTGACGGGGACCCGCACGGCCCCCCGCACGGCGGCGAGGATGCGGGTCGCCCCCTCGATGTCGCGCATCAGCGCCGAGCCCGAGGCGACGCCGGTCACCACCTTGGCCGGACAGCCCATGTTGATGTCGATCACGTCCGCCCCGTTGGCTTCTGCGATGCGCGCGGCCTCCGCCATCGGCTCCGGGGCGCAACCCGCGAGCTGCACGATGTGCGGATCGACGCCGCTGCCCTCCGCCCGCAGCCGAGCTTCCTGGTCGCCGCGAGCGAGTTCCGCGGCGGCCACCATCTCGGAGACGACCGCGCTCGCACCGAGGCGTCGCGCGATGCGTCGGACATGCAGGTCGGTGACGCCGGACAGCGGCGCCAAGAGGACCGGAACGGGTCGCTCGCCGCCGGGGGGCGCGAGGCCGCCCTCGGTCTCCGACCCGCGGAGAAAGCTCAAATAATCATCAGCGCACATTGTGCTCAACAAATAGACAAATCGGCAGGCCGCGCAAGCGATTCCCGGGATTTGATTTCAGCTTCTCCCGCGCTTAAACGACAGACCGCCCATCGGTGGGCCACCGAGCCATTCGCATCGCGCGCGCGTGGGACTGGTCGGTGCGCGAATCTTCACACACCCGAAGCGCGGGAGCATACCCATGTCCGGTACCGCGTGGAATGCGGCAGCGGTGGTCGTCGCCGCCGGTCGCGGCATCCGCATCGGGGGCGACACCCCGAAACAGTACCGCCGCGTCGGCGGCCAGGCGGTGCTGACCCGGACGCTGGCGGCCCTGGCGGCTCATCCGGGCATCGGCCGAATCCAGCCGGTGATCGCCCCGGACGCCGCGGACTTCTATCGCGCCTGCCTCGACGATCTCGACGCCGCCATCCGGGACAAGCTCGCCGATCCCGTGCCCGGCGGCGCCACCCGCCAGCAATCGGTCCGCGCCGGACTCGAGGCCCTGGACGGCGCCGGCGCACCGGATCTCGTCCTCGTTCACGACGCCGCGCGTCCGCACGTGGATGTGGCCCTGATCGAGCGCGCCCTCGTGGCCGGCCGCGACCATCGCGCCGCCGTGCCGGGCATCGCCGTCACCGACACGATCAAGGTGGTGGAGGACCTCGGCGACGGCACCGGCCGGGTCCGCGAGACGCCGCAGCGCGAGGGCCTGCGCGCGGTTCAGACGCCCCAGTCCTTCGCCTACGGCCCGCTGCGCGACGCCCATCGCCGCGCGGCCGAGGCCGACCTGCACGCCTTCACCGACGACGGGGCCCTCGCCGAATGGGCTGGCTTAGCCGTCGTCGTCTTCGAGGGCGACCCGCGCAACCGCAAGATCACCCAGCCGGCCGACCTGATCGAGGCCGATCGCGGCTTCTCCGGCCAACACCCCACCGCCCTGAGCGAGGCCCATCCCATGACCACCTACGTCACCCGCCTCGGTACCGGCTTCGATGTCCACGCCTTCACGGAGGGCGACCATGTCTGGCTCGGTGGCGTGAAGATCCCGGCGGACCGGGGCGTCCTCGCCCACTCGGACGGCGACGTCGCCCTCCACGCCCTCACCGATGCCCTGCTCGGTGCAATCGCGGACGGCGATATCGGCACCCATTTCCCGCCGAGCGACGAGCAGTGGCGCGGCGCCTCGTCCGACCGCTTCCTCGCCCATGCGGTGGACCTGGTGCGAGCGCGCGGCGGCAAGATCGACCACCTGGACATCACCGTCCTGGCCGAGGCCCCGCGCATCGGCGCGCATCGCGAAGCCATCCGCGCCCGCATCGCCGAGATCGCCTGCGTGCCGCTGAGTTCCGTCTCGATCAAGGCGACCACCACCGAGAAGCTCGGCTTCGTCGGCCGTGCCGAGGGCCTCGCCGCTCAGGCCGCCGCCACGGTGCGGCTGCCCGAGATGACGGCCGAGCTCAACGCCGCCGACGAGACGGCCGAGCGCCGCGCGTGATCGACGATCCCGCCCTGCTGGCCCGGGCGGAGGCGCTTGTTGCCGCCTACGCGGCGGCGGGCCTGACGGTCGCCACGGCCGAATCCTGCACCGGCGGCCTCGTCGCCGGGCTGCTCACTGCGATCCCGGGCTCCTCGGTGGTGGTGGAGCGTGGCTTCGTCACCTACTCGAACGCCGCGAAATCCGAGTGCATCGGCGTACCCGCCGACCTCATCGCCGCCCACGGCGCAGTGAGTGCGCCGGTGGCCCGCGCCATGGCCGATGGGGCCCTGGCCCATGCCCGCGCCAGTGTCGCTGTTGCGATCACCGGTATCGCCGGGCCCGGCGGCGGCAGCGCCGACAAGCCGGTCGGCCTCGTGCATTTCGGTCTCGCCGCCAGGGGCAACACCGTGCGCCACCTGGAGCGTCGCTACGGTGACCTCGGCCGCACCGAAATCCGCCGGCAGGCGGTGGCCGATGCGCTCGGCCTCCTCGAATCGGTCCTCGCACCGACGTCTTGAAACCGACACGCCCGACTGCCAGGATGCCACTCACGGCGCACCCACGCCGTGTTCGCCCGCGAACCCAGGGGAGGCTGCATGACATCGATATCGTTCGCCGCCCCGGCCCGCCCGCGCCGCGTGCGCCTGCCGGTCTGACGTCGCCGCGCGCCTGAGCGCGCCAGCGCGTCCCCGTTCCGTCCCCCCCTTCTTCGGCCACTCGCTGCGGCGCCCGGGCCGTCCACGGAGTCGGCGCGCGTTCCGCGCCGTGATCGCGTCCATGATTCTCGACCGCCTGAAAGGCGCGAAGGCCTATCGGGCCGTTCTCGCGTTCCTCGTCCGCCAGTGGCGCAGTCGGCTCCGCCTCCTCGGCGGTGTCGTCGCGGCGATCGTCGGATCGACCCTGGCCGACGTGTTCCTGCCCCTGTTCGCCGGTCGGCTGGTCAATGCGCTCTCGGCCGTCGACCGCGCGTCGGCCCGCTTGGATGCCCTCGTCGCCTTCGCCGCCATGGGCGGCCTCGGGCTCGTCACCCTGGGTCTACGTCACATGGCTTGGTCCCTTGTGGTGCCGCTCACCCTCTCGACCATGCAGACGGTGGCGCAGGCAGGCTTCCACCGGGTTCAGCGCCTTTCCACCGAGTGGCACGCCAACAGCTTCTCGGGCTCCACCGTGCGCAAGGTCTCGCGCGGGATGTGGGCCCTCGAAGGCCTGAACGACACGCTGTTGCTGGAACTGCTGCCGGCCTTCGTGGTGCTCGTCGGCACCATGTTGCTCCTCGGCTTGCAATGGCCCGTGATGGGGCTGGTGATCGGCCTCGGCTCGGTGATCTATCTCGGCATCGTCGTGGCCCTCGCCACGCGGGTCATCGCACCGGCGGCCCAGCTCTCCAACGTCTGGGATTCCCGGCTCGGCGGAGCCCTGAGCGACGCAGTCGGGGCCAATGCGGTGGTCAAGGCCTTCGGCGCCGAGGCGCGCGAGGATGCGCGCCTCGCGCGGCTCCTCGGCAAGTGGAACCGGCGCACGCACCGCACCTGGATGCGGATCACCTGGAGCATCACGGCGCAGTTCGCGCTGCTCCTCCTGCTGCGCACGGCGATCGTCGGCACGGCCCTGTGGCTGTGGTGGATGGGGGCGGCGACTCCCGGCGACGTGGCGTACGTGCTCACCACTTACTTCGTGGTGCATGGCTACCTGCGGGACATCGGCAGTCAGATCAACCGGGTGCAGCGGGGGGTGAACGAGATGGAGGAACTCGTGGCCCTTGAGGCCGAGCCCTACGGCGTCGCGGATCGGCCGGGCGCCACGGCGCTCGTCGCAAAGGGCGGCGACCTCCAGTTCGACCGCGTCACCTTCCACTATGCCGGGCACGCGACGCCGCTCTATCGCGACCTCTCGGTGCACATCCCCGCCGGGCAGCGGGTCGGGCTCGTCGGCCGCTCGGGCTCCGGCAAGACGACCTTCGTCAAGCTGGTACAGCGCCTCTACGACGTCACGGGCGGCCGCGTCTGCATCGAGGGGCGGGACGTCGCCGGCGTGACGCAGGCGTCCCTGCGCGCCCACATCGCCATCGTGCCGCAGGAGCCCGTCCTGTTCCACCGGTCGCTGGCCGAGAACATCGCCTATGCCCGCCCCGGGGCCTCGGCGGACGAGATCGCGCGCGCGGCCCGCCTCGCCAACGCGCACGACTTCATCGCCCGCCTGCCTCAGGGCTACGCCACCTTGGTGGGCGAACGCGGCGTCAAGCTCTCGGGCGGGGAGCGCCAGCGGGTGGCACTGGCCCGCGCCTTTCTGGCCGACGCGCCGATCCTCATTCTCGACGAGGCCACCTCGAGCCTCGACTCGGAATCGGAGGCGCTGATCCAGGAGGCGATGGAGCGGCTGATGCACGGGCGCACGGCCATCGTGATCGCGCACCGGCTCTCCACCGTGCGCGCGCTCGACCGGATCCTCGTCTTCGACGGCGGCCGCATCGTCGAGGACGGGACCCACGACGACCTGCGGGTTCGGCCGGGGGGACGCTACCGCGCCCTGTTCGAGCGCCAGGCCAGCGGCGGCGTGGCGGCGGCGTGAAGGGCGGCGCGGCTCAGGCCGCGCCGTAGACCCGGTTCGCCCGCGCCTCGAAGGCGTCTGTGAACTTGCGGAAGGCGCGATCGAACATCGTGCCCATGAGCATCCCGAGCGTCCGGCTCTTGAACTCGTAGGTGATGAAGAAATCGATCGTGCACGCCCCGTCCACGGCTTCCTTGAAGGCCCAGCGGTTCTCGAGGTGGCGGAACGGGCCGTCGATGTACTCGGCGACGATGCGCAGGTTCTCGGGGTCCAGGGTGACGCGCGTGGTGAAGCGCTCGCGGATCGCCTTGTAGCCGACGCCCATCTCGGCCACGAGCACCTCCGTGCCGTCCGCCCCCGGCTGGCGCCGGAGCACGCGTAGGGATTCGCAGAGGGGCAGGAAGTCCGGGTAGCGCTCCACGTCGGCCACGAGGTCGTACATCTGGCGCGGCGAGTGGCGCACCGCGCGGTTGATCCGGAATGAGGGCATCGAGACTCTAGGCGTTGGCGATGTGGGCGAGACGGGCCGCCTTCAGCTTTGCGAAATCCTCTCCGGCGTGATGGGAGGAGCGGGTCAGGGGCGTCGCCGAGACGAGGAGGAAGCCCTTGGTGTAGGCGGTGGTTTCCAGGCCCTTGAACTCGTCCGGGGGCACGAAGCGCACCACCTCGTGGTGCTTCTTGGTCGGCTGGAGGTACTGGCCGATGGTGAGGAAGTCGACATCCGCCGAGCGCAGGTCGTCCATGAGCTGAACCACCTCGTTCCGTTCCTCGCCGAGGCCGACCATGATGCCGGACTTGGTGAAGATGGTCGGGTCGAGTTCCTTCACGCGCTGGAGCAGGCGCACCGAGTGGAAGTAGCGCGCGCCGGGGCGGACCGTGAGGTAGTTGCCCGGCACGGTCTCCATGTTGTGGTTAAACACGTCGGGCCGGGCCGCGACCACGATCTCAAGGGCGCCGGCTTTTCGCAGGAAATCCGGGGTGAGCACCTCGATGGTTGTGGCGGGGCTGCGCGCGCGGATCGCCCGGATGGTGCGGGCGAAGTGCTCGGCGCCGCCATCGGCGAGATCGTCGCGATCCACCGAGGTGATCACCACGTGGTGCAGGCCGAGCTTGGCCACGGAATCCGCGACCTTGTCGGGTTCGCCCACATCAAGGCCCTCCGGCAGGCCGGTGCGCACGTTGCAGAAGGCGCAGGCCCGCGTGCAGGTGTCGCCCATGATCATGAAGGTGGCGTGCTTCTTCTCCCAGCACTCGCCGATGTTGGGGCAGCCGGCCTCCTCGCAGACCGTGACGAGGCCGTGCTCGTGGACGATCCTGCGCGTGTCCTCCCAGCCCTTGGAGCCGGGGGCCTTCACGCGAATCCAGTCGGGCTTGCGCTGAATCGGCTTATCGGGCCGGTGCGCCTTCTCGGGGTGGCGCGGACGCTGGTCGTTACGAAGGAGGTCGAGGACGACGGCCATGACAATCCACGGGATTCGCCCGCGAGACGCCGGCGCGTGCCCAGGACTTAAGGCGTGACGCCCCCGACCGCAAACCCGCCGCGGCGGAACGGCGCGACAGGGACCGTCGTTCGTCAGCTCCGCCGCCGGCTCAAGACCGGCGTCCGGCCACCGTCGGGTCGATCGTGTCCATGAGGATCGCGCCGACCGTCGTCGAAATCGGGTTGTGCGAGAATCCGAAGATCGGGATGGGCCGCTTGTGGGCGAGGCCGTTGCCGAGCCGGCCGCCGAGGATCCCCGTCACGAAATCGGCAAGGCGATCCATGTTCGCCGCGGTCAACCGCTCGGCGAGCCATCCCGCCAGCGCCCCGACGACGATCGCCATGAGCAAGGCGACGCCGGGCTGACCCAGGGCGCCGTAGACGTGTCCATCCAGCGCGGGCTCTCCTGTGCGCGGCACGCGATCGTTCCGGTCGGCGGGCGCTCGGGTGTCGCCTTGGCCGGCGGCTGGCAAGGCGGGCGTTCGGCGCGGCCTCGAAGGAGCCGGAGTGCCGCTCGGGTCGCGGCGCCGGATCAGGTGTGGATCACCTTCCCGTATGCATCCAGCACACTCTCGTGCATCATCTCGCTGAGCGTCGGGTGCGGGAAGACCGTATGCATCAGGTCTTCCTCGGTGGTCTCCAGGTTCATGGCGACGACGTAGCCCTGGATCAGCTCGGTGACTTCGGCGCCGACCATGTGGGCGCCCAGCAACTGGCCGGTCTTGGCGTCGAAGATCGTCTTCACCAGGCCGTCCGGCTCGCCCAGCGCGATGGCCTTGCCGTTGCCCGCGAAGGGAAACCGGCCGACCTTCACGGCGAAGCCCTGCTCCTTGGCCTTGGCCTCGGTGAGGCCCACCGAGGCGATCTGCGGCTGGCAGTAGGTGCAGCCGGGGATCTTGGCCTTGTCCATGGCGTGGGTGTGCAGGCCCTTGATCGTCTCGACGCAGAGGACGCCCTCGTGCTCGGCCTTGTGGGCGAGCATCGGCGGCCCCGCGACGTCGCCGATGGCGTAGACGCCGGGCACATTGGTGCGCCCGAGGCCGTCGGTGACCACGATCCCGCGCTCGATGGTAACGCCGAGAGTCTCGAGGCCGATGCCCTCGATGTTGCCGACGACGCCCACCGCCGAGATCAGCTTCTCTGCCGTCAGTTGCTGGGACTTGCCGTCCCCCGTCTCGATCGTCGCCGTGACGACGTCGGCGGATTTCTCCACCTTCGTCACCTTGGCGCCGGTGAGGATCTTGATGCCCTGCTTCTCGAAGCGCTTACGGGCGAGGCCCGCGATCTCGGCGTCCTCCACCGGCAGGATCTGCGGCAGCAGCTCGATCACCGTCACCTCGGCGCCCATGGTGCGGTAGAACGAGGCGAACTCGATGCCGATGGCGCCGGAGCCCATAACCAGCAGGCTCTTCGGCATCGTCTCTGGCACCATGGCCTCGTAGTAGGTCCAGATCTGCTTCTTGTCCGGCTCGATGCCCGGTATGGCGCGGGGCCGCGCTCCGGTGGCGACGATGATGTGCTTGGCTGAATAGGCGCCCGCCGCCAGAGCGCCCTTGGGGGCCGGGGCGCGGGTGGTCTCCTTGACGGTGACTTGGCCCGACTGATTACCCTTGGCGGCCGCCGTGATGGTGGCCTCGCCCCAGATCACGTCGACCTTATTCTTCTTCAGCAGCATGCCGACGCCGCCGTTCAGCCGGGTCGAGACCCCGCGCGAGCGCTTGACGATTGCCGCGGTGTCGAATCCGACCTTCTCGGCCGACAGGCCGTAATCGGAGGCGTGCTGCATGTAGTGGTAGATCTCGGCCGTGCGCAGCAGCGCCTTGGTGGGGATGCAGCCCCAGTTCAGGCAGATGCCACCGAGATGCTCGCGGTCCACCACCGCCGTCTTAAACCCGAGCTGCGCCGCCCGAATCGCCGCCACGTAGCCGCCGGGGCCGGCGCCGATGATGAGGATGTCATAGGTGTCGGCCATTGGGCGCTCCTACGTCCTCCACGCACTGGGAGGGACCGGGGTGGGGGTGGTTCAGCCGTATTCGCCAGGCGGACGTTCTGTCCCGCCTAAACCAGCATCCCCATGGGGTTCTCGATCAGCGCCTTGAACGCCGAGATCAGTTCGGCGCCCAACGCTCCGTCGAGGACGCGGTGGTCGCAGGACAGGGTGGTGGTCATCACCTGGGCCACGGCCGGGGCGCCGTCGCGGACCACGATGCGCTTCTCGCCCGCACCCACCGCCAGGATCGAAGATTGCGGCGGGTTGATCACCGCCGTGAAGTGCTTGATGCCGAACATGCCGAGGTTGGACACGGACGTGACGCCACCCTGGTATTCCTCAGGCTTCAGCTTCTTTGCCCGCGCCCGGGCGGCGAAGTCCTTCATCTCGTTGGAGATGGTGGAGAGCGTTTTCTGGTCGGCCCGGCGGATTACCGGCGTGTACAGGCCGCCGTCGATGGCGACCGCCACGCCGACCTCGGCATTGTCGAAGCGCAGGATCCGGTCCTCGGCCCAGACGGCGTTGGCCGCCGGAACCCGCATCAGGGCGAGGCCCATCGCCTTGATGACGAAGTCGTTGACCGAGAGTTTGAACAGAGGCTTGCCGTCCTTGGTCTTGCCGGCGCTCGTGTTGAGCTGTTCGCGCAGGGCCATCAACGCATCGAGCTCGCAATCCACCGTCAGGTAGAAGTGCGGCGCCAACTGCATCGCCTCGGTGAGGCGTTTGGCGATGGTCTTGCGCATGCCGTCGAGGGGGACTTCCTCGTAAGTGCCCTTCGGGTAGAAGCCGCGTACCTGGTCCGCGGAGAGGCCGGCGGGGGGCGCCGCCTTGGCGGGGGGCGGTGTGGCCTGCGCGGGCGCCGCTTGCGGGGCCTCGATGGGCTTCGGCGCGGCGGCGGGGGCCGCCTTGCCGGTTCCGGCCGCGAGCGCCGCGCGGACGTCGCGCTCGATCACCCGCCCGCGCGGGCCGGAGCCCGTCACTGCGCCGAGATCGACGCCTTCCTGTTTGGCGACGCGGCGGGCCAGCGGCGATGCGAAGACGCGTCCGACCTCGTTCGAGGGCGCGGCGCCGGGGCTCGCGCCCTCGCTCTTGCCACCCGTGGGCTTCGCGCCGTCCGGGGCCTCGTTCACCCGGGCGTAGGACATCGTTCCGCCGCCGGGCGTGGCGTTCTCGGCGGTCGCCTCCGCCTTGGGGGATTCGGCCTTCGGGGCTTCGGCGGCCCCGCCGCCGGGGGCCTGCACGCTGGCCGGGTCCTCGCCGTCCGCCGCGATGATGGCGATCAGGTCGTTCACCGGCACGTCGGCCGTGCCCTCGGCCACCAGGATCTTGGCAAGCACGCCCTCGTCGATGGCCTCCACCTCCATGGTGGCCTTGTCGGTCTCGATCTCGGCGAGCACGTCGCCGGACTTCACCGCGTCCCCCTCCTTCTTCAGCCACTTGGCGAGGTTGCCCTTCTCCATCGTGGGCGACAGGGCGGGCATCAGGACGTTGATCGGCATGGGGGGAAATCCTGATCGTCAGCGGGCGGTATCGGGGGAGCGGCGGTCAGTTCAGTATCGGCGCGTCGGGGTCGAGGCTCTCGGCTTCGAAGCCGGCGCGGATGCGCGCGAAGGCGTCATCCTCCGACATCTCGGTCTCCAGCGCGTAGACCCGCGCCGCCTGACGGGCGAGATCGGCGAGGAGGCGCCCCCAGGTGGCTGCGTCGTCGAAGGAGCGCCGCAGGGCGATGCTCACGGCCCCGTCGACGACGCTGGCGCGAAGGACCTCGACGCCACCGTTCTCGAGGGCATCCGGCGGGGCGGACAGTTCTTCGAATTTGTCGGTCATCATCTCGTCTCCGGTCTCTCCCCGGACGGGGAGAGTGGGAGGGGAACGCGCGCGGCCCTCAGCGGTAGCAGACCGCCTTTGCCGCCTCGATCACCTCGGCGACGTTGGGGAGCGCCAGCTTCTCGAGGTTGGCGGCGTAGGGCATCGGCACGTCCTTGCCGGTGACGCGCAGGACCGGGGCGTCGAGGTAGTCGAAGGCATCGACCATCAGGCGGGCCGAGATCTCGGCGCCGATGCCCGATTGCGGGAAGCCCTCCTCCACGGTGACGCAGCGGCCGGTCTTCTTCACCGATTCCACCACCGTTTCGGTGTCCATCGGGCGCAGGGTTCGCAGATCGATCACCTCCGCCTCGATACCCTCCTCGGCGAGGGCCTGCGCCGCCTTGAGGGCGTAGGTCATGCCGATGGAGAACGACACGATGGTCACGTCGGTGCCGGGACGGTGAATCCGTGCCTTGCCGATCGGCAGCACGAAGTCGTCGAGCTTCGGCACCGGGAAGCTCTGGCCGTAGAGAATCTCGTTCTCGAGGAAGATGATCGGGTTGGGATCGCGGATGGCCGCCTTGAGCAGGCCCTTGGCGTCCGACGCGGTGTAGGGCGCGATGACCTTCAGGCCGGGCACGTTGGAGTACCAGGCCGAGTAGTCGTGGCTGTGCTGTGCGCCGACGCGGGCGGCCGCACCGTTGGGGCCGCGGAACACGATGGGACAGCCGAGCTGGCCGCCGGACATGTAGAGGGTCTTGGCCGCCGAGTTGATGATGTGGTCGATCGCCTGCATGGCGAAGTTGAAGGTCATGAACTCCACGATGGGACGCAGGCCCGTGAAGGCCGCGCCGACGCCGATGCCGGCGAAGCCGTGCTCGGTGATCGGGGTGTCGACGACGCGGCGGGCGCCGAACTCCTGCAGCAGCCCCTGCGTGATCTTGTAGGCGCCCTGGTACTCGGCGACCTCCTCGCCCATCACGAAGACGGCGTCGTCCTTGCGCATCTCCTCGGCCATGGCGTCGCGCAGGGCCTCGCGGACGGTCGTCGAGACCATCTCGGTGCCCTCCGGAAACTCCTCCATGACCGGCGCCGGCGCCTTGTTGGTAATGGTGGCGGGGGCCGCCGGGGCCCTGGGCGCGTCGTCGCCGGTCTTGGCGCTCGGGGCCGGCTTCTCGGCTTGGCCCTCGGCCTGCATGTCGGGCGCCGGAGCGGGCTGCGCGGACGTCTCGGGTTTCGGGACACCGCCGCCAGCGGACGCTGCCGAAACGTCCTCGCCCTCGGCGGCGATGATCGCGATCGGCGTGTTGACCTTCACGCCCTCGGTGCCCTCCTCGACGAGGATCCTGGCGAGTACGCCCTCGTCGATGGCCTCGACCTCCATGGTCGCCTTGTCGGTCTCGATCTCGGCCAGCACGTCGCCGGATTTGACCGGGTCACCCGCCTTCTTCAGCCACTTCGAGAGCTTGCCCTCCTCCATGGTCGGGGAGAGGGCGGGCATCAGGATGTCGGTCGCCATGAAATACTCGTCGATCGAGGATGAGGCGGTCAGCCCTTCGGAGACGGGGGGTGCGGCCGCATGCGCGGGATGCCGCCCCGTCTCCGACACATGATGGGTCTCAGGCGCGGGCTTCCAGCAGGATGTCGGTCCACAGCTCGGCCGGATCCGGCTCGGGATCGTGCGTGGCGAACTCGGCGGATTCGTTCACGGTCTCGCGCACCTTGGCGTCGGTGGCCTTCAGCTCGGCCTCGGGCACCCCGTGCATCTCGATCAGGCGCTTGCGCACCATTTCGATCGGGTCGTGCTCCTCGCGCATCTTCGAGACCTCGTCTTTGGTCCGGTACTTGGCCGGGTCGGACATCGAGTGGCCGCGATAGCGGTAGGTCTGCATCTCGAGGATGTAGGGGCCCTCGCCCGAGCGGGCGTGCTGGATCGCCCGGGTCGCCGCCTCGCGCACGGTGCGCACGTCCATGCCGTCCACCTGCTCGCCGGGGATGCCGAAGGAGATGCCGCGCCGGGAGAAGTCGGTCTGGGCCGAGGCGCGGGCCACCGAAGTGCCCATGGCGTAGCGGTTGTTCTCGATCACGTAGACCACCGGCAGCTTCCAGAGCTGCGCCATGTTGAAGCTCTCGTAGACCTGGCCCTGGTTGGCCGCACCGTCACCCATGTAGGTCAGGCTGACGTTGCCGTTCTTCTTGTAGGCGTCGGCGAAGGCCAGCCCCGTCCCAAGCGAGACCTGGGCGCCGACGATGCCGTGGCCGCCGAAGAACTGCTTTTCGCGGGAGAACATGTGCATCGAGCCGCCCTTGCCGCGGCTGTAGCCGCCGCGCCGGCCGGTCAGCTCGGCCATGACGCCCTTCGGATCCATACCGCAGGCGAGCATGTGGCCATGGTCGCGGTACCCGGTGATGACCTGGTCGCCGTCGACCGAGGCCATCTGCATGCCGATGACCACCGCTTCCTGGCCGATGTAGAGGTGGCAGAAGCCGCCGATCAGGCCCATGCCGTAGAGCTGTCCGGCCTTCTCCTCGAAGCGCCGGATCAGCAGCATCTCGTGATAGGCGTGGAGATCTTCCTCGCGGGTGAACTGCGGCGCGTTCGGGGCCGGCGCGTGGGTTTCGGCCGCGCCCGCGGGCTTCGCCCCCCCGGATCGCTCAGCCTCCGCCCGGCTTGTGTCGGAGGCGGCTTGGCCTGCATCCTTCGCGGCATCCATCGGCAACTCCCCGGGACCATCTGTTCACCGGGGGTTCTAGGGCACGCCCGAAGTGAAAGCGAGGCCGCCCACCCGACAGAACGGGGAAGTTGTCAGTTGCGAAGCGCCTGCGCGGGCGACGGGTTTCGCCGTCCGGGGCCGATCAGGGATCGATGATGACCACGTCGTTGGCATGGACACGGCCGAGCATGACGCGGGCGCGCTCCTCCAAGAGGTCGCGATCGATCTGATCGCTGCGCAGCAGGGCCACCCGGTGCTCCCAGATCGCCCGGTCCGCCTTGGCGGCGTTGAGCTCCTGATTCAGGGCGCGGGCCTGGACCTTGAGGGCGCGCTTGGCCTCGAGGCCGCGGTTGCCGCTTTCGGCCTGATGCACGAAGAAGCCCACGACGAGGCCCGACACGGCGTAGAGGCCGAGGGGCATCAGAACAGCACGGACGCGACGACGGACCACCATGCCGGCACGATGCACCCACAGGGTTAAGGAAGTGCTGACGGAACCGCGAAGGGTCGCCCTGCGCAGGGGGGCCCCGAGCCGATGATGCGCTTCGATCTGGTCGATCTCTCGCTGTTCCGGCACGTGGTGGAGGCGGGCTCGATCACCCACGGCGCGGCCCGGGCGAATCTCGCCCTCGCCGCCGCCTCCGTGCGCATCCGCGCCATGGAGGAGACCCTCGGGGCCGCGCTGCTGACGCGGGGGCGCCAGGGGGTGGTGCCGACGCCGGCGGGGCGGTCGCTCCTCGCCCATGCGCGCGGGCTCCTCGACGGGATCGACCGGATGCAGGAGGACCTGGCCGCCTTCTCGGGCGGCACCGTGGGGCAGATCCGCCTCGTCTCGAACACCAACGCCCTCACGGAATTCCTGCCCGAGGTCCTGAGCGCCTTTCTGGCCCGTCAGGCCGGTGTCAGCGTGGACATCGAGGAGCGGACCTCGGACGAGATCGTCGGGCTGGTGGCCGAGGGCTCGGCCGATCTCGGTATCGTCGCCGGCACCGTCGATACCGGCGCACTGGAGACCTATCCGTTCCGGCAGGACCGCTTCGTCATGGTGGCGGCCACCGGGCACCCCCTGGCGGCGCGCGCCTCGGTCGCCTTCGCGGAGGTGATCGAGCATCCGCTGGTCGGCCTCGACCGGACCAGCGCTCTCACCCGCTTCCTGGCCGACAAGGCCGCACGCACGGGCCGGCCTCCGATGCGCCTCCGGGTGCAGCTGCGCAGTTTCGACGCGATCTGCCGGCTCGTGGCCTGCGACGTCGGCCTCGGCATCGTCCCCGAGACCACTGCGGCCCGTGCCGCGCGCACCATGGCCCTCGCCATCGTGCCCCTGGAGGATGCCTGGGCCCTGCGCGATCTCACGATCTGCCTGCGCTCGCTGGACGATCTGCCCCGGTTCACGCGGGATTTTGTGGCTCACCTGCGCGGTTGAGGCGGCTTTCGGACCCCGGGGGCTCCCATCCGGGGCGCGGCTTCGGTACAAACCGGCTCGGGCTCCCGTTCGAGGGCGCCATTGTTCGGGGGAGTTCGCCGGCCACATGCAGGATTCGACGTCCTCCGCGCCCGACACCTCCCTGGTCGATCCCGACGTCCACGTGGAGAGCTTCCGGCAAGCCCGCGAGGCGCGCCGGCTGGAACTCGTCGAGGATTACGTCGAGCTCATCGCTGACCTGATCGGCGATGGCGGCGAGGCGCGGCAGGTGGATATCGCCGCGCGCCTCGGCGTGGCCCAGCCGACCGTCGCCAAGATGCTGAAGCGCCTCGCCGAGGACGGCCTCGTTCAGCAGCGCCCCTATCGGGGCGTCTTCCTCACGGAGGCCGGGCAGGCCCTGGCCGTGCAGAGCCGCGAGCGCCACCGCATCGTCGAGCAGTTCCTCTGCGCGCTCGGGGTCAGCCCCGAGATCGCCCGCCGCGACGCCGAGGGCATCGAGCATCACGTCAGCGCCGAGACACTGGAAGCCTTCCGTCTGTTCACGGCCAAATCCGCCTAGGGTCCGGTCGGATCCCGGCGGGGCCGGTCAGGCCGGGGTGGCCTGGAGCGGAGCCGCATGCTCGGGCATCGGCTCACCGTCCGGCACCACGTCCACCTCGACCTTGAGCTTCTGCGGGCCCGAGGCGGAAACGATGCCGTCGATGGGGGACACGTCGGTGTAGTCGCGTCCACGGGCCACGACGATGTGATCGTCGCACATGCCGATGCCGTTGGTGGGGTCGAGGCCGATCCAGCCGTCCCCGCACCAGACCGAGACCCAGGCATGGCTCGCATCGGCGCCGCGCAGGCGCGGGCGACCGGCGGGCGGGATCGTCCGGAGGTAGCCGCTGACATAGGCGGCCGGCAGGCCGAGGCCGCGCAGGGCCGCGATCATGATGTGGGTGAAGTCCTGGCAGACGCCGGCCCGGAGGGCGAAGGCCTCGGCGAGGGGCGTGTGCACGGTGGTGGCCTTCGCGTCGAAGGTGAAGTCCGCCCGGATCCGCTGCATCAGGTCGAAGGCGCCGCCATAGGCGCTCCGGCCCGGGGGAAAGCTCGCCCGGGCATAATCCGTCACCTCCGGCACCAGCGGCACGCGCAGGCTCGGGAATTGGAAGTGCACCGGCCGGTCCGGGCCGAGGCCGCGCCCATTCACCGCCTCGTCGCGCACCTGCTCCCAGGGGCGGCCGGATTCCACCGGCGGCGGCGGATCGCGCTCGACCCGAACCCGTGACAGGGCCTCCACCCGCAGTTCGGTGTGGGGCGTGTCGATCGTGACCGCGGTGGCATCGAGACCGAAATAGTCGCGCCGGACGATGCGGGTCCGCGGATCGGGCGTGATCGTGAGGCCGCTCTCCAGCACGGTCTGCCCCTCCCCGTCGCGCGGGCGCAGGCGCAGGGTGCAGCGGGCGAAGCGCACGGGGCGGGCGTACCGGTATGTGGTGAGGTGGCGCAGCGTATAAATCACGCGAGCCCCACGAGCTTTTCCGGGCGCAGGGCATGCGGCCCGTTGGGGAAGTAGCGGGTGGCCACGGCGTCGGCGAGGCCCTCGACCTCGTTCTCCAGGCGCATCAGGGCGGCGCCGTCGAACTCCGCCGCCTCGCCGGTGGCGAACTCGGCTAAGAGCTTGGCGGCGATGCGCTGGTGCGGCTCGGGCAACCCGTCGGCCCGCAGAACCGGAAGCTGGCCAAGATGCCGGGTGATCGCCTCGAGCTGGAAGGCGACCGAGCGCGGATTGAACGGATCGAGGAGCACCATGTCGCGCACCGGATCGAGGGCCACCCCCTGCAGGTAGCGGGCACCGAACGAGACGTGCGAATCGCACAGGGACAGCATCACGCCGAGGTCCTCGGCGCTGGCGCCGTCGCCGGCGAAGCGGGTGGCGAAGCTCAAGGTGTTGATGGCGCGCTCGATCCGGCGGCCGAGATCGACGAAGTGCCAACCGGTGGTGCGGTTCATGTTCTCCTGGGCGAGACCCGACAGGGCCGCGATGTGGCTGAGGGCGCGTTCGGCGAGGCCCAGGAGCTGCGCTTCCGGCAACGCCTGCCCGGCCTCGATCTCCAGGACCTCCTTCAGGTCCGCCAGCGCCCGCCAGGCTTCGCCGGAGAGACGCTCGCGCAGGGTCGCGGCGTTGATCCGCGCGGACAGGCTGTGGCGCAGGGCGGAGCCGTGGGCGTCGTGGCCGCCGAGGGCCTGCTGGGCCAGGGCCGCGGTGGGCAGGTCGGGGGCCTCGATGGCCCCCCACTCGTCGAGGAGTGCACGAATGCGCAGCGCGGTGGGCGCCTTCGCGTCGCCCGCCATGTCGGCGATCACGGCGGAACCGACGCTGCCGAGATGCGCGAGGACGAGGCGGATCACCGCCTCGGCCCGCTCGACGTAGCGCCCGAACCAGAACAGGTTGTCGGCCGCCCGCGACGGCAGGTGCCCGGCGATCCGGCGCACCCGCGCCGGCCCGGTCTGAATCAGGGTGACCGGCTCCACGGGATCGCGCGACAGGATCCAGACATCGGCCGACTTGATGCCGGCACGCATCTCAAGAGGCTCGACATCGGGCCGCTCCGAGATGCGGCAGAAGCCGCCCGGCATCACGCGCCAGCCCTCGGGCGTCGCCGCCGCGAAGACCCGCAGCACGAAGGGCCGCGGCACCAGGCGCAGGGAGCCGCCGCTCGGATCCCAGGCCGGCATGGTGGCGAGCGGCATCGTCTCCTGGGCGACGTAATCGAAAGGCCGGTCGCGCAGGGCCGCGCGCAGGCGGTCGCGTTCGGCATCGAGGGCGTGCGGGGCCAGGATCGCGTCGCGGACGGCTCCCTTCGGAGGCGTCGCCACCGGACGCAGGCTCAAGCTGTCGAGCCGGTCGCGGATCTCGGCCAGCGCCCGCGGATCGCCGCACCACCAGGTCTTCGGCCCGGCGAGTGTCAGGTCCCGCCCGAGGAGATGCCGTGCGATGCCGGGCAGGTAGGCGGCGAGCGCACCGGATTCGAGGATGCCCGAACCCGGCATGTTGCCGACGACGAGGTTGCCGTTGCGCAGGGCTTCCACGAGGCCCGGGACGCCGAGGCGCGAGGCCGGGTTGAGCTCCAGGGGGTCGAGGTAGTCGGAGTCGATGCGCCGCCAGAGCACGTCCGCCCGCTTCAGGCCGGCAACGGTGCGGATGTGCAGGGCCCCGTCCTGCATCACGAGGTCGTCGCCCTCCACCAGGAGCAAGCCGAGATAGCGGGCGAGCGCGGCCTGCTCGACATAGGTCGAGCTGAACACCCCTGAGGTCAGGAGGCAGATCCGCGGGTCGCTGCGCTGCGCACCCACCGCGAGGCCATCGCGAAAGGCCTGGAAGAAGGCGGCCAGGCGCTCGACCTGCAGGTCGGCATGGAGGTCCGGGAAGGCGCGGGTGAGGACGAGCCGGTTCTCCAGGGCGTAGCCGGGCCCGGAGGGCGATTGCGTCCGGTCGGCGAGCACCCGCCAGCGCCCGTCGGGCCCGCGCGTCACGTCGGCGGCGTAGAGCTTGAGGAAGCGACCGCCCGGCGGCGTGACGCCGACCAGGGGACGCATGAATTCCGGGCTGCCCGCCACCACTGCGGCTGGCAGCAGGCCCTCGGCCACGAGGCGCTCCGGGCCGTAGAGGTCGGCGAGGATCGTCTCCATCAGCGCGGCGCGCTCGACGATGCCGGCGCTCAGCGTCTCCCAGTCCGCCTGTTCGAGGACGAGCGGCAGCGAGCCCAGCGGCCAGGCATGCTCGCGCTTGTCGCCGTAGATCCGATAGGAGATCCCGGTGTCGCGGATGCGCCGGACCGCCGAGATGAAGCGGGCGCCGATCTCGACCTCGTCCATGCCGCCGAGCTGGTCGAGAAACCGCGGCCAGGCCCCCTTGGGACGGCCCTCGTGATCCATCAGCTCGTCGGGGACGTCCCGATGTGGCCGGTATGCGGAGGTCCAGCGCGCGAGGCGCTCGGCCCGTCCCTGTATCTCCGCCGCGGCCGCTGCGCTCATGGGAGGGTGAAGCCCGGGGGTGCGGGGGTGCGCAGGTCGAGCGTCATCGGAAACTCGCGATTGGTCTCTTCGGGCGGCATCGCGATCTTGCCGGGGGTGTGGCCGTGGGCCTGGAAGCGCGCGAGGCGACGCCCCTCCGCCTCGTAGGTGTTCACCGGGAAGGTCTCGTAGTTGCGTCCGCCCGGATGGCTGACATGGTACCGGCAGCCGCCCAGCGACCGGCCGCTCCAGGCATCGAGGATGTCGAGGGTGAGCGGCGAGTGCGCGGGAATCGTGGGGTGCATCGAGGAGGCGGGCTGCCACGCCTTGAAGCGCAGGCCGGCCACCGCCTCGCCGGCGGTCCCGGTGCCGGTCATCGGCAGGCGCCGGCCGTTGCAGGCGATGACGTGCCGGCCGGGCACGTAGCCCTCGACCTTCACCTGCAGACGCTCCACCGACGAGTCCACGTAGCGCACGGTTCCCCCGATCGCGCCCTCCTCGCCCAGCACGTGCCAGGGTTCGAGGGCCTGGCGGAGCTCCAGCTTCACGCCGCCCTGCTCCACCGTTCCGAAGACCGGGAAGCGGAACTCGCGCTGCGCCACGAAGGCCGCCGGGTCGAAGTCGTAGCCGGCCGCCCGGAGGTCTTCCAGCACGCCGAGGAAATCGGCCCACAGGAAGTGGGGCAGCATGAAGCGATCGTGCAGGCCCGTGCCCCAGCGGACACAGCCGCCTTCCTGCGGCTCGCGCCAGAGCCAGGCGACGATCGCCCGCAGCAGGAGCTGCTGCGCCAGGCTCATGCGCGGGTCCGGCGGCATCTCGAACGAGCGGAATTCGAGGAGCCCGAGGCGCCCCGTGGGGCCGTCCGGCGAGTAGAGCTTGTCGATGCAGATCTCGGACCGGTGGGTGTTGCCGGTCACGTCCACGAGGATGTTGCGGAAGATGCGATCCACGAGCCAGCGCGGGATGTTGGGCTCGTCGGGCTTCGGCACCTGCGCCATGGCGATCTCGAGCTCGTAGAGTCCATCGTGGCGCGCCTCGTCCATGCGCGGCGCCTGGCTCGTCGGACCGATGTAGAGGCCCGAGAACAGGTAGGACATCGCCGGGTGGCGCTGCCAGTACAGCACCAGGCTCTTCAGGAGGTCGGGCCGGCGCAGGAACGGCGAGTCGTCCGGTGTCGCGCCGCCGAGCACCACGTGGTTTCCGCCGCCGGTGCCGGTGTGTCGGCCGTCGGTCATGAACTTCTGCGCGCCGAGGCGGATCTGCCGGGCATCCTCGTAGAGGTCGGTGGTGATCCGCACGGCGTCGCGCCAGGCCGCGGCGGGATGCACGTTGACCTCGATCACGCCGGGATCGGGCGTGACTTTGATGACGCTGAGGCGCGGGTCGAAGGGGGGCTCGTAGCCTTCGATGTGGAGCGGCTGCTTCAGCGCGGCGGCCGTCGCCTCGAGATGGCCCAGGAGCTCCAGGTACTCGTCGACCCGCTGCAGGGGCGGCATGAAGACGTGCAGGATGCCGTCGCGCGGCTCCACCGCGAAGGCGGTGCGGACCGCGACGCCGGTGACGCCGGAGCCGTTGACGGTCTCGGGGCCGGGATGGCCCTCGGGGAGCGGGGCGCGGGCTTCCAGCGTGTCCTGCGGCTGGTAATAGGGATAGTGCTCGGGCGGCACGAAGGGCAGCGAGGACAGGGGCAGGCGGTAGCCCACCGGCGAGTCGCCCGGCGTCAGGAAGGCGTGGCCCCGGCGAAAGTCCCACGGCTCCGAGATCCAGAGCCGGTCGGAATCGCTCGCCTTGCCGGTGGGCAGGCTCGCCAGCGGGAGGGCATAGCCCGCGGCCTCGCCGAGACCGCGCGCGAAGACCCGCGCCATGCGGGCATTGGTCTCCGGGTTCGGGTAGTGCGGCTCCGCCGTCGTGACGTTGGGGGGCAACTCGTCGCGCTTGTCGGACCAGTAGACCGGATCCTCGAAGGCCGGGAACACGTAGGCCCCGAGGCCGAGGCGCTTGGCGACTCCGTCGATCAGGGCCTTGGCCTTGTGGATGTCGGCGTGGCGGGGGCCGTCCTCGGGGGCGATCAGGCCGGCATCCTTCCAGACCGGCACACCGTCCCGGCGCCAGTACAGGGCGAAGGCCCAGCGTGGCAGGCTCTCGCCCGGATACCACTTGCCCTGGCCGTAATGCAGCATGCCACCGGGGGCGAATCGATCGCGCAGGCGACGGATCAGCTTGTCGGCGAGGCCGCGCTTGGTCGGGCCGACCGCGGCGGCGTTCCACTCGGGCGACTCGAAGTCGTCGATGGAGACGAAGGTCGGCTCCCCGCCCATGGTCAGGCGCACGTCCTGCTCGGCGAGGTCGGCGTCGATGCGGTCGCCGAGGGCGTCCATCGCGGCCCAGACCTCTTCGGAGAACGGCTTGGTGATGCGCGGCGCCTCGGCCACGCGGGTCACCGTCATCTCGAAGCCAAACTCGACGCCCGCCGGCTCGGCGAGGCCGGAGATCGGCGCCGCGGAGGCGTGGTGCGGGGTCGCCGCCAGCGGGATGTGGCCCTCGCCGCAGAGGAGGCCGGAGGTGGCGTCGAGCCCGATCCAGCCGGCGCCCGGCAGGTAGACCTCGGCCCAGGCGTGCAGATCCGTGAAGTCGGTGGTGGTGCCGGCCGGCCCGTCGACGGCGGTGGTGTCGGGGATGAGCTGGATCAGGTAGCCCGACACGAAGCGGGCCGCCATGCCGAGGCGGCGCAGGATCTGCACCATCAGCCAGGCCGAGTCGCGGCAGGAGCCGCTCTTCAGCGTCAGGGTCTCGGCGGCGGTCTGGACGCCGGGCTCCATGCGGACGCCGTAGGTGATCTCCTGCGCCACCTGGGCGTTCAGGGCCACGAGGAACAGGACCGTGTTCTGCTCGCCCGGGAGGCGCTCGAGGAAGGCATCCACCTCCGGCGCCATGGCGTCGTCGAGGACGAGGTAGGGCTTCAGCTCGGCCGTGAGGTCGTCCGCGTAGGTGAAGCCGCGGGTCTGGGCATAGTCTTCGACGAAGAAGTCGAATGGGTTGATCACCGACATGTCGGCGGTGAGGTCGACCTCGATCTTCAGCTCGGTGGTCTTCTCCGGAAAGACCAGCCGGGCGAGCCAGTTGCCGTTCGGGTCCTGCTGCCAGTTGATGAAGTGGTTCTCCGGCAGAACCTTGAGCGAGTAGGCCGGAACGGCGGTCCGCGTATGCGGCGCCGGGCGCAGGCGGATCACCTGGGGGCCCAGCGTGATCGGCCGATCGTAGGTGTAGTGGGTGACGTGGTGCAGGGCGGCTTTGATCGACACGGGGGCTCCCGCTGTGACTGGACAGGGCGCCGGGCGGGCGGATCGGCACGCGCCGGCGGCGGAGGGACGGGGCACCACCCTGCGGTGCTCCGAAGAAAGCTTCACCATAGACATACGCCAACGGAGACCCGCAAGCGATGCCCTTGCGCGTGGGGACCCGGAAGGCCGCCCGCACGACGACCGCCCCATCCTCGCGCCGGGGGATGGCCAGGACGGGTACGGCCCGTGACGGCCTGCAAGTTTCGTGCTCCCGCGGTTCGGCCAAGCCGGCCGAGCCCCAGGGGCCGGAACTTCGGTCCCCTCCCATGCTTTGCCACCGTATCGCGTGCGGATAGGCTAAGAGGGTTCCCTCGCGGGCGGCATGCGACGCTCCGCGGACAGACAGGAAAGGCGTCCCCCGACGGCTCCATGAAGATCTTCCAGTGCCAGGCTTGCCACCAGCCGATCAGCTTCGAGAGCACCCATTGCGAGAGCTGCGAGCGTCGGCTGGGCTATGTCTGCGACGTCCACGAGATGTCGGCGGTGGAGCCGGTGAACGGCCTCTGGCACGCCTACGCGAATCCGGGCCGCAAGTACCGGTTCTGCGCCAACGCGGATCACGACGCCTGCAACTGGCTGGTCCCGGACGATTCCCCCAACCGCTACTGCGTCACCTGCCGCCACAACCACGTGGTGCCCGATCTCTCCATCGCCTGGAACCTGACCCGCTGGCGCCAGATCGAGGCGGCCAAGCATCGGCTGTTCTATTCGCTGCTGCGCCTCGACCTGCCGCTGATGACCCGTGACGAGAACCCCGCCACGGGTCTCGCCTTCGATTTCCTGGTCGATCCGTCGGAAAGCTATCAGATCGGGCCACCCGTCCTCACCGGGCATCGCAGCGGTCTCATCACCCTCAACATCGCCGAGGCCGACGACGTCGAGCGCGAGCGGCGGCGGATGCTGTTCGGCGAGTATTACCGCACGCTGCTCGGGCATTTCCGCCACGAGATCGGACATTACTTCTGGAACGTGCTGGTGCGCTTCGACCAGAGCCTGTGGACCTTCCGGTCTCTGTTCGGGGACGAGCGGCTGAACTATTCCGGCGCCCTGCAGCGCCACTACGCCCACGGAGCACCGCCGGACTGGGAGGAGAGCTACGTCAGCGCTTACGCCACGGCGCATCCGTGGGAGGACTTTGCCGAGACCTGGGCTCAATACCTCCACATCGTCGACACGCTGGAGACCGCCAGCACCTTCGAGATGCATGTGCGTCCGCGCCTGCGCCACGGCTCGTCCGAGCCGGTGGTGATCGACTTCGACCCCTACCGGATGACGGATTTCAGCCGGATCGTGGAGGCGTGGCTGCCCCTCACCTACGCGGTGAATTCGCTCAGCCGCAGCATGGGCCAGCCGGCCCTGTTCCCGTTCAAGCTGACCCCGGCGGTGATCGCCAAGCTGTCCTTCGTGCACGAACGGATCGAATCGGTCCGCTGCATGGGCAGCTCCGATGCCGACGCGGATGTCCTCAAGGCGGTCATCACGGGCCTGCGCCAGAAGGTGGCGGCCCCCAACGCCTGAGTGCCCGGCCCCGATCGGACCTCCCGGGCGGTCAGGTCGGTTCGATGGCGCGCGGCCGGCCCTCGTCGTCGATGGCCACGAAGGTGAAGGTCGCCTCGGTGACCTGCTCCCGAAACTGGGTGCGGAAGCGCCGCGCCCAGGCCTCGACCTCGATCTTCATGGAGCTGCGCCCCACCCGATTGATCCGGGTGTAGACGCAAAGGACGTCACCGACCCGCACGGGCCGGATGAACGTCATCGCATTCACCGCGACCGTGACCGCCCGTCCCTGCGAGCGCTCCACGGCGGCGATCCCGCCGGCCTGGTCCATCTGCGACATGACCCAGCCGCCGAAGATGTCGCCGTTGGCGTTCGTGTCGGCCGGCATCGCGATGGTGCGCACCGTCAGGTCCCCGCTGGGGCGCCGCGCCTCGTCCGTCTCCGTCATGATCCCGCTCACGTCTCACCCTCGACCGCCCGCAGTGTAGGCCGATGCCGGGCCCTTTGCCGAGGCATCGCGACCGCCTTCAGGGCATCACGTCGGCATATTTCAGGGCACCCGCCAGGATGATCGCGAAGGCGGAGAGAACGAGTTCGAGGGGAACCAATTCCCAGAGTGCGCGCGCCTCGGCGCGGCGGGCCGCAAGGACGTTCATGGCGTAACCTCCGAAGCGAGCCGTTTCGATGTCGGCCGTCTTCCAAGGCAGCAACTTATCGCATCCCGCCGGTGGGTCACAGCCATCGGCCTGAAGTTTATTGCTAAAAACGAGGACGGCCCGGCCCTCGTCGTAACGAAGGCCGGGCCGTCGAAGGCTTCGCGTCCGTGTCGGGACGCAGCCCGTTCCTTAGTAGTAGAAGCGGCGCGGGCCGTAGAAGCGACGCGGACCATAGAAACGACGCGGGCCGTAGAAGCGGCGCGGGCCGTAATAGCGACGGCCGTAGAAGGGGCGCGGGCCGTAGAAGCGACGCGGGCCATAGAAGCGGCGGCGATAGCCGTAATACTGAACCGTCTGCACAGCGGCCGGCGCAGCCTCGCTCTGGAGGGCGAGGGCAGGACCGACGGGGGCGGCCGAAGCGCCCTGTGGCGCGGTGGCGGCGAAGCCTAGGGCCAGCAGCGCGGCCAGCACGAGTTTCCTCAGCACGTTCTCAACTCCCTGAATTCTGTCGAGTCTCGACACACCGGCATCCCTCGTCGCGAGGCCCGGATGCAGCAAACGCACGAGGTGCGAAAGCGTTTCCCACGGCTCGGCAAGCGTTGCCGTGATGGTCAACGAAGCCCTGCATGTGGTTCGTCACGCGATCTTCAGGGTCATGTCCACCGTCGGTGCATCGGCACTGCCCTTCACGAGGCCGATACCGTGCTCGCAATCCTCACGACGCAGATAGGCCTCCGCCGAATCTGCGACGACGTTTCCGTTCTGCGACCGCAGGCGCCAGCGCCATCCGCCGGCGGAATCCCGGTAGAGTTCAAACCGCATCGCCCATGCCTCCGAAGACGCCGGGCTCGGTACCCGGCCCCCTGTGATGTGGCCCCGCGAAACGGCATGGCAATGCCCGGGGCATCGGACGCGAAAACGCCGCCCCGGAAACCGGGACGGCGCTCGAATGCGTCGGATGTGACGGATCAGGAACGCGGGCCGCGATCCAGCCAGCCGATGGCGCGACCCTCGCCGCCGCCCTGCGGGCGCGGGGCCCGGGGGCGTTCGCCGCGCGGCTCGGCGCGGGGCTCGCCCTGGGCGGCCGGCCGGCGATCGCCGCGGCCGTCCTGCGGACGGGCCGCGCCGTCGGAACGGCTCGGGCGTCCGGAGCCACCGCGGTTCTCACCGCCGCGCCCCTCGAAGCCACGGCCCTGGCCGGGACGGCCGCCCGGGCGGCTGCTCGGACGCTGGCCCTGGCGCTGGCCGGGACGCTGGCCGTTCGGCGCCGGACGGCGCTCCTCGGCCTGGGCGTTGTCCGCCGCCTCCTGGCGAGACGGCGGGGTGAAGCCCTCGGGGAAGGCGCCGACGGGGATCTTCTGGCGCGTGGTGCGCTCGATGTCCCGCAGGTAGGCCTTCTCCTCGTCGTTGCAGAACGAGATCGCGAGCCCGTTCGCCCCGGCGCGCGCGGTGCGGCCGATGCGGTGGACGTAGCTCTCCGGCACGTTCGGGAGGTCGTAGTTGATGACGTGGCTCACCGCCTCGACGTCGATGCCGCGGGCGGCGATGTCGGTGGCGACGAGCACCCGGCAGGAACCGTCCTTGAAGGCGGCCAGCGCCCGCTCGCGCTGCGGCTGCGACTTGTTGCCGTGGATCGCCGAGGCGTTGATCCCGACCTTCTCCAGGCCGCGCACGACGCGGTCGGCGCCGTGCTTGGTCCGGGTGAAGACGAGGACGCGCTCGATCGCCGGATCGCGCAGGATGTGGTTCAGCAGGGCCTGCTTCGCGCCGGTATGGGCGAAGATGACCTCCTGGGTGACGCGCTCGGCGGTGGTGGCGACCGGAGTCACCGCCACCTGGACCGGATCGCGCAGGTACTGGTCGGCGAGGCTGGCGATGTTCTTCGGCATGGTCGCCGAGAAGAAGAGGCTCTGGCGCTCCTTCGGCAGCATCTTCACGATGCGCTTGAGGGCGTGGATGAAGCCGAGGTCCAGCATCTGGTCGGCCTCGTCGAGGACGAGGATCTCGACGGCCTCGAGGGTCAGCGAGCGACGCTCGATGAGGTCCATCAGGCGACCAGGGGTCGCGACCAGGATGTCGACGCCGTTGGCCAGCGCCTTCTCCTGGCGGGAGATGGTGACGCCGCCGAACACCACGGTGTTGGTGAACGAGAGGTATTTTCCGTAATCGGAGAAGTTCTCCGCGATCTGGTTGGCGAGCTCGCGGGTGGGCGAGAGCACCAGCACGCGGCAGCCGCGACGGATCGCCTTGCGCGGGGTTTCGGCGAGGCGGTGCAGGATCGGCAGCGCGAAGGCCGCCGTCTTGCCGGTGCCCGTCTGGGCGATGCCGCAGAGGTCGCGGCCCTGCATGGCGGGGGCGATGGCCTGGGCCTGGATCGGGGTCGGGCTCTTGTAGCCGGCCTCTTCCAGGGCGCGCAGCACGGGCTGGGCGAGGCCGAAATCGGTGAATTGGGTCAAGGAGTCACTTTCAGGCAGCGGGACCGCGCCGGACGCCCTCGTGGCGAGGGAAATCGTCGAAAAAGGTGGTCGGTCCGTTGAGCTGGAGCCGCCCGCGTGCCGGGGCAGTCCGGGTGCATGCACGTTGAAGAGAGGGGCTCAGGTCGCGCGGGGCCCGCAGAAGCGATCCGGCAATCCGTCACGCAGCCCTCTCAAGCGGAACCATGACGGCCGCTGACGCTGCACCTGCGATATGATCCTTCGCGGGTGCGAAGTCAATGGCCACGTTGACGACGACACAGGCCGTTCGCGTCCATCGCCAACGTCGAGGGCGAATGGCGGACGAACGGATTGACGCGGCGGCAACACTGGCGTGTTACCTCGTCCCACCAGCCGGACCGCCCGGCACTTCACGGGGTCGGATGATCGCGCGCCACACCCTTACCTATGTCGGCTCGCGGGGTGTCGCCGCAGCCCTGAACATGGGCGCCCTCGCGGTATTCACCCGGCTCGCGCCCACGGACGTGTTCGGACTCTACCTGCTCATCCTGTCCTGGGCGCTGGTGCTGTACAGCGCCACCTGCCAGTGGCCGAAATTCTCGTTCTTCGCCCTCTACGCCGAGGAGCGTGCGATCTTGCAGGTCGGCACCGTAGTCCGACTCCTCGGCGCGATGGCGGCGCTCGCCGCCCTGATCGCGGCGTGCGCCGCCGGGCTCGGACTGCTCGAGCCGCACGCCGCGCTCGCGATCTTCGCCGCCGTCTTCGGCATGATGGCCTTCGAGGGCGCCGCCGAGATCGCGCGGACGCGGCTGGAGGTCGGCGCGGTCGCCGTGTCTGTGGTGCTGCGCGCCGTGCTGGTCCTGGTCCTCGGCAGCAGCGCTCTCCTCCTCGGTGGCGGCGCGATCCCGCTGCTGCTGGCCACCGCCGGCGCCAACATCGTCGCGGCCCTGCCCACGCTCTATGTCATCCGCGGCCTGCTGCGGGGCGGCGGGAGCTGGGCGGAGGCGCGGCGCCTCCTCGCCTATGGCTGGCCCCTGGTGCTCTCGTTCGGGGCCGCCGCCCTGGCGCAGACTGCCGACCGCCTCGTGATCGGGGCCAGCATCGGCGTCTCGGAGCTCGGGGCCTACGGCGCCTTCGCCGACTTCCTGCGCCAGAGCTTCGTCGTCTTCGGCGACAGCGTGGCCCTCGCGCTGATCTCGATCGCCAAGCGAGATGCCCGCGACGGCGGCATCGCCGCGGCCGGTCCGGTGCTGGAGGATGCCATCCGCCTCCTCACCCTGATCGCCGCCTTCGGCGCGGTGTTCTTCCTGGCCTTCGACGGCCTCCTCGTCACCCTCCTGCTCGGCCCCGATTACCGCGAGACCGCCCTGCGGGTGGCGCCCCTCCTGGTGGCGGCCAGCATCCTGCAGATGTTCCGGTCGTATTATTTCGGGCAGGTCATCTACTTCACCCAGAAGAGCCAGCTCGATGCGGTCGCATCGCTGACGCTGCTCGTGGCGATCGGTGGCCTTTCGGCCCTGCTCATCCCGCGCTACGGCGTCGAGGGGGCGGCCATCGCCATGGCGACGGGGCAGGCGCTGGCCTGCCTCGTCTTCATCCTCGGCTCCCGCGAGCGCTTTCGCATGCCGGTGCCCCTGCGCGATCTCGCGGCGATCTGCGGCCTCGCCCTGGCCTGCGCCGCGGCGATTGCCGGGCTCGGCCGCCTCCCCCTGGATCCGGGCCTCGCCCTCGGCCTGCGCCTCGCCTGCCTCGCCGCCGTCTCGGCCGGGACCGCGTGGGCGTTCAACATCCTGGGCGTCGCCGACCTCGCGGCGCGCCGCTTCGGTCGCGCCGCCTCATGAGCCGCTCCGCCCAGCGCCAGGTCGCGACCCCCGACGGCCTCGTGGTCGCCTTGCGCCCCCTGGCGGCCGGCGCGCCCTGGATCGCGGCCTGGCACGACCTCGGCCGCCGGCCACTCGTCGACAACCTGTTCTATGATCCCGACTACGCCCTGCCCGCCGCCGGCGCCTTCGGCAGCGGGGTGCAGGTCGCTCTGGTCGGCGACCGCGCCCCGGAGGAGCCCGGCCTGCGGCTCGTCGCGGTCTGGCCCCTGCGGGTGAAGCGCTGGCGCTGGGGGCTGCCGCTGCTCCTCGCGATGGGCTGGATGCATGATTTCGGCATCTTCGGCGCCCCGCTCCTCGACGGCGCCGACCCGGGTCGCGCCCTCGACGGATTGCTCTTCGGCCTGCGCAGCCTCATCGGCCCGCGCCTGATGCTGACCCATGTTCCGACCTCCGGCCCTTTCGCGGACCTGCTCTCGGACCGGCTCGGGCGCAACCACCTTCGCCACGCCCGCTTCTGGGCGCACGAGCGCGCCTTCCTCGACCTGACCGGCCGGGACGCCGAGGCGCGCGCCGCCTATCTCGGGCACCTCTCGTCCCGCAAGCAGCGCAAGCTGCGCCAGGCCTGGGACCGCCTGAACGCGGACGGCCCGGTGGCGTTCGAGACGATCCGCGATCCGGCCGCGCTGTCGGCGGCCATCGACGACTACATCGCCCTGGAAGGCGCCGGCTGGAAGGGCGCGCGGGGCACCGCCATCGCGGGCGACGCGGTCCAGACCCGGATGATGCGCGCCGTCGTCGGCCGCCTCGGCGCCCGCGGGGCGGTCCGGATCGACCGCCTGCGCCGGGACGGCCGCACCCTGGCCGCCGTGGTCAGCTTCACGACGCGCGGGCGGCTCTGGAGCCTGAAGATCTCCTACGATCCCGCCGTCGCCCGGCACTCGCCCGGTGCCCTGGCCTTCCACCGCCTGACCCAGGCCATCCTGGTCGATCCGACGCTGAGCACGGCGGATTCCTGCGCCCCGCCGGACTATCCCCTCCCCGAGACCTTCTGGAGCGAGCGGCTGGCCCTCGCCCACATCCTGGTCGAGGCACCGGGCGGCGACCGGTTGTTTCCCCTCGCCGTCCTTCTGGAGGGCTGGCGGGCCGGGGCCAATCTCCGCCTGAAGGCCTGGCGCGACCGCCTGCGGAACCGCCTCTCCAGCACTGCCGCGGCCCGGGGCCCCGATCCCGAGGCTTGACGGTACCCCGCCCGCCTCAGGCCGCCCGGACCGCCGGCTCCGGCGCGTCCGACAGGTCGTGGGCGAGCCGGGCCGCCGCGGCGACGAAGCTCCGTCGGACCGCGCCGGCATAGGGGTTGGCCCGCTCGATGGCGTCGAAGACCTCCGGCGCATCGTGGCGCACCATCGCCACCGCCTGCATCAGGAGGTCGAAGCTCCGGGTGGTCATGCGGGTCGGCAGCGGCTCCATCCGCACCATCACCTTTGCGATGAGGTGGGTCAGGCCCTGGACGACCGCCGCGTCCCGGTCATGCGCCTCCGGCGTCGTCAGGATGACGTCGAGGCCGAGATGCCGGCGCAGGAAGGCGGCAACCTGCCGGGTTTGACCGCCCCGCACCTCGCAGAGCGCAATCTTCAGGCCCCGGAGGCCGTCGCGGGCGCTCTGCGGCCCGAACAGCGGATGGGTGGCGACGATGGCGACGTGCCCCGGCAGTCCGTCCCGCATCGCCGTCGCGGCCACGGCCTTCACCGAACCGACATCGAGGACGAGGGCGCCCGGGCGGAGATGCGGACCGATCGCGGCCACGATGCCGGGGATCGCCGGAACCGGAGCCGCCAGGATCACCACCGGGCAATCCGCTGCAACGCGCAGGGCGCCTGGGGACACATCGGACCCCGGCTCGGCCGGCATCGCCGGGTCGTAGGCGTGAATGACGAAGAACGGTGCAAGGTGGCGCGCCACGAGGCGGCCGAAGGCACCGAAGCCGATCAGGCCGAGGCGGGGACGGGGATTCTCGGGGGAATGGGACAGCACGGACGTGACCTCGGTGGAAGCCGGGTCGTCGACGTGTGGTCCTGGATGGAGATCAACCGCCGACGACGCAGCGGTTGAGACATGACGAGCCCCGCGCCACTAAGGGTGCGGCGCCGGATACGCGAGGGGGCGAAGGACGGTCGTCATCGTGGCGCCTGTCTAAGGGCGCGCCGGGTGTCGCGTCAATGCCGCCGCCGCCTCCCTGCGGGTGGGCCTTCAGGCCGACGCGTACTGCATCTCGCCGTCGCCGAAGGACCAGTTCTCCTTCGCCACCTCGACGAAATTGATAAGACGTCCGTGCGGCGGATCCCGGTCCGCGCGGCGATACCGTCGGCGATCTGCCGGTACAGGGCGCGCTTGACCGCGACGGAGCGCCCGGCATTCCAGGTGATCTGGATGATGACGAGGTCGTCCGTGCAGGTCACGCCGAGATAGCCGGCCTCGGGCGCCACGATCTCCCCGGCCCCGTGGCGGGTGACGATCGGGAACTTGTCGTTCTCGGGCACGCTCGCCACCGCGCGCAGGGCGGCATAGACCACGTCGCCGACGGTCCGGGCACGATCCGGCGGTGCCGTGCGATTCAGGTCGATGCGGATGAGGGGCATGGCGGTCTCTCGGCGGCCCCGCGCCTCATGAACGTGGTCTCACCAGCCGAAGCGGGCGATCTCGCCGAGGCGCGCCTGCACGGCGGCCTCGTTGCGCCCGAGGGCGGCGGCGCGCTGGGACAAGGTGTAACACGTCCCGCAGAAGCCGACCTGCATCAGCGGAATGCCGTCCGCCCGCGCCCGCGACACCGATCCGATCAGGCAGGCGATGACGGAGTCGCCCGCCGGGAGGCCGAGACAATCGGCCCGCGGGCTGCCGAAGAGCGGCCGGTTCGGCCAGGCGAGCGACACGCTCGTCCCGCCGCGCCGGTCGGGGGCCGGGGGCACCGTGTAGCTGCGCACGAAGAGGGCCGCGAACAGCAGGACGAGGCCGGGCAGGATGAGGGCGCGCATGGCGGGACCACTCCGTCAGGCCGGTTCGTCGAACCGGCTCCAGCGGAACACCTCCGTGCCGGCGCCGTCGATGACCCGCACGGCTTCGGCGGGCGCGCCGCTGCGCTGGGGCGCCCGGGCCCGGGCGAACAGGGTCAGGGCCCGCTCCTTGGCGGCCTCGACCGTGTAGGTGCGCACGGAAATGCGCTGGCTCACGGGATCATCGCCGCGCGCGCCGGCCTCGTCCTCCGCGGCGAGGACTTCGATGTGGTAGGTCTCGCGCGGGTTCACGGCGGCTCCATCACGCTGGCACGGCCCGACCATCCATAACCGCAGCGGCCGTGCCTTGGCACCATGGCCGGGCCGGCTGCGACGAAAAAGGCCGGGCCTCGCGGCCCGGCCCTCGGCCCGGATGGTGGCGGAGGCCTCAGCGGGACGCGGGCCCGGAGGGCGGGGTGCTCGGCGCTGCAGTGCCCGGCGTGACGGCACGCCCGGCGCTCGGCAGCGGGGCGGCGCTCGGGTTGCGCACGGCGCCGGCGCCCGGTGCCGTCCCGGTTGTCGCGGGGGCATTGGAGGTGCCGCCGCCCATGCCGGTTCCGGAACCGTTGATCGTGTTCTGGCCGGGGCCGGTCACCGAGGATTGCGCCTGTGCGGCGCCCGCGAGGGCGAGGCCGAGGGCGGCGGCGAGGAGGAAGGTCGGCGTGCGCATGGCGGCTGTTTTCCGGGAGATGAGGAATTGATCTGGAGCGTCTTGCCGGTTCAACGCGGGGCGGCAACAACGGGTTCAGATCGCAAAGCAGCCGGTGACGGGTGCAACTGCCGGCCGGATGTGGTTTGGTGGCCACTCCCGACAACCCTCCTGGCGAGTCCGGCCGGACGCGTTCCGGCCCACAGAACAGAGAACACCATGCCGACGACGCCCTTCGTCACGGCCGACTGGCTCCACGCCCGTCTCGGCGCGCCCGACATCGTGATCCTCGACGGGTCCTGGTACCTCCCGGCCCAGGGGCGCGATGCCCGGGCCGAGTATCTCGCCGGTCACATCCCCGGCGCGATCCGCTTCGACATCGACACCATGAGCGACGAGACCTCGTCGCTGCCCCACATGCTGCCGCGCCCGGAGGTCTTCGCCTCCCGCATGAGGGCGCTGGGCGTCGGCGACGGCGCCCACATCGTCGTCTATGACGGGATGGGCCTGTTCTCGGCGCCGCGGGTGCGCTGGATGCTGAAGGCCTACGGGGTCCGCGACGTGGAGATCCTGGAGGGCGGCCTCCCGGCCTGGGTGGCGGCGGGCTACCCCCTCGAGGACGGCGAGGGCCGGCCGCGCGCCCGGCGCCACTTCACCGCCCGCCTCGACCACGGCGCCGTGGCGGATGCCTCGGACATTGCCCGGGCCCTCGAATCGGGCAGCGCCCAGGTGGTCGACGCCCGCTCGGGCGCGCGCTTCCGAGGCGAGGAGGCGGAACCCCGCCCCGGCGTCCGCCCCGGCCACATGCCGGGCGCCAGCAACGTCCACTACGCCGCACTCCAGAGCGAAGGTCGCCTGAAGGAGGAGGCAGCCCTGCGCGCGGTTTTCGCCGAGAACGGCGTCGATGTCGGCAAGCCCGTGATCACCACCTGCGGGTCGGGCGTCACCGCCGCCATCGTCGGGCTGGCGCTGGAGACCCTGGGCCGGCCGCCCCGCGCCCTCTACGACGGCTCCTGGTCGGAATGGGGCTCGGATCCTGAGCGTCCGGTCGCCACCGGCCCGGCCTGACCCGCCGCCTTGCTGAGCCCCGACCCTCCGGCGGTTCGCGGCGCCGCGCCGGAGCGCCAGCGCTCGCAGGGCCGCATCCACCTGCGCGTGGCCTGCGCGGACGGGCACGACACCCGCATCCTCGACATCGGCGAGGGCGGACCCTTGCGCCTGCGCCTGCCGCGCCGGCCGAAGGGCCCGTGCGAGGCGGTGCTCCTCAACACCGCTGGCGGCATCGCCTGCGGCGACACGTTTCGCGTCACCGCCGATGTCGGTGCGGGGGGCGACCTCACCCTGACCACCACGGCGGCCGAGAAGGTCTACCGTTCGGACGGGCCGGTGAGCCGGATCGCCACCGTGGTGACGGTAGGAGCCGGAGGGCGCCTCGCGCACCTGCCGCAGGAAACGATCCTGTTCGACCAAGCCGCCCTGGCGCGGCGCTTCGAGGCGGATCTGGCGCCGGGTGCCCACCTCCTCGCCTTCGAGGCCATTACCTTCGGGCGGACAGCCCGCAACGAGCCGATGACGCGAGGCCACCTCTCCGACACCTGGCGCATCCGCCGCGACGGACGCCTCGTCTACGCCGACACCCTCCGCCTCGACGGCGCCCTCTCGGACCAGCTCGCCCGAACGGCGATCGGCAACGGCGCCCGGGCGATGGCGATGCTCCTCGACGTCTCGCCCGTGGCGGAGGGCCGGCTGGACGAGACCCGCGCCCTGCTCGACGCGACCGGCGTGGACGGCGTCGCCGCGGCGGCCAGCGCCTGGAACGGACACCTCGTCGTCCGCCTTCTCGGCCGCGATCCGGACGCCCTGCGGGCCGTGGCCCAGCGCCTCCTCACCGCCTATCGGGGACGGCCCCTCCCCCGCGTCTGGCAGAGCTGAGCATTCGGATGGGCCGACCGCCATTTCGGCAGGCCGGTGCACGCGTGCGGGCACCGGCGCTGGTTGCCGTCCCGAAAATCCGGTCGGCGAGGCCGGCCCGGTCGGCACGAAGGATGCAGTGTCCGCGACGAGGCCGGGCAATGTCCGTGGGCGTCGGGGCGCTCCGGCGGCGGACCCCGTGCCGGAGAATCCACGCCGGCCCGACCCGGCGCGGCGGCGGCCTTGTCGCGGTGATCTTGTCGCGGTGACCCAGGAGACCTGAATCCATGCTGCCCACGATCCTGGACATTGCGAGCCTGCGCGCGGCCTTCGCCTCCGGCAGCCTCGACCCCGTCGGCCTCGCCGAGACCGTCGCCGAGCGGATGGCGGCCTCGCCCGACCCGGCCATCTTCATCACCCCGGTGCCGCGCGCTGACCTCGTCGCGGCGGCCCGCGCCCTGATGCAGGCGCACCCGGAGCCGAATTCCCTGCCGCTCTGGGGCCTGCCCTTCGCCGTCAAGGACAACATCGACGTGGCGGGCCTGCCCACCACCGCCGCCTGCCCGGCCTTCGCCACCACGCCCGAGCGCGATGCCGCGGTGGTGGCGCGGTTGAAGGCCGCCGGCGCCCTGGTAACGGGCAAGACCAACCTCGACC
This sequence comes from Methylobacterium sp. Leaf89, assembly GCF_001422215.1. NCBI lineage: Bacteria > Pseudomonadati > Pseudomonadota > Alphaproteobacteria > Hyphomicrobiales > Methylobacteriaceae > Methylobacterium > Methylobacterium sp. Leaf89. The sequence goes on along the minus strand of NZ_LMML01000029.1, from coordinate 802,864 downwards.
AGTTTGCCACCGGCCTCAACGGCACGCGCTCGCCCTACGGTGCCCCGCGCAGCGTGTTCAACGCCGACTTCGTTTCAGGCGGATCGAGTTCCGGTTCGGCCGTGGCCGTGGCGGCCGGGCTCGCCTGCTTCAGTCTCGGCACCGACACCGCCGGCTCCGGCCGCGTGCCGGCGGCCTTCAACAACCTCGTCGGCATCAAGCCGACGCCGGGGGCGCTGAGCACCACCGGCCTCGTTCCGGCCTGCCGCAGCCTCGACTGCATCACGGTGTTCGCGAGCACCGTCGGGGACGGCCTCGCCGTGCGCCGGATCGCCGAGGGGTTCGACCCGGCCGACCCGTATTCGCGCCCGGTGGTCCCGCATCCCCTCCCGGCGACGGGCCTGCGCTTTGGCGTGCTCGCCCCGGCCGAGCGCGAGTTCTACGGCGATGCCGAGACGGCGGCCCTCTACGACGACGCCATCGCCCGGCTGGAGCGCCTCGGTGCCGTCGCCGTGCCGTTCGACTACGCGCCATTCCGGGAGATCGCCTCTCTCCTGTATGACGGCCCCTGGGTCGCCGAGCGGCTGGCGGCGGTCGAAGCCTTCCATGCCGACCATGCCGCCGCGATGGATCCGAGCGTGCGCGCCATCCTCGACTCGGCCCGCACCTACAGCGCCGTCGACGCCTTCCGGGGTCGGTACGCCTTCGAGGCCCTGAAGCGCCGGACCGATGCGATCCTCGCCGGGCTCGACGTGCTGTTGCTGCCGACCGCGCCGACGATCTACACGGTGGCCGAGATGGCGGCGGAGCCCATCGTCCGGAACAGCCATCTCGGCCGCTACACCAATTTCGCCAACCTGCTTGGGATGGCCGCCATCGCGGTGCCGGCCGGGTTCCGCCGGGACGGCCTGCCGGCGGGCGTGACGCTGGTGGGACCCGGCTTCAGCGACGAGGCCCTGGCGCCCTGGGCCGATGCCCTGCATCGCGACCTCGCCGGCGGCATGGGCGTCGAGCGTGCCCGCTCCCTCCCCGAAGAAGGCCGCGTTCCTGCCTCGCCCTCCGGGCAGATCCCCCTGGTCGTGGTCGGTGCGCACCTCACAGGGCTCGCCCTCAATCACCAGCTCCAGGACCTCGGAGCGACGTTCCTGCGCGCGACCCGGACGGCGCCCGACTACCGGCTCTATGCCCTGCCCGGCACGGTGCCGCCGAAACCCGGCCTCGTGCGCGCGCCCGGCTTCGCGGGCCCCGGGCTCGAGGTCGAGGTCTGGGCGCTCGACGCGGCTGCCTTCGGGCGTTTCGCCGCCGCGATTCCCGCGCCCCTCGGCCTCGGCAAGATCGCTCTGGCCGATGGCGAACCCGTCTCGGGCTTCCTCTGCGAAGCCCATGCCGTCGCGGAGGCGCCAGAGATCACCCGGCAAGGGGGGTGGCGTGCCTATCTCGCCGCCGGGCGCGGCTGAGGCGAGGTCCGGGGCTGCCCTTGCGAGGGCCGGCGGGCTTGCCCTAAACCCCCGGGCACGGCAGGCCCTGCGCCCGCCTCGAAGAGGATCCGGGTTTGCCGCGCACCCTACGCTGTCGCCTCGACGCCGTCAGCCAGATCGAGGCGGAGGGGACGCCCGACACGTGGCGCGCGACTGGGTCGGACCCGCATTTCCGCCTCTGGCCGGCGGAGGGACGCCGGCGCCATCGCGGCGGCTGGGTCCGCTTGCGCGCCGACCTCACCGCCCTCGACCGCACGAAGCTCGTCCCGATCCTCTACGTCGATGACGGCCAGGGGTTTCGCGAGACCCTGACCATTCCGCTGGAGGCCGATGCGACCGGCATCGACAACCTCGTGCACCTGCCGCGCCGGGTCCGGGGCCTGCGCCTCGATCCGATGAGCGGCGCCGGACGCTTTCGCCTGGGCCACGTCTCCCTGACCCATCTCGGCCCCCTCGGCGCGACCGCGGAGACCGCCCGCCGCCGCGTGCAGGCGCTGCCCGAGGCAGAGCGCGCGCCGGCCCGCCTCCTCGCCCACCTCCGCGACGCCTGGCGCGCGAAGGGCGCCGCGGAACTCTGGCGCGACTTCCGGGCGAGCGCCCGGCCCCGTCCGGTGCCGGCCTCCTACACGGCCTGGATCGACACGGTGGAGACGCCAAGCCGCCTCAGCGTGGCGGCGATGCGGGCCGAGATCGAGGGCTTCCGCTCTCGCCCCCGTATCTCCATCGTCATGCCGGTCTACAACACTCCCCGGCGCTGGCTGGAAGCCGCCATCGCCTCGGTGCAGGCCCAGGCCTATCCGGACTGGGAACTCTGCCTCTGCGATGACAACTCGCCCGACCCGCAGATCTGGCCGCTGCTCCAGGCCTTCGCGGCCGCCGACCCGCGCATCAAGCTCCATCGCCGCACCACGAACGGGCGCATCTCGGCCACTTCGAACGACGCCATGGCCCTGGCGACCGGCACCTACCTGACCCTGATGGACCACGACGACGCGATTCCCGATAACGCGCTCTACGAGTTCGTCCGTATCCTGAACGCCGACGCGAGCGTCGACTTCATCTACTCGGACGAGGACAAGATCTCGATCGACGGGGTCCGCTACGAGCCGTTCTTCAAGCCGGACTGGTCGCCCGAAGCCCTCGAAGCCTGCATGTATACGGCGCACCTGGCGCTCTACCGGATGGACATCGTCCGCCAAATCGGCGGCTTTCGCGACGAATGCAACGGGGCGCAGGATTACGACTTCGCCCTGCGTTACACCGAGCATGTCCGCAACGTCGTCCACGTGCCGAAGGTGCTCTACCATTGGCGCGCGATCCCAGGCTCCACCGCCCAGACCATGGACAACAAGGACTACGTCATCGCCGCGGCGATCCGTGGCCTGGAGGACCGGGCCCGGCGCACCGGCGAACTCGACTTCGCCCGCTCGAGCGCGTTCAAGGGCTGTTTCGAGATGCGCCGCAAGCTGACCGAGCGCCCTTTGGTCTCCATCGTGATCCCCACGGCCGGGCGCGACAGCACCGTCGGCGGCTGCACGGTGGATCTCCTCGCCGCCTGCCTCGACAGCGTCGCCGCGACCAGCACCTATCCCGACATCGAGTTCGTGGTGGTGGACAACGGGGACCTGCGATCCGGCACGGAGGCGGCCCTCGCCCGCCACGGCGCCCGGCGCGTGACCTGGTCGGAGCCGGTCTTCAACGTGGCGGCCAAGATGAACCTCGGCGCCGCGGCGGCGAGCGGCGACATTCTGGTCTTCCTCAACGACGACATCGCGGTCATCACGCCCGACTGGATCGAGGCGATGCTGGCGCAGCTGCAGATCCCCGGCGTCGGCGCCGTCGGCCCCAAGCTCCTGTTCGAGACCGGCGAGATCCAGCATGCCGGCGTCTCGATCGTCGACGCCACCCCCGATCATGTCCGGCGCGGCTATCCCGGCGACGATCCCGGGCACTTCTTCTCCACCGTCGGCAGCCGGAACTACCTTGCGGTTACCGGCGCCTGCGTGATGGTGCGGCGCACGGACTTCGAGGCCATCGGCGGCTTCGATGCGAGCTTCGCCGTGAATTACAACGACGTCGACCTGTGCCTGCGCCTGCGCGAGCGCGGGCTGCGCAGCGTCTACTGCGCCCAGGCCAGCCTCTACCACTATGAGAGCCGCAATCGCGCCCGCACCGTCGACCCGGCCGAGCACCAGCGGTTTCGCGATCGCTGGGCGGCGAAGCTCCCCCGCGATCCCTATTACGGCGAGTGGTTCGAGGCCCTGCCCCCGACCTTCGAGCTCGACCCGGCCCGCTTCTGAGCCTTCGCGCTTCGCGAAGGCTGGATCGGAAAACTCCGAATTGCGAACGGCTCCAAGGTAGGATCATCGTCCCGCCGGAAGAGACGGATCGGAGTCGGGCATGCCGGCAGGGGCGTTCATGTGCGGGGAGGCGACGGTCGCGGTGACCGCGCTCCTGCTCGTGCTCTGCATGGGCCTCTGGGCCAGCGGCCTCATCGCAGAGATCGTCACGGCGATGCTGTTCTTCGCCGGGGCGATGCTGTTCCACCTCGCGCCCCCTGCGACGGTGTTCTCGGGCTTCGCCTCCTCGGCGTTCTGGCTTGTCCTGAGCGGCATGGTGGTCGGGCTCGCCATGACGCGCTCCGGCCTCGGCGACCGTCTGGCGCGAAGCCTGTCGGGGCATCTCTCCGCCTCCTACCCGGCCTTCGTCGCCGGGATCGTCGCCCTGTCCTTCGCCGTCGCCTTCGTGATGCCGTCCAATCTCGGGCGGATCGCCCTGCTGGTCCCGGTGGTGCTCGCGCTCTGCGACGCCTTCGGGCTCGCGAACGGGCGCCCGGGCCGGCACGGCGCGGTCCTGGCGGTGGGACTCGCCACGCCGCTCCTCTCCGCCGCGATCCTGCCCGCCAACGTCCCGAACCTCGTCATGGCCGGCACCGCGGAGACGCAGTACGGCCTCCACATCGCCTACCTGTCCTACCTGCTGCTGCACGCGCCGGTCCTAGCCCTGGCGAAGGGCGTCCTGCTCGTCCTGGCGATCCTCTGGCTGTTTCCGGACCGGCTCGACCATGGCGAGAACGGGGCCGCCCTGGTCAAGGAACCCCTGCGCCCGGAGGCGCGGCGCCTCGCCGTGATCCTGGCCGCCACCCTCGCCTTCTGGGTCACGGACAGCCTGCACCACATCGCCCCCGCCTGGGTGGGCCTCGTCGCCGCGATCCTCTGCCTGATGCCCCGCATCGGCGTCCTGCCCGCCGAGGCCTTCGGCGCCGTGAACCTGCGGACCTGCTTCTACGTGGCCGCCCTCCTGGGTCTCGTGGCCACCGTGAACGAGACCGGCCTCGGCGCTCGCCTGGGCCATGCCCTGCTCCACGTCGCGCCCCTGACGCCCGACGCGCCGGGCTACAATTTCGGGATTCTGACAGGGCTCGCGGCGATCCTGACCCTCGCGGTCACCGCGAACGGCGCCCCGGCACTCTACACGGCGCTCGCGGGCGAGATGGCCCGGGTCAGCGGTCTCGACCTCATGGCCGTGGTGATGATCCAGGTGGTTGGCTACTCGACTTTGTTCCTGCCCTACCAGGCGCCGCCGATCGTCCTCGCGGTCGATCTCGGCAAGGTGCCACTGCGGGCAGCGACCAAGCTGACCCTGGCAACGGGGCTCGCGTCGCTCGTCGTCGTCGCACCCCTGGATTATCTGTGGTGGCGCATGCTCGGATGGCTGCCATGACGCGGCGCGAGGCGAATGACGATTTGGCGCCCGTGTCGCATGTGCGCTGCGGCAAGCCGGGGTTGCGCATTGGCGCCTGCCCGCTAGCACTTTAGAGACGATCCAAATTTTTCTTGGCGCACCTTCAAATCGGGGTGCGCCGCCCAGTCGAGGACCTTCCGCACGATGGCTCCCACCGTCCGTCCCACGGTCGCCCAGCCGCTCTCTCCCCACCTCCAGATCTACCGCTGGACCTGGACCATGGCGATGTCGGTGTTCCACCGCGTCACCGGCACCGCGCTCTACGGCGGCTCGGCCCTGGTGGCGATCTGGCTGGTGGCCCTCGCCGCGGGTCCGGGCGCCTACGGCACCGTGTCGTGGTTCTTCGGCTCCATCGTCGGGCGCCTGGTGCTGTTCGTCTACACCTGGATCCTGATGCACCACATGCTGGGCGGCCTGCGCCACTTCATCTGGGATCTCGGCTACGGCTTCGACCGCGCCCAGCGCATGGGCCTCGCCCGCGCCACCCTGATCGGCTCCGTCATCCTGACCGTCCTGATCTGGGCGCTCGCCCTGACCCTGCGCTGAGGAGGCCGATCGATGGTCGACAATCGCCAGAACACCCACGTCACCATGCGTACGCCCCGCGCCCGGGTGAAGGGCCTCGGGGCTTCGGGCCACGGCGCGGGCCATTTCTGGATCCAGCGCCTGACCGCCGCCGCCAACGCGCCGCTCATGCTGGCTTTCGTGGTGGTCGTCGCCCTGATGGCGAACCGGCCCTACCCGGAGGCCGTCGCCCTGATGTCGCACCCGGTGGTGGCGCTCATCCTGATCCTCGCCGTGATCTCGGTCACGGCCCATATGAGGATCGGAATGCAAGTCATCATCGAAGACTACGTGCACGATAAGACACTCAAGCTCTTGAGCCTGCTCGCCAACAACTTCTACGCGGTCGTCGTCGCCGTCGCCTGCCTGTACGCGATCCTGCGCGTCAGCCTCGGCAAGCTCGTCTGACCCGCATCCCGAACCCGAAGGATCAGCCCATGGCCACCAACGGAACCAACGGCACCCCCGCCTACACGATCAACGACCACACCTTCGACGTGGTGGTGGTGGGTGCGGGCGGCGCGGGCCTGCGCGCCACCGTGGGCTGCTCCCAGGCCGGCCTGCGCACCGCCTGCATCTCGAAGGTGTTCCCGACCCGGTCCCACACCGTGGCGGCGCAGGGCGGCATCTCGGCCTCCCTCGGCAACATGGGCCCGGACGATTGGCGCTGGCACATGTACGACACCGTGAAGGGGTCGGACTGGCTCGGCGACCAGGACGCAATCGAGTACCTCGTGCGCAACGCGCCCGCCGCCGTCTACGAACTCGAGCACTGGGGCGTGCCCTTCTCCCGCACCGAAGAGGGCAAGATCTACCAGCGCCCCTTCGGCGGCATGACCACCGATTACGGCAAGGGTACCGCCCAGCGCACCTGCGCGGCGGCCGACCGCACCGGCCACGCCATGCTGCACACCCTCTACGGGCAGGCGGTGAAGAACCACACCAACTTCTTCATCGAGTACTTCGCCCTCGACCTCATCATGGACGAGGAGGGCCGCTGCCTCGGCGTCATCGCCATCGACCAGGCGTCGGGCGAGATCCACCGCTTCCGCGCTCAGCAGACCATCCTGGCCACCGGCGGCTACGGCCGCTCGTACTTCTCGGCCACTTCGGCCCATACCTGCACCGGCGACGGCAACGCCATGGTGCTGCGCGCCGGCCTGCCCCTGCAGGACATGGAATTCGTGCAGTTCCACCCCACCGGCATCTACGGCGCCGGCTGCCTCATCACCGAGGGCGCGCGCGGCGAGGGCGGTTACCTGACCAACTCCGAGGGCGAGCGCTTCATGGAGCGCTACGCCCCGAGCGCCAAGGACCTTGCCTCGCGCGACGTGGTCTCCCGCTCCATGACCATGGAGATCCGGGCCGGTCGCGGCGTCGGCAAGTCCAACGACCACATCTACCTGCACCTCGACCACCTCGACCCGGCCATCCTGCACCAGCGCCTGCCCGGCATCTCGGAATCGGCCAAGATCTTCGCGGGCGTCGACGTCACAAAGGAGCCGATCCCGGTACTGCCGACCGTGCACTACAACATGGGCGGCATCCCGACGAACTATCACGGCGAGGTGCTGACCCTGCGCAACGGCAACCCCGACACGGTGGTGCCGGGCCTGATGGCACTGGGCGAGGCGGCCTGCGTCTCGGTTCACGGGGCCAACCGCCTCGGCTCGAACTCGCTGATCGACCTCGTGGTGTTCGGCCGGGCCGCCGGTCTGCGCTGTGCCGAGATCGTCGAGCCGGGCGCCCGCCAGATGGACCTGCCGAAGGATTCCGCCGACAAGGCGCTCGCCCGCCTCGACCGCTTCCGCTACGCCAGCGGCGGCACCCCGACGGCGCAGCTGCGCGCCGAGATGCAGAAGACCATGCAGAACAACTGCGCGGTGTTCCGCACCGGCGAGGTGCTGGAGGAGGGCAAGACCCTCATCCACAAGGTCGCCGCCGGTATTCCCGACATCCACGTCAACGACCGCTCGCTGATCTGGAACACCGACCTCCTCGAGACCCTCGAGTTCGACAACCTGATCGGCCAGGCCGTCGTCACCATGGAATCGGCGGCCAACCGCAAGGAGAGCCGCGGCGCCCATGCCCGCGAGGACTTCCCGGACCGCGACGACAAGGAGTGGATGAAGCACACCCTCGCCTGGATGGACGACTCGTCCAAGCAGGTCAGCATCGATTACCGTCCGGTCCACACCTACACGATGTCGAACGAGATCCAGTACATCGAGCCGAAGGCGCGGGTGTATTGAGGACACGACTCCCGTCGTTCCCTGGACTGGTTCTCACGAGACGGATTTAGGCACGCCACACCATGGCTCAGTTTAATCTTCCCAAAAACTCTCAGATCACCGAAGGCAAGACCTGGCCTCGGCCCGCCGGCGCCAACAACCTGCAGGAATTCCGGATCTACCGCTGGAATCCCGACGACGGGAAGAACCCGCGCGTCGACGTCTACCAGGTCGATCGCGACGATTGCGGCCCGATGGTCCTCGACGCCCTCCTGTGGATCAAGAGCAAGGTCGACTCCACCCTGGTGTTCCGCCGCTCCTGCCGCGAGGGCATCTGTGGCTCCTGTGCCATGAACATCGAGGGCCAGAACGCGCTGGCCTGCACCATGGGCATCGACGAGTGCCAGGAGCACGCCAAGGGCAAGAAGACCGGCGCGGTGCGGATCTATCCGCTGCCGCACATGCCGGTGCTGAAGGACCTCGTCCCCGACCTGACGAACTTCTTCGCCCAGCATGCGTCCATCGAGCCCTGGCTCCAGACCGAGACGCCCGCGCCCGAGGGCGAGTGGAAGCAGACGCCGGAGGACCGGGCCCAGCTCGACGGACTCTACGAGTGCATCCTCTGCGCCTGCTGCACCACCTCGTGCCCGAGCTACTGGTGGAACGGCGACCGCTTCCTCGGCCCGGCGGCCCTGCTCCAGGCCTATCGCTGGCTGATCGACAGCCGCGACGAGAACACCGGCGAGCGCCTCGATGCGCTGCACGATCCCTTCCGGCTGTATCGCTGCCACACGATCATGAACTGCGCCAACACCTGCCCGAAGAGCCTGAACCCGGCCAAGGCCATCGCCGAGATCAAGAAGATGATGATCGCCCGCGAGGTCTGATACGGGCTCCGCTCGATCAAAGCGGAGCGTAATTAAGGCAAGCCGGCGCGTCGTCTGGGCGAAGCCCAGATCCGCCATCCCGAAGGGATCAGCCGGATCTGGTCTGAGGCTCGGCCCCGGTCGCGACCGGACACTGGAAGAAAAGGGGCGCGCGGTCGATCGGACCGCGCGCCCCTTTCTCATGTGCGGGGCTCCCCGGTGGGCGAGCTCCGCCGCGCCGGACTACTCGGCCGGGGCGTGATGGGGCCCATGCACCGTGGCCGGCTCCACCTTGGGTTGGATGCCCTCGGTGGCGTCCTTGCGGCGGAAGATCCGCATCACCACCACGAAGAACACCGGCACGAACAGCACCGCCAGGATGGTGGCCGAGATCATGCCGCCGAGCACGCCGGTGCCGATCGCCTGCTGGCTCTTCGAGGCGGCGCCGGAGGCGATCGCCAGGGGCACCACGCCGAAGATGAAAGCCAGCGAGGTCATCACGATCGGTCGGAAGCGGAGCGTCGCCGCCTCGATGGTCGCGTCCACCAGGGAGGTTCCCGGCTTCCAGAGGTCCTTGGCGAATTCCACGATCAGGATCGCGTTCTTGGCCGAGAGACCGATGATCGTGATGATGCCGATCTTGAAGTAGACGTCGTTCGGCAGCCCGCGCAGGTACACCGCCGCCACGGAGCCGATGACGCCGAGCGGGATGACCAGCAGCACGGAGAACGGGATCGACCAGCTCTCGTAGAGGGCGGCCAGGCATAGGAACACGATCAGGATCGAGAGGCCGAGCAGCAGCGAGGCCTGTGAGCCCGCCTGCTTCTCCTGCAGCGACTGGCCGGTCCAGGCGTAGCCGAAGCCCTTCGGCAACTGCTCCATCAGCCGCTCCATTTCATTCAGCGCGTCGCCCGAGGTGTAGCCCGGGGCCGGCTCGCCGGTGATGCGCACCGACTGGTAGCCGTTGAAGCCGATGATCTGGGCCGGGCCGACGCCCCATTTCAGGTCGGCGAAGGACGACATCGGCACCATGGTCCCGGAGGCGTTCTTCACCCCGTAGTTCAGGATGTCGGCCGCCTTCAGGCGTTGTGCGTCCTCGGCCTGAACGATGACGCGCTGCATCTTGCCCCGGTTCGGAAAGTCGTTGGTGTAGACCGAGCCGAGATTGACCTGGATGGTGTTGTTGATCTCTTCGAAGTTGACTCCGAGGGCGGCCGCCTTCTCGCGGTCGATGACGAGTTCCGCCTGGGGCGCCGGGGGCAGGCCCTCGACATAGACCTTTTGCAGGACGGGGCTCTTGCGGGCGAGCGACAGCAACTGCTCCTGGGCCGCCATCAGGGCCGAGTAGCCCTTCTGCGCGCGGTCCTGGAGGCGGAAGCTGAAGCCCGAGGCGTTGCCGAGATTGTCGATCGGCGGCGGCTCGAGGGCCTGGATCACCGCGTCCTTGTACGATGCCAACGCCTTGTTGGTGCCCTCGATCAGCTTGGCCGCCGAGTTGTCGGCATCGCGCTCACCCCAGGGCTTCAGGGTCACGAAGGCCTGCGAGGTGACCTGTCCCTGGCCGGAGAATGAGAAGCCGTTGACGACGGTCACGGTGGCGACGCCGGGCTGCGCGAGGAGGTGTTCCTCGACCTTCTTCACCGCCGCTTCGGTGCGGTTGAAGGAGGAGCCGGGCGGGGTCTGGATGTCGACGGTGAAGAAGCCCTGATCCTCCACCGGCAGGAAGCCCTCCGGCAGGCGGAGGAAGGCGTAGCCGAGGCCGATGACCAGGGCGAGATAGACCAGCATGACCCGGCCGGAGCGCTTGATCAGCCCGGCGACGCCGCGGCCGTAGCGGGCGGTCTCGCGATCCACCACCTGGTTGAACCAGCCGAAGACGCCGCCCTTCGAATGGCCGTGGCCCTTCTCGATGGGCTTCAGCAGGGTCGCGCACAGGGCCGGGGTCAGCGACAGGGCCAGCAGCGCCGAGAACGCGATCGAGGTCACCATGGCGATGGAGAACTGGCGGTAAATGATGCCGACCGAGCCGGGGAAGAACGCCATCGGGATGAACACCGCGATCAGCACCAGCGTGATCCCGATGATGGCGCCGGTGATCTGGCTCATCGCCTTGCGGGTGGCCTCCTTCGGAGAGAGGCCTTCCTCGTTCATGATGCGCTCGACGTTCTCGACCACCACGATGGCGTCATCGACGAGGATGCCGATGGCGAGCACCATGCCGAACATGGTGAGCACGTTCACCGAGAAGCCTGCGAGCAGCATCACCGTGCAGGTGCCCATCAGGGCGATCGGGACCACGATGGTGGGGATGAGCGTGTAGCGGATGTTCTGGAGGAAGACGAACATCACGATGAACACCAGCACCACCGCCTCGACGAGGGTGTGCAGCACCTTCTCGATCGAAGCCTCGACGGCCGGGGTGATGTCGTAGGGGATGTCCCACTTCACGTTCGACGGGAAGAACTGCGACAGCTCCTCCATTTTGGCGCGGATGGCCGAGGCGGTCTGGAGTGCGTTGCCGTCGGGGGCCAGGGTGACGGAGATGCCGGCGGCCTCGCCGCCGTCGAGGCGGGTCGTGAATTTGTAGTCCTCGCCACCGAGCTCGATCCGGGCGACGTCGCGCAAGCGCACGTTGGAGCCGTCGGAATTGGCGCGCAGCACGATGGCGCCGAACTCCTCCGGCGCGGTCATCTGGCCCTTCACGATGATGGGGAAGTTGACCGGGTTGTTCTGCGGGCTCGGCATGGCGCCGACGGCGCCGGAGGCGATCTGGACGTTCTGGTTCGAGATCGCCTTCGACACGTCCGAGGCGTTGAGCGAGAGACCGCGCAACTTGTCGGAATCGATCCAGATGCGCAGGCTTCGCTCGGTGGAGTACAGCGTCGCGCGCCCGACGCCGGGGATGCGGCGGATCTCATTGATGACGTTGCGGATGAGGAAGTCGCCGAGCGCGATCTCGTCCATCGACTTATCGGGCGAGACCAGGGTGATGATCTGCAGTGTCGCGGCAGAGGCCTCCTCCACCAGGGTGCCCTGCTGGCGCACTTCGGCGGGCAGCCGGGCCTCGACGCGCTTGAGGCGGTTCTGCACCTCGACGCCCGCGAGGCTCGAATCGGTGCCAGGCTGGAACTGGGCCGTGATCTCGACGACGCCGAAGGCGTCGCTGGCCGATTCGAAGCTCAGGATGTTGGCGGCCCCGTTCAGTTCATCCTCGATGAGCCGCGTGGTGCCCGTGTAGAGGTTCTCCACCGAGGCGCCCGGATAGGCGGTCGAGAGCGCGATGGAGGGGGGCGCGATCACGGGATACTGCGCCACCGGCAATTGCGGGATCGTGAGCAGGCCGCCCAGGATGATGAAGAGGGCGACGACCCAGGCGAAGACCGGTCGGTCGATGAAGAAGCGAGCCATGGTTCAGCGCACCTGCGACACGGGCTTGGGTGAGGCAGAACTCGGTGAATCGGAATTGGGCGACGCCGAGGTCGATGACGCAGGCTTGGGCGTGCCGGGCGCCTCGGCGGCCTCGCGCTCCGGTACCTCCGTATCACGGGGCTTCGGCTCGGCGTCGGCGGTTGCGATCTTCAGCTCGACGGTCTTCACCTGCTGGCCGACGGTGATCTTCTGCACGCCTTCGACGACCACCCGGTCGCCGGCCTTCAGGCCGGAGCGGATGACCCACTGGTTGTCGACCACCGGGCCGACTTCCACGGGCTGAAGCATGACCTTGCTGTCGTCGCGCACCACCCAGACCTCGGCTTTGCCGTCGTTGGTCCGCTGGATCGCCTGCTGCGGCACCGCGAGCGCATCGGTGTCGATGCCCTGCTTGATGCGGGCGCGCACGTACATCCCCGGGAAGAGCTCGTCATGCGGGTTCGGGAACAGCACGCGCAGGGTGACCTGCCCGGTGCTCGGGTCCGCCGTGACGTCGGAGAACAGCAGCTTGCCGGCCGAGCCGTAGAGCGTCCCGTCATCCATGATGATGTGAACGTTGGCCGTGTCCGCCGAGAGGCGCGAGAGCTCGCCGCTGGCGAGATCGCGGCGCAGCTTGTTCAGCTCGCCCACCGACTGGGTGATGTCGACGTAGATCGGGTCGAGCTGCTGGATGGTGGCGAGGTTGGCGGTGCCGCCCTGCTCCACCAGCGTGCCCTCGGTGAGGAGCGCGCGGCCGATGCGGCCGGAGATGGGCGCGCGGACGTCGGTCCAGTTGAGATTGAGCTTGGCCCGGTCGCGGGCCGCCTTGGCGCCGGCAACCTCGGCCTCGGCCTGCTTCAGGGCGGCGTAGGCACTGTCGTACTGGGCCTGGCTCGCCGTCTGGCGCGACAGCAGCTGCTCCAGGCGGTCGGCCTGCTGGCTCGCGAGGACCTGCGCCGCCTCGGTGCGGGCGAGGGCGGCCTCGGCGCTCTGCAGTTCGACCGCGAAGGGGGCCGGGTCGATCTTATAGAGGAGGTCGCCCTCCTTCACGAGGCTGCCCTGCTCGAACGTGCGCTTCACGACGAGGCCGGACACCCGCGAGCGGACCTCGGCGATGCGCAGGGGCGCCACGCGGCCGGGGAGATCCCGGACGTACGGAATCGGCTGCTCGCGGACGGTCACGATGTTGACCTCGGGGATCGGGCCCGGAACCGGCGCCGCGGCCTGCTGCTTCTGATTGCAGGCCGAGAGAGCGACCAGGACGACGCCCGCGGCGAGCGCGGTCGGCCGGGCCCCGAACAGGCGGTGGTTGAAAGACGTCACGATCGCGTCGCTCCTGCGAGATTCTGGCGGATGGCCCGCGTGGCGCAGGCCGGCATCGCCGCATTCAGGGTCCAGGGCCCCGTCGCCGCGAGCGGTCCGGGCCATGGCAAGCGCTGGGCCATGTGGCATGGCCGGGCGCGGTGGGGGCGGTGACAGGGGCCGAGGCATCGCCCGCGCCGCGGCGGCGCGGGTCGCATCGCTTAGACCCGGCCCGAATCGTCCGGTGACGATCCCGGAGATGGCCCACAATCTGGGCGTTCCGACGACACGGGTTGTATTCAACGCGAAAAAGTGACGTCGAATTCCGTGAGCGCTGGACGACTCCGGACCGTTCAGGCCGGGAGGGCGAGCCTGGGGGGGCGCTCGAGGGGAGCGACCGCGCGCGTCGCAAGGACCCGTAGGCTGCGCGGCATCGCGAGGCGATCCACCCTCTGCTTCGTCACGCGCGGGATCCGCAGGGTTGCGACGCTGCCGAAGCTGTCGTCGAGGTCGGCCATCGCAGCCGAGACGCGCAGGATCGTGTCCCGGTTCTCGGGCAGCGAGGCCTGAGACATCACGGTCTGGCGGGCGAAGCCGTGCGGTACGTCCCCCGCCATCCGCATCAGAGGCAGGACGGCGCAGACGAGGAGCAGGAGCGCGAGGAGACCGGACGCAAGAACGCCGACGGCGCGCACGACCGGGCGCGCCGCCGAGGGCGAAGCCGGTTCATGCACGTGCGAAGCCGCTTCGGCGGCGCGTGCGATCTGGACAGTGTTGGGTCTCACCGCACCGAGTCTGGGGATAAGCGGGCTTGGCCGCAAGTTCCTGCGGCATCGTGTCTGGGGGCCTGATGGCCCTCCGAGGGATCCCGAGTCGGGGCGTTGCCGGGATCACACAGGGGCACCGCGTTCGATCGCGGTGCGGTTGACCCCCCTTCCCCATCGCGCCAAGGCTCTCGCCCCCGACCACAAGCCTCCGGGAAAGCCGGGTCCTCGCGCCCGCCCTTTGCCGGTCCTCGGCTGGAGGAGAGACCATGCAGACGCGCCGCGTTCTCGCCGCATCCGCCCTCGCGGCGGCCCTGACCGTATCGACCGGACCGGCCTTCGCCGGAAACCCGTTCGACAGCGGACCGATCGCCGACTTCATGAACATCTTCAAGGAGCAGGCGATTCCGCGCGAGACCGTCGTCTGGAAGGGCGCCGAGAAGCCCGGCACCATCGTGGTCTCGACCAGCCAGCGGCGGCTCTACTACGTGCTCGGCGGCGGCCAGGCCGTGCGCTACGGCGTCGGCGTCGGCCGCCAGGGCTTCTCGTGGTCCGGCGAGAAGCACGTGACCATGAAGAAGGAGTGGCCGGATTGGCGCCCGCCGTCGCAGATGCTGGCGCGCCGCCCCGACCTGCCGCGTTTCATGGCCGGCGGCCAGGACAATCCGCTCGGCGCCCGGGCGCTCTACCTCGGCTCCTCGCTCTACCGCATCCACGGCTCGAACGAGCCCGAGACCATGGGCGCCGCCGTCTCCTCGGGCTGCATCCGCATGACCAACAAGGACGTGGTCGATCTCTACGATCGCGCCAAGGTCGGCACCAAGGTCGTCGTCCGCAACTGAAGCGTGCGTCCGGCGCTTCCCCTCGATCGCCATCCCGCCTCCAGTCGGCCCTCACTGGACCATGACGTGAGGACGGGATGATCTTCGGGGTGGATATCGGCCTGATCGCGGGTCTGTTCGCGGTCGCGGTGGCGGCCGGCTGCGTCGACGCGATCGCGGGCGGCGGGGGCCTCTTGACCCTGCCGGCCCTGCTGCTCTCCGGCCTCGATCCCGTCTCGGCGATCGCCACGAACAAGCTCCAGGGCAGTGCCGGCGCGGTCTCCTCGACCCTCGCCTTCGCGCGCCGCCGCCTGATCCACTGGCCCGACGCCTGGAAGATCGCGGTGAGCGCCGGCTGCGCCTCGGTGGCGGGCGCGCTCTGCGTCAGCCTGCTGCCGCGCGCGGTGCTGGACGCCGCCGTGCCGATTCTCCTCGTGGCCATCGCGATCTACTTCGCGACCGCCAAGCGCATGAGCAACGAAGACGCCACCGCGCGGATCACCCCGAACTGGTTCGCCCTGACCTGGGCCCCGGCGGTCGGCTTCTACGACGGAGTGTTCGGCCCCGGCGCCGGCGCCTTCTACATGATCGGCTTCGTGACCCTGCTGGGATTGGGCGTGGTGAAGGGCACCGCCCACACCAAGCTCGCCAACGCCGCGAGCAACCTCGGCAGCCTCGCACTCTTCGCGCTCGGCGGCCACGTCGTCTGGGCGATCGGCCTGATGATGGCGGTGGGCGCCTTTCTCGGAGCGCAGATCGGCTCGCGCCTGGCGATCCGCATGGGCGCCCGGCTGATCCGCCCGCTCCTCGTCACCATCGCCTGCCTGATGGCCCTGCGCCTCCTCTCCGACCCGGCCAACCCGCTGCGCCGGGCGGTGGCCGGATGGTTCGGGGGGTGACGGCCACCGCAGGGCGTCTGCGCCACTGAGAGGGCCGCGCGGTCTCCGCCGCCGTCGGCGCGCAGTGTCAGCGGGAGCGCGTCACGATTTCTGCGCTGCCAGGACGTGCGCCACGATCGCGTTGGCGTGTCCATGCCCCATCCCGTGCTCGGCCTTCAGCATCGCCACGAGGTCCATGTGCTTGGCCGGAAGTCTCTCCCGGACGAGTTGCTGCCACGCCGCGATCGGGCGGCCGTACCGCTTCTCGATCGACGGGAAATACCACGCCGGTCCCTTGGTCGGTTCAGCCGGCATGGCAAAGCTTCCTCCGAAGGTGTCGGCGGCCCGATGTTTGCCGTCGGGAGGCGCGGCCCGCAAGGCCTCCGCGCCAGAGCCCGGTCGGAGCGACGAGGTGCGATGAGCGTCCCTGCGCCGTTTCCCGTCGCGACCCCGAGACATCGCGTCCGGTCGGAGCCGCTCCAGGCCGTTCGGTCCCATCAGAACGTATAGGAGGCGGACACGACGAAGGTCCGGGGCGAGGCGACCGTTACGAAGGTGCCCGTCGTCAGCCAGTACCGGTTGTCCGCCACGTTCTCGACGTTGAAGCGGAAGACGAACGGCCTGTCGTCGAGGATCGTCGCGTAGCGGAAGCCAAGGTCGAACCGCGTCCAGTCCGGGAAGCGGACGGTGTTGGCGCCGGTGAGATAGGAGCCGGAGGTGTAGAGGACCCGGCCGTTCAGGGCGAGGCCCGGGACCCAGGGGGTATCCCATTCGAGGCCGGCGGAGACGGTCAGGTCCGGGACGCCCGCGGCGTCGTTCCCGCGCTGGAGCGGGTCGATCGGCTTGGTCAGTTCGGGACGCAGGAAGGTCGCGCTCGCGAATCCGCGCAGGGTCGGTGCGAGCGCCCCGAAGGCCGACAGCTCCAGACCCTGGTTGCGCTGCTCGCCGTTATACGCCAGGGCGTTGGTCGCCGTCTGGACCTGGTCCGGCCGGCTGATCTGGAACAGAGCCGCCGTCGTCGTGATGGTGCCCCAGTCAACCTTGATGCCGACTTCCTGCTGATCCGATTTGTAGGGACTCAGGATCGCGCCCGCGTTGCTGTAGCCGGGTCCCACGATGGTGCCGGCCGTCAGGCCTTCGGCATAGTTCGCGTACAGGGAGACGTTCTTCCAGGGCTTGAACACGATGCCGGCGAGCGGCGACGTGGCGTCCGCGTCGTATTCGCTGGTCCGCGCCTGGGTGACGGTGTCGTAGCTCTTCTGGTTCACCATCTGATAGCGGACGCCGGCGGTCAGCAGGACGGTGTCGTCGAAGGCCGACATCGTGTCGGCGACGGCGACGCTCGTCAGGGTGGTCCCGGCATAGCGCTGCGGGGCGATCCGCTCGCCGGTTACGACCGGCAGCGGCGCCGGCCGATAGATGTTGGACGGGACCGACTCGTCGGCCGAGTTCGCCACGTAGGCGTAGCCGTCCTCCCGCGTGAACCCGGTATAGACGAGGTTCACCGAGTGATTGATGAACCCGGTGTCGAAGCGGGCCTTGAGACCGGCATTGCCGCTGACGGTGCTGCTGTAGGAATCGTAGAAGGCGTTCACGAGCCGGAAGTTGCCGAGAACGTCGGCACCGCTCGGGAAGCCGAACACCCGGTAATCCGGGAAGGTCTGCCGATTGGACCCCGCGCGATATCCGATCCCGCCATAGGCCGTCAGCCAGTCGGTCAGATCGTATTCCAGGAAGGAGGCGACCGTGTTGTCCCGCTGCTGGAGCTGCGTCCCCGGGAACCAGTTGCTGCGCCCGCTGGGCGGGCGCGGGATGAAGGCGATATCCGATTGCAGGCCGATCTGCGGCCGGAAATTCTTGGTTTCGTCGTTCTGGGAGATCACGTCGAGCGCCCAGCGCAGGCGCTCACCCTGATAGTCGAGGGACAGCGCCCCGAGTCCCGTCCGCAGGTTTCCGTCCCGGATCGTCGCCTCACCGTCCCGGGCCAGGCCGTTGAAGCGGACGCCCCATTCCTTGTTCTCGCCGCCGCGGGTGCTGGCATCGACATGAACACCGAAATTGCCGGGGCTGATATATTGCGGCGTCACCTGGACGAAGGGCACATCGAGGGCGCGTTTCGTAACGATGTTGATGCTGCCGCCGACGCTGCCGCCCGGCGGAATGCCGTACATGAACGCGCCGGGTCCCTTCAGAAGCTCGATGCGCTCGATGTACTGCGCCGCCACGCGATTGGACGAGACCAGGCCGTAGAGGCCGTTCAACCCGACATCCTGCGCCTGAACCTCGAAGCCGCGGATCTGGAAGGTGTCGCTGAAGCCGTTGCTGGCCGTCGTCAGGCGGACCGAAGCGTCGTTGACGAGGGTATCGGCCGCGGTGCGCGCCTGCTGGTCCTGGATGACCTGCTGCGTGAAGTTGACGGTGCTGAACGGCGTGTTCAGGGCGTCCCGGGTTCCGAGCACACCGAGGGATCCGCCCCGCGCGAACTGGCCCCCGGCATAGGGCGGCGGCAGATCCTTCAGGAGCCCGACGCCCTGGCCGCCGCGCCCCGTCCCCCCGGAAGGCCCCGCCACCGAAAGCTCGTCGAGCCGCACGGATTCTTGCGCTTTGGCGCTCGACGTCAGACCTGCCGAGCTGAAAACCAGCGCAGTCGTGCTGATCAAAGCATACGTCGAGGTTGCTGACAGCGCTGAGGTGATCTTGCGCACCCGTAGATCCTTGTGCTGGCGCCCGCGCCGCGTATCGAACTCTTGAGGATTACCTTAGAGTGATCCTAAATTGCTCATCGATACGTCGACATGTCTGGCGGTTAGTCGATCACGCGCTGGTGATCAAGCGTCGGCAGGAAACGGTTCGGGGCCCGTGCCTTTGCGGCAACAATTCCTAATTGTTCTAATGCGGAAGTACCGGAAATCGGGGGTGCGGAGGGGGGCTTCGCTCCGGCCCCGGTCGGTCGCTGCGCGCATTTTTGGGCGATGATCCGGCGCATGTGTCCAGAAAAGCAGGTCGACCCAGGTGTCCTGATGATCTGCTTTGAAGACTTCCTGCGCGAGGCCGGCAGACTGTATTCGACGACGATGGGAAATGGAGCCGCAGTCCTGCGCACGAGACGCGTCGGCTTTCACGCAGACAAGGCGACGTTTTGGACGGGGGCGACTGTGTCGGCGGCAGCCTGAGCGACGCGATCCAAGCGCATATCGCGGAGCCGGCCCGCACCGGAAACGCCGGGGGCGCCCGCGGCGACGAGATCCGTCGCGGCATCGCCGATGGCATCGCGCAGTGCGCGCGGCGCCTGGATCCGAAGCCGGGGGGAGCGGGGGGCTCGACCAGACGACGGGCACCGGTTGAGCGTCCGCGGCGGAGCAGTCCAAAGCCGAGAATCTCGTCGTCGCCGCCCGGGGCGTGGACGCCGAGGCCCGGTCCTTCGCGGACGGAGCGTTCGGCGGGGTGGTCCCGACCCTCGGCGGGATGGTCGCGAGCCGTCCCGCGACCGCCGCCGCGGGTCTGCCGGCGAGCAGGGCGCCGAGTCGCCGGGGAGGGGTTCGCCGACGGCGACGGCCCGAGACTGCGTCGCCTTCCACGTCCGGTTCGCGACCCCGCACGGCATCCGCCGCTCGTCGCCACCGGACCAGCCCGCCCGGCCCGTCATGCGCCGGGCCGGGACCGGGGGGTCAGCGCGGCATGAACGCCCAGTAGTCGAGGTCGAGGATCACCGACGGGTCGTAGGCGTCGCCGACCTTGTCGGGATGGTTGCCGCAGGGCTGGTTCTTGGTGGCCACCGTGCGCAGGCGCAGCGCCCCGATGTCGGTGCGGCCGGGAAGCTCGGCGGTCTCCAGGACCTCGCTCCAGGCATAGACCGTGTCGCCGGCGAACAGCGGGGCGACGTGGCGGCCGGCATTGATGCCCGCCAGCGCGAAGGCGTTGCCGAGGCCGTTGAAGCTCAGGGCCCGGGCCAGGGAGATCACGACGCCGCCGTAGATCAGCCGGCGGCCGAAGCGGGTGTCCTTGGCGGCGTAGCCGTCGAAATGCACCTTGGCGGTGTTCTGGTACAGGCGGGTGGCGATCTGATGCTCGGCCTCCTCGACGGTCATGCCGTCGACATGGTCGATCTTCTCGCCGACGACGTAGTCGCCGAATCGGTGGGGCGAGCCGGAGAGCGCGCAATCATAGGCGGCCGGGTTCAGGGGCGGCAGGGCGCCGGCGAGGTCGGCCGGGTCCACCACCTTGGCGAAGGTCGGCACGTGCTCCTGCGCGATCTTGGCCTCGGGGTCGCGTTTCTTCACCAGCACCCAGCGGCAGTAGCTCAGCACGGTCTCGCCGTTGGCGTCCGAGCCGGTGGAGCGCACGTAGACGACGCCGGTCTGGCGGTTCGAGCTCTCCTTCAGGCCGATGACCTCGGAGACTGTCGAGAGGGTCTCGCCCGGATAGACCGGCCGGCGGAAGCCGCCCTCGGCGTAGCCGAGATTGGCCAGCGCGTTGAGGGAGATGTCCGGCACGGTCTTGCCGAAGACCACGTGGAAGGTGAGGAGGTCGTCGAGGGGGCTCTGCGGGTAGCCGATGGCGCGCGCGAAGGCGTCCGAGGACTGCACGGCGAAGCGCGGGCCGTAGAGGGCGGTGTAGAGCGCGACGTCGCCGAGGGTGACCGTGCGCGGCGTGGCGTGACGGAGGGTTTCCCCGAGGCGGTAATCCTCGAAGAATCGGCCGGGATTGGTCTTCATGACGGTCTCGTTCCCAGGGCGACGCGGTGGCGCGTCTGTTTTTTTGATGTCGGGCGGGCCGTCGTTGCGCCCCGCCCCTCGAAAGCCCGACCGGTCAGCGGATGTAGACGGAGGTCTGCGTCGGCACGAATTCGTGCAGCAGGCGGCTGGCGAACAGCAGCAGCAGCACCAGCACGATCGGCGAGAGATCGACGCCGCCGAGGTTGGGCAGGATGTTTCGGATCGGGCGCAGCACCGGCTCGGTGAGGCGGTAGAGCACCTCGCCGATCTGCGACACGATCGGGTTGCGGACATTCACCACATTGAACGCCACGAGCCAGCTCAGGACGGCGCTGGCGATGAGGACGTAGATGTAGAGCTGCACGACGGTGTCGAAGAGCCAGATGAAGGCGTTCATGCGCGGAAACGATGTCCTCGTGGCCCGCGCCCGCGGGACGCATCACGCCCACGCAAAGCTGCAGGATTTCGGGAATTGACAGGTCGGCGTGAGCGAGCCTAAAAGGCCGCCACCCCGGAACGGGGCTGTAGCTCAGATGGGAGAGCGCCGCAATCGCACTGCGGAGGTCAGCGGTTCGATCCCGCTCAGCTCCACCAGGTTTCCCCAACGCGGGACGGCCGGTGGTTTTCCAACCCGCGATCCGACCTGATCCGAAGCCCGCTCCGGGCCGGACTCAGTCGTCCTTCAGCGGATCGTGTCCCCAATTCATCAGCGACAGGCGCCAGGGGGACTCCTTCACCTTGTCGGCCTCCTTCGGGCCGCCCTGCTTCAGGTGACGGTGCACGTAGCCGACGACCTTGGCCATGTGCGCGTAGTCGTCGTCGGTGAGGTCGGTCTTCTTGGTGCGCAGAAGCTCGACGATGCGCCGCCCCTCGCGGTGGCCGGTGGCTTCGCCGCCATCCTTCTTCTGGCCGACCGATTGGCTCTCGTCGGTCTCCAGGAACGCGTCGAGCTTGGCCGCCGTCATGTTCACGGCCTCGCGGAACGCCTTGTAGGTCTCGGCGTGGTCGTCGCCCTTGTCTGCCATGCGGTTCTCTCCCGAAACGATCGGGCGGAAAACCGGGGTGAAACCCGCGCGGTTCCGACCCCGCGACGGCGCGTCCGCTCAGCTTACGCGATCAACCGGGCCGCGGCTACGCGATCAACCAAGCCACGCCCATCACGCCGGCCAGGAATATCCCGTAGGTCACCAGGACGGCGACGATCTCACGGTGCTGGATGACGATGTTTTCTGAGGCGGACAGCATGGCGGTATGGCCGGGAGTGAAACGAGACCCTTCATCTCACGCCCAGCCTGAGAATTCGATGATCAGAACCACGGCGCCGACGAGGAAATTGCCGATGTCTCCCGGCGGCCACAGAAGCGTGCGCGGCCTCCTCAGGCCGGACGGTCGGCCGGCTGGTCGAACAGGAAGTCGTCGACGGCCGGGATGGTGACCGCGAGGCCGGCACCCGCGCCGTAGCTCGCCTTCGAGAGGCGCCACGGCGACTCGGTCCGGGCGCGGATGGCCTCGGACGGGCGCAGGCGCCGGGGCGTGCCGTCGGCCCCGATCTCCTCGATCAGCACGAAGCCGTAGACCTGGAGCCGCGCCGCGATCAGCTTGGTCTCGCGGTCGCCCGCCGCCACGGACAGGCTGCCCGTGGCATAAACCGAATCCATCAGGGCACGCTGCTCGCTGCGCCGGGCCGCGAGGCCGCCGCGGGGCGCCGACGGGGCTGCCGCCGACGGCTGGGGGCGGAGGGCGCGTCGGAAGGGGACCACATTGTCCATCATCGCCGGAACGCTGCCCATACGCCACTGTCCTCACGCTGCACTCGAAGGGCCGGGCGAACGCCCCGGCACATCCCCTGATTTCGACGGTTCCGCTTAATGGGCCGCTAACGTTACCGGTCGGCGGTGTCCCGTTTCCGGGCCGAACCACCGGTGCACGGCCGCGCTTGTGGATCGCTCGGCGGAATGGTCTACCGGGCCGGCAGGTCCGGCCGGAGAGGAGCGCGCGGCATGGCATCCATCTTCGAGGCCCACAGCTTCGCGATGATCGCGCATGCGGGGCAGATCGATAAGGGCGGGCAACCCTACATCCGCCACCTGGAGCGGGTCGCCAATGCGGCGGTCGGCCGGGCGGGGCACGCGAAATCGGTGGACCGCCTCGCCATCGAGCCGATGGAGGTGATGCAGGCCGCGATCCTCCACGACGTCCTCGAGGACACCCCGACCACCCCGATCGCCCTGCGGGCCGAAGGCTTTTCCGACGCTGTCATCGCCATGGTGGTGATGCTGACGAAGTCCGCCGAGCCGGTGCCGTACGACGCACGCATCTCCGCCCTGATCGCCAGGGGCCATCTCGGGGGGCTGCTGATCAAGATGTCCGACACGGAGGACAATCTCAGCCCCGACCGGACGCTGGCGAACGGCGAAGCCCGGCATGCGCGCTACGCGGAGGCGTTCGACCGCCTGAAGGCCGCCGCCGCCGCGCTCGGCTACACGGGTTCGTAGTCGGGCTCGCAAAAAGCCCCGCAGCGGGGCTGCGGGGCTCGGAACGCACTCAGGCCGTTCGACGGACCCCGACGGGGCCTGCTCGCGCGCTTACTTGCGGGCTTACTTGCCGCTGGGGGCCGCGCCGCTGCCGGTCTCGCCGTTGCCGCCGGTGCTGCCGCCGGGCGCGCCGACGGTCGCGGTGCTGGGCCCGCCGGAGGTGCCAGCCGGGGCCATGGTCGAACCCGTGGTGGCGGGCGCGCCCATCCGCTCCATCGACTTCTCGCTGTTGCTCTTCACGCTGCCCGGATTGTTCATGTTGCCCTCGGTGCCCGTCGCGGTCTGCGCGAAGGCGGTCCCCGTCAGGGCCAGGGCGATCGAGCCGGCAAAGGCAAGGGTCTTGATAGACATGCTGCGGTATCTCCCAGTTTTCGTTAGCTGATCGACCAACGCAGGCCCGCGATCAATTGTTCAAATTCTTTATCCAGGCTTGGCCCGCCCGGCACCGATCCTGTGGTCCGGTGTGGCGCGAACGATTCCGACCGTCGTGCCCGGGCGCGGGCACATTCGGCGCAGACCCACTCGACCCCGGCGAAGCGGGAGCCGGCGGCGCCGGCTCCCGTACGGCGCTCAGGTGTCGCTCTCGGCCCGGTCGGTGTTCTGCTCGGCCTCGTCGAAGGTGTAGCCCTCGAGCCAGTCGGCGCTGTTCTGCGAACCGGCCGGATAGGGATTGACGGAGTCCGGCTGGCCAGCCTGCTTGGCCGCCCTGCCCTCGTCCATCACCGTCTTGGATACCACTGCCATGTCGTGCGCTCCCGTTTGGACCTGTGCCTTACGGTAGGGCGCCGCCGGCGCGCGGGGACCCTCGGGCCCGCAAAAACCCGCCGCGGCCGGCGCCGGGCGGGTTTCCGTCGCCCGGGCGGGGCGGCTCCGCCCGGGACCACGCCGCTCAGGCGAGCTTGGTGGTGAAGCGGGCTGTGGTCTTGGCGCGGACCTCGTCCTCGGTGACGCCGTCGGCGAGTTCGACCAGCGTCATGCCCCCGTCGCCCTTCTTGTCGATGGTGAAGACGCCGAGGTCGGTGATGACCATGTCGACCACGTGGGTGCCGGTGAGCGGCAGGTCGCAGGCGTCCAGCAGCTTGGGGCTCTCCGAGCCGTCCTTACCCTTGGCGGTGTGCTCCATCACCACCACCACCTTCTTGACGCCGGCCACGAGGTCCATGGCGCCGCCCATGCCCTTCACCATCTTGCCCGGGATCATCCAGTTGGCGAGGTCGCCGTTCTCGGCCACCTGCATCGCGCCGAGGATCGACAGGTTGATGTGGCCGCCCCGGATCATCCCAAAGGATTCGGCCGAGGAGAAGTAGCTGGTGGTGGGCAGCGCGGTGATCGTCTGCTTGCCGGCATTGATCAGGTCGGCATCCTCCTCGCCCTCGTAGGGGAAGGGGCCCATGCCGAGCATGCCGTTCTCGGATTGCAGCTGCACCGACATCCCGTCCGGGATGTAGTTCGACACGAGGGTCGGGATGCCGATGCCGAGGTTCACGTAGTAGCCGTCCTGCAGCTCTCGTGCGGCGCGCTCGGCCATCTGTTCGCGGGTCCAGGCCATGATCGTGGTCTCCTTGTCGGCTCTCAGACGGCGGCGGGCGGCACGGCGGGCTCGCCGCGCTTGCGGGTGGTGCGCTGCTCGATGCGCTTCTCGCGCTCCGGCACGTGGACGAGGCGCTTCACGAAGATGCCGGGGGTGATGATGGCGTCGGGATCGATCTCGCCGGGCTGCACCAGATGCTCCACCTGGGCCACGGTGATCGTGGCGGCGGTGGCCATCATCGGATTGAAGTTCCGCGCCGTCTTCCGGTAGATCAGGTTGCCCTCGGTGTCGCCCTTCCAGGCGTGGACGATGGCGAGGTCCGCGAACAGGCCGCGCTCCATCACGTAGTCCTCGCCGTCGAATTCGCGCACGTCCTTGCCCTCGGCGATCAGGGTACCGACGCCGGTCTTGGTATAGAAGGCCGGGATGCCGGCGCCGCCGGCGCGGATGCGCTCGGCCAGCGTGCCCTGGGGGTTGAACTCGATGGCGAGCTCGCCGCCGAGGTACTGGCGGGCGAATTCCTTGTTCTCGCCCACATAGGACGAGATCATCTTGGCGACTTGGCGGGTTTCCAGGAGCTTGCCGAGGCCGACGCCGTCGATGCCGGCATTGTTGGAGACCACGGTCAGGTTCTTCACCCCGGACGCGCGGATCGCATCGATCAGGGCGTCGGGAATCCCGCAGAGGCCGAAGCCGCCGCACATGATCATCATGCCGTCCTTCAGCACGCCGGCCAGCGCCGCCGTGGCGTCGGGATAAACCTTCTTCATGGATGCCCTCCTGTGTGGTTCTGTTCTTCGTCGGCGCGACCGTCACGCGAAAGCGGCGTCCTGCCAACCCCTTGTCGCGGTGCGGCCGTTACATTTTGCACTGCGCGGCACCGCCCGGACCGAGTCTGAGCGCGGGTCCGACCGGACGGCGTGGCCCGGGGGCGCTCGGGCCGGCGGGACCGTTCCGGCGCGCTGCGTGGTGGATGGCACCGGGGCGTCGCCCCCGCCCGGGGAGACAAGCCGGGCGCCGAGGACTATCAGGAGAGGGTCGCCGGGTCTTCCGCGCGTCTCGGCTGCCGGGGCCGGACGCGCCCATCCCCTCGTCGATCACGCGGTCCGCCGCGCGTCCCACACACCGGATGGAGGGGAATGCCCCTGCGCCGCCTCCTGTCCCTGATGTGCCTCGCGGCGTTCGTCGTCGCCCTCTCGGCCGCCTGCCTGCCCTGGTCGGTCGCGACGCCGCGCCTGCGGGCCTTCGTGGCACGGGACTTCGCGCGGGTCTACGGGCTCGCCATGACCGCGCGGGGGCCGACCGAGGTCACCCTGCTGCCGCTGCCGCGCCTGGGGTTTCGCGATGTCCGCCTGGCCGCGGGCGGCGTCGACGGTCCCGTCCTGGCGGAGGGCGGCGCCCTCTCCCTCCAGCTGAGCCTGCTGGCCCTGCTGACGGGGCGCCTCGAGGTGAACACCCTGGGGCTCGACGGCGCGACGGTCTACCTGCCCTCGGGGCCGGACGACGCCCGCTGGGCCGAGCCCGTTCGGCTTCTCGGCGCGCGCCTCGCGGTGGACGGCGCCGCGCATCCGCGCCGCATCAGCCTGTCGCGTGCCGTCGCCAAGGGCCTCGATCCCCGGGACGGCTCTCCCCAGACCGCCCGCGACCTCGACCTGACCCTGTCCTGGCCGCTCTGGAGCGCCCAGGCCGAGATCTTCGGCAGCTTCCAGTGGAGCGCCATGCCGACGCGGTTCTCCGTCTCGGGCCTGCGGGTGATCGACCTCCTCGACGGCGGCGCCACGCCCTACGCCCTCACGGCGAGCTGGGCCGCCGGGACCCTCACGGCCGAGGGCAGCGGCGTCGTCCGGGCCGAGGGCCTGACACTGACCGGGCTCGGCCAGTTCGAGACGCGGTCCCTGCCGGAGACCCTCGCCTGGGCCGGTGGCGACGTCGCCCTCTCGCCCTTCGTCACGGCGTTCGGGATGACCGGCAATTTCGAGATGAGCGGGCGTCAGCTCCTGCTGCCCAACGTCCGGGTCTCCTTCGGCGACAATCGCCTGGAGGGGGCCGGTGCCGTCTCCTTCGGACGGGGCCGTCCAGCCGTGCAGGCGACCCTGGCGGCCGAGACGCTGAACCTCGCCCCCCTGCTGGCGGATCTGCTGAGAGCCGTCGGCGCCACCGCCGGCGCCCCCGACTGGCGCCTGCGCGCCATCGCCCTCGCGCCCTATACCGGCGGCGACCTCGACCTGCGAATCTCGGCGGGCGCGGCCCGGTTTGGTCCGATCCTCGCCGAGGACCTGGCCGCCAGCGTCCTGGTCCGGGACGGGAATATCGAGGCGTCCCTGAGCCGCGCCGCCCTGGGGGGCGGAACCCTCAAGGGCCGCCTCGCCCTCGCCACCTCGCCCAAGGACGCGGCCGTGACCGACGCCAAGGTGCAGGGTGCCTTCGACCGGCTCGACCTGGCGGCCGTCCCCGGCGCGCTGCGCCCGGAGAACTGGATCCTCGGCACGGCGCAGGGCCAGTTCCAGGCCGAGGGCTCGGGGGCCGATCTGCACGCGCTCCTGCAACATCTCGACGGTCATGCCGCCCTCTCGGTCGACGCCGGCACCCTGATCGGGCTCGACCTGAACGAGGCGGCCCAGCGCAACCGGATGCCGGCCCGGCGCGTCGGCCGCACGGCGTTCGAGCGTGCGACCCTGAGCCTGCGCTTCCGCGACGGAATCGGCGAGATCACCGAGGGCACGATGGAGGCCAACGTCCTGGCCGCCTCCCTGCGCGGCACCGTCTCGCTGCCGGACCGGCGCTGCGACACCCTCGCGGAGATCTCCGCACGGGGGACGGCGTCGGAGAAGCGGCCGCCGATGCGCGTCCAGATCGCGGGTCCCTTCGGCAACCTCGACGTGCGCAGCCTCGCCCAGGACGCCTTGCCGGACCTGCGCGGCGGCGCGGTGGCGCCGTCAAAGTCCCTGCGGATGCCGGCCGTCGGGCTGGCCCTCCCGGCGGGCGCCCGCGCCTACGCCCCTTAGCGGAAGCCCGGCCCGCGGCGTTTCAGGCTACACCCTTGCGCCCGGTCAGCCACGAGGCGGTGAGCACGAGGGCGGTGACGGCGCCGACGAGAAGCGTCGAGGCCGCGTTAATCTCCGGGTTCACCCCGAGCCGGACCTGGCTGTAGAGCCGCATCGGCAGGGTCGTCGCCCCCGGCCCCGAGACGAAGCTCGCGATGACGAGGTCGTCGAGGGACAGGGTGAAGGCGAGGAGGAAGCCCGCCGCCAGGGAGGGCGCGATCAGCGGCAGGGTGACGGTGGCGAAGACCCGGCCCGGCGCCGCGCCGAGATCGGCCGCCGCCTCCTCCAGCGCGCCGTCGAGACCGCGCAGGCGCGCCCCGACGATCACCGCCACGAAGCCGAGGCCGAGGGTCGCGTGCGCGACGACTAGGGTGAGGAGGCCGCGATCGAGGCCGAGGCCGACGAAGAGCAGCAGCAGCGACAGCCCGGTGATCACCTCGGGCATGACCAGCGGCGCGTAGATCAGCCCGGTGAAGATCCGCCGGCCGGCGAAGCGCCCGCCCCGGTCGAGGGCCAGAGCCGCCAGGGTTCCGAATACCGTGGCGAGGGCGGCCGAGGCCAGCGCCACCGCGAGGGAGACGCCGGCCGCCGCGCGCAAGGGGGCGTCGGCGGCGAGCACGCCGTACCAGCGGGTCGAGAACCCGCCCCAGACCGTGACCAGGGCCGAAGCGTTGAACGAGTAGATCACCAGGATCAGGATCGGCGCGTAGAGGAAGCCGAGCCCGAACGTGAGGGCGATGCGGTCGAGGGCCCTCATCGGCCGGCCTCCCGCGCGGTCGCCCCGTCCTCGCGGAACAGGATCAGCGGGCCGACCACCAGGACGAGGACCAGGATCGCCACCGCGGAGGCGAGCGGCCAGTCGCGGTTGGAGAAGAACTCGCTCCACAGCACCCGCCCGAGCATCAGGGTGTCCGAGCCGCCGAGCAGGTCCGGGATGATGAACTCGCCCACCATCGGAACGAAGCAGAGCAGCGCCCCGGCCACCAGCCCGGGGCGGGCCAGCGGCAGGGTCACGGTCCAGAACACCCGCGCGGGCCCGGCGCCGAGATCGGCCGCGGCCTCGGCCAGGCGTGGGTCGCGCTTGGCCAGCACGGCGTAGAGCGGCAGCACCATGAAGGGCAGGTAGGCGTAGGTCAGCCCGATCAGCACCGCCCCTTGGGTGTTCAGGATCTCCAGGGGCTGCGCGATCAGCCCGAGCCGCATCAGGCCGGCGTTGAGCAGCCCCTCGGGCTTCAAGATCGCGATCCAGGCATAGATGCGGATGAGGAAGCTCGTCCAGAACGGCACGATGAGGAGCGCCACGAGGAGCGGCTGACGGCGCTCCGGGGCGCGGGCCATGGCGTGGGCGATCGGGGTGCCGATCAGGGCGAGAATCGCGGTGGCGACGGCCGCGAGCGTCACGGAGGACAGGGCGGCGTCGCGGTAGAGGGCGTCGCCCGCCAGCGTTTCGAAGTTGGCGAAGTCGAGGGCCTCGAGGAAGCTGCCCCAACCCTCGAACCCCGCGCTCCAGTCGAGCACCGGCAGGTAGGGCGGCTGCGCGGTGGCCGGCGTCGACAGGCTGATCTTCAGGGTCAGGATCACCGGCAGCAGCACGAAGGCGGCGAGCCACAGGGCGGGCAGGACCGGGAGCCAGCGCTTCATGCTCACCCCGCCGCCGGCATCAGCCAGGCCCGCTCGGGCGGATAGGACAGGTGGACGGTCTCTTCCACGGCGGGCGCGTCGGCGCCCGTGGGCGCGCTCACCCGCCAGACCGATCCGTCGGCCATGCGGACCCGGAGCCGGATGCGGTCGCCGAGATAGGTCGTCTCGACCACCTGCCCGGGCAGGGCCCGTCCGTCCCCGGACGGGGAGCGGGCCAGCGCAATTCGTTCGGGACGCAGGGCGATAACGCCCTCCCCCTCGGCTGCGCCGCGGGCGCGCATTGGCCCGAGCGCGGTGTCGAGGGTGGACAGGCCGCCGGGGTCGCGATCCGGCACCCGGCCCGGGATCAGGTTCACGTCGCCCAGGAGTCCGGCGACGAAGCGGTTGGCCGGGCGCTCGTACAGGCTCGCCCCGTCGCCGATCTGCACGAGGCGGCCGCCCTCCATCACGCCGATGCGGTCGGCCAGCGCCAGGGCCTCGCCGGGATCGTGGGTGACCACGAGGAAGCTCGTGCCGAGGCGCCGCTGTAGGGCGCGCAGCTCGCCTTGCGTCTCCTCCCGCAGGGCGCGGTCGAGGGCGCCCAGCGGTTCGTCGAGGAGCAGCACCTGGGGCGCGCGCGCCAGGGCGCGGGCCAGCGCCACCCGTTGTCGCTGCCCGCCGGACAGGGTGTCGGGCCTGCGCGGGCCGAACCCGTCGAGACGCACGAGGCGCAGGAGCTCGTCCACCCGCGCCGCGCGGGCCGCGCGCCCGAGGCCGGTGAGGCCATAGGCGATGTTGGCGGCCACGCTCATGTGCGGGAACAGGGCGTAGGACTGAAACATCATGTTGACCGGCCGGCGATGCGGCGGGTCGGCCGTGATGTCGGTGTCCCCGAGGCGGATCGTGCCCGAGGTCGGGGTCTCGAAGCCCGCGATGAGGCGCAAAAGCGTGCTCTTGCCGCAACCGGAGGGACCGAGCAGGCAGACGAACTCGCCGGGCTGCAGGGTGAGGTCGAGGTCGGCCACCGCCGCGTGCGCGCCGAAGCGCTTGCCGAGGCCGGCACAGGTCAGCAGGCCGGCGGGACCGGGCGTGCGCGTCGACGCCATCGCGGGTGCCGGACCCTCAGCCGTCCTCGCGCAGCGCTTCGGCGACGCGGGCCTCCAGGAGGTCAGGCCGGCGGATCACCAGGGCGCCGCGCGTCCGGTCGATCAGGCCGTCGGCCGCCATCACGGTGAATTCCCGCGTCACCTGCTCGCGGCGGCAGCCGATGCGGGCGGCGAGCACATGGTGGTAGGGCGGCGGCGTGACCACCCGCTCGCCGTCGCCGCCGGCGCGGGGCACCGACAGGCGCAGCAGCTCGGCATAGAGCCGGTGGCGCAGGTCGAGGAGCGCATGCTCCATCAGGCGGGTGTTCAGCTCGCGCACGCGCTTGGCCAACAGGCGGAACAGCCGGTCGGCGATTGCCTCGGAGGCGAAGATGATCTGCCGGAACACGGGGGCGGGCACCACGCAGACCTCGCCGCGGGTCAGGGCCGTGACGTTGGCCGAGCGGCCGATGCCGTCCAGCGCGGCCAGCTCGCCGAAGAAGGCGCCGCCGCGCATCTCGCCGAGAATCACTTCCTTGCCCGATTGCGAGCGGTTGAGGATGCGCACTTCGCCGGAGGCCAGGAAATAGACGTCGGTGGAGACGTCGTCGTAATCGACCAGAACCTCGTTCTCGTCGAAGCGGCGCCAGTGGCAGCGCGTCTCGTAGACGGACAGCTCGATTCCCGGCTCCTTGAAGAACGGGATGGTCGTCAGCCGTCCTGTGGTCACGCGTCCTGCCCCCTCGATGATCGAACCTGATCGATACGCCGTGCAATTCCTGGGTCAAGCTGTCCCGTACTGCTCGCCTGCCGATAGGCGTGGATGCGAGGTCCGCGCCAACCGCACAGGCCGGTGCGGGGCGCGCGGCCCCGGCCGCTTGCCAGTGAGGCCCCGACCCCGCAAAAGCGCGCCATGCTCCGCGTCAACGACCTCACCTACCGCATCGGCGAGCGCCTGATCCTCGACGGCGCCACCTTCGTCATCCCCGACCGCGCCCGCGTCGGCCTCGTCGGGCGCAACGGCGCCGGCAAGACCACCCTGTTCAAGGCGATCCTCGGCGAGCTGCCCACCGAGGGCGGCACGGTGTCGATGCCCAAGGGCATGCGCATCGGCGCGGTGGCCCAGGAGGCGCCCGCCGGCCCCGAGACCCTGCACGCCGTGGTGCTGGCCGCCGACACGGAGCGCGCCCGCCTGATGGCGGAGGCCGAGCACGCCGACGGCCTGCGCCGCGCCGAGATCGAGACCCGGCTGGTGGACATCGAGGCGCACTCGGCGCCGGCCCGCGCGGCGGCGATCCTCCACGGTCTCGGCTTCGATGCGGAGGCGCAGGGGCGCCCCTGCGCCGACTTCTCCGGCGGCTGGCGCATGCGCGTGGCGCTCGCCGCCGTGCTGTTCTCCGAGCCCGACCTGCTGCTCCTCGACGAGCCGACCAACTACCTCGACATCGAGGGCACGATCTGGCTCTACGACTACCTGGAGCGTTATCCCCGCACGGCCGTGATCATCAGCCACGACCGCGACCTCCTCGACGAGTGCGTCGATCACATCCTGCACCTCGACCGGGGCAAGCTCAGCATTTACCGGGGCGGCTACACGAGCTTCGCCCGGCAGGTCGCCGAGAAGCGCGTGCTCCAGGCCAAGGCGAAGCAGAAGCAGGACGCGGAGCGGGCCCATCTCCAGAGCTTCGTGGACCGCTTCAAGGCCAAGGCCACCAAGGCCCGGCAGGCCCAGTCTCGCGTCAAGCGCCTCGCCAAGATGGAGATCATCGCCTCGGTGATCGAGGACGACGTGCCGGCCTTCCGCCTGCCGAGCCCCGAGCGGCCGCTCTCCCCGCCCATCGTCGCCATGGAGCGGGTGCAGGCCGGCTACCCGGACCGGATCGTGCTCACGGGCCTGAACTTGAGCCTCGCACCCGACGACCGGGTGGCGCTGCTCGGCGCCAACGGCAACGGCAAGTCGACCTTCTGCAAGCTCATCGGCGGGCGCCTGCCTCCCTTGAGCGGCGACTTGCGCCGCTCCTCCAAGATGGAGGTCGCCTACTTCGCCCAACACCAGCTCGACGAACTGCGCCCGGCCGAGAGCGCCTACGCCCATGTCCGCGACCTGATGCCGGACGTGCCCGAATCGAAGGCCCGCGCGGCGGCGGCCCGCCTGGGCTTCTCGGGCACCAAGTCGGAGACGCCGGTCTCCCAGCTCTCCGGCGGCGAGAAGGCGCGCCTGCTGATGGGGCTCGCGGCCTTCCGCGGCCCGCACCTCCTGATCCTCGATGAGCCGACGAACCACCTCGACATCGAGAGCCGCCAGGCCCTGGTGGAGGCGATCAACGACTACGAGGGCGCCGTCATCCTGGTGAGCCACGACCGCTTCCTGGTGGAGGCCTGCGCCGACCGGCTCTGGCTCGTCTCGAACGGCAGCGTGAAGGCCTTCGACGGCGACATGGACGATTACCGCCGCTACGTCCTCGCCGGGCCGGAGCGCGAGGCCGAGAAGGGCGCGGCGGACTCCACCGGCGGCGCCAAGGCGATGGAACGGCGCTCCAATGCCGACCGCCGCGTCGCTCTCGCACCCCTGCGCAAGAAGCTTGAGGGCGTCGAGGCGCGCATGAAGAAGCTCACCGACGCCATGGCCAAGATCGACGCGGCGTTGGCCGACGGCACCGCCTTCCAGGCCAACCCGGCCAAGGCCGGCGAACTCGCCAAGATGCGCGCCGACGCCGCCGCCGCCCTGGAGACGGCCGAGGAGGAGTGGCTGGAACTCAGCGGCGAGATCGAGGGCGCGACCGCCTGAGTGGGGTCGAGCCGCTCCCCGCGGTGCTGCGATACTCCAGGAGAGGATCCCGTGTTCGAAATCAGCCCGCAGCACCCCGTCATCCCGGGGCCGCGCAGCGGAGCCCGGGATCCAGATACGCAGGTCGTGTAAGACTTCACGCTGTCGGCGGTTCTGGATTCCGGGCTCGCCTGCGGCGCCCCGGAATGACGGTGCGGTCGCGGCTGCCTTTCCGGTGATGGGGGTTACGCACGCATCCTCCCTCGACCGGCGGCGGCTGGCGGAGCCACCCCCACGCCTCACCTTTCCCCACAAGGGGGAGAGGAACGCGTTCCGCTGCCCTCGGGCGTCGCCTGCGCGAAGAGGCACGACGTAGCCCTCCTTCCCCTTGTGGGGAGGAGTTGGAGGTGGGGGTGGTTGGGCGACCCTTGACCGGCGACGTCTGGCGGAACCACCCCCACTCCTAACCTCTCCCCACAAGGGGGAGAGGGACGCGCCCTGTCCTGGGGCGTCGTTTGCTGGAGAGGCACGACGCACCCCTCCTCCCCCCAAGGCGAGCGAGACGCGCCCTGATCGTGAAAGGACCAGCACCGACCGCAAGGCCGCTCGGAAACATCCAAACCGCTGGGGCGTTTCCGACGGCGCAACCCGAGGGGCCCCGACGATGCCTGATGCTCCCCGCCGCCGGCTCGGGCCCTTGCTGGCGCTGCTTCCTTTCGGTGCCGCCGGGGCCTGGATCGCCTATAGCCGCCTCGGCATCGACCATCGTCGCCGGATGCCGCCCGCCCTCCCCGGCCGGCAAGAATGCCTGGGCAGCGATGCGGGCGGGCTGTCGTTCTACGCCGATGGGCCGGCCGAGGGCGCGCCGCTCCTGCTGCTCCATTCCGTGAACGCGGCGGCCAACGCCTACGAGGTCCGGCCGCTCTATCGCCATTACGCGAGGACGCGCCCGGTCTACGCCCTCGACCTGCCGGGCTTCGGCTTCTCCGAGCGCAGCGACCGGATCTACACGCCGGAACTCATGACGGACGCGATCCACGCCATGGTGGCCGAGATCCGCCACCGGCACGGGGGCGCCGCCATCGACGCGATGGCGCTCTCCCTCTCCGCCGAGTTTCTGGCCCGGGCCGCCCTGGCGCGCCCCGACGATTACCGCAGCCTGGGGCTGATCAGCCCGACCGGTTTCGACAAGCGCTACGAGCGCCGCAATCCGTCCGGCAGCGACACGGCCCGGGCGGTGGCGGCCTATCCGCTCTGGGGCCAGGCGCTGTTCGACCTCCTCGTCAGCCGCCCGAGCATGCGGTTCTTTCTCGAGAAGACCTGGGGCTCGCGCAGCATCGACGAGGGCCTGCTCGAATACGATCAGGTCTCGGCCCACCAGCCCGGCGCCGAATTCGCGCCCTTCTCGTTCCTGGCCGGGCACCTCTTCGCCACCGAGACGGGCCGGATCTATCCCCGCCTCGACCGGCCGGTCTGGATGATCCACGGCACCCGCGGCGATTTCGTCGATTACCGCCACGCCGACCGCTTCCGCGGCGATCCGAACTGGACCCTCGACGTGCTGGAGACGGGCGCTTTCCCGCATTTCGAGCGCCTGGGCGCGGTCACCGCCCGCTACGACGCCTTCTTGGCGCGCCACGCGCGCTAAGAGCTCTGCCTGGCGCGCCAAGCGCACCGAGAATCCTGCCTGGCGCGGCTTGGGCGGTTGAGCCCCTGGTCGGTCGCGCCGCGCCGGGTTAGTCGAGGGGCACGCCCGCTCGATAAAAATCCGGAGCCCCGATGTCCGACCTCACCCTCGCCGCCGCGCAGACCATCGTCGCCACCGCCCTGGAGACCGCCCGCGCCCACAAGCTGAAGCCCCTGGCCGTGGTCGTCTACGACGCGCGCGGGGCCCTCAAGGCGATGGGCGCCGAGGACGGGACTTCCCTGCGCCGGGCCGAGGTGGCCATGGGCAAGGCCAATGGCTGCCTCGCTCTCGGCCTCGGCGGTCGCGCGATCCACAAGCGCGCCGAGGAGCAGGCCTACTTCGTCGCCGCAATCAGCCACCTCGTCGGCCCCGCCGCCCTGGTGCCGGTGCCGGGCGGCGTCCTGATCCGCCGGGGCGAGGCCGTGATCGGCGCCGTCGGCATTTCGGGCGACACCTCGGACAACGACGAGCTCTGTGCGGTGGCCGGCATCGAGGCGGCGGGGCTCACCGCACAGACCGGCGCCTGAGGCGATGCGGCGCCCGCATCGGCGGCACTGGCTCGTCGGCGGCGCGGCGCTCCTGGCCGCCGGAGGCCTCGGCCGGGCCGTGGCCGCGCCGGCGGACCTCTACCGGCGCGGCAATGATGCGGACCCCGAGACCCTGGACCCGCACAAGTCCTCGACGGTGGCCGAGGCGCATATCCTGCGCGACCTCTACGAGGGCCTGCTCACCTACGACAATCACGGCGTCATCATCCCGGGGGCGGCCACCGCCTGGACGGTGTCCGAGGACGGCCTGACCTACGACTTCGCCCTGCGCGCCGACGGGCGCTGGTCGAACGGCGACCCGGTCCGGGCCGGTGACTTCGTCTTCGCCCTCCGGCGCATCCTCGCCCCCGCCACGGCGGCGAAATACGCCGAGATCCTGTTTCCCCTGAAGAACGCCCGGGCGGTGAACCAGGGCGGATTGCCCCCCGAGGCCCTCGGGGTCGTCGCCCCCGACGAGCGGCGCCTGGTCCTGACCCTGGAGCAGCCGACGCCGTACCTGCTCGAACTCCTGACGCACCAGACCTCTCTGCCCGTGCATCCGCCCTCCCTGGCCCGACACGGCGATGCTTTCGCCCGGGCCGGCAACAGCGTGACCAACGGCCCCTACCGCCTGAGGGAGGTGGTGCCGAACGACCGCATCACCCTGGAGCGCAACCCGCATTTCCACGCGGCGGCCACGGTGGCGATCCCGCAGGTGGCCTTCCTGCCGACGCCGGACCTGTCCAGCGCGGTTCGGCGCTACGCGGCCGGCGAGATCGATTCGCTGGCCGACCTGCCCGGCGACCAGATCGCTTCGCTCAAGGCGCGCTTCGGCTCCGAAGTGGTGCTCGGCCCCTCACTCGGCCTCTATGCGCTCGCGGTGAACACCCGCAAGGCGCCCTTCGACGACGTCCGGGTCCGGCGCGCCCTCTCCCTCGTCATCGACCGCGAGTTCCTGGCCAGCCAGCTCTGGGGCGGGACCATGGACCCGGCCTATTCCCTCTGCCCGCCCGGCCTCGACCATTATCGCCGGCCGCCCGAGACCGAAGGCCGCGAGGCCCTGCCGATCGATCGCGAGGACGAGGCCCGGGCGCTGCTGGCGGCCGCCGGCTTCGGCGAAGGCCGGCCCCTGCGGCTCGAGTATCGCTTCAACACCAGCGACAACAACCGCAACACGGCGCTCGCCATCGCCGACATGTGGCGCGGCATCGGGATCGAAACCCGCTTCGTCTACACCGACGCCAAGACCCACTTCGCCTACCTGCGCGACGGCGGCGCCTTCGACGTGGCGCGCATGTCCTGGATCGCGGACTATTCCGACCCGCAGAACTTCCTGTTCCTGCTGGAGACCGGCAATGACGGCCTCAACCCGGGCCGCTACAGCAACCCGGCCTACGACGGCCTGATGCGGCGGGCGGCCGCCGAGGGCGACATCGCCCGGCGGGCCGAGCTTCTCTCCGCGGCCGAGACGATCGTGGTCACCGAACTGCCCTGGATCCCGGTGATGCACACCCGCTCGAAGGCCCTGATCGCCCCGCGGCTG
Organism: Methylobacterium sp. Leaf89; assembly: GCF_001422215.1. Classification (NCBI taxonomy): domain Bacteria; kingdom Pseudomonadati; phylum Pseudomonadota; class Alphaproteobacteria; order Hyphomicrobiales; family Methylobacteriaceae; genus Methylobacterium; species Methylobacterium sp. Leaf89. Next base: position 765,776 of record NZ_LMML01000029.1, on the reverse strand, counting down.
GCCGGCTACCACCCGAACCTGCGCAACGCCGCCCCGACCCGGTTCCTGAGGCTGACGGCGTGATCGGCTTCGTCCTGCGCCGCCTCCTCCAGGCGATCCCGACCCTGTTCGCCGTGGTCACCGCGAGCTTCTTCCTGATCCGCCTCGCCCCGGGCGGGCCCTTCGACCTGGAGCGGCCCCTGCCCCCGGCCGCCATGGCCAACCTCGCCCGGGTCTACGGCCTCGACCAGCCGCTGATCGTCCAGTACGGGCGCTACCTCGGCGCCCTGCTCACCGGCGATTTCGGGCCCTCCTTCTCGTTTCGCGACCTCACCGTGGGCGAGCTGTTCGCCCGCGGCCTGCCGGTCTCGATGACGCTGGGCGCCCTCGCCCTGGCGCTGGCCCTGGTGCTCGGCATCGGCCTCGGCGCGCTGGCGGCCTTCCGCCGGGGAAGCGCCGTCGACCGCCTCGTCGGCCTCGGTGCCGGCCTGACGCTCGCGGTGCCGACCTTCGTGGTGGCGCCCCTGCTGCAGATCGTGTTCGGCCTGACCTTGCGCTGGCTGCCGGTGGGCAGCTGGGAGAACGGCGCGCCGGCCAACCTCGTGCTCCCGGTGGTCACCCTGGCCCTGCCCCAGGTCGGAGCGCTCGCCCGCCTCACCCGCGCCGCCTTGGCGGAGGTGCTGGCTGCGCAGCCGGTCCGCACCCAGCGCGCCATGGGCCTGCCGCCCCACCGCATCGCCCGCCACGCCCTGCGCGGGGCCCTGCTGCCGGTGGTGGCGATCCTCGGGCCGACGGCGGCCTCGCTGCTCACCGGCTCGGTGGTGGTCGAGACCATCTTCGGCCTGCCCGGCATCGGCCGCTACTTCGTCGACGGGGCGCTCAACCGCGACTACACCCTGGTGATGGGCACCGTCGTGCTGGTGGCCGTCTTCGTCATCGCCCTCAACCTCGTGGCCGATCTCCTCTCCGGCCTTCTCGACCCGCGCCTGCGGGCGGCCCGGTGAGGCGCGTCCTCGGGCGCCTCGCCCGCAACGGGAGCGCCCTGGCGGCCCTCGCCGTCCTGGCGCTGGTCGCCCTCGCCTGCCTCGCCGGTCCCCCGCTCACCGGCCACGATCCGGGCCGGATCTATCCCGACCTCGTGCGCACCGCGCCCTCGCTCCGGGCCCATCCGCGCCCCGAGGCCATCGCGCCGGCGGTGGAGCGCCTCGCCTTCCGCATGCGGGTGACGGCCGCGGACATCCGGGTCGCGGACGGGCGCCTGCGCGTCACCCTGTCGGCGCCGAACCCGATCAACGCGCGGGTGCTGAGCTACCTGCCCCGCTCGGACCTGTTCGGCCCCGCCACCATCCTGTCGCGGGAGGTCGAGGGGCGCCGCCTCGTGGTCGAGGCGCCGGTGCGGCGGCTCTTTTTTCCCCTCGGCACCGACGTGCTCGGGCGCGACCTCCTTACGCGCAGCCTCGTCGCCGGCCGGATCTCGCTCCTCATCGGCCTCTTCGCCACCGGCGTCGCGCTCCTCATCGGCGTCACCTACGGGGCGGTGGCGGGCTATGCCGGCGGCCGGGTCGACGCGGTGATGATGCGCGGCGTCGACGTGCTCTACGCCCTGCCCTTCGTGTTCTTCGTCATCCTGCTGCTGGTGTTCTTCCGGGCCGGGCTCGGGCTGATCCTCGTCGCCATCGGCGCGGTGGAATGGCTCGACATGGCCCGGATCACCCGGGCGCAGACCCTGTCGCTGCGCCACCGCGACTTCGTGCGCGCCGCCGAGGCGCTGGGCCTCTCCGCGGCCGCGATCCTGCGCCGGCACATCGTCCCCAACACCCTCGGGCCGGTCACGGTGGCGGCGACCCTGCTGGTCCCCAAGGTGATCCTGCTGGAGAGCTTCCTCTCCTTCCTCGGGCTCGGCGTGCAGGAACCGTCCACGAGCTGGGGCGCCCTGATCGCTGAGGGCGCACGGGCCATCGAATCCGCCCCCTGGATGCTCGCCGCCCCGGCCGGGTTCCTCGTCGCCACCCTGGTGGCACTGAACGTGCTGGGCGACGGCCTCGCCGAGGCCCTCGACCCGCGTCTCAGCGCGGATTGGTGAGTCCGGGATAGACCACCCGGACCACGCGCCGCTCTTCCGGGATCTCCGAGACCGGCCGGCCCTTGGCGTCCCGCGCAGGGCCCGCCTCCGCCGGCACGACGTCGCTCGGCCGCAGTCGCCACGGATCGAGGGGCCGCGCCGCCGCGCCGCGTCCGGCTTCGGATGCGGCGGGCGGGACCCCGAGGGCGGTGAGGGCGAGAAGCAGGGCGGAAGACACGCGGGCAGGCATCGGCAGGGCGTCCGGGAGAGCCTGCCGAGTTCAGCGGAGATGACTTAACCTTTGCGTGAAGCTTGGCGGAACCGCCGGGCACCGCGCCGGATTGCCAACAACTGTCGTACAGCACGGTTAACGAGGATTCGATGGCAACCAAGGCCGTGGCGGACCGGGGCAGCGCGAGCGCGGGGACGACGCCGGAGCGGGTCCCGATGGGAACCGTGATCGACACCGACATCTCCGCCCGGCTCGACCGCCTGCCCTGGGGGCGCTTCCACGTCCTCGTCATCGTGGCGCTGGGCATCACCTGGGTGCTCGACGGCCTCGAAGTCACCCTCGCGGGCTCCCTCGTCGGGGCGCTGCGAGCCGAGCCCATGAGCTTTACCGAGTTCGACATCGGGCTCGCGGCGAGTTCCTACCTCGTCGGCGCCGTCACGGGCGCGCTGGGCTTCGGCTGGCTCACCGACCGCATCGGCCGCAAGAAGCTCTTCTTCATCACCCTGGCGCTCTACCTCGCCGCCACCGCCGCCACGGGCCTGTCCTGGAATATCTACAGCTTCTGCCTGTTCCGCTTCCTCACGGGCGCCGGCATCGGTGGCGAATACACGGCCATCAACTCGACGATCCAGGAACTCGTGCCGGCTCGCGTGCGCGGCTGGACCGACCTCGTCATCAACGGCTCGTTCTGGATCGGCGCGGCGATGGGCTCGTTCCTCTCCATCGTGGTGCTGCGCCCGGGCATGATAGACCCGGCCTGGGGCTGGCGCATCGCCTTCTTCGTCGGCGGCGGCATCGGCCTTGTCATCCTCCTCCTGCGCACCTGGATTCCCGAGAGCCCGCGCTGGCTCGCCACCCACGGCTACGTCGCCGAGGCCGACCGCGTGGTCACCGCCATCGAGAAGCGCTTCACCGACGAGGGCCACATCCTGCCGCCGATCGACGAGGGCAAGCGCATGAAGCTCAGGACCCGCAGCCACACCCCCCTCAAGGAGGTGTTTGGCACCATGCTGGTCGGTCACCGCCGGCAGACGTTCGTCGGCCTCGCCCTGATGGTGGCGCAGGCCTTCTTCTACAACGCTCTGTTCTTCACCTACGCCCTGGTGCTGCAGCGGTTCTACAACGTGCCGGGCGACCATGTCGGTTGGTACCTGCTGCCCTTCGCCCTGGGCTCCTTCCTGGGTCCCGTGCTCCTCGGGCGCCTGTTCGACACCATCGGCCGCCGTCCCATGATCGCCTTCACCTACGGCATCTCGGCGGTCCTGCTGGCGATCACCGGCTACCTGTTCAAGATCGACGTGTTCGGCCCGGTGGGCCAGACGGCGGCCTGGATGGTGGTGTTCTTCTTCGCCTCCGCCGCCGCCAGCGCGGCTTACCTCACCGTCGCGGAGACCTTCCCCCTGGAGATCCGGGCCCTGGCCATCGCGGTGTTCTACGCGCTGGGCACCGGCATCGGCGGCGTCTCCGGGCCGCTTCTGTTCGGCGCCCTGGTGGAGACCGGCTCGCGGGACTATGTGCTGGTCGGCTACCTCATCGGCGCGACCCTGATGGCCGTGGCGGCGGTCGTGGGCGGTCTCTTCGGCACGGCGGCCGAGGGGAAATCCCTGGAAGACGTCTCGAAACCTTTGGCGGCCGCCTGATCTTCGGCGATCGAGCCCCGGCAAGGCTCGAAACCACCGGGATTGATCCGTGTCGGTCCGGCACCGACCGGGTCACGCCCATCTCGGGAAGGACCTCATGCGGATCGTCCCCACCGCCCTTTCCCTGGTCCTCGCCGGCGGCTCCCTGGCGTTGGCGCCGGGCAATGCCCGCGCCGAGATCGAGCCCCCCCGGGCCGCCGCGCCTGACGATTCCGGGCGTCGTCGGCGAAGGAATCGTCTGGCCCGGCGGCATCGATAATGGGGGCCCGGGTTCGATCAGCACCGTCGCCCCCGGAGCCACTGGGGCCTCCAGTGCCTCGAACGCGTCCGGCGCGTCCGGCAACGCCGCGTAGACCCAGACGCCGATCGCCAGCACCGGCGGCGCGGGCGGCAGCTGAACTCTCAGGGCAGGCGGCGTTCGGCGAAGAAATCCCGCAGCAGCCCGGCGGCCTCGGCTTCCCGGAAGCCGCCATAGACCTCCGGACTGTGATGGCAGGTCGGCTGATTGAAGAAGCGCGGCCCGTTCTCCACGGCACCGCCCTTCGGGTCCGCGGCTGAAAAGTACAGCCGCCGGATCCGCGCGAAGGCGATCGCGGCCGCACACATCGCGCAGGGCTCCAGGGTGACGTAGAGGTCGCATCCGCTCAGGCGTTCGTCGTCGAGGGCCTGGCAGGCGGCCCGGATCGCCAGGATCTCCGCATGGGCGGTCGGATCGCGTAGGGCCCGCGGGCGATTGTGCGCCACGGCGAGAACCACCCCATCCCGCACCACCGCCGCACCTACCGGAACCTCCCCCTCCGCCGCCGCCCGACGTGCCGCCGCGAAGGCGTGGCTGAGGGGGTCGGTGGCGGACGGATCGGTCTCGGGCATGATGGAGTCCTGCGGATCGGCGCCCGATCCCTGGCGCCCGATCCTTGGCGACCGCGACGCTCCTTCGCAATGGGCTGCACCCGAGGAACCCTCGGTACCGCCGGCACGAAAGCCCAGCGACCCCCGGCTGGCGGTCCTGCGACGGCAGGTCGGGCCCGGCGGCGGCTTCCTCACCGCCACGGGACATCGCCGCCGTCTTCGCACGCGGATTGTTCAAGCGCGGCGCGCCGATGGAGCCGCCGTACCGAGCAGAAGCCGAAGCCGTTCGTGGAATGGCTTCACGAGGATGTTAAAACCCGGAACATCGCTCGGGCGTGGCCGTTGGGATGGGCAATGCGGAACGGCCGAGACGACGCCGACCGCCAACCCGAAGACGAGGAGCGCACGATGAGCAGCACCACCGACAAGATCAAGGGTCTCGCCAACGAGGCTGTCGGCAACGTCAAGCAGGGCATCGGCAACGTGACCGATAACGACAAGCTTAAGGCCGAGGGCAAGGCCCAGGAGCTGAAGGGCGAGACCCAGAAGACGGTCGGCGATGCCAAGGACGGCGTCAAGAACGCCGCCAACGCGGTCAAGAGCAAGCTCTAAGTCTCTCGACCCCGGATCTCGCACCCGGCGACGATGTTCTCGGAAAGGCGGCGCGAGCCGCCTTTTCGCATGTTTGGGGACTGCATCCACCGAACCCGCGGCCCTTGCGCGCGGGATCACTCGCAACAACGCGCCCGCTCTGTTATGGGGCAGGCATGACCGACAAGGCTGACGATACGATGGGCAAGTCTGAGGACGTGCCTGCCAAGACCTCCCGTTCGAAGCCCAAGGCTTCGGCAAACCCGTCGAGCAAGACCGTGGCGGTGTCCACCCAGACCGCGCCAGCGAAGGCCCGCGCGTACGCGCCCGCCGCAGGGGCGGCCGAGGGAGCGGCGAGCCAGCCGGCTAAGGCGGCCAAGGCCGCGAAGGCCGAGCCTAAGACGGCGAACGCCGCCAAGACGGGTGTGGGCAAGGCCGGCCCTGGCAAGACGGTGACCGCGACGGCTTCGGACACCCCGGTGTTCGGTGCGACGCCTTCGAAAGCGAAGTCCGCGAAGCCGGCCGCGTCCAAGGAGACGCTCGGGGCGGGTGCCGTGAAGTCCAAGGCCCCGAAGGCGGCCTCCGCCAAGCCGAAGGCTGAGACGGGCAAGCCTGCGACGGCCGATGCCGCGTCGGCCAAGGCTGCGGCGGGCGCCGAACCCGTCGACACGGCGAAGCCGAAAGCCGCGAAAGCCAAGCCGGCCAAGGCCGAGGCGTCTCAGGACGTCTCGAAGGAGGCCTCCACCGTCGCGCCCGAGGCCGCGAGCGCAGTGGCGGAGCCGTCCGCGGCCAAGCCCAGGACGGCCAAGCCCACGACGGCCAGGCCCACGACGGCGAAGCCCTCCAAGGCCAAGGCACCCGAAGCCGCGTCGAGCGAGGCTGTCGCCGCCGAGCCTCCCGCGTCCGCGGCGGACGCGTCCGTCGCCAGGCCGGCGGTCGAGGCTGCGCCCAAGCGCGCCAAGGCGACGCCGGCCGAGGCGGCGGCGGCGCAGGCCGCCGCCACGACCTCTTCCGAGTCGAAGGCCCCGGCCGGGTCCTGGGCTCCGGCGACCGATGCCGGCATTCCCGGCCCTTCGGCCGAGGAGAAGCCGAAGGTCCGGCACGCCGCCATGCCTCGCGGCGGCGACGCGCCCCTGCGCCGCAAGACCGCCATGGCAACGACCGCCGTGGCGAAGGCCGCCCAGCCGGGGACCGCGGCCGCCGCGTCCGGCGGTCCCGCCCGCGACGAGGGCACGCCCGAGGGCGACCGCATCGCCAAGGCCATCGCCCGCGCGGGCATCGCCTCGCGCCGGGATGCCGAGGCGATGATCGAGCAGGGCCGCGTCACCCTCAACGGGCGGGTCCTGACCTCGCCGGCGATGAACGTGACCCCCGATGACCGGATTACCGTCGACGGCGAGCCGCTGCCGGCCCGCGAGCGCACGCGCCTGTGGATCTACCACAAGCCCCGCGGCCTCGTGACCACGGCGCGCGACCCGGAAGGCCGCCAGACCGTCTTCGACAATCTGCCCGAGGACCTGCCCCGCGTCGTCGCCATCGGCCGCCTCGACATCAACACCGAGGGGCTGCTGCTCCTCACCAACGATGGCGGCCTCGCCAAGGTCGTGGCCCATCCGGATACCGGCTGGCTGCGCCGCTACCGCGTGCGCGCCCATGGCGACACCACCCAGGCCGAGCTCGACAAGCTGCGCCGGGGCGTGACCATCGACGGCATGGATTACGGTCCGGTGGAGGCGACCCTGGACCGGGCGTCCGGCGACAACCTCTGGATCACCCTCGGCCTGCGCGAGGGCAAGAACCGCGAGGTCAAACGCATCCTCGAGCATCTCGGGCTCGCGGTGAACCGGCTGATCCGCCTCTCGTTCGGGCCGTTCCAGCTCGGCGACCTCGAAGCGGGCCTGGCGGAGGAGATCCGGACCAAGGTGCTGAAGGAACAGCTCGGTCCGGCCCTCTCGGAACAGGCCGGCGTCGATTTCGAGAGCCCGGTGCGCGAGCCGATCGCGCCCTTCGGCTCGCCGAAGCAGCAGGCCAAGCAGCCCGCCCGCAGCGCCTCGGCCGCCCAGCGCCGCGACACCCGGGGTACCGACGACGAGGGGCCGCGCGGCGGCGGCCGCCCGATGGCGCCGGCCAAGCCCGCCCGCGTGCCCACCGGCGGCAACAGCGCCGGTCCGCGCCGCTCCGTCTGGCGCGCCGAGGACGAGGCCAAAACTGAGGATGGGACCCGGCGGGTCAAGATCCCGCGCCGGGGAGCCGACCCGAAGGTCGAGCGCGAGACGGCCGCCGCCCGGGGACGCGTGCGCGTCGGCGCCATCAGCACCGGCGAGCGCCGTGTCCTCGTGGAGCGCCTGAAGTCGAGCCCGCAGGAACCGGCCGCCGAGCCGCATCGCCGCGACAGCGCCGTGCGCCGTCGCGGGGACGAGGCCGCCCCCCGCGAGGGCCGCTTCCCCCGCGCCGAGGCCCAGGGCCGCCCGTTTCGGCAGGCCGACGACCGTGCCTCGGAGTCTCGCCCCGCCGGTGACCGGCCCGCTCGCGGCTTCGGCGGCGAAGGCCGGCCGCCGCGCCGGGACGACGACCGTCCGCGCGGGAACTTCCGCTCGCAGGACGGTGCCGAGCGCCGTGGTCCCCCGCGCGGGAGCGAGGACCGCCCCCGCGGCCCCTTCCGCGGCAACGCGAATCGCGCCGAGGGCGGCGACGACCGTGGCGCCCGTCCGGCCTCCCGCGGCGCGCCGGCCCGGGACGACCGCCGCGACGGCTTCCGGGGCGACAAGCCCAGCGGCTTCCGTGGCAACGACCGCCCCGGCGGCGACCGTGGCGGCTTCAAGGGCACCCGCCCGGACGGCGAGCGCGGTGGCTACAAGGGCACTCGCCCGGACGGCGAGCGCAGCGGCTTCAAGGGCACCCGCCCGGACGGCGAGCGCAGCGGCTTCAAGGGGGCCGGCAAGCCCGGCGGCGGTTTCAAGGCCGGTGGCAAACCCGGCGGTTTCAGCAAGCCCGGTGGCAAGCCCGGCGGTTTCAGCCGCGGCGGCTCCGGTGGCGGCAAGCCCGGCGGCGCCCGTCCGCCCCGCGGTGGCGGCCGGTGAGGATCGTCGGCGGCGATCACCGCGGTCGCCGCCTCGCAACCCCGAAGACCGACGCGATCCGGCCCACCTCGGACCGGCTCCGCGAGGCACTCTTCAACGTCCTCGCGCACGCCTATGACGATGCCGTCGCCGGGGCCCGGGTCCTCGACCTGTTCGCCGGCACCGGGGCGCTGAGCTTCGAAGCCCTGTCGCGCGGTGCGGCCTACGCCCTCCTGGTCGACGAGGGCGCCGAGGCCCGCGCCCTGATTCGGGAGAACATCGAATCCTTCGGTGCCGAAGGGGCGACCCGCCTGTTCCGGCGCGACGCCACCCGACTCGGCCCGGCCGGCACCAGCGGTACCTACTCCCTCGTGTTCTGCGACCCGCCCTACCACCGCGACCTCGCTCCGGCCGCCCTGGCCAGCGCGGCCACCGGCGGCTGGCTCGCTCCCGGCGCCCTCGCGGTCGTCGAGGAATCCGCGAGTGTCCACGTCGCCCTGCCGCCCGGATTCACCGAGCTGGAGCGCCGGGTCTACGGCGACACCGCCCTCGCCTACGCGCGCTACGCCGCCTGACGCGCGACCTCGACGCGAGCTGCGTGGTATACCGGCGCGACCGACGCGCGCGCGGCGGACCCCCGCGGCACCCGGGCGCGTTCCTCCGGTATGGTCCTCGCCGAACCCCGAACCGACGCCGCCGAGATCGATCCGGTCGCGTCCGAGCCCGCCTCCGACCCGCGCCCGTCCCGCCTCTGGCGACCGCGCCGCGTCCTCGTCACCCCGGCCGCCCTGGAGCACGCGCACGGCCGCGCGATGGTGGCCCGCGCCGAGGCCCTCGGGTTACCGGTCGAGCGCTTGGCCGCCAACCGTCTGACGGGCTTACGAAATCCGGACCCACGGATCGCGTATCGCGCGGCGAAGGCGACCCTCGCCATCGTCGTCGCCCCACCGACCAAGCTGAAACTCCAGCCGATTCCCCCGAGCGCCGACTGGCGCTTCGACCTCGCCGAGGGCTGCCCGGCCCATTGCCAGTACTGCTATCTGGCGGGCTCTCTCTCGGGCCCCCCGGTGACGCGGGCCTACGCGAACCTCGACGCGATCCTCGACAACCTGCCGGCCTATCTCGGCCAGGGCGCCATCACCTCGACCCAGGCTGACCGCGCCCAGGAAGGCACCACCTTCGAAGCCTCGTGCTACACCGATCCCCTCGGCATCGAACATCTCACCGGCTCGCTCTCGGCCGCCATCACCCGCTTCGGCGCCTGGGACGCACCGGTCCAACTTCGCTTCACCACCAAGTTCGCGGCCGTGCAGCCCTTGCTCGGCCTTGCCCACAACCGGCGTACCCGCATCCGGTTCTCCGTGAATGCGCGCTCGGCCGCTCGCTACGAGGGGGGAACGGCGAGTTTGGATGCGCGCCTGGCGGCCCTCCGGGAGGTCGCGGAGGCCGGCTATCCGGTCGGCCTCACCATCGCGCCGATCCTGCCGGTCCCGAACTGGCAGGACGCCTATGCCGGCTTGATACGGGATGTCGCCGCGGCGCTGTCGGGCGTGAAGGGCCTCGATCTCACCGTTGAACTCATCACCCATCGCTTCACGCCCGGTTCGAAAAGCGTTCTGCAAAGGTGGTATCCCGGTTCGAATCTCCCGATGACGGAGACGGAACGAAGTCGCAAGCTGACGAAATTCGGATCGGTGAAGTACGTCTTTCCGCGAGATCTGATGCAGTCCATGCGTTCTTGGCTGACGGGAGAGATCCAGCGCACCTTGCCGGCTCGTATCCTTTACTGGACGTGAGATAATATCCTGCCTTCAATTCGGTCGGCCTTCATCGAAGCGACTGCGCGCCTCCTGGATCGCCGGAAGATTCGAGAATGCCCAGGCCCCCAGGGCCTGAACGGGGACCTGCAGCGATCGCCCGAGATCCGTAAGTTCATACTCCACCCGCGGCGGAATAGTGGGATACACGGTCCGTGAGACCAAGCCGTCGCGCTCGAGGCCCCGGAGGGTGAAGGTCAGCATCCGCTGCGAGACGCCCCCGACCAGGCGCTTCAGTTCGTTGAAGCGCCGCGGCCCATCCGTCAGCATCATCACCACGAGGATCGACCACTTGTCGCCGATCCGCGACAGGACTGTGCCGACGACCCGGCAATCGCCCGGGTTGTGCTGTGCGATCGTCGCGGTTCCCTCGTTGTGCCCCAGTTCCACGAATGTGCCTCCTTGCGCGGGAGCGCATCTGGTTCTCTATACCGCCTCGGTACACTTCTGATACCGGGGATCGAAGATGAAACTCCTGCACGTCGACGGAAGCATTCTGGGGGATCATTCGGTTAGCCGCGCGATTTCGGCTGCGATCGTCACGCATCTGACGGCGGGGACACCGGGCCTCGACGTCACCTACCGCGATCTCGCCGCGACGCCGATTCCGCACCTCTCGGGTGCCTACCTAGCAGGCCACCAGCCGAACGCGACGAACACCCCTGATATCCAGCACGACGTCGAGCTCGGCCGTTTCGTGCTTGCCGAATTCCTCGCCGCCGACATCGTGGTGATCGGCGCGCCTCTGTATAACTTCACGATCTCGTCGCAGCTGAAGGCCTGGATCGATCGTATCCTCGTGGCGGGCCAGACCTTCAAGTACACCGAGAGCGGCGCCGTCGGCCTCGTTCCGCAGAAGCGGGTCATCGTGGCCGTTGCTCGGGGCGGTCTTTACGGAGCGGGAACACCGAACGCGGCGGCGGAGCATGCCGAGACCTACCTGCGCGTGGTTCTGGGTTTCATCGGCATCACGAACCCGGAGATCATCGTCGCCGAGGGCATCGCACTCGGTCCGGACGCTCGCCAGAAGGCCCTCGACGGTGCTCTGAAGGCCGCCTCCGACCTGCCGGCGGCCTAGCGCCGTCCGAAGAGCCGCTCGATGTCGTGGAGCTTCAACTCCACGAAGGTCGGGCGGCCATGGTTGCAGGTGCCGGCGAGCGGCGTCGCTTCCATCTCGCGCAGGAGCGCGTTCATTTCCTCTGGGTGAAGGCGCCGGCCCGCTCGGATCGAGCCGTGGCAACTCATCCGCGACAGGATCGCGTCCAGGCGCCGGCCGAGGGGGCCTGCACCCGCGTCGGTGCCATCGGGGCTTTCGTCTTCGAGACCACTCTGGCTGAGCGCATCGAGGATATCAGTGACGAGGGTCCGGATCGAGGCGCCGGCGAGAGCGGCTGGTACCTCCCGCACGAGGACGGCGCCCGAGCCGAACGGCTCGAGCGTGAGGCCCAGGCGGTCGAGATCGGGGGCCGCGGCGACGAGGCGCTCCGCCTCGCCGGGAGCCATCTCCACCACGTCGGGAATCAGCAGGCCCTGACGGGCGATGCCGCCCCGTGCGCGTTCGCGTTTCAGCCGTTCGTATACCAGGCGCTCGTGGGCGGCATGCTGATCGACGAGGACGAGACCATCGGCCGTCTGGGCGACGATGTAGGTCTCGTGCAACTGAGCCCGCGCCGCTCCAAGGGGGTGCGCCTGTTCGTCCGCTGGCTCCACCCCTGGGCGCAGATCCGCCGCCGGGGGGGCGAAATCATGCGCGAAGCGGGCCTGGGGCGCCTCGGCCAATCCGGTGAGCGCCGGCGAGCGCGGAACCGCCTGGCGGTAGGGATAGGGCGCAGCAATGGACGGCACCGAGCCCGGTCGGTTCAGTGAGGGGATCGGATAGGCATTGGTGCCCGAATGAACGGCGAGACCGGTCGGCCGCAAGGCGTCCAACGTGCGGGCAGCGCCCGTGGTGGAGCCACGCAGGCCGGCTTGACGGAGAGTCTCGTGAATCGCGCTGACGATCAGGCTCCGGACCAGGCCGGGATCGCGAAAGCGGACTTCGGTCTTGGCCGGATGCACGTTCACGTCCACCAGCGACGGATCGCACAGGATCGCCAGCGCGAGAACCGGGTGGCGGTCGGAACTCATGGAATCGGCATAGGCGCCCCGGACTGCGCCGAGCAGTAGGCGGTCACGGACTGGCCGGCCATTGACGGTGAAATGGATCTGGCTGGCAGCACCCCGATGGAAGCTCGGCAGGCCGATATGACCCGCAAGCGCGAAGCCCTCGCGGGCCATGTCGAGGGCTAGCGAATTCGATCCGAAGTCGGTGCCGAAGATCCCAGTCAGGCGCCGAAGGGTTGCGGAAGAACCCGTTTCTGTCTCGGCCGCGAAGATGAGCGGCGTCCCACTCTCCGATCGCAGGACAAGTCGAATTTCGGGCTGCGCCACCGCGAGGCGGCGCAGGATGTCGCCGATCGCCGCCGTTTCGGCCCGGTCGGACTTCAAGAATTTCAGTCGCGCAGGTGTGGCCGCGAACAGATCGGACACCTCGATGCGCGTGCCGCGCGCGCTCGGTGCCGGGCGGACTTCGCCCTTGATGCCCGCATCGACCGTAAGGGTGACACCCATTTCGGCCTTGGCCGTGCGACTAGTAAGAGTCAGGCGCGCGACCGCGCCGATGGAGGGTAGGGCCTCGCCACGAAAGCCCAGCGTTTCGATGCGGGTAAGGTCTCCCCCTGGAAGCTTCGAGGTGGCGTGTCGCTCTACGGCGAGCGCAAGATCATCTGCATCCATGCCCGCGCCGTCATCGACCACGCGGATCAAGCGTCGGCCGCCTCGTTCGATCGTGACCTCGATACTGCGTGCGCCAGCATCGATCGCGTTCTCGACGAGTTCCTTGACCGCTGAGGCAGGCCGCTCAACGACCTCGCCCGCAGCGATACGGTCGACGAGGATCGGATCGAGGCGACGGACGGGGCGAGGTGGCGTGGACATGCGGAGGAAACTATAGGTGCCCTCGGACACAGCCGAAAGGCCATGATGGAAACGTTGGTTCGTGCCACACCCGCTGCCGATTCGACGCACGCTCACGAGGGTGACGACAAGGTCGACGGTATGAAGACCTTACGGTTCTCTTTCGAGGGGCTTGTCCGCGCGTGAAGGCCAAGCTGCAGCGCTGCCGCACCGTATGGGGACGGACCGAACAGCGCGATACACTTCCGGGACTGCGTGCGGTGACCAACGCCGTGTATCAGCCGGCGACCCCAGACGGGAGTTGGGCGCTGTGCGATGCTGATGGCACCATCATCGAATTTGGCGCCAATCCCATGCTGACGGACGTCGTGGACGAGGCGGACGATCGCCCGACTCTCTTCATCGGTCCGCTGATCACCCATTACGGCCATTTCCTCCTCGGCACCTTCGCGCGCCTCTGGCCACTCCTCACCTGGAGGGGACCGAAGCCACGCCTCCTCTGCTACGCTGAAGGACCTCTGGATGCGCTGCACGCGAAATGGGCGACGCTACCGTTCCTCGCCGACATTCTCGCCCGCTTCGATCTGACCATCGCAGACCTCGTGACCTTCCAGAACGTGACGCGGATCCCGAAGCTGCTGGTTCCGGAGCCGAGCGTAAAGGAGCAGGACTTCACCCATGCGATCTACGGCACGCTCACGCACTATACCGGCGAGGCGTTCTACGACCCAGTCGCTGTCGATCGGGAAACGCGGCCGGTCTACCTGTCGAAAGCAAGATTGGCATCGGGGATCTCGCGCCTGCGCAACGAGGATGTGCTGTGCGAGCGTCTGGCGCGGCAGGGGGTGGACATCGTTTTCCCGGAGACCCTGCGGTTTCCTGAGTTGGTTCGTCTGCTTTCGGAACGGAAAATGGTTCTTGGAACGGCAGGCTCGGCGTTTCACACGGCCGTCTTCGCGGCGCCGAACCGCCGGATCCTAGCGTTGAACTGGACGCCTCCAGTCCACGCCAACTATCCCCTGCTCGATGCGCTCAATGGCACGCAGGCGCGGTACTACTTCGTTCCGGGGAGCATGATCGAAGAGGAGCCCGGCTTTCATTTCGGGTGGTCGATCCCGGACCCACTAGCGGTCGCTGCCGAGATGCTGGAGCGCGCGCATGCCTTCGACAGCCTCGAGGCCCGCGATGCCGCCGAGGACGCGGCGCGATGGCGATCCAAGTGGATCCCGGGCTGGAAACCGGTCCAGCGCTGGCTCGAGCGCCGCCTCTGAAGGCTCAGGCGACGCCTGAGCGGAGCAGATCGTGGTAGTGCACGAGCCCGACCGGGCGATCGTCCTCGACGACGATCAGCGCCGTGATCTTCATCGATTCCTGAATTTCCAGGGCCTTCGCGAGCAACGTTTCGGGGGCGACCGTCCGTGGCTTGCCGCTCATCAGCGCCTCCACCGCGAGGCTATCGAGATCCGTGCGGAAGACGTTGCGGCGTAGATCGCCGTCCGTGAGGATACCCGCGAGGCGTCCATCGGCGTCCACCACGACCACCGAGCCGAACCCCTTCGCATCGATCTCGGCGATGGCCGCGCGCATCGGGGTCCCGCATGGGACCACCGGCAACTGAGATCCGGTATGCATCACCTCGCGAACCTGACGCAGCGAGGCCCCGAGGCGACCGCCCGGGTGATAGATGCTGAATTCCCGCGCGGAGAAGCCGCGTGCTTCGAGGAGCGCAATGGAGAGCGCATCGCCGAGGGCGAGCTGCATCGCCGTGGACGTCGTCGGGGCCAAGCCATTCGGACAGGCCTCGCGCGCCTTCGGGAGGGTCAGGCAGATGTCGGCTTCGCGGCCCAGGGTCGATGAACTGTTGGATGTGATGGCGATCAGGCCGACGCGGTAGCGACGGGCATAACCGATGATGTCGGCCAGCTCCGTCGTCTCGCCCGACCAGGATAGCGCCACCACGACGTCTTCGGGCTGGATCATGCCCAGATCGCCATGGCTGGCCTCGGCGGGGTGAACGTACAGGGCGGGCGTCCCGGTCGAGGCCAGCGTCGCAGCGATCTTGCGACCGATATGGCCCGATTTGCCCATGCCCGTGAGGATGGCGCGTCCCTTGGCGCGGGCGATGCGCGACACCGCATCGGTGAACGCCGCGCCGAGCCCATTGCCGATGGACTCCATCAAGCAGGCGAGCCCGTCGCGTTCGGTCTCGATCGTCCGCAGGGCGGAGGCGACCGCCGGCGAGAGCGTCGAATCCGCGGGGATCGAGGCGGGGCGCAAGGCCTGGGCGCTGTCTGCTGGAGCCATACTGGCCCGTATCCTTCTCGTGAGATCGCGTGCGCGTGCGGCGCCACGGTCGTCCGCCTATGGACAGCGATTGTGGTCGGATGGCGACCCCTTGGCTTTGGCCGATGTGTCCCGCTCCGCGTTGACGCCCCATTAACCGTGCCGGTTGCTGCGCGCTTGCATTTATTTGGCGATTTCGCTACCTAAGGATGCATGCACATGCCCACTGCATACTCGTACATACGCATGAGTACGGATCAGCAGATCCGTGGTGACAGTCTCAGACGCCAGTTAGAGTTTTCGAGGCAATGGGCCGAACAGCACGGAGTGGTGCTGGATGAGAGCCTGCGCGACATCGGCGTGAGCGCTTGGAAGGGCAAAAACCGCAAGGAGGGAGCGCTGGGCCGCTTCCTCGAAATGGTGAACACCGGAGAGGTACGCCGAGGAAGTTACCTTCTGGTGGAAAGCCTTGACCGGCTAAGCCGCGATCAGGTGCTTGAGGCGCTGGGCCTGTTCCTTGAGGTGATCCGAAGCGGCATCACCATCGTGACGCTCGCGGACAACCAGTCCTACAGCCAGGAGAGCGTGGGAAACGATTGGAGCAAACTCATTATCTCGCTCACCATCATGGCGCGAGCCCATGAGGAGAGCCAACGCAAGAGCGAGCGGGTAAGCCAATCCTACGTGGCCAGGGTTGCTGCTGCCAAGGATGGCCGAGGGCTCAGCATCCTCACTCCGAGTTGGATCACTGCCACCAAGCGCGGCAGGGGCGACTACCTGTTCGAGTTGAACGAGCATGCGGAAACGGTGCGCCGCATCTTCGAACTCACCGCTGATGGGCTGGGACAGATGGCCATTGCTCAGCGCTTCAATCAGGATGGCACGCCCACCCTGACGCCAGCCAAGGGTTGGTACAACAGCAGCGTAAGCAACATTCTCAACAGTCGCGTTGCCCTTGGAGAGTTTCAGCCCCATCGCATGGAGGGGCGAACACGGTTGCCAGCGGGCGACCCCATCCCGGACTATTTCCCAGCAGCAGTGGATGCCACGCTGTTCACTCGGGCACAGGCTCGTCGTTTCAAAAGGCCCTTCATCGGAGGGCGCAAAGGCACGCTGTTCAGCAACATCTTCAGCGGCCTGTGTCTCTGCCAGCGATGCGGCGGCAGCATGGTGATGAGCACCGGCAGCAAGTCTCAGGGAGCCAAGCAGCACCTGCGTTGCCTGAGCAACATGCGCAAAAAGGGCTGCACCAACGCCACTCGCTTTGCCTACGCCGACCTAGAGCCAGCAGTGCTAGACAAGGTGCGGGAATTTCAACTCAGCGATGTGATGCGATCCCGCCGAGGCGACGACCCGCTCAAGCAGATTGACGAGGACATCGCGCAAGCCCGCCTCAGCATCGAGAAATTGGACCGCCTTGTGCGCAATCTCATGCAGGAGTTGGAGGAAGAGGACGATCCCGCATTCCGCAAAGCCGCGAGGGAGAAGGCCAAAGCCCGCCTCGCTGAGCGCAACGAGCAGCAGGAGCGCTTGGAAGACCTCGAACACAGCCGCAACAAGGTGCAGGCCGAACTCAGCGAAGGCACGCGGATAGAGGATGAGATCGAGCAACTGAGGGCGGAATGGGAGCAGGCTGATCAGCCCACACGATACCAACTGCGAGCCAAAGTGAACTCAGCGCTGCGGGATTTTATCGACTTCATCAACTTCGATGGAGACACCCAGGTGGTCACGATCATCGTGCTGGGTGGCCTACGGGCTTACCGGTTCCAGACTGGTGAATTCCTCGCCAGCGTCGACCTGTTACCGCATGTGGGTTCACGTAGCGAAGGCGGGATCGATCCCAGCATGTTCACAACGGATGGCATCACTGCCGAGGGAGACAATGCGCGGCGAGCAGCGCTAAACAAACTGCTCAGCCGCGCATAGCATTTAACTCTGCGTCAATCCGAGGAGCCGGCCAGCAATTGGTCGGCTCTTTGCGTTCCAAACGCCTGCACGAAGCCCGCATAAAGTTCCGCGAATAGTGGGTCCGCGTGGTCCAGATACTGCGCCTCCGCGTAAATCTTCTGCTTGCGCGTGGTCTGCTGGCTCAGCACCTGATCGATGATGTCGGCCTCTGCGTCGGTGGCCCTCACCCAGATGTCCTTTTTGTAGGTGATCACGGGTGCTGCTGGCAGCACGATATCCGAGAACGTGTCCCCTACGGGATCGTACACCTTGTTGGCGAACACGTTATGAGGCTTTTCGCCTTCCCAACCCTGAACCTCGATGAGCCTCTGGTTCTGAGGGAACATCTTCTGGATGTTTTCGAGCGCAAACACGCCCTGTGTGATGAGACCGAGGTTGGTGGGCAGGCAGGCAATCATCACGCTGCCCGGCTGGAATGTGCCCTCGGCACGGCTGTACTCGTACCAATCCACGCCATCACTCTCGCGCTTGCAGAAGATGGTGCCTGCTGGCACCAGAGGAAAACCCTCTGGGCTCAGCGTTGCTTCCTTTGTGTACGGCACCCAATTGCCGTGATCCACGATAGTATAAGTCATATTATGCGTACCCCACTGTGTACCAATTTCCGTAACTGTCCTGCTTCTGAATGTACCTCCAGCGTGCACCCGCGACGTGCGAGCCAAGTCCACCCTGACCAATCCAGTTCATTGTGGTGACACATGCGCCACCATAGGGTTCGGCGAAGTTGAGCGCACCGTCGTTCCATGTCGAGTTCAGATCGCCCGCATAGGCCATGCGAATGTCGTTGAGTGGGTTGAGCCAACTGCGAGTGACGATACGTTCGAGGTCGCTGCTGTCCACCTGAGCGCGCAGAGCAGTACCATCCCAGCCCAGGTAAACCGTGTTGCCCTGCTGGTATGCACCACCGCCTTGGCGAACCGGGGTGAAGCCGAGGTTGGCTTGACGAGTGTTGGCGTAGGCAGAAGCGCGGTTGTTGATGTGGTCGGTTAGCCAGACGCCACCCCAAGCGGATGCGGCGATGTTGCCGTCCGTTGCCATGTACACATCGAATTTCTGCAAGCCGTCCTGCGCGAAGTAGAGGTAACCATTCTCGCGAACATGCAGGTCCCAAATCTTCACACCCGGATAGTGCAGTCGAAGGTTCGGGTAAGCCTTCTGGAGTTGCAGATCACCAGTCATCGTGTCGCCGGTCTTGGCAACACGCTCATTAGCAAAGGCGGAAGCCCTGCCTTCGATGCGGTTGTTTAGGTCGCCCAACTGACGGGTCTGCACCTCGCCGCTGGGACCGATGAAAATGTTCCAGTTGTTGGCTGTGTAATCCCACAGATACATGCCGCCGTTCTCACGAACCTGCCATGCAAGGTCGCGCACACCCGGGTAGAGGTAGCGGGTCATCGGGTAGGTCTTGGTGATCTGTAGATCACCCGTCATGGTGTCGCCTGTCTTGGCAACGCGATAACCAGCCCTGTCGTTGGCGAAGTCTGCTGCGCGGGTCTCGATGCGGGTGTTGAGATCACCGAACTGCTTCGTCCAGACACTGCCGTTGTCATCGACGCGGAAAATCCAGTCGCCTCCCTTGCCGAGGAAGCCGATGAGGTTGCTGTTGTTGTGAATGAAGCGCGTGCCTTCATCGGTATCGCGCATCTCGATGAAGGAGTTGGTCTGGCCCTCACCAACGATGACGCGACCGTTGGCGCGCACTGCGCCCGTGGCATGCACATCACCAGCCGCTTCGACGCCACCCTGGAAAATCTGCAACGTGCCGTCGTCGTTGAGGCCCATGTATTTGTAGTTCGGGCCTGCGCCTGCACGGAAACGGATGTTGTTGCTTCCGCCGTCCGAATAAAAGTAGGCCTCGCTGCTGCTGGGCCAGATTCCGTTGAATCGCACCTGAGCGTTCAGCGATGCCTTACTGTCCGGGGTGAAATTGCCGCTGTGCCACACTCCGTAACTGCCGCCAGCACCGGGCTGGATGAAGAGGTTGCCACCGCCACCAGCGATCCAGTTGCCGCCATCGTAACCGAAGCGGGTGCTTGCACCCATCTTGAGGAACGCCTGATTGCCGTCCTGTAGGCCGCGCACACCGATGGTGTTGGCCACATCGACATCACCCATCGCGGCGTCATTGCCAATCTGGAGGCTGTTGCCGGTTCCGTTCTCACTCACCACTACGCGGTTGAACGACACGTTGGCGTTGAGGCTGGCCTTGAGGTCAGGATTGAAGTTGCCGGTGGTGTAGATGATGCCGCCCTGTCCGCTCTTGAGGTAGAAATCCTCAATGGCTCCATCACTGGGCCTGCGCGAACGGAACAGCCAGTCATTGCCACCATTTACATTGCGGCTGCTGTAGATGTTCTTGCTGCGGTATGTGGTTGCGGGTGCGCCCGTGTCTTCCAGGGTGAGGATGGCATCGCCATCCTTGATGATGCTCACGCTGTCCTTGAAGAACCTGCTGCCCACGCTCTGGTGCAGGAAGTTTGCGCCATCGCAAACCACCGTAACCACCTGACCGAGCACGATTTCGCCTGCGCTCAGCGCGGTGCCATCCGCGCGCAGGATGCTGCGGCTGCCAAGGCCGTTGATGTTGATTGTTGCAGCGCCCGTGTTGGTGGCGTTGGCGAAGAAGCGATAAACCTCGCCCTTCACATAGCCCTCGGGCACCTGCGGGTAGGTGAGCACGTAAGCGTTTGCCGATCCCGTGCTCGATACCATGGCGTTGCTGCGGTCAAACGAGCGCTTGGTAGCGCCCATGAGCGCACGAACCACGCCGCCGACCTGAGATGGCAGAATGCCGCTGGGAAAGCCGCTGGGAGCGGGTTGAGTATTGCTGCTGTCTGCTTCGCTCCAACTGGAGTTAGTTAGATCTGCCATCTTTCACCGTTTCTTGTTATTGTTGGAGGCTCGCGTATTTATCGTGATTCCTCGGATTTGATTATTTCTTCTTCTTCTCGTCTGCTTGAGCGATGTTACGCGCGAGGTTGGCCACTGCTTCACGCTCTGTGGCTGCCAGTCCCGGTGTTGCAGCGTAGTCCATGAGAGCCTGTACGCTCCGAGCAACACCACCGCGCTGCACCTGAGCGCGCGGCAGTCCCGCCACGATGCTCACCACCGTGGGACTGGTGAGGAGGAAGTCTGCTGCCTTGGTGGCCACGCCACCGGCAGCGGCTGTTGCGATGTTGCCCAGTGCCAGCGCGGCTTTGCCGGTCATTGCTGCACCACCGATAGCGCCGATACCGGCCAGTCCAGCCTTCACCGTCTCGATGTTGCTGGTGTTGCTACCGTTCACGCTCTTTCCGTAATTGCGCATGTTGCCAGCGATACGTGCCAAGCGGTCTAGGTCAGCGCGGTAGGCTTCGTTGGCCGTGCCATCGAACAGCGCTGCCTTGGCCTCCGTGCTCAGGCCGTTCCAGCCCTTGAGGAACTGGGTGCTCGAAAACCCGTCGCCCTTGGGGTTGCCCAAGCGCTCCACCGTGGCAGCGGTGAACTGGTCCCAGGCTTCGTTGCCCTGGCCCTGAACAATCTGCCGGCGAGCAGCAGCGATCCTGCTACCACCCTTCTCGCTGTTCTTGAGCATGTTCGTAAGCACGTCCTCGTCCACCTTAGCGGTGAGCACAGGTGCAAGGTTTTCCTTGACGTTGGTGGGGCTGCCCTTGGCTACACCGGCCCGGTAAGCCGCATCTGCCTCGCTCCAGGCGGTGCGAGCGCCGTTGCCGGCTGCATCCGCTGTGGCACCCATCTCCGTGGTGAGGGCGTCGTACATGCGGCCAAGATAGCCCTGCTCAGCATGGTTGGTGCTGGCATGCTGCATCTTGCCCACTTCGGTACGGGCACGCTTGATGGTGTCGAAGGTGGCACCGTTGCCAATGTCCTCGTTGATCGCGCGCACCCGGCGCATGGCCGCGCCCAATTCACCCCCATAAGTCTCGCGACCAAACGCGCTGATGTTGGCGTGCTCCTGGGCCAGTTCGAAGCCGAGGTTGGCCATGCTGTTGCCTGGCACGGGGGTGTTGCCGGTGAGTGCACCTACTGCGCCATACTGTTGGTTGGCTGCCTGCTGGAAACGGGTTTCAGCATCGCCGGCTGCGCCCTTGAGCGCATTGCCTACCTCCTGAGCCGTGCCCGGTGTGGCCTGAGGATTGGTGCTGCTGGCGATGCCACTGACGATGCGGTCATTCTCCGCTGCCATGCGCTCGGCCGCGTTGGTGCCTGCCTTGCCCAACTGACCGCCTAGCACCGGCACGGCACTCACGCCGCGCTCCACGTACTGGGTGGGAGCATTGCCGGTGACCATGCCCACGGTGGGCTCCATGCCGATAGCGCGCATGTCCGTTACGGCTGCGGCTGCTTCTGGCGTACCGAAACCTAGGCTGCGTCCGGCGTACTTGGCACCACCGATGAGGGCACGACCCGCACCCTCACCAACCGCGTTGGCACCTGCGGTGATCGCCGCATCCGACAACTGCTCGCCTGTGCTTCGGGTGTCGTTGTTGCCGTACCACCAGTTGATACCGCGCTGAGCCGCCTCGCGCGCGGCAGTACCACCAGCGGCGGCACCGGCCATGGCACCCGCTGGCACTGCAACGGGAGCACCTGGGCCAGCCGCAGCACCTGCAAAGGCACCGCCAGCAGCACCGAGACCACCGCCGATCATTTCGGCGAACATGGGCGCAGCGCCTGCGATATCACCCAGCGATGGCATCCAGCCTGGGTTGTTGTACTTCTGCCATTCGCCCTTTTCGTTCTGGTACTGGAAGTTGTCTCCCTGGTAGGGCGTTGCCGTGGGATAGTGCTTGCGCAGCGCGGCCAACTGATCCTCTGGCTTGCTCAGCGCATCCACCTCGAATCGCACGCTGGGCGGAGCCTCAGCCTTGTCGTTCCACTTGAACTCGGGTGCCGCAGCGGGCTTGGACTGGGGTGAGGTGTTCTGCACGGGAGTGGCCAGCGCACCGAATGGATTGGCGGCCTCACTAGTCGCGGGCGGTGCAGCCTGGGCGGGTGCAGCATCTTGCACCGGAGTGGCGAGGGCACCGAATGGATTGCCCTGGCTACCGGGGGTGCTGCCGATCACCTGTGCGGTCTGCACTGGCGCAGCCACGGGCGCGATGGGTGCAGCAGGAGCCACGGGTGAAGCCGGGATGGCACCACCGAGGGCACGCATGGTGAGTGCGTCGGCCTGGGCCTTGTCCGCGCTGGCCAACTGCACAGGGGCTGCCTGGGCTTCGCTCTTTGCGGGACCTCCGAGGGCGATCATGCCGCCCAGTGCATCCGGGGGCAGACCGAAGTTGCCAGCGCTCTGGGTGATCTGCTGAACCGATGGAGCGGGACCAGCAGCGGAGCCACGACTACGGGGCGGCTCGCCTACAGGAGCCTGCGCGTTCTGCGCGGTGATCGCCGCGATCTGCTCGGGGCTAATCGTTCCCATCTGACCGGCGAAGCGGATGCCATCACCCAGTCGAGCACGAGCCACCGCGTTGGCGTTGGCAGGAACCTCGTACTGCTTGGTCCAGATGTCGTTACCCGCTCGCACGTCATCGCCAGCGTTCAGCAGCGCCTTGAGCACATGCTTGTGGCTGCCGTTGAGTTCGTTGCCAATGTGGCTGATCTGAGCGCGCGGGTCATTCCACGACGTGCCCATGCTCTCAGCAGTGCGACGCAGGGCCGTTGCTCGACCCTGGTTCCACTGCCCCATGCCGATGCTGTCGCTGCCGTCGCGACCATCACCGGGGTTGATCGCGTTGGGGTTCAGTTTCTCGCCACTCTCACCAATCATTGAGCCCACCGCACCCGCAGCAGTACCGGGTGCAACACCAAGTTCTAGGAACTTGTTGTAGAGCATGAGTGCGTTGGGGCTGATGTTCTTAGCCATTCTTGGTGTGGCCTTTCGTTTTTCTTATTAGTTAGTTCTTCTGGAAAACCTGTCCGTTATACTCGAACCGGTCACCCGGCTTGAGTGCGGCAAAGCCGGGATCGTTGGGGCTGCTGAACTTGGGCACGCCACCAGCACGCGGTGCGGCGGGCGCACCAGCCGGTGCAGCGGGAGCACCACCCAGGGCCGGTGCACGAGCAGCGGCAGCAGCGGCGTTCTGCTCACGTTCGATTTCAGCCGGGCTCTTCCACGGGCTGTGCAGTTCGGCGAGGTCCGGCACCACCATGGTGGGATCGATGCCACCGATTTTGCCAGCAAGAGCACGCTGGTTATCGCGCTGCTTCTCGTAGGTCTTGCGCTGATCCTGATACTTGCCGTCCATGTTCTTCAGGATCTTTTCCTTGTTCTCGGGGCTCATGCCACCGCCGGTAAGGGCCTGATTGATGGCACTGATCATGCCCTCTGGCATGCTCTGCGTCTTAGCGCTCAGCGTTGCGACTTCGTTCTGGCTAACAACAGAGCCTGGATCGTTGAGTTTGTACCAGTCCAACACCAACTGAGCCGTACCAAGGCCGCTGTTGTCCTTGTAAGCACGGTCAAAGCCTGCACGGATGTTGCTGGCAGCGAGGAACTTCTTGTTATACTCGTTGGCGTTCCAAGTGTTGTTCATGTCCTTGGCGCGGTCATCGAAGGTCTTCTTGTCGCCACTCTGATCCTTGGCGGCCTGCTCCTTCATGCGCAGTTCGCTTTCGTTGTTCTGCAACAGCAACTTCGTGGGCAGTTCACCCGCGCTCTTGGCTGCGCTCTCGGCCTGAGCAATCTGACCCTTGCCAGCGGCATAGCCGGGCATGGGAACCGTGTTGCCATCGGCACCGAGGAACAGGCCCTGGCTCACAGCCTGCTTCTCCCAAGCCAGCGCTGCTTCGCTGTGCTGCTTGGCCACGTCATCGTAGCCAGCCGCACGAGCCTGCCGAGCCACCTGGTTGTGCTGGGCAATGCGGGCCGTGATCTGAGCGCCAACGTCTCCCGCATTGGCCTGGGGTGCTGCTGGGCCTGCCTGGGCCACAGGAGCCTGCACAGGGGCCGCAGGGGCAACCGGAGCACCGGGAGCAGCCTGGGGCGGCCTTGGCCCTGCTGGGGCAGCCTGGGCGGGCTGTGCAGCCGGGGGCCTGATATCCATGGGTGCGCCGGGAGCGGCGGGTGTAGGAGCCTGACCGGGAGCACCAGCGGGAGCACCGAGCGCAGGCCCACTAGGAGTGGGCGCACCAGGGGTGGTGTTGATCGCGGTGCTGCCAGCGCCGTTGGGGTTCACAGTGCCGTTGAAGGCCGCACGGGCAGCGGCCTGCTGCTGAGCCTGCTGCGCCTGAATCTGATGCAGCGCGGTGTTCGCGCCCATGTTGCCGATTTGGGCCTTGAGGTACTGACGCTTGAGCGCATCATCCTGCGTGCCGCCGTAACTCTTGGAAAACGACTGCATGCCCTCGCCCAGCGCGCCGAGGAAGTTGTTGGGGGTGTAAGAGGGTCCACCTGCCTTCATCATGCTGCCGCCCAGCGCGATGAGGCCCTGGCCCAGTCGGCTGCGCTTTTCGGGGTCATTGAGACCCAGCATGCTGAGGAAGCCGCCCTGATCGCCACCAGCAGTGGGTGCAGCAGGTGCAGCGCCGTTGCCAGCGCCACCGCCCATTCCGAGAAAGTCGAGAAGTCCCATAGTATGCTCCCGTTACTTGGCCATGAGGCCAGCAATGGAGCCGATTGCTCCCGTAGCCTGCGCCATGTTGTTGGTGTAGATCGGCTTGGTCTGAGTGCCGCTGGTGTTGTTGAAGTTGCCGCCGTTGAGGATGTTGGCCTGATTGATGAGGCCGGTCCAAACAGCGTTCTGCTGGGCGTTCCACTTGTTAATGTCGTCCTGCAGGAAGGCACCATCACGGGCCTGCTGCGCCTGACCCACACCCAACAGGGCCTGACTGTCGGCGTAGTCGTTCGCGCGTAGTCCCGGAGCCATACCCGCTGCCTGCAACTGCTGAGCAACCTGCGCGTTCTGTGCGCTGGTCTGACCATTCGCAGCGTTCAACTGGAGACCAGCATTGCTGAGTTGGTTGGCAAAGTCCTGGTTGGCCAAGTTGGCACCAGTGTTCATTGCACCAATCTGGTTGGTGGTGTCGTACTTGTAGAGGTCGCTCAACTGGTTGAGGTAGCCCAGGTTGCTGCTCTGCTGAGCCACGGCCTGATTACCCAACTGGCCAGCAGCAGCCAGACGCTGGCTCTGCTCCATGTTGCTGATGTTGCCGTAGTTCTGGTTGGCAGCGATGGCGTTCTTGGTGGCGCTATCCGAGAAGTTGCCAAGGCCGGTCATTGCCGCGAGGCGCTGAGCCTGCTGCTGACTGTCGATGTTGGCCACGTTCTGGCTGGCATTGATGGCGTTCTTGGCGATGGCATCCGAGGTGTTGCCCATGCCGGTGATCGCCGCGAGCCGCTGAGCCTGCTGGTTGCTGTCGATGTTCGCCGCGTTCTGGTTGGCCGCGATGGCGTTCTTGGTGGCCGCATCGCTGGTGCTGCTGAGACCGGTGAGCGCGCTGAGGCGTGCTGCCTGCTGAGCCTGATCCGTGCTGCTGAGGCTGTTGAGCGCATTCTGTACGTTGCCAACGTTCTGCTGGTACAGGTTGCCAATAGCGTTCTGCGCATTCAACTGGTTGGTGCGCTCGCTGTTGTAGTTGTTGTACATCATGTTGCCGCTGTTGGTGGCCATTGCTTTGGCAGTGGCTTCCTCAGCGGTGTTGCGCAGGCTGGCGTAAGCACCGGAACCCAGTCGTCCAGCCTTGGCCATGGTGCTATCCACACCCGGCGCGATGCTGTTGTTGAACTGATCCACGAACGTCTGGTTGCTGTTCTTGATAGCCTGATCGATATAGGGGTTGCTGTTGAGGTAATCGCCATTGGCTGTGCTCTGGAGCATGCTGCCCGCAGGGTTGCCGTTGTTGGCGAGGTACGACGCAAAAGCCTGCTGAGCCGGAAGCGCGCTGTTGTTGTAGCCGGTGGCACCCTGGAAGCCTGCAAGCGCCGGGTTGTTGCCAGCAGTGCCCGCGAGACCACGAGCCTGATCCAGGCTGCCGTTGGTGTAGCCGCTGGCACCCTGGAACGCCGCAAGCGCTGGGTTGGTGCTGGCCAGCGAAGCCGCATCCTTGGCGAGGCCAAGCCCACTATTCGTGTAGCCGGTCTGGCTGCCGAACGCGCCCACAGCGGGGTTGTTACCGGCACTGCCTGCCAGCGCCGCTGCACCGGGTGTTGCGCCGTTGTTCGCACTGAGACCCGCCAGTGCCGTTGCCAGCACTCCGGGGTTGTTCCACTGCGCACCCTGAGCCAGCGCGCCAGTACCACCGAAGCCGTTGGCGAGAGCGCCGTTGGCAACAGCGTTGACCATTCCGGAGTACGGGTTGGCGCTGGGGTTTAGGCCCTGCTGTAGGTTCTCGTAGGTGGTCTTGGGCGTGCCATCGTAGGCACTGCCGGTCATCACACCGTTGGCAACACCCTGGGCGTTGCCGTTGAGCGCACTGCCGTTGCGGGCAATGGCCTCCATGTTGCTGTAGGCGTCCTGGGTGGGCTTGCTCCAGTCGATCACCGTGCTGTTCGGGTACGGGCTGGGGCTGCCGTTCTTGCGAGCAGCCTCCGCATCCGCGTACAGACTAGCGTAGTAGGGCTGAGCGCCACTCCACGGCTCGGTCTTCTGGTTGCTGGTAACAGTTTCGGTTCGTGTCTGGGTTCCCATGCTTAACCTGCAATTCTCTTAATCAAATTCGTGCTCTGAAAATCGTATCCAAGCGGACGCAACGCCCGCTCCCAACCACGACGACCACAGAGGATGATGCTGGTGCAGCCTTGTTCTGCTGCCCACTGCTCAACTACTGGTCCAGCGATGTGCTCGATTTCGTTGAGGTCGCCGCCAGCAAGAAAAATGAACAGGCTCTTGTTGAAGACGTTTTCGTTGATCTGCGTGATGCCCGCGCTGTTCTCGGTGCGCCACAACTGATAGTGGCCCCGGATCAGTTGGCTCAGCAGCAAGGCTTCATTCACTCGCCCATCACCATGCGCCAGCGCCTCCAAGAGGATTTCGCGGCACTCAAGATAATCGGCTAGTAGAGCCTCAAGGCCATCAGCATTGCAAAATTTAACGTTCAAACCGCCACCACGTATCTAAATGTTCTATCCGCTTGCGCGAGGTTCCTGTGCGTGATGGTGAAACTGCCAGGGCCGTAGGCGCTCACATAGCAAGCACCGCTTGCCATCTCTGCTGCCGCTGAGGCGGTTCGTGCACTGAGAGAAACTGCCGCATCAAAGCCAGCCTGCGCCACGGTGACCACGGTAGTTGTGGTGCTAATGGCTAGGGTGACCTCGCCCTTGATATTCATCTTGCGCTCCAGGCGATTGCTCTGGTCAATCACCTGTTTGAGCGTTCCATCCGCACGAGTACTCATGCGTTTATTTACCTGAGGCCCGTGGGAACCGCGTCAATCTCCACGCCCATGGCCTGGCTCCAGCCTCCACTAAGAGTGAGGCGGTAGCGGTGATAGCGAGCATCGCTGCGCAGGGGGCACCAGCCGTTGATGTTGATGGGGCTGCCGTTGCCGTAGTTGGTGTTGGCCTGCGGGGTGACCTTGCCGCTCACCTGCACGCTCACATCGGCTCGGCCGTGCACCTTGGGGCTCACGCCACGAACCAAGGCCCTATCGCCGCGCACGCCCTGGATTTGCTGGGCCAGCATGGCTGCGGTGGGGTATTCGCCGGTCTCGATGGTGGCCAGCATGTTGGCACCCGAGAACGAGTACACCTTGCCGCCCTCATCCATGGCAGCCAGGAACGCACGACCACCACTCCACACGGTGCTATCCAGCGACGCTGGCACAGCCTCGATGCTGCCGTAGCGATCCAGCGCAGCCAGTGTCTCTGGAAGGCTGAGGCTGTTGAACAGGAACTGCACCGTGCTGGTGCCGGTGCTCCATGTGCCGGTGTCGTAGTTGAAGATCAGGAAGTGATCCGGCTTGAGGTCATAACTGTCGATGCTGGCGTACAGCCAGATCACCAGTTTGTTGAGTGGATCAATGCTCACGGTCATGCGGTCGAAACCGGCTTGGTTGCTGTCCGCCTTGAACCAAGCGTCAATCTTGCCTTTGCCGATGGCGTTGAGCCTGTCGTTCTCCATCATGTAGAAGCCATCTTCTCCATAGAAGAAGATTTTGCCGTCTGCGGAAATCACGCTTTGCGGGATCGCACAGCCCTTGTTCTGGTAGATGGTCTTGAATTCAAAGATGGCAGGCGAGCCCACGTAGACCATTTTCACGATCTGGCTCTTGAGCAGGATGGTGCCTTCTTCGCCACCGATCACCGCCTGCACGGGTCCACCGCCCAAGATGTCCTGAAAGTCAGCCTGCGTGGTGGCGCTGAAATTCCAGTCCATGGGATTGCCGATGGCGCTCCAACGAACGCGATAGGGCACAGCCCCGTCGAAGGCATCGAAGGTGTTACCCACCAGCACGAAGTCGCGCAGCGTGGTCACGTATCGGGCCTTCACCAGCGTGGTGAGGTCCCCGAACCGGGTGCCCTTGGTGGCATCGATGTACTGGGGGTTGTCGCTGTAGTTGGTGCCCACAACGAGACCGTAGGCCTCGGTGAAGCGCCAGCCCTCGATTTCTGCCGTGGTGTAGCCGCTGGCCCTGCTGATGTCGGTCCAGTTCTGCGTGCCGGGGTCCAGCGTGAACAGTTTGGTGCGCGCAGCCGCGTAGACGTGGGCGTTGCGGCCATTGTCGAGCAGCGAGATAGCCGCGTAGGGGCGGCTGGGCAGCGTGGTGGGCGAGTACTGCTGCGGGCTGGGGAATGGCTTGTAGAAGGCACCACTACCGGGGATCACGTTGTGGGCGCGCGTCACGCCTGGATTGTTGAGCGCGGGCTGGTCAGGAAGCCACTCACCGAATGGCACGTTGAGGCTCATGTGAACCTCCGTGTCTGGAGCGTGCTTCCGCTGAACGAGCCGCGTGCGTGGTCCGTGTTGAGGTTGCCCAGAGCAGCCGCGAGTAGTGTGCCGTAGGCAGCCTGCTTGTCCTGGTCCTGTGCCCAGATGGCGTATTCCAGCAGCACCCCGTAGAGGTACACATCGGGGAAGGTGCTCAGCAGCCAGTTGGTGGGTGCAGCCTCGGTGAGCGCAGGCACACGGGCGTAGTAGGTGAGGCCCACGGTGATGTCCGCAGCCGGGCGGCTCTGGAGCCGAACCGTGTTGCCCACGATGGCATAGCGGTCGGTGTCGCCGGGCTCCGCGTTGAGGCTGTCGATGCTGGCCAGGGTGAGAGGCCGGTGATTCAGTTTTAGTGAGCGGCCTTCTTGGAAGTCCACGGGCAGCGGGAACGATGCCACGTCCTTGGCAACAGGGATTTCCGTGTAGCGCTCAGCCAGCCGGTGCTTGATCGTGCTGGCGAACTTGGCTTCCGTGAGCGCGATCAGGGTGTTGAGGGGCAGATCGCTACGGGTGGTGTAGTCGGCAAGCGCAGCCTTGAGTTCGAGAATGTTCGCCAGGGCCATGCTTACACCTTGAGGTTATTGGTGCGCAGGTGCTGGAAATCGCTGCTGTTAATGCGGCGCCGGAAGGCTGCATCGTCATCGAGGATGCCTTGCTTCTGCCAGTCCCAGTACATACCCGTGGGGATGCTGGCCACTTGCACCATCTCGCCAAGTTTGCTGGTGCGGCTGAAATCCGTCTGCTTGGCCTTGTTGGCATCCAGTACGGCATCAATCTTCCATTCGGTCTCGATGATCAGATTTTCGCCATCACGAATGAACCAAACGCGCTTATCGGGAGCATCCTCCCACAAAACTTTCTCCGCCACGCAATCACCTAAAATATAATTCGTATGAAAAAGGGGAGAGCCCAAACGAGCCCTCCCCCAGCACCCACTATTTATTAGGGCTGCACGTCAGCAATCTTGGCGTTGCCCAGTTCGTTCTTGCTCTCCAGGGTCCACTCGGTGAGGATGGCCTTGCGGTCAGCATCGGTGGTCTTGGCAAGGTCTTCGGTCTTCATCGCGCGCAGGGTAGCGATGGCCCAGAGGCTGGGGTCGAAGAGGATCACAGTGCGCGAACGCATGTAGCGGTGCGGGATGATCTCGTGACGACCGAAGTCGCTCACGTACACGTCCACACCAGCAGTCACGGTCTGGTCCTTGGCCTGCTGGAACTTGGTGGCGTTGCCGGTGAAGCCCGAGATGGCCTGCTTGAGCGCGGGGCCAGCAATGACCTTCTTGACGTCACCGCCGTTGGTCCATGCAGTGGCAATCACGCCCTTGAACATGGCCTCGGTGAGGGTACGTAGAGTGCCATCGGTGGGAGCAGCAACAGTGCCGCTCACGTAACCGGGTGTTGCACCGCCGGTACCAGCGCTCACGTTGGTGCTGATCCAACTCTCGATGCCTGCGCTCTTACGCACGGGACCGCTAGCGCTGGGGTTGTTGCCAACCAGCGAGGTCTCGATGTCACGCTTGAGTTCCATGCCAGCCTTGGCAACCTGACGACCAAACTCGTTGTTGGTGCCAGCGGTATTCACGGCCTGGAGCGTGCCAGAGACGTTGATCACCTTCTGGCTGATCTGGGTGTAGTTGCCCAGGCGCACGGGAGTGGTCATTGCGGTGTCAACGAACTCAGCGCCCTCGGCCACTGCGTTGTTGCCGTTGGCAGCATTCAGGGTCTCGGTGAGGAATTCGTGGCGGGTGTTCGTGGCCTTCTTCTTCTCCAGAAGGCTGTACACCGGAGTCTCCTCGGGGGAGATGTTGTTGATGACGTTTGCGAGGTCTTCACGAACGTGAACGACCGAGTTGGTAACGAGAGTGGCCATTTGCTGGCTCCTTATTATTGGGCTCTCTTCTTCTTTGTTAGAGTAGCCTGCTGATGATGCTTGCAGCGTCTTCGACACTGCCGGTTCGCTTGAGACGCGACATCTGCTTTGCGTGCTCGGCGTGGGCTACAGTGGCCTTGCCAGTGGTTACACCAGGCTTAGCCAGCGGAGGCTTGCTTGCCACACTCTGGATGGTCTTGCCTTCCTGAGCCTTCATCTTGCGAAAGCGCATTGCATCGTACATGATGCTGAAAAGTCTTGCGTCAGTTACGCCCTGCAACAGTTCTTCGGGCAAACCCACCTCGTTAACGGCGAAGTTGACCAATTCTGCGCTGGCTGGACTGACCTTGCCATCGTTTGTGCGGGCAAACTCTGGGTGCAACTGCACCAAGTTTGTGTATGCCTCTGCCTGTGCCTGAGCGATGGCTGCCTGCTTGTTGGCTTGGGCGGCCTGCTCATGCTGTGCGCGCAACTGCCTCACTGCCGTGAGATCAGATAGTCGCTTGTTCCACTGCTCCCGCTCGACTGCATATTGTGCCGGGTTGTCCTCGGCCAACTGCACCCAATTGGGTTCCTGTGGGAAGTGGTCACGCAAGTTCTGCTCCACCTGGGAGAGATACTGAGTGGCCTGCGCATTGTATTCGGAACGAATCTGACTTTCGGCGTGCTGGCGCTGCTGTGCCAGTTCCTGGGTCTTGCGCGTGTAGTCCGACTGGCGAAGGTAGCCGCTCTTAAGGTCCTTGACCTTGACGCGCTCTCCATTCACCTCAACCTCGGCATCCTCACTAATCGCGTGGGCTTCGGTTTCTTCGGGCTCTGCATCCTCCTCGGTGTGCTCTGCCTCGTCGGTATCCGCTTCCGGGTGTACCTCAGTGGCGTCTGCATCCTCGTGGGATGGTACTTCAGCCTCAACGGCCTCGTTTACAGCATCAGCAGCATCGTCGTTACCGAACAGTGCAGTGATCTGGCTTGCTGCGTCATGCAGCGAAAGACTTGCAGTTCCCTCAGCGGGATTGTTGCTGTCTGACATCGATTACCTCGATTGTTGTTGTTAGTTCTATTTATTGCGTGAGGCCGAAAATGCCTCGCTTACGTGCCTCGACAAGGGTTTCCAGAGCGCGCTTGTCGATTTCACCGCTGGCGATGGTGCGGCCAACAAACTCATCAATCTTCGTGAGCAGTCCCAGCATGAGGTAGATGCGCTCACGGGTGGCGGCATCACCGGCTGCGGTCTTGGGGAACGCATCCATGAGCGCTTCGCGTACTTTGTCCCAGGGCTCACGAAATGCCGGCTCGCTGTGATACTGCTTGTAGACTTCGGCTCTGCGAATTGATGCTTCTTTGTCTTCCATGGGCTCTCCTTAGTTCTGGTTCGGGATCTGCGGCTGTGCGTTCTGCTTGGTGACAATCTGAAGTCCCTTGAGTTGCGTTTCCACGCCAACCTCTTCGCGACGCATCGCCATCTCTTGTTCGAATTTATACTTCTCAAGTTCCATCTTGGCCGCGAACTGCTCACGCTGCATCTGGAGGTTCATTTCCATCTGCTGCTGCTTGAGTTGCATTTCCATCTGCATCTTCTGCACTTCCATCTGCATCTTGGCCTGCTCGGCCTGCACAGCGGGATCGGGCTTGTCCGGTGGCGGCGCGCCCGCACCTGGACCCTGCTTGGCGGGGTTGTTCCAGAAGCGCTCAGCGTTCTTGAAGCCGCTGTATTCCGTGAGCAGAGCCAGCGTGTTGTAGATTTTGCCCATGTCGGTCATGGGCGTGCCCAACTTCATGGCCTCCATCTGCTGGGTGAGGATGTTGCTCAGCGCAGCCTGCTTCTGAGGCTTGTCCGTGATGCCAAAGGTGATGTTGGCCTTGATGTCGAGGTCCGGGTTCCACTGGTCAGTGCCATAGGGAACCCAGTTGCCGCGCAGTTTGAGGGTGAGAGCCTGAGTGTCCGCCATGTTGGCGATGAGCAGGCTGGTCACCATGCGGAACAGGTAGCGGTAGCCAGTTTCTGCAAATAGGCGCGCGATCATCTCCACGCGCAGTTGGCTCATGGTCTGACGCTGGCTGCTGGCCGTAGCCGTGGTGTTCTGCAACTGCGTGGGGTCCACACCCATGAGGTTGGGACCCACTCCAGTGCGGTGCTCCACGCTCTGGTTGATCAGGTCGATCATGCCAAAGGCCTGCCCGCCCACGAACGGAGTGGTGATGGTGCTGAGAGCGTCCTTGTCCTTGACCCTGATGATGCTGTCCGGTCCAGCATTCAGCAGGTCGTCGATGTTGACACCTTCCACGTCCGCGATGCGCTGAGGGCGCAGCACCTGAGTGAGGTTGTCGTTGATGCCTCGCATGAACTGGCTCTTGAGGCGCTGGTCCTTGCCAACCAGATCGCCTGTGCTCATGCCGTTGAGGGTGTTGGGCATCATGTACGGCACGAATGGCGCGAACGGAGCCAGTGCCACTTCCTCGTGGCCCAGCAGCACCGCGCCGCTGCTTGGACCTCCACCAATAGTGAGGCGCACCAACTCGCGAACGCCGTCGCCGTTGATGTCCATGCGCATGAACAACTCGTAGAGGTCTACTTCGTCCTCTACGTCGTTGGTGCCGTCGGTGTGGCCCTGGTCCCGGTTGCGCTCCTGCGCGTACTCGCTGGTGTCACCGCCGCTGATCGGGATGCGGTTCACCTTCTCGGCTTCGTAGCCCATCTCCAACAGTTCAGCGCGCGGTAGGGTGCGCTTGTAGCCCTGGAGGTCCGCTGCAATGCCACCGGTCTGGTAGTCGAAATGAGCGTCCTTGCTGACGATGAAGTCCTCGGGTGGCAGCACGCTTAGGCGCACTTTGCTGTCGGTTTTGCTCTCGCGCACCTTGAGGTCGCGCATCTCCATGCCGGGGATCATTTCCATGCCGGGGATGGGATAAGGCTCGCCAGCCTCTAGAATTTCGTGATCTTCGCTGTTCTCCAACTCCACCGCTTGGTGGTTGGGAACGCCCTGGAGCACCTGTGCGGGCTTGAACTTCTTCTCTTTGTAGTATTCCGCTGTGACGATGCCGAGACCGCCGATAAGACCGTTCTTGATCCAATCGTGCATGGTCTTAGTGAAGGCATTGCCCTGGTTAAGCACGAAGTTCACAACGTCGGTCTGCTGCTCGGCCAGCGCCTCGTCCTCGGGACCGGCTGGCGAGTACTCAACTACCTTCTCCTGGCCATCAAACAGCGCCATGAGGTTTGCCAGCGTCCACTCCACATTCACGAACGTGTCGTCCGTGACATATCGGCTGCGTGCAACAATCTGCTCGTCGCCTGCAAACTGATCGCGATTGTACAGTTGAAGGCCAGTCACGCGCTTCTGTTCGATCTCACCTGAGGTGAAATTCTGCGCGTGCTGAACGCCCTTGCTTACGCGATTGAGGATGTCCTGCTCACTAAGCGCCTTAGTTGCGGCTGGCTTCTTGGTGTTTTCCTCTTCCATCCGTGCCTTTCGTGTGCGGTTTTCCCGCATCTTGCTCGTTAGATAATGTTGTACCCACGATTGATCGTGATGGGCTTGTTCCAAGCGTATTTACCGTAATGAGTATTGCGGGCATCACTTGCGAAGGTGAGGCAAAGAGCGTCCGCGAGATCGGGGCTCTTGCGCCCAGCCTTGCGAATGTCCTTCTTGCTCTGAACCTTGTGCTTGAGGCCCTGAAACTCATACGAGGGCAGGCACAGTTCTCGGATCAACTCGGGGTGATTCGGAATGCTCACATTGCCGGTCTCGAACCACTCGCGCGCCTTGAACCAAAGTTCGTCGCGCAGGCTCATGTACCGCTCCGCATCGCGAGCCTTGTTGCTCACGATGACCTCTTTCACGGGCAGGCCCATGGTGCGCAGCAGGCCAGCGATGCCGTGACCCACGCCGATGCCATCCACGCAGATTTCCGTGGGCTGCTCGGCCTTGGGGGTGCGGTCGAATTCCTCGCGCACTCGGGCTGCAAGTTGCTCGGGCAGCATGGTGCCGTACACGATGGGATCACCCATCATGAGGTTGTCCTGGCGCTTAATCAGCACGCTCCGGTCCTTGCCGGTGCCGCTGGGATCAAAGCCCCACACCACGGGGTATTTGGGGGTGGGCACCACATCGCGCTCAATGGCTTCCACCACGATGTCACGCGGGATTACGCCGTCTTCGTCCTCCAGCGGGAACTCACCCAGCGCTTTGACGCGGTACTCGTTGGTGCCGATGCCGCCGAAAGAGGCTGTGATCGCCGCTAGATCATCCGGCTTGATGTTGGGGTTGTCGGTGAGTTTGCCGTGAACCCGCGTCCATCCCACGCTGATGTCCGGGTGTTCCCAGGTGTCGAAGAAGAAGCCGCTCGTTTTGGATGGGTTGCTGATGATGCACAGTTTGGGATTGCGGTCGGTGAAGATGTTCTTCAACTCCGCGAATACCGGATCGGGCACACCAGTGGCTTCGTCAACGAACACGAAGTTGTTGACTTGGTGGATACCACGAGCAGTTTCGATGTTGTCTTTGTTGGCTAGGCGCGTTTCCGCAAATGCACCCGTGGGGTTGTCGCGGCGATACAGTTTGGTGGCCGTGTAATCGAGGTTGTCTTTGAGAAACGGAGGCAACTTCACGAAGAGGTTGCCCACCTCTTTCCAGATACCTGCTTTGATCTGATCCTCGCTGGGACCAAAGATGGTCACCTGCACGTCGTTATGCGTGAGCAGCGCCCAGTGGATCAGCACTGCCATCGAGAACGTCTTGCCGAAGCCGATGCCGCCTCGGAACGTGATGCGCTTGTTGGCTTGGTACTTGGTGACGAACTCCACCTGCTTGGGGGTGAGCGTGGTGCCAAAAGCCTGCTGAGCGAAGAATGGAATGTCTTTGTGGAACTGCGCAAACAGCAGTGCCAAGTCGTTGTCTGACGCCATGAAATACCGGAGTTTGTAGAACTCCAGTATTTATGCTTTAGGCCCTGTACTCGCCCTTATGGGATGCACTGTGCAGAACCAAAACCTCGGCTGTGCGAGAGGCTTCGTCGTATGATAGGAATTACCACTAGGATGCTGCGATCATACGCGCGGGGATGAGCAATGAGTGAGGAAGCCGCTAAGCCGAGCCGCTATGATCGCTACGTCGACGAGATATCCGAGGACATTGCGGAAACGGTCCAAGAGTTTGGCTGCCAACCGATCCTCTTCGTTGGCTCCGGGCTCTCACGACGCTATTTTGGAGCGCCAAGTTGGGACGAGTTGCTTGCGAGACTAGCGCACGATTGCTCAAAGATTACGAAGAACGTAGCCTTTTATAAGCAATCTTTCGGTCAATCGCCCGTGATCGGCGAAGAGTTCGCGAAGTTCTTTCAGGACTGGGCATGGGAAGATGGAAAGCCTTCGTTTCCGGATGACATGTTTGAAGCCGGTATAGACGCTCAGGCATACATAAAGTTTTGGATCTGCAAGGTCTTGCAGGAGATGACCCCGGCTGAACTCGAAAAGTTCTACGCGTCTGGACACGAGGAAGAAATCAATTCTCTTCGGCAGATCAAGCCACATGCGATTATCACTACCAATTACGACCAAATGCTAGAGGTTGTTTTTCCCGATCATCAGCCAATCATAGGTCAGCAGATACTCAAAGGCGCTTCGGTGACCGTCGGTGAGATCTTCAAAGTACACGGCTGCGTTTCCGACTATAACAGCCTTGTTTTCACCCAAACTGACTATGACAATTTCTCGAAAAAGAAAAAGTTTTTAAGCGCAAAATTGCTCACGTTCTTCTCTGAGCATCCGCTCATATTCCTTGGTTACAGCGCGAGCGACCCAAACATCAAGGCCATTTTGTCTGATATAGATGAGGCTCTGCCAGAAAAAGGTGGCTTGATACCGAATGTCTATATTTTGGAGTGGAACTCTGCAATTAGCCCGGACAGCAATCCTGCGAGGGAGAAAGTGCTTCCGACCGATGAGGATCGCACGATCCGCGTTAAATTGATCGAAGCCCAAGATTTTAAATGGGTATTTGACGCCTTCGCAGCAAATCCTGCTCTGAACCATGTTAACCCACGGGTACTGCGAGCGCTGGTTGCGCGGTCTTATGACTTGGTTCGCCACGACATTCCTAAGATGAAGGTAGAAGCCGACTTTAAGATGCTCACAGAAGCCGTCGACAGTTCCAACAGTTTCGCGAAACTCTTTGGCATTGCAAACATAAGCAAATACACAGCGGCATCTGCTACCCATCCTTTTAGCGCTACTCAGGTGGGCGTCAAACTCGGTTCTAAGACGTGGCATATAACAAATCAGATGATTGATCGTCTTCAGTGGATTACAAAGAAAAAGAGCATACGGTCATACGATAACCGGTATCATATATGCGACAAACTGAATACCTCTGAGAACCATAGGTATAGCCAGGAAGCGGTTGATCTATTGCTCCGAGTTCGTGATGGTCAGGATTTTGCGTTGAAAGAAGATTGAAGCGGTCATTGAGCCGGCTTGTTCTGCAACTCCGTGATGTTGCGCAGTGCTTCTTGGATCACGCGCTCAACATCATCCTCAGTTTCCGTGATG
Organism: Methylobacterium sp. Leaf89; assembly: GCF_001422215.1. Classification (NCBI taxonomy): domain Bacteria; kingdom Pseudomonadati; phylum Pseudomonadota; class Alphaproteobacteria; order Hyphomicrobiales; family Methylobacteriaceae; genus Methylobacterium; species Methylobacterium sp. Leaf89. The sequence continues at coordinate 728,055 of NZ_LMML01000029.1, read as the reverse complement.
GCGTGACGGCTGAGCCAATCCGCAGCCAGCGAGCCCGTGGGTAGCCCCTGCGGGCTCACCTGTCCGCACGCGATTTTCATGTCAGTGCCATTCTTCTCGAAGCGGCTGCGCAGGTAGGCACCCTTGATGTCCTCAAGGTGCCACGTGCCGCATGCGCCATCCCGATCCCGCTCAGGAAACATCTTGATCTGCAATTCCGTGCTGAGGCTGGCAGGCATCGCCTGCGCGCCCGCGATGTCGTAGTCCACACCCGGCTTGGGATACACGCACACCGCGCTCACGAAGCGCCACGGGATGGGATTGCCCTGGGTGGCTGCACCCTCTCCGGTGTAGCGGAAGTACACCATGCGATGCGCGCTGATGCGCTTGCCCACGGCCTCCACGAGGCTACAAACTTCGTCCTCGCGCTTGATCTCCTTGCGGGCCTTGTGCGCCTGCTGCTCAAGCGCAGCCTGCGACGTGGGCACGTTGGACACCACGAACTTGCGGAAGTCCGCGCTCTGGTAGGTGGCATATCCGGTTCCGGCCACGCCAGCGAGCAGGCTCACTAGTAGCGCGCTGACCGGATAGCGGGAGAACACGCTCACCACGCTGCCAAAGGCGTTGGCGATGGCTCCTGGATCCTTGTAGGGCTCGGGCTTGCTGGCCTTGCGTGGAGCCCGCTTGGCGGGGGCAGGGTTCTGCGGGGTAGCCTCAGGGCCGGTGAATTCGTTGTCGTCCACCGGCGGTTCTCCCAATGTGGTGTTGCCGCGTATTTACCGAACGGTACGATTCCGGACACGAAAAAGGCCCCCTTGCGGGGGCCATGATCCCAAATAGTTGCAATGGCTTAGGAAGATTTTTTGGTCTTGCGAGTGCCCTGCATGCGCTCGCTGCGGGCGCGGCTGTTGGCGATGATCTGAGCCCTCAGGGGCTCGCTGGCCTCGATGACCTGCCGAGCCATGCCCAGCCGCTCCATGACCTCATCGAGGTTGGCAGCAGCAAACCACTGATGATCCCCGAACCGGAGGCCTTCGCGCCCGATCTTGAGCCGGTAGCCGCCGCCATCGCGCTTGAACCAAGCCACGCGGGCGTTGGCCTCTTTGCCCTCCTTGGCGTCCTTGGCCAGCGCAATCTGCCGGTCGATCTTGCGGAAGAACACGCTGACGGGATCGCGATCCGTGCTGTTGCTGGTGGGGGCAGCGAAAGTAAGAAACTGATCCATGAGCGACTTCGTAGCCATCTGTGCTTCTCCATGTGCGCCGTGCGCGCCACTCGTTCTGGCTACAGCCGTGCGCCGCAGGATCAACCGAAGACTGCCAAACCGCTCTATTCTGTTCAATACGTGTAAATACCTACAAAGCCACAAGCCGAGTAGGAGCACCATGGCAACAATCATTCGCGTAAAGATCGCCAACGGGCACAAGCCGCAGGTGGACGCCATCGTGGAAGCCAACCCCGGCACCACACCGGATCAAGCAGCCCAGCAGTGGGTGGCACAGCGGTACGGCGACTGGATCACCGCCAACCTCACAGAGGCATTCTCATTCCGAAACGTGGGAGTTGCCCAGTTCGATGTGATGTTTTCGAGCCCTGATCACGCCAGGGCATTCCGAGAGGCCATTGGTGGCCAGGAGGTTGCCGATGGCGCGTAAGCAGAACGAGCCCGAAGCGTGCAAGGCCCGAGGTTTCCAGAAGGGAAACAGCGGCAATCCCAAGGGCCGACCACCCGTGATCCGCGAGGTTCAGGAACTGGCCAGGGACCTCACTCCGCAACTAGTGAGCAATCTCTTCGACATCGCCATGGACCCCAACACCAATGGCAGCGCGCGAGTGCAGGCCAGCGTGGCGCTGCTGGATCGTGGCTGGGGCAGGCCCAAGCAATCCGTTGACGTGAAGGTGGATCACAATGCCAGCGGCATCGCGGACGCCATCAACGCCATGCAGCGGCGCATGGTGGAGATGAACCAGCAGCAGGCCACGAACATCATCGAGGGCGAAGTCATCCCAGAAATGGTTGAGGAACGGTTAAAATAACCGGAAATAGAAAGGCTTCTTTTCGCCGCGACGGCGCGCCGCATTATGCTTTCGGTAACTGCGTCCCCACATTGTGTACTTTCATACAGAGCGGAAAATCTTCCGGCTCATGGAAGGGTGAGATGATTACCCCCACTGGCTACGTGCCGCCTCGCGGTACCCAATTGGATGGTGTGGTTGAAGGCGTGGCGCGCGAACTGGCCAAGGCTTTGCCACTGCGCCCTGAACCCGCATCAACCGCACTGCTACTGAAACGCATGGCCAAGAAGCAGGGGCAATCGTAGGCGAAGCCTGCGCGAAAAATCCCCGCTGTTTGTGACAGTGCGTTGGGGTAAGCCTCCGTTCAAACGGAGCCCCACGATGAAGACCAGCATCACGCATTACCGGCCGCAGAACCCCAAGCGCAGCGGCGCCTTGGAGCACCGGTTCATTGCTGCCGGCCCCGAGGTGGCGACGATTGCCAAATGGCTGAGGGACAACAACGCTCACGGTGAGTGGCGCATGGACCCGCATGCGCAAACGCTGATCAGCGGCACCTCACAGGCACCGGAGCCGGATGAGCCCCTGCGGTTCAAATTCGAGATACACGAGAGCGCCACGGACAAAGAAGCCGCGCGGCGCACCACGAGCCACATCGCCACGCTCAAGATGAGCAACGCTGGGGTGCTGGACCTCAAGTAGAACAAGAAATAGGCTTCGTGTCTCCGTCAAACGCCATTTTATGGAATTGAACGAATTAGCACCGAGGAGCCGCGATTTTGGATGAATGGCCCGATGAACTGAAAGGCATGTTCCGGCGTCAGCAGGAAATATGGCTGCTGATGAGCCAGTTGCAGAATGAAGTCGGCAAACTCGTCATTATGAACAGCGACATTGAAAACAAACTGCACCTGTTCTTCATGACGCTGACAGCCCCCACAGATGATGCTAACGCGCTCAAAGTTTTGAAAGATCAGCAATCCTCGGAGAAGAAGATCAACCTCATCGATCTGCTCGTGCAGATGCAGTGCACGGAGGAAGAAAAGGCAACATGGAACGAGGTGCATACCGTACTGAATGAAAGCCGGATGATGCGCAACCTCGTAGCCCATCAGAGCGCCTGGATCTCAGAAGATGATGCGGACGAAGCGGCCCGAGTGTTTTTGGGCCCTCATTCCATAGCGCCCAGATACAACAAAGAAGCCACGGCACATGAAATCGGCTTGGTGTGCAACAAGTTGATTAAGGGTCGAGCAACACTGTTGAACCTGCTGCGAGATGTGGGTTTGCGCAAAGGCTTGATAGAGGTGCAGGAGCAGCACCCCTAATTCAGAAACCGTATCAAAAGGTTTTTGAGCAACCTCGGCTAGATCACACAGCGGTTCTGGGGGGTGTACCCCCTGGGGTTGTCAGAGCCATGGGTGGATGAAGTGAAGCGAGCCCATAGGATCTAAGCGGCTGGATAGAAGCATGTTCTATCCTGTGGCTTCTGCTTACCCGTGCAGACTAACACCGTGCGCCAGTGGATCAGCCACTAAGGCTGGTGGGATGATAACTTCTCAACGACTGAGTGAGCGCAGCCATCTCCACGTCCGCTAGCCGGTCGAGCAGCCGTTGCACGCTTGTGGGATGCCACTTGGATCCACGACTAGTGGGAACGCCACGAGCGTTGAGCGCCGCGCAGATGTCCCGCACGCTGTACACGCCCTGCAAGCGAAGTTCCTCCAGCGTGGCAGTGAGAGTGCTGGCGTAAGCGTCCGCCCCTGCACGAGCCCGTGCGTTGATTGCTGATGCGTTCGTACCCAAGCGCACGCCCCGTGCCTTTGCCGCTGCCAACGCTGCCCGAGTGCGAGCGCTGATAGCCTCTGCTTCCTGTTCCGCCACCGCTGCCATGATGCGCAGTGTGAACTTGTTGGCCGCTGGGAGATCGCAGGCAACGATATCCACCCGCGCCTTGAGCAGGCCACTGATGAAGTGCACGTCGCGTGCAAGGCGATCCAACTTGGCAATCACCAGCGTGGCCTTGTTAGCCTTCGCGTATGCCAGTGCAGCAGTGAGTTGCGGACGATCCGCTCGCCGGCCGCTCTCCACCTCTGTGAACGATTGAATGGCTGGCACCCCGCAATGCTGGAGTACCGCAGCCTGCTGTGCTTCAAGCCCGAGCCCCGAGGCTCCTTGCTTGGCAGTGCTGACCCTGTAGTAGGCCACGTAACGCATAGTCTGCACACACTCCAACGGACGTTTGTTCGTGTACATTCGCGCTCGTGTGGATGCGAGCGAAGAATCCCGCAGATAATGTGAAATCTTCGGTTGATTGCGATGCTGAACGGCGCTCTTATGAGTGCATGAAGACGACGAACAACGTCGCAGGGCTACTTGGTAGCGCAGCCCACAAAGTGTCATCCTAGGTCATTCAGAACATTGATGTCTTTTCGCAGTTTTCTGCACTTGTTGGGTGTAGGAGACCGTGAACCTATGAGTGAACCAGAGCCAGGCCGGGCCGTAATACGATGCCAGCAATAGGATTGCGGAAATCGTGCATATCTGAGAGTTGTACGATTGATCCTGTGCTGAAATCGTTGGGTGCGCCGTGCTGCCATTCGTGGGTGAGTTCAACTGGGTCAAGGACCTAGCGCTTCCTATCCTGCTATCGTTCTTTTGCAGTTATGTTTACAGCCGCTCAGGCCGTTTGCTGCGCTCAACGAAAAGCAAGGCTGCTCGCAAAAAGTATCAGGCACAAATCAAGCGCGCTCTTAGGATCGTGCTAAGTGACCTTGCCGGTGGCTTCTCTGCCATGGTGTCGCTGGCTCACACTCACTTGCTGGTTCGATGCACTGCGTTCCTATTTGGCTTCATTGCCACCATGGTGTTCTACGCCATCATGGTTATCACCAAAGACGATAAAGGATCATACTTCATCATCTTCATGGGCATCTGCTGCGGTGTGCTCCTGAACATGATCAGGACCGTGCTGGAGGATATCGGCGAGATGATCATCGCGCACACTAGTCCCGTGGCTCACGTGGAGGAACTGGAGGCCAACCGGGCGCTGGCCAGTGACCCCGAGTTCGCGGAGCAGTTGGCTCGCATCCGCCAGTATGCGCAGGACATGGAGGATCGTCGCAAGGGTTTTGCTGGCGCACAGATGCTGGCCACTCGGATGATGCATCCCACCGAAGAGGCAGCGCCACCCTCGGCCTCAGCCAGTTCATAGTGCGGTCACTGAGTTGGCCCGGTGGTTAGCCGGGCCAGTGCTTCACACCTTCATGCTTAGTTTGGCCAGCATGAGCCATGACCTCGCGTGATCGTTGTTGCCCAGCATGTGGCACCACACGGGAGCGGGAAAGGCCCATCGCCGTTGGTACCAGTCATCCACGGTCATGCCGTTGCCAGCCGCTTCATTGTCATAGGCAAACCAGCGCACGCCCATGCGGAAGTTCGTCTTGGGTGTGCTGCCGGTGAGGTTGAGTTCCAGCACAGTACCTAGGAAGTGCGGATCGTTGTCGTCCTCATCATCCGCGTTGCCATGCGTGGTGTTCACGGAGACATCGTACTCCGCCATGGTTAGGGTGGCGTCGTGCAGCGTGAACGAGATAGTCTCAGCCAGATGACGCTGGGCCGACGTGTGCCGGTAAGCGATGCCATTGCGGTCCAGCGCGGGCAGCAGCCAGGATTGGCAGTTCCACATGCCGTTGTGATTGCGATGCTCGTGCGGGGTGTTGTGCTCGCAAAGCCACTGGAGGAAATCCGTGATCTCCTGGCCCAGCCGCTGCGTGTCCCGCTTTTGTTCGCGCCACCACTCCTGCTTCTGCTCCGGCGTCATTGCGATGTGGGCTTCATAATCCGATGTGGTCATGGGTCGGCGTTCCCTGAGTGGAGGGTTGAGGGGTTCACTAGTTGCGGAGGGTGTTCGGTCGCGGCTGTGGCCCAGTGGGGTTCACCGGGCCACATGCTCAGAGGATCAGTGGTTCACGAGTGCCGTGCGTTGCGGCGTCGGTGCGGATCGTTCGCCCTATTCGTTGCGGTGGGCGAGTGCGTGGGCTCTCGAGGTATTGCCTCGCACTGCATGAGTTCCAGAGTGCTCCGCGTGGGCTCCGTGGGCTGCCACGGAGTGTGCAGGCGAACGCCACTGAGCAGGTGACTGGCGGTGATGCTGCGGGTCATGTCAGGGGTTCTTGCTCGCGTACACAGCGGCACCAGCAAGCATGCCCTGGTTGACCTTGCTGAACATCTCCTGTCCCTGCAACTTCACTTGGGAGAGCCAGTTGAGGAAGTCACTGTCGGTGCCCGTGAAGTCATAAGTGCATCCCGTGCCCGAGCACAGCCACGGCCTCATGTCGCCGGCCTTGGCCTTGAAGTTGAGCGTGAGTGTGAACTTGGCATGCTCGATGTGGAACAGGAACGTCTTGTACTCCTTGGGGCTGATTTGGCTGGGCTTGCTCTGCTTGAACTTCACCAAGTTGCTCAGTTTCATTTGAACCTTAGCGCCCATGATGGAGCCCTGGACGCTGGGCGTGCCCTTGCCGGTCATGTTGTCCAGGAAGTCATCGGGCAGCCAATTGGTGATGTCACTAAACGTTAGATGCCTGGGCTGCTCTGCCAGCCACTCGTTGAAAGCGCCATAGGTGAGGAATGCGGGTGAGGTATTCATGTGGTCATCTCCTTGGATGCTTTTGTATAGCGCCGTTCTATTCGTTGTGCGAGCGCTCTTTTACATGTTGTTTAACCGCGAAGGGCTAAAAGTGCTCCCGCAGCGAGTATAGATGCTCGGTTCATGCCTCGTTGCTCGCGCTGCCCCAGGTGAGTTTGAACAACAGCGCGTCCTTGGCGTGATCGAACTCCACGAATAGTGAGCGGGTGAATGTGAGATCGCCCGTGCTGGTTTGCCTAAAGCCGCCAAGGCTGCTTCCGCATGCGAAGGAGATGCGCGTGAAAGCCGGAGCCCTCAGCAAACCCCTGGCTCAGCGAACCATTCACGAGCCGCCGAAACGCGAAAATAATGATAGTCAGCGGGGGTGGTTATGTTGCATCTTTGCAACTAAGAAGTATCCGAGAACATAAGACAACTTTTCTGGATTGCGGGATTTGCAGATTTCGGCTTCGATGATTTTCTGTTCTGAGAAGTCGAAGCAATGCCCAATTTTCACAACTTGGCGCTCATCGTGTTTACAGCGATGTCTGTTTCTGCCTGCGGCACTCGAACGCCGAGCATTATACAGAATCCCTATAGTAGCTATGATCTCGGTCAATTTGTGAACCGGATCGCACTTGGCGTACGCTGTGAAATTCGAGATGCTGTTTTGTTTGCGATAGAAAATCGTGAGGCTGAGTTCCTAAAGCGATGGTCCGCTAAGATTACGATGACGGTCTCAGCCGAAGAAAAAACGAATTTATCGCCGGGAATCGCGGCTGCAGATACGTTTGTTGGCTCTATACTAACCGGCATCAGTTTAAACGTTGGTGGAATATACAATCGTTCGTCGACAAGAAAGATAGAGATAACTTGGTTTGAGGCCTTCAACGATCTTGCATATTCCGAGAGATTTGCAAGTTGCCGTAAAGACAGCCAAAATGTCGCGCTAGAGGGCGATCTTAGGATAAGAGAAACCCTTCTTGCTGGAGTATATCCGGCAGGAAATGACGGTTCCTTTTTTAATAAATTCAAGGACAGCGCTGGCCCTCTGGATACAATCCAGAACACTATTTCTTTTTCGACCGATATTGGAGCGAGTGCAACCCCCACAATTACATTTACTAATGTTACAGTTAATCCAGGCGGAACTTTCGCAACGTCAAATCGGGACAGAATGGACCAACTTCTTATCACAATGGGCCCTGGCCAAATCGAGAAGATTGGGCGTCCATTTGATAAATCAGCAGTAAGGCCTTCTCCGCAGGTCGATGCGGCCCACCAAACCGGACGTATCGGTCTCGAATTTCAGAGTTTCCAGCAGAGGATTTTTGCACCATGAACGACTACTGGGTGGATGTACGCGGTATAAAGGTACCACTTTATTTGGAAGATACTGCTTCTTTCGGCTACGAACCTAAGCCGGACATCCAAGGTTTCGATGCAGGAAATCGGAAGCGCTACACTCACTATAAGGATAAGATCATAGAAGCGAATCGGGGGCGTTTAATAGATGCATCGCTTAACGACCGCAATGAAATTGAAGCAGGTTACTTAGTCGGCCCTCCCAAAATTGCCTACTATCACAGTACGGCAGCGACACCCCGCGTAGACGGCGAGGCATAAAAAGCCAAAAAAAACTGGTGCTGGCTTGACCATGGGAACGGGATGGTGTTGTTCACGTTCCGTTCTCAGGAGGCCAGGCCATGAAAACCATCCCCATCCGGCGCACCACCCGAGACATCACCAGCATGGCTGCGCCGTTCCTCGTGCCCAACGGCGGCAACACGGTTCGCGCTCTCCAGGCTGCCATCGCGGATGACATCCACAAGCGCCGTGCGGCTCATGCGCGCGAGTTGATCAAGATGCGCAGCATGGGTGCTGGCTACGTTCGTGAAGGTGCTCGCACGGAGCGATGAAAGTTCCAGAGCGGCTGAGCCAGTACCCTTACGTGGTGGTGCGGTTTGAGTGTGCGTTCTGCCCTTGGCGCAAGGGCGTTTACCGGCTGGCACGATTAGCAGAGCGCTTTGGCGCTGAGGCCAGCCTGGATCATGTGCGGGGGCAGATCAGCAAGGACTGCCCTCGGCATCGCAACAGAGGAACGCAGATGTCGCCAGGCTGTCACGTTTGGCTGAGCGATTTGGGAAGCACCATACCGCCTGATTTTCCAGAATCCTAGGAATTCAGGCGGCTGATTCCTGAGCAAAATAACAAATGCAACTCAACATGTTTTAGCATCGCATGGCTGAAATTTACCAGCGATGAAGATCATCGTGGAGTAAAAGATTTCAGCGGACGCTGGCATAAAGACCACGTATTTTCCCAATCATGTCTCGTTTGGGCAATAATATTGTCAACCAAATCTCCTGCGCTCTTGTCAACTGCCTTCGTTGCGATTTTTTCAGCCATTTTTGCATATTGCTCGGCTGATTTATTCAATTTACGGCTCGGCGGAGTAAAAAAGTCTACAAACTTAGTAAGACGACCCATTCCATACGCAAAGGCTGTATGATGAAAGACGGTGCAACACTGCATGATGTCAATCGATTCAGTTGGATCGACATTACCGAACGCATCGTCTTCGAATTTTTGCATCGAATTATGACCGCGAGACTTACACATCATTCCAATCTGGTACGACCGTGCAGCAAGTTTCCCTAACTCTGGCATGGCCTCCAATACATCGCTGATTTTTTGCTGCCTATCTCCACCATGTCCGGCCCAATCCAGAGCCGAAGTATTACTCGCTGAAGAAGCAGCAATAAAGGTCGATAATGTCAATGTGGCAAGACGCTTCATTTCAAGACCAATTCGAATCGCTCGTTGAGATAGATACTACTTACAGGCAATATGATTATATAATCTAAATGTTTTTGCATCACGTCAAGTTCACAGGAGCGATGCAATTTGGCACCGACCCTAGGTAAATTCGTAACTCTAATAACCGTGGGCGAAGTAGTCGCCGTAGGAGTTCCATTGCTCCTGATTGCGCGCAATGTCCGCGAGGTTGTCCCGCAGGTTGTTGCGGCTGCCACCGTCCATGACGTAGCGGTCCTTGGTCTCCCGCCGGATATCCACGGGCTTCCACGTCACGCCACGAGGCCGCTGAGGGGCCACACTAATCGTGGGAGTGGTCACCGCCACGGATGTGGTTTGGCAGCCTGCTAGGGCCGCTGTGAGGCCGAGTACGGCCATGAGGGTAAGCGCCTTCATCGTGCTGCCCCCTCGATTGCCCTACCCAGCGTTTTGATGTCCTCGTCAGTGTCGCCCACGGTGGGCTCTGCCCTGCGCGTGCGAGCGCGCAGACGGGTCTCAGCATCCGCGTAGGCCTCGCTGAGAACCAAATGCTTGCGCTCGATTTCTGCCGCTTGGGCAGTGAGGCTGCTGATGGTGCGTTCTTGCACTGTAAGTGCTTGCGCCTGCTGACTAATTTTTGCAGTTTTCGCTTGGTTTTCCTGGTACTGCACGTACACCATCGTGGATAATCCAGCGATGACAGTGAATATCACGGCAGCGACGATGAGTTGAATGTTCATATCCGACCTCTTGTTGTCGGATATTTACGTCAGTCGTAGAGAAGGCCCTGGTTAGTCCCAGGGCCTTTTTTTTCGGCACAACCCGCGCAGTCTATTTATATCGTTGGGCTCCACCCCAGGAGTGAAACATCTCTTCAAATGCCCCAGCATCGCCCTCAAGAAGTTCAGGCGCGGGAGGTAACTGCGAATGGCTAATCCTCGTAAATCCATAGTACGACGGCATCAAATCGTAGTCATACATGCGAACATATAATTGCTGCTTGGTATCTGCCATGCGCACTCGCACCAGCATCATGTACTGGGGATTGCCCATGACGGCACGTTGCATGCAGAACAACTCCCGCACGTAGGCATCCTCGCCAGCATCAATTATTCTCGTTGCCCAAATCATTAGGACCACCACTTCGTTGGGTGCAGCGAGGATGCTCTTGATCGGCCTTAAAAGCGAGGCCCTTGGCTATTGCCGTGGGCTCCCAAGCCAACCCCAGTGTTGGCGCTCCGACCGGAGCCACCGCCCATGTTGCCCATGCCCCCATACAGGCTGCTGATGCCCTGTCGCTGGATGATGCCCAGGGGGTCGCGCTGACGATCAGCATCACTGCGCAAGGCCTTGGGCTGAACCGCCTCGATCCGTGGTGCGTACCGCTTATTCTTCTTAACACCTGCCTTTTGAGCCATCGCCGGACCGACCATAAGAACCCCCATGATCATGGAACAAATTGCAAGTTTTCCAACCAACATGATTATCCTTGATGCAAACTTCGACGTACATCAAGGCAGACGGCCATCTCTCGCTGCTCAATCCATAATCATTTGCCTCTGCCGCAGGCAGAGTGCGGTTGCGCACGAGGGCGCAAGATAGCGGCGTGCGGGGCGGAAATAGGAAAAAGCCCTGAAGTTAACCAGGGCTTTTCCACCGACCTACGGAGATTTACCAATGTCTGCAACGGCACAACTCGTTGCATTCTATTTATCTTTGAGCCCTCATCTCACGCGCCCATTGCCGCACAGTTAGCGTGCGCACAGTTGTGGGCCTTGGAGTGTTGGGGGCTTTGGCCTTCATGGGCTTGAAGCAGATGTTGCTGGCAACCCATTCCCCTGCCTCGTCCCGCTTGACCACATAGCCGCTGCCCTCTCGCTGGGGGTGGCTACTCCAAGCGGCCAGCCACTCATCCTTGGTGATCGAGAACGGCACGCCATGCTGTTTGCAGTGGGTCTTGCGGTTCTGGTAGTTGCTGGCAATCATCTTTTCTCTGGTGTTGCTGGTAGTCACTAAGCCTTGCTCCACGCAATCCCGTTCTTCTCACACCAGTCTGCATACGTGGTGCGGCTGTTCTTTGCGATTTTCGTTTGTGGGTTCTGGAAACGTATCTCGATGCTGTAGTCCGGGTGTTGCAGCCGGATGGCCTTCATCTTGGCTCGGTCGCTGGCAGGGAACCTGCCCTTCACTTCCACGATGCGACGAGCCTCAGTGTCGATGAAGTCCGGCAAATAGCGATGGGCCAGCGTGTAGCGGAGGTAGGTGCTCTCGTAGGCGTACTCGGGTGGCAGCGATGCACCTACCCGAGCCTCTAGCCGATTGCGGTAGCCAGCCATTACGGATGCAGGAACAGAGCGCGCTCTGCTTCCCTGCGACGAGCCAAGCCCTTGAGAACCTTGCCGCCTGCCTTGTTCCAGGCCAGGAACTGATCCGCTGCCTCTTGGGTCTTGCCTGCGTTGAGCCGCTTGATGAGCGTGCTCCGGGCCAGCGCTGCACCGCCGATGTTGTAGGCGAGGCTAACCAGCGCGGCGAACTGGTTGGGCGTTACGCTCACTTTTAGTGAAGCCTCAACAGCCCGCTCGAACCGGGCGAGGTCCCCTTGCAGCAGTTCTTCCGCGCGATGAGCCGTGATTACCTGACCGGGCTTAACGTCCGTGCCAGTGTGGCCGTAGCCGATAGTGAGTACCCCAGCGGGGCACTTGTAGGCTGCCAGTTCGCAGCCCTCGAAACTCTTAATGAGTGAAAGTCCGGCAATGTTTGTCTTCATGCCGGTATTTACCCGGCATGATCATTATGCCTGTGCTGGTGCTAGCCTATCGGCTGATGCCGAGACTGCCGCGAAACCTTGGAACTGGGCGTGGCCGGGGTGGTGTTTGCTCCCACTGCTGGTAGCGACGCTCTACGTCTCGCCGGGCCCATGGGTCGTTGGGTGAGATGCGCTGGCTGTAGAGGATTTGGTTGAGCACAGCGTCTTGCTTGTCGGACGTGGCTCGCGCTGGCAGCGCATTTGCCCGAATGTCCTCCACGAACTCTCGCTCAAATGGGGTGAGTTTGCGCTTGTCCAGGCGCTCCAGCGCAACTTCAAGTGCGATGGCGTCGTAGTCATCCATGGCGTTCAGGTAGTCCTTGTAGTACATGTGTGCTCCTTGGTGGTGCGTTGCGCCTTGCCGCAACCTTACATTCTTGATGGCCGAGACAAGTATATAAAAATAACGCGATGTCACTCGGCCTGCTTGTTGCCGTACAAGAGGTGGGCGCAGCCAGAAACGAGTGGCTATACGCTATACACGAATTGGCGTAGAGATATTAGAAAAGAAGCCAATTATAATCTCACTTCCATACATACCCAAATTTTAATGTATTTGCTGTATAGGTGTATAGAAGAGAGAGAAAAGAAAGAAAAAGCACGCAAAACGTGCGTTCTGGGGGCCAAAACGACGATTTTGCGTGCTCGGGGCTATACGGCAATTATACGCCAATACGGCAATCAGCGTCTGGCCAACTTCTCACGTAGGCTTACCACGTTGTTGGCCATACCCGGCACACCCAACCGGAATGCCCTCGTATTGCCGGGCTCCTTGATGCGCTCGTAGGCGCCACTGTCGGCCAGCGCCTGCATGTCACGGCTGAACTTGGCAGCAGTGATCTTGCCAGCCGTGGTGGGGTTGTAGGTACGCTCCCACTCCACGTATTCGAGATACCAAGCCGAAGGCGTGAGGTTCTTTTCCGGCTGCTCTTTCTGGTTCTCAAGCCACAGTTCGATGCTGGTCTTGCGGCGCTGTTCGTTGTGCTGGATGGCCTCAATCTCATCGAGGAACTGCGTGATGGGGTTCTCTTTGGCTTCGTTCACGCTGGTCCACAGGGCCATGTAGTCGATGCTGCCCAGCGCCTGCCAATTCTTCTTCATGTCATCCGGGGTGCGGATGTACCAGAAGCGTCGGCTGCTGGTGGTGTCCGGGATGATGTCCTGCATCTGCTCGTTGCTGGTGCCGATGAAGGTGCTGATGATGCGGGCTTCATCGTGGCTCTGCGTGTGGAACACGCGATACGAGATGCTGTCCTGCGTGAGGAAGCGCTTGATGGCGTTCTGGTCAGCCTTGTTGCTCTTTTCCATCTCGTCCATGAACACCACCGGGGTCCATGTGAACTTGTCCACGTTGTTGGCATCTTCGATTTCGCTGAAGTTGCCGTTGGTCCATGCATCCTCGCCCAGCACGTTCAGCAGTTTGCGAACTGTCACGCTCTTGCCGTTGCCCGTTTTGCCGCCCACGATGGGCAGCATGTGATTGGTGATGCTCTGGCTGTTCATCTTGCGCTTGGTCTGCCAGATGAAACTCTGCAACACCGCCACGGTGAGATGCACTCGCGAGGGATCAGCGGTGATCATGCTGGCAAACTGATGCCAGAGATCATCCTGCCTGCGGATGAACTTGATGTCGTTGTACAACTTCTGTAGGCGCAACTGGCGCTGCTTCTGACGCCACTGATCAAAAGCCATGGCAAGGCTTTTGTGGTTGTCCATGAAGCGGTTGTTGCTGCTCCACAGGTACAACTGAGTGAAAGCGTCCTTGTTGCTGATGGTGCTGGGATTGGCGATGCTGCTGCCAGTGTCGGTGAACCACGCTTCGCCCGCATGCGCCACGCGCACCCGGATTTTGAACAACTCGCATTCCCACTCCTGACGACTGGCGAACGTGGCGGCCAATTCCTCGTAGGTTTCCGGCAGAGAACCCAGTTCGTCACGGATTTGCTTGTTCTTGAACAGCGTGGGGATCACTCGGCTGTTCACTTTGAGGCCAAGGCCTTTGAGGAAGTCGGCCAACTCCTCGACATCATCTTCGCTGAAATCGAGGTCCACGGCGCTTTGCAGCCAGTGAATTGCCCTCTTGGGCTGTGCCGTAGCCCGGTCGCGCATGACCTCCTGTTTGAAGTCATACATCGTTGGAACGGTTGAAACGGTGTTGTCTGTCGTGCTTGTCATTTTCTTGTTCTTCCTTGTTTGAAATAGAAAGTCCGAGAGAACGCACGACCATTCTCTCGGACAACAAGGAAGTAAGGCAACGTTGCCGTTGCACTCTTATTCATACACTTCCCTGTATCCGTGAGCAATATGATTGTCGTGCATTGCTCCGCACACACAATGCTGACTGGCAGCCCTGCGTGTCATTATATTTATGTCTACTATGTCAAAGAGCGCGTCTTATGGCTCTACTATGCCAAATCGCGCTGATTTGTGTCCACTTTAATAAATACATTTGAGGAACAAATTTGCAGGAGACAAGCAATGCGACGCGGAACCAAGCACACCGACGAAACCAGGGCCAAGATGAGCGCCACCCGCAGGGGGCGCACGCGCTCGCCCGAGCACAGCGCTGCCATTGCTGCTGCCCTACGCAACCGCCCTCAAAGCGCCGAGAGCAACGCCAAGCGTTCGCAGGCAATGCAAGCCTATTGGGCCGCCAAGCGCGCCGCTAAGTGACTGCCAATCAATAAGAAAAAAACGGAGAAACGAGATGACCGATCTATTCGAGTTCCCACCAGCCGATCAGCCGCCAGCCAATCAGCCCCACACCAAGGCGATGATCGTGGCACGCATCAGCAGCCACGTGGTCACCAAGCCCAGCGCGTACGGCAAAGATGTCGAGTACGCCCGGCTCAGCGATGCCGACCACGCCTATGTGCGCTCAGTGATCCAGACCCTTTGGGACTTCCGCTCACCGCTGCGAGCAGTCATGGACAAGGCCAGCGGGTTGTATGGCCGGCGCAATCAGGCCCGCCAAACGCAGGGCGAAGTTATTGAAGGCCTTCGCGAAAAACTGGCGCAGCAGCACCCGGTGATCCCGCAGCGCAAGGGCGCAGATTTCACCCTCAAGCAACTTCGCGCGCTCAACAAAATCATCGACGAGGTGAACGCCCTGCTAGGCGAAGGCCCCATCGAGCATGTGGCTGTGCCCAAGCCCTGAGGGCTTCCACTAATACCGAGCGCTGGCCGTGGGGACACGCAAACCAGAAGGGCTGTGCCGGTTCCCCAGCACAGCCCTTGTCTATGGTCATCATGGTAGTCAGTCAGCAGCGGCGGTGTTCGCCTTTTCAGCGATCCGCCCGCTGCGCCTTCAAGCAAGCCTGACGTTGTCGGCACTCATCGTGCCGCTTTCGTCGTGAAACCACCCTTCTTTCCACGCTTGACCGCATCAATGACCTGATTAGCGGAAAGACCCGCGTCACCAAGAACAACGAGGCGGTCTTCGTCGTGGCGAACGATGAGGACCGAGTAACCCCTGTGGGACTTCACATGGGCACCCAATTCCACCGGCAGTTCACCAAGACCCTCGGCTTCCCGAACAGCCTCTTCTTCTGCCGTCTTCAACTTGCTCACCCGTGGCGTGCTAGGGTATTTCCGCGCGTCGGCTAGTTCGATGCCGCGCATCGCGTTTTTACCCGGAGCGTCGGGATCGACGAAGTTTTCGATGCGGTCTGCGGCCACATCGCTCTTGACGTCATTCTCAAAGCACCAGCGAATGACCTTCGAGTATTTCTCGCATGACCGGTCGCGCACCCACCGAGTGACTAACTTTCCTTCTTCACCCTTTTTCTTGCTGGGCACGTCAGCGAAAGAACCTCCCAGCATCGTCACGTACTGGTTGAATTCGTTCGTGCCCTTGCCCGGCTTGGGGATCTTACGCTCCACCAGCATCTTGCTCCATGCCTCGGCGTACAGCGTGTTGTTGTGAACCCGCTCCACGAACCCCAGCATGGCGGCAATTCGCCGATAAGTGCGACGATGACCTTCCTCCTCTGCTTCTTGGACCTCCGCTGCCAGACCATTGATCCGAGCAACCTCGGCCTCCAAATTTAGAGGCGAGCCCTCCCCTGCGAACAGCGGAGCACTTTCCGAAACATTCGTATTCGTCATTGACCTACACCTTTGAGAGAACTTGCTGCGTAACCCGGCAGCCACGGGCGCTGTGTTGACAGTCCAACACGTCGATCTTCCTCACAGGTGCCGCAGCACTTGCTTGGCGCTCTCTCAATTCGGTCGCAGACACTCCTGCTTCAGACGAGAAATGTTTTGCCAACAGTCATCGCGCGGGTCAAGCGGTGTTTTGCAGGCTGTAGCGTTTACCCTTGCTTCACTATTAGTGAAGGGTTGCTGGCGCGAGCAGGTAGGAAAGGCGCTGCCCTCAAGCAGCGCCTTTCTCACATGCCCTGGGTGCTAGCCTTCGGGGTACATGTTGGGTGTTCGGCCAATCTCGATGATGCGTCCCGCCACGCTGGCAAAGCGCGCGTACACGCTCATCGGTGCTGCGCTTCGGAAGCGCAGATCGCGCTCAAGTGGGATCAGCAGCATGGTGCTGAGGTCCACTAATTCTGAGAGGCTGACATATCCGAGTTCAGGCGAACCCATGCCGAGGTCACACAGCCCGAACAGGGTGTCGTTGTCCGTGGGGTCCAACTCCGAGAGCAGCCAGGTTTGGCCACCCGTGGGGTTGAACACCTTGATCACCGGGGCGTGGTCCTGATCCCGGTTGCGGCCATTGGCCAGCAGTAGTTCGCGCGAGGCGTCATCGATCAACTGCATCACAGCGCCTCCCCGCTCTGCATGCCCAGCACCTCGATGTTGCTGCGCTGCATTGCCCGCCATGCCCTCCAGGCCCTGGCACTGGGAAACACTCTGCGAAAAGCGTGCACGTCGATCTCACCCCACACAGTCAGAGCATCCGCGCTAGTATTCTGTACCGGCTTAAAGACGCCCTTGCGGCTGCGTCCTACCAATTCAACTGCATTAACGTTGCACATTGTCTACTCCATTGCGTTGCCGCAAGATCAGTAGACTGTCTTTCTCCTTCCAGAGCGAGCCGCTTAGGAAAGAAATCTGCTCTGTGCCTGCATTCTTTTGAGTTCGCTCTTGTTCACTCCATCCCGCCGTTAACGCACCGCTAACCCTATCGCTTTACTAAAGTGAACGGAGGTTAGGGAATACGAACGGAACGCCAAGGTTGCAGCGGCTCAACTCTGAGTTTAGCGGTAATTGCAAGCGCACTGTTTGTAGGCCTGTTAACCATGAGGTCGGGGCGTCTTCCCTTGAAAGACGGTCTGGCGTCGTCCGTCTCGCGCATCCGCAGGCGGTCCAGGTCTCGAAGCGCCGTCTTCGGCGTCAAGGTCAGCGGAAAGACGTCAATCCGTGACATGCGCAGGGCCGATCGCAGGATGGCAGAGCCAAGGTCTTCGTGGCTTTGCCCTGATCGCTGCCCTCACGCTTCCGTCCCTTGCCCGGGCTCAGGCGCTTCCCTCCGGTGCGCCCGATAGTACCTTCGGAGCGCCGGCCGTGGGCGACGTCCTGCCGCTGGGCGCGGGCCTGCGGGGCAGTGCCGTCTCGGGCAGCGGGGTTCTGAACAGCAACGGCTCTGCGACCGGCGGAGAGACGTCAGGCAGCGGAGGACTGGCCACCCGTGCGCTGGCCGGAAGCCGATCCGGCAGCGTTCTCGCCTCCGGCGGGACGAATGGGCCCAACAATCGCGGACTGACGAATCTCCTGCGGCTCAGGGCGATCCCGCCGCGCCGCTTCGGGAGCGCGACGGTCCGGCCGGTCCGATCGATCACGCAAGTGCCGCCTTACGATCTGCGTCTCACGCCGGTGGTGCGCAGTGCCGTGAGCGGCGTTCCGTTGCCGACGGTGCTGCCGCTCGCGGGTGTCCAGACGCCGGGCTTCTTTCTCTCGACGGCCCTTCGGCGGCCGATCACCATCGACGAGGCCTACGCGCCGCTCGGGATCAAGGTCGGCACCTTCACGATCCTGCCTGCGATCCAGCAGAGCATCGGCTATGACACCAACCCCGACCAGATCACGAATCGGCTGGCCAAGCCGTCGCTGGCGCTGCGGACCGATGGCGAATTGAGCTTCCGGAGCGACTGGTCGTCGAGCGAGCTCACCGGCGACCTGCGGGGGGGCTACGTCGATTATCCGGACAATCAGGGAGCCAGCCGGCCGAACGGAGCCGGCGTGACGCGGCTGCGGATCGACGCGAACCGCGACACGCGGATCGAGGTCGAAGGCCGATTTCTCCTGGAAACACAACGCACTGGCACGCCGGACCTGGCGGCCGCGACGGCGACCCGGCCGCTGATCGCGAGCTATGGCACGACGGTCGGCGTCTCCGAGCGCTTCAACCGGGTCCAGGTTTCGCTGCGGGGGTTGCTCGACCGCTCGGAGTTCGAGGATGCGCAGCTCTCGGATGGCACCATCCTGCGCCAGAGCGATCGCAACCTGAACCAGTATGGCCTGCAACTTCGGGCCGGATACGAGATCTCGCCCGTCATCACGCCCTTCGTCGATGTCCTGGCCGACACGCGCGTCTACGATCTACGCGTCGACTCATCGGGAATACGGCGCGATTCCGATGGCATCACGCTCTCGGGCGGCGCGTCCTTTGCCCTGACCCGCTTCGTCACCGGGGAAATCTCGGCGGGACTTCAGCACCGCAGCTATGTCGACCCGGCCCTGCGCGATCTGACGGCGCCCGTCATCACCGCGGCGCTGATCTGGAGCGCGAGTCCGCTCACCACGGTCCGCCTGAATGGAGCGACGGGCATCGTCGAGACGTCGGTGCCCGGTTCGAGCGGTGTCCTGACACAAACCGCGACGCTGGAAGTCCAGCACGATCTCCTGCGCAATCTCTCGCTGACCGGCGGCATCAGCTACCTGTCGAACGACTATGACCGGGTGAACATCACCGAGCGCGGATTCTCGGCGACGGCGCGGATCGACTATCGCTTCAACCGCTGGCTGGCGATGCGCGGGAGCTACATCTACCAGCGCCTCGACAGCACCTCGTCCGGTTCGAGCTTCCACGCGAACACGTTCCTGCTCGGCCTGCGCGTCAATCCGTGACGCGCGGACCCGCTTTTTCGTCGCGGTATACCAAGAGGGTCGTGTCGAGGTCGCGCGGGTTTCAGCGCACCATCGCCAGCGACGCGCCGGATTTCGACAGCGCGCCGTCGAGGGCCCCGCCACCCTGACGCAGCCGGGCCGCGACGGTGCCGCCGGGCTGGTAGAGGTAGACCTCGCCGTCGCGGTAATCCCAGGCGGTGACCTTGGAGAGGTCCTTGTTCGGGCAGCCGGAGGCGCTGGCCTTGTAGAGGTCCAGGGCCGGAGCGCTCGACAGGGAGACCTTGCAGCTCGCGCCGGTGGCGTCCTTGGCATTCCAGGTGCCGACGACGGACGAGCGGCCGCCCGCCACGACCGGCGGCGGAGCCGGGGCGACGGGGGGCGCCTCCGGGGCGATCACCGGGGTCGAGGGGGCGACGGCCACGGTGGCGCCCACCGGGGGCGGCAGGTCCGCCGGGGCGGCGGTGGCGCCCGGCGGCGGGGCCAGCGGCTCCGAGGTGACCGGGCCGGACGGCATGGCGGGGACGACCGGCTCCAGGGCCGCCTGGGGGCCGGGGGCGATCCGGCCGCGCGTGGGACCCTCGAGGCGCTGGGAGGCACAGGCGCCGAGGCTGGCGGCGAGCGCGAGGACGGCGGCTGTCGACAGGAGCGAACGCGGCATCGATGTCATGTTCCGAGCAGGTGCGGGTGGGGAGCCCGGGGGCTCCTCGTTTCGGCCTGCGTCACCGGCAATTGCGCTGGCGGCAAGGCGCCGGGCGCGGGCGGTAAGGGATTTGCCGGGACCGCTCGATCTTTCGCGGCGGGTGTGGCGTTCGTGCCTCAGGGGATGGGGCCGACCCCCGGCTCCGTCGCGCCGGCCTGCCGCGCGGGCATCCGCCGCCGTTCCGCCAGGACGAGGGGCCGAGCGGGATCCGACCTCGGCGCGAGGATCGACGAATCGCGCTCGGTATCGCATTCCGGACGAAAGTGTGGCGACACAGGATCGGCAGTCTTGCGACGGAGGTTCAGCAGATTCCGCGAATAAAGGCGCGCCGGATACAAGCATGTGTCCAGTTTCGGCACAATCCCGCCTCAGAAACGCCGAGTCGACCGGGTCGGATAGCCCCGTGACGGACGACGCAAGTCGCGCGCCCGTCATCCGCGCCCTGGGGCCGGACCGAAGGCCCGGCACGCGCGCCGGCCCATGCAGGAGATGGAGCCGACCATGGCGGAAGCTGCCGAGCGTTCCATGTCGACCCGACCCGGTCGCGCCGCCCGAGGCCTGGGCCTCGCGGCCCTCCTCCTCGGCGGCGGTATCGCGGGTTTCGTCGCCTGGTCCCGTCCGCCGGCCGCGATCCCGACCCTCGCCGCCGTCACGCCGGTGGACCCGCCGGCAGCGGCCCCGGTCGGTGCCGACGGGTCTGCCGACTCCGCCGCCGCGACGTCCGCCGACCCGGCGCCCGTGGCACCCGAAGTCCCGGCGCCCGCGAGCGTCGCCGAAGCCACGACAGCAACCCCCGAGGCCGCGCCCGAGACCGCGCCCACGGCTATGGCGGAGCCGGCCACGGCCCAGCCGCCCCTCGTGGCGCGGTGGGTGCCGCTGCCGGTGCCGCGGCCCCCGGAATTTCGCGCCGGGCGCCCCTCCGCACGGTCGACCCGCGCGGCGCCCGCCCGGACCGCCAGCGCGGCGCCGCCCCCGGAGGACACCCGCTCCTTCATCGAGAAGCTCTTCGGCGTCGAGAGTTCCGAGCCGCCGCGGCTCGCCTACGCGGCCCTGGAGACCAAACCCGTCGACGACGTCTTCCGGCGCGCCCTCAGCGCCGTGCCGACCAGCCCGACCGGCGGCGTCGCGGTCTACGATATTCGCGCCAAGGTCGTGACCCTCCCGAACGGGGAGAAGCTCGAGGCGCATTCGGGGCTGGGCGAGAGCATGGACAATCCCGGCCACACGCATGTGCGGATGAGGGGGCCGACCCCCCTCGGCACCTACGACATCCGCGAGCGCGAGCAGCCGTTCCACGGCGTCCGCGCCCTGCGTCTCACCCCCGTCGGAGGCCCCGAGGCCATCCACGGCCGGGTCGGCCTCCTCGCCCACACCTACATGCTGGGTGCGAGCGGCGCTTCGAACGGCTGCGTCTCGTTCCGCGACTACGACAAGTTCCTGCAGGCGTACCTGCGCGGCGAGGTCCAGCGCCTCGTCGTGGTCGCGGGCGGCTAGGGGCCTCACGGCCACTCGTCACGGGGCCGCGGTCCGGGATCTTGTCGGGCGCATCGGCGCCGTCGAGATCCCTTCGCGGAGGCCGTGCGTCGCGGTCCCGGCTGAGACCGCGTGGAAAGATCTGTCCCAGGACTTATCCGCATTCGGCGCGTTTCGCGTGCTGTTCGCGTGTCTTCGCGCGTCGGCAGGCGCGCCCGCCCCCGATGGGGTCCAGGGTCTCGTCGGTGTTCGGGATTGGTACGACACGCCGACGACGCTCGGCGGGACGTCTGCGCGTCGCCGCGGCGTCCCGCCTGCGAAGGGGCGTCGCCGTGCGCGCAACGACACCATGACGAAGACTTGCGCAATACTTTCGCATCAATACTGTAAAATGTACAACAAATGCTGCTTTCGGGATGGTGTTGGCCAATAAATTCCTGATAAGGCGATTCATGGATTGGTTGAATGAACCGGGGAGAGGCTGAGGATGCGGCGGCGTACATTCGTGGCGGGTCTCGCCGGGTTCATCGGGTCCCGGCCCGCGTCGGCGCAGATGCGGCACGACATGGGCACGATGGCGGGCCAGGGTGCACTTGCCGCCCCAACGCCGGCGGCGCCCGTCCTGCCCCAGGGGCAACCGCTGCGCGACCTGCCGCGCCTGCCGAACCAGTCCACCGTTCCCGGCCGCTTCAGCGCGACGATCACGGCCGGCCCGGGCGTCGTGCGCTACGCGGAGGGTCTCGAAACGCCGGTGCTGCTCTATAACGGCGTCCAGCCCGTGATCGAGGCGACGGAGGGCGACCGGATCGCGATCCGGTTCCGGAACGGCGTTCCGGGACAGCCCTCCACGATTCACTGGCACGGGATGCCGGTCCCGTCCGATCAGGACGGCAACCCGATGAACCCGGTCGCGCCGGGGGACGAGCGCGTCTACGCCTTCGATCTCCCCGAGGGCAGCGCGGCGACCTACTGGTTTCACCCGCACCCGCACGGCTTCACTGCCGAGCAGGTCTATCGCGGCCTGGCGGGCCTGTTCCTCGTCAAGCCGAAGGTCGATCCCATTCCGGCCGCCTACGGCGACACCGTCCTGATGCTCACCGATCTGCGGATCGCCGCCGATGGAACGATGCCCCGGAGCACCATGGCCGACGCCATGAACGGACGCGTCGGCGACCATGTGCTGGTCAACGGGCAGAAGAACCCGGTCCTGTCCGTAGCGCCGGGGGAGAAGCGCCGCATCCGCCTCGTCAACGCGACGAATGCCCGGTTCCTGCGCCTCGGTTTCGAGGGCGCGCGCATGCTCCTCGTCGGCACCGATGGCGGCTTGGTGGAGACGCCGGTTCCGGTCGACGCCGTGCTGATCACGCCGGGCGAGCGCGTGGAACTCATCGTCACCTTCGACCGGCCCGGGGAGGCCCGGCTGACGACGCGCCCCTATGCGCGGGGCTGGATGGGGCCGGGTGAGCCGAAGGAGGCCGGCCTCGTCCTGCTGACGGCCCGGGTGTCGGGCCAGCCGGCCGCCGCCTCCCCGCCCCTGCCGCCGGTCCTGAACCGGATCGCACCGCTCGGCGAGCCGGTCGTCTCCCGGCGCTTCGTCTTCACGGAAGCCATGACGCAGGGCAGCGGCCGGGATGGCTCGGAGGGCATGGCGGGCATGGGAGGCATGGCGGGCAAGGGAGGCATGGCGGGCATGGGAGGCATGGCGGGTATGGACCGGGGCGCGACGGCGCCGCCCGGACCCGCATCGGCCGCGCCGTCCGGCGGCATGGCGATGCGATTCCTGATCAACGGCCGGAGCTTCGAGATGGGCCGCATCGACGAGGTCTCGAAGGTCGGCCAGGTCGAATTCTGGAGCATCGTCAACGAGTCGGACATGGACCATCCGTTCCACGTCCACGGGACCCAGTTCCAGATCGTGGACATCGCGAAGGGCGGCGCGGTCCGGACGCCGGAATTCCGGTCCTGGAAGGACACCGTCAACGTGGCGGCCGGCGAGACGGTCCGCATCCGCCTGCGCCAGGACATGGCGGGGCCGCGCATGTACCACTGCCACATCCTCGAACACGAGGATCTCGGCATGATGGGAACGCTCGACGTCCGGGCCTGAGCCGGGCCGGATGCCGGCGCGGCTGCGGGACTGACCGTCGCGCAGCCGGCGCCGGGCCGAGGTCAGGCGGCCCGGATGGCGTCGAGGAAGGTCTCGACCTCGCGCTGGACGGCCACGGCCTGGGTCGAGAGTTCCCCGGCCGCCATCATCACCTGCTGGGCGGCGCTGCCGGTCTCGCCGGCCGAGGCCAGCACCCGGGCCACGTTCGCCGAGACGTCCTCCGTCCCGTGGGCGGCCTCGATGGCGTTGCGCGAGATTTCTCCGGTTGCCGCCGTCTGCTCGATCACGGTCGCGGCGATCGTTTCCGTGATGCTGTTGACCGACCCGATGGTCTGGCCAATCTGGCGGATCGCGGTGACGGCCTGGGCGGTGGCCTGCTGGATCGCCGCGATGTGTCCGCCGATCTCGTTCGTGGCGCGCGCCGTCTGGCCGGCCAGTTCCTTGACCTCCGTGGCGACGACGGCGAAGCCGCGTCCGGCCTCCCCGGCCCGCGCCGCCTCGATAGTGGCGTTCAGGGCCAGCAGGTTGGTCTGGCCCGCGATACTGGAGATCATCGTCACGGCTTCGCCGATCTGCTCGGCGGCGGCCGACAGGCTGGCCATGGCCACGTCGGTCGCCTGGGCCTCCCGCGTCGCTGCGGCCGCGACCGTGTTCGACTGCTTCACCTGACGCTCGATCTCGCGCAGGGAGGCCACCATCTCCTCCGCCGCCGAGGCGACCGTCTGCACGTTCGCGGAGGTCTGCTCGGCGGCCGCACTGGAGGCCTGGGCCTGATGACTCGTCGCGTCGGCCACGCCCGTCATGGAGCGAGCGGTGGCGTCGAGTTCGGTGGAGGCCGCGGTGACGACCCCCACGGCGGCGCCGATCGTCCGTTCGAACCCCTTGACCAACTCGTCGACGCGGTCGGCGCGGCGCTGACGGGCGGAGCGCTCCGAGACCTGCTGGGCCTCGAGTTCGATGCGGGCGATGGCGTTCCGGCGGAAGACGTCGACGGCCTTGGCCATCGCGCCCATCTCGTCCGTGGCGTCCTGCGACGGCACGACGACCGCCGTTTCCCCGGCGGCCAGGCGGGTCATGGCCTCGGTCATCCCGGCGATCGGGCGGATCAGGCTGCGGGCGATCAGGACGGCCATGCCGCCGCCCAGGATCAGCGCCAGGGCGATCAGGCCCTGCTGCAGGCGCTCGCCGAAGGCGACGGTCGCCTCGGTGGTCGCGGCGACGGCCTTCATCCGCCCCTCGGTGACGGCGCGGGATTGGACCCCGGCGGCCGCGATGGCGGCGACCTTCGTCTTGATGCCGTCGAAATCGCGGCGGCTGTCCTCCATGGCCTTGGCGGCCTCCTGGAAGGCGCCGATATAGCTGGCGAACGCAGCCTCGCCGCGGGTGATCGCCGCGGCGGACGCCGGGTCGGGATCGAGGGCCCGCAGCGCCTTGCCGGCGGCCACGGCCGTCTGGGCGTAGTCCGCGAAGATCGTCGGACCCTTGGGGTCCAGGGTCGTCAGGAAACGCCAGGCGGACATCCGCGTCAGCAGGACCGCGCTGTCGTAGGTCTGGGCCTGGATGAGGTGCGCCACGCTGCCGTTGGCCCGGATCTCCTGGAGGATGGCTTGGTTCAGGCGGGTCAGGCCGTTGCCCTCGTCGAACAGGCGGGTGCGGGCCTCGGCCAGGGCGGCGCCGCTGGCTCCCAGGCGGACGACGTCCTGCTCCAGGTCCCGGCCCCCGTCGGGCAATTGGGCGTAGACCTTCCGACGCTCGTCCGAGGCCGTGTTCCGCGTCACCCGGTCGCCGATCTCGACGATGCTCCGGCGGGTCTGATCGAGGTCGACCAGGGTCTCCGGCTTGGCCGTGGCGCTGTATGCGAAGGATTGGGCGATGAGCCGGTCGGTCAGGCCCGTGATCGTGTAGATGTCGCGGGTGTTCGTCTCGATCCGGTTGCGGTTCTTGTACTGGCCGGACAGTTCGGCGAACTGGTAATGCGATGCGATGCCCAGGCCGGCGATGAGGAGCATCAGCGTGCCGAAGCCGGCATACAGGCGGGTCCGAATACCGAACTTCATTGCAGTGTCTCGCTGAGTAGGATTACGTCGCGAGACCTTTAATAGGCTAAATTCAACAATATTACGTTAAAATAGCAGTATAGAAGTCTGTCTGAGCAAGGTGCATTGCTTGCGGGGTCCGCCTGACCTTCAGGATGGTTCCGCGCGGCCGGACCCTACGGAGCGATGCCGTCGATGGCGAGGCGCAGGTGCTTCGGGCCGCGCAGGGCCGAGCCCGGCCGGTAGGGCGGGGGGTCGACGGTCAGGCGCGGGTTCTTCAGGCGGCGGGCGAGGGCCACCAGGGCGGCCTCGACCTCGAAGCGGGCGAGCGGCGCGCCGACGCAGTAGTGCAGGCTGCCCCCGAAGCCGAGATGGCGGTTGTCGGCCCGGTCGGGATCGAAGCGGTCGGGCTCGGCATAGACCTCGGGGTCCCGGTTGCCGGAGGCGAGCAGCAGGACGAGGGGGGCCCCCTCCGGGATGGTGATGCCGTTCTGCGTGATCGGGCACAGGGTCTTGCGGGTGCGGAACTGGACCGGGGGCTCGTAGCGCAGCAGCTCCTCCACGACGCGGGGGGCGCGGGACGGGTCCTCGCGCAGGCGCCGCAGCTCCTCCGGGTGGCGGAGCAGGGTCAGCATGCCGTTGGTGATGAGGTTCACCGTGGTCTCGTGGCCGGCCACCAGCATCAGGATCGCGGTGGCGATGAGGTCGAAGTCGCTCATGCGCCCGTGGCCGTCGGCGCGCGCGGTGGCCAGGCCCGACAGCATGTCGTCCTGCGGGTCCTTGCGCTTCTGCGCGATCAGGCCCTGCATGTATTCGGAGATGGCATCGAAGGTGCGGCTGTTCTCGGCGCGCAGGTCGTCGTCCTGCAGGGTGTCGGGTTCGAGGGCGGTGGCGAGCTGCGTCGCCCAGCCGTGGAACTGCGCCTCGTCCGCCGGCGGGATGCCCAGGAGTTCGCAGATCACCGTCACGGGGAGCGGATAGGCGAGGTCGTCGACGATATCGATGGCCGTCGCGTCCCCGAGCCTGTCGAGGATCTCGTCCACGAGGACGTGGGAGCGCGCCCGCAGGGCCTGGACCCGCTGCGGCGTGAACTGCTGCATCACGGCGGCGCGCAGGGCGTCGTGGTCCGGCGGATCGCGGAAGATGAAGGGCCGGTGGGTGTCGGTGATGTGGTCGCGCACCGGCTTCACCAGCCAGTCCTTGAGCGGGTTGCCGGTCTTGGGCCGGTCGGCCGGCGGCAGGGTCTCGGAGCTCACCCGCGGGTCGTGCAGCAGGCTCGCGATCGCCGCGTGGGAGGCGGCCACGTAGGTGCCGTCCGCCTGGCGCGAGACCGGGCATTCCCGCAGGCGGGCGAAGAGCGGGTACGGGTCCGGCCGGGCGGCCTCGTCCTTGATCTGTGCGAACAGGGTGTGGTCGCTCATGCCGCGTCCTTCTCGGAAGATGTGGGCTCGGCGGGTTCGGGGAAGGCCGGCGGCAGCACCGCGAACGGGCCGGCATCGACGCCGCCGGTCTCGGGCGGGAACGGCGCCCCCGCGGCGATGTGCTCGGCATAGGTTGGGAGCCAGCGGGCGCAGTCGAAGGCCACGGCGGCGATGCAGCGGCCCTCCCGGCCGTAGACCGCCACGAACCGGCCCTCCTTGAGGCTGCCCCGGGCCACGACGAAGCCGTCGGCGCCCGTGGTCAGGCCCACCGACTTGAGGGTGATACCGCCCTGGCTCGACCAGAAGGCGGGCACCTCGGCGTAGGGCTCCGGCGCGAGGCCGGCCAGGAGCCGGCCGGCATGCCGGCCCTGCGCGACGGCGTGGCCCCAGTGCTCCAGGGCGATGCGGTGGCCCGGATAGAGCGGATGGGGAAACCGCGCGACGTCGCCGGCCGCCGCGATCCGGGTGTCGGGCCGTTCGGATTCGTCGAGGACGTAGCCCTGCGCGTCGCAGTCGATCCCGCCGTCGTCGCAGGCGAGGCCCGAGCCGGCGAGCCAGCCCGTGTTACGCACGGCGCCGAGGGCCACCACCACCACGTCGGCCGGGAGGATCGTGCCGTCGGCGAGGCGGACCCGCGCCACGCGGCCGGCCCCGTCATCCTCCAGGGCCGCCACCTTGACGTTGCTGCGGATGGTGGTGCCGAGGCTGGCATGCAGGGCCTCCACCACGGAGCCGAGATGCTGCCCGAGCACCTTGGCGAGGAGAGTCGGCCCGGTCTCCACCAGGGTGACGGTCAGACCGAGGGCCCGGCACGAGGCCGCCACCTCGCAGCCGATGAAGCCGCCGCCGATGATGACCACGTGGGCCGGGCCGGCGGCGAGGTCGCGCCGCAGGGCCTCGGCCTCGTCGCGGCCCCGCAGGGTATGCACGCCCGCGAGCCCTGCTTCCGCGGCGTTCGGCCAGCCACGCGCGGAGGCCCCGGTGGCGATGAGCAGCCGGTCGTAGGGCACCACCTCGCCGCTCGCCAGCGTCACGGTCCGCCGGGTGCGGTCGAGGCCGGTGGCCGGGTCTCCGAAGCGCCAGTCGGCCTCGAGCGCCACGAGGTTCGGCAGCGTCGTGGCGTCGGCCGCGACCTCCCCGGTGAGCACCGCCTTCGAGAGCGGCGGCCGGTCGTAGGGGCGGTGCGGCTCGGCCCCGATGATGGTCAGGGGGCCGCAGAAGCCCGCCTGCCGCAGGCTCTCGGCGCCGCGCAGGCCGGCCAGGGAGGCCCCGACCACCACGATCCGCGTCTCGACGTCGCTCATCGCGGGTCGGCCCCGGCATCCTCGACGCGGATGGCCTGCACCGGACAGGCGATCCGCGCGCGCTCGATGTCGTCGCGGGCGGCGGCCGAGGGGGCCGGGTCGTAGTGGAGGGCCTCGCGGCCCTTCAGGACGAAGTGGTGGGGGGCCGCGTAGCAGCACTGGGCGTAGGCCTGGCAGAGGTTCAGGTCGACGGTGACCCGCAGGCCCCCGGCGGCCCGGCGCCCGTCGGCGCTCGGCCGGTCGTGGTGGTTCAAGTCGGACATGCTTGCGCAATCTACCCGACCCGCTCACGGTTCCGCGACGCACCACGTGCCACGGGGACGCGGCCCGGCGCGCGGACGGACGCCGCCCCGGGACCGGCCGCCGGTGATGCGCCCCGGCCACAGGGGAGCGGGAAGAGGGTCCGCGCCCCGTCAGGCACTTGTCATACAATAACATCCCCATCATGAAACATTATAACGTTGAGTGATGGGGTGAGCGGGTGCGTCGATCGCGGATGGTGTGGGCCGGCGCGGCCCTGGCGGGAGCCGGCCTCGGGGCGAATGCCGGCGCGGCGCAGCAGGCCCAGGCGACCCTGGACGAACTCAGCGTCACCTCGCCGAGCCCGATCCAGCCCGTCCGCGGGGCGGGCGGCGCCGCGGGCGACGCCGGCGCGTCGTTCCCGGTGGGCGTGCTCCCGGTGGTGACCAGCACCTACTCGCCCGTCACCGTGGTGACGCAGCAGCAGATCGCCCGCGAGCAGCCGCGCACCCTCGGGGACGCCCTGTTCGACCGCCCCGGCATCTCCTCCTCGACCTATGCGCCCGGCGCCGCCAGCCGGCCCATCATCCGTGGCCTCGACAACGCCCGGGTGCGCATCCAGGAAAACGGCGTCATCAACAACGGCGTGTCGGACCTCGGCGAGGACCACACCGTTCCGGTGAACCCTCTCGTCAGCGACCGGATCGAGGTGATCCGCGGGCCGGCGACCCTCCGCTACGGCTCCGGGGCGATCGGCGGCGTCGTCTCGGCCGAGAACAACCGGGTCCCGACCTTCATCCCGGCGAACGGGGTGTCCGGTCAGGTCACGACCGGATTCTCCAGCGTCGACAACGGGCGGCTCGGCGCCGCGACGGTGGATGCCGGCAAGGACGGTATCGCGGTCCATGCCGACGGCTTCCGCAGCGCCACGGACAGCTACGCCATTCCGGGCGGGATCCAGCGCAACTCGGCCACCGAATCCCAGGGCGGCTCCGTCGGCATCTCGGCCATCGGCGACCGCGGCTTCGTGGGCATCTCCTTCAGCCACTACGACGCGCTCTACCAGATCCCCGGCGGGGAGGCGGCCGAGAGCCGGACCCGCCTCGACCCGCGCCAGGATCGGGTCGTCGCCCGGGGCGAGTACCGCCCGCTGGACGGCCCCCTGGAGGTGATCCGGTTCTGGGCCGGCGGCTCGGTCTACCGGCACGACGAGCGGGGCATCGGCGAGACCGGGATCGACGGCATCCAGGCCACCTTCAAGAGCCGGGAGGCCGAGGGGCGCATCGAGGCCCAGCACGTGCCGGTCTTCACCGCCCTGGGGACGCTGACGGGCGCCCTCGGCGTGCAGAGCGGGCGCCGGGTGCTCAACACGCAGGGGGAGAGCTTCCTGCCGCCGACGGAGTCGCGCTCGAACGCGGTCTACCTCTTCGAGCAGCTCGACGTGGGCCACGGCCTGCGTTTCCAGGCGGCCGGGCGCATCGAGGGCACGCGCTCGGCGAGCACGGCGGTGCAGTTCCCGAGCGACTACCTGCCGGTCGAGGGGCAGGATCCCCTGGCGTTCGGCCTCAAGCGCCGCTTCGCGCCCAAGAGCGCCAGCTTCGGCGCCCTGCAAGACCTGCCCTACGGCTTCGTGGCCAGCGTGAACGGCTCCTACGTGGAGCGGGCGCCCACGGCCTACGAGCTGTTCTCGCAGGGACCGCACGACGCGACCGAGACCTTCGAGATCGGCGATCCCCGCCTGAAGCTCGAGCGTGCCCGCACGGTGGAGATGAGTCTCCGCCGGGCGCAGGGGCCGCTGCGCCTCGACGCGACGGGCTACTACACCCGCTACACCGGCTTCATCTACAAGCGCGACACGGGCAACCGCTGCGGCGACGACTTCGCCTCCTGCGGCAGCGGGGACGAACTTCGGCAGATCGTCTACGCACAGCAGAACGCCACCTTCTACGGTGCGGAGATCGCCGCGCAGCTCGACTTGATCCCGGTGGGCAACGGCTGGGCCGGCCTCGAGGCGCAGTACGACTTCGTCCGGGCGCAATTCGACGACGGCTCCTACGTGCCACGCATTCCACCCCATCGCCTGGGCGGCGGCGTGTTCCTGGCGACCGAGGGCTGGTTCGCCCGGGTGAACCTGCTGCACGCCTTCGACCACGTGGAGATCGCGCCGTTCGAAACGGTCACGCCCGGCTGGAACGACCTGCGCGCCGAGGTGAGCTACACCAAGGCCGTCGATCCGGCGCTCTACGGCGCGAGCGAAGTCACCCTCGGGCTGCAGGGGCGCAACCTCCTCGACGACGACATCCGCAACTCGGCCTCGTTCAAGAAGGACGAGATCCTGCTGCCGGGCCGCAACGTCCGCCTCTTCCTGACGGCACGTTTCTGAGCCGCGGCGCTTCCGCGTCGCGCCGTGACAATAAAAGCCGACGCGGGGGCCCAACCGTGCTACACGGAGCCAACCCCGCACGACCCCGTGCCCTGGGCAACCCCATGAGGCCCAAGTGGCAAATGCGTTCAAGAGCGGTGCGTCGCAGTCGCGATCGACCAATGATTTCAACGAGCGCGCGAAGCTCCTGTCCGAGCGCCTGGGCGCGATCGAGAAGCCGGTCCAGATGAAGCGCGGGAACGCGCCGCGCCGCACCTTCAAGGCAGGCCCGCGTCCCGAAGAGGAGACGGCGGAGCCGGCCGAGGCCCAGACCGAGGGCCAG
The DNA here is from genome assembly GCF_001422215.1 of Methylobacterium sp. Leaf89. Classification (NCBI taxonomy): domain Bacteria; kingdom Pseudomonadati; phylum Pseudomonadota; class Alphaproteobacteria; order Hyphomicrobiales; family Methylobacteriaceae; genus Methylobacterium; species Methylobacterium sp. Leaf89. Next base: position 696,759 of record NZ_LMML01000029.1, on the reverse strand, counting down.
GAGACCGCCGAGGGCGAGGACGCCGAGTCCGAGACGCGCTCCGAGAGCTGAGGACGAACGCGGTTCGCCCGATCGTCCAACACGAAAAGGGCCGACGCGCCGCGTCGGCCCTTTTCGCTGTCCGGTTCGCGTCCATCCCCGCTCCGGGCGCCGCCGAAGAGGTGCGCTCAGGAGTAGTTCGGCGGCGCGCTCATACGCCTCGCAGCGGGTCTTGACGCCTCGCGGCAGGCCTTAGCTCAGCGGCGGGCCTTGGCCTTGCGCGCCGCGTAGCGGGCATCGCGGGCCGCCTTCTTGGCGACGAGCTCGGCGGCCTTCGCCTCGGCGGCGGCCAGAGCCTCGGCTTCTTCGCGGGCGATCTGCGCGGCGAGTTCCGCTTCCTCGCGGGCCCGCTTGGCTTCCGCCGCGGCCTTCTCGGCGGCGATCCGGGCCGCCTCGCGCTCGCGGGCGCGCTCTTCGCGGGCGCGGGCGACCTCGGCGCGGGCCTGCGCCTTGGCGATCATCTCCGGATCATCGGCCGGAGGACGGGCCTTAAATTTTTCCAGCAGCATCTGCTTGGCGCTGACGGAGTTCTTACGGCGATCGTCGAAGTTCCTGTAGTCGAAGGCGCCCATCTGACCTTTCTCATGTGGTGTGTCGCCCGCATCCGGCGTGGAGCACGCGCGGCATGGGGCCGTGGAAAAACTGGGGTATACGCTGATCTTGCACCGCAACAGTCCCATGCCCGACCGCCTGTCGGGAATCAACAGAAGCCGCTCATCGAAAAGCGGCTTCTGACAGGTTGTTGAAACGATGCCGCAGCATTCGAGCGGGTCTCGGGCCGCCCGCATCGGGCGACCCGAACCGGCCGGCGGCGATCAGGCCGCCTGGAGGTTGCCGGCCGACTGCTTGCCGGTGCGGCGGTCGTTCTCGATCTCGTAGGAGACCTTCTGACCCTCGATCAGGTTGCGCATGCCGGCGCGCTCCACGGCGGAAATGTGAACGAACACGTCCTTGCCGCCGTCATCCGGCTGGATAAAGCCGTAACCCTTGGTCTCGTTGAACCATTTCACGGTGCCCGTGCTCATGGTGCTGTTCTCCTGAAGCGTTGTCTTGCCTGCCATCGGCTGCCCGGTGCCCGCGTCGCAATCGCGCGGGCACCCGAGGCGCAGGGTCGTCGGATGGGATGTGCGATCGCAGCGGCACCCGCGTGCAGGACTGGCGAGCAGTCCTGGGAAAAGGGCGGGTGAGCTACCCGGAATGAGCCGGCCATGGAGCGATGGGGACAAAAGTAGGAAGCCTGCGACGCAGGGACAAGGCGCCAGCCAAAGCCGGGTTCCCTGGCCGATGGCGGAAAGCCGGGGCGGAGCCGGGCCTGCGGCGAACCGCGCAACCACCCCCGCGGCTGGGGGTAGAGCGGTGCACCGCGGTTGCTGCACCGCCGCCGGACCGGTAGGCTGGCGGTCAACATATGTGGGTCCGAAAGGCCCTGGGACAGGACCGGGATACGGGACCGGCAGCGGGGCCGCGGCCCGGAAGGGGATGGGATGGCGAGGCCTGCGACGCAGCGACGAAAGCCGGGAGCGCAGGCGCACCGGGCTCGCCGGAACGGCCATTCGTGACGCGGATTCGGGGGCGGATGCGTCGCGCGTCGGTCTGGAGGCTCGCCTGCTTCGCCTGGCCGCTCGTCCTCGGTTCGGCCGGGGCCGGGCTCGCCGTGGGGCCGGCCCGGGCTTTCGACCTGTTCGGCCTGTTCGGCTCCGAGGAGGAACCGCCGGTCCCGAGCGCGGGCGCCCTGCCCTACACGGTGAAGATCTCGGGCATCGATGACGACGACGTCCTGCGCGCGCTGCAGGACACCTCGACGCTCTATCGCTTGCGCCAGGAGGCGCCGCCGGACGGCGAGGGCCTGGTGCGCCGGGCGGAGGCCGACCAGCGCCGCCTCGCCGACGTGCTGTCGGGCTACGGCTACTACCAGGGCACCGTCGCGATCCGCGTCGACGGCGTCGCGCTGGCCGGCGAGTCCACCGTGGTGGCGGCCGCCCGCGCGGCCGAAGCGTCGCGCTCCCGCGCCCTCGTGCCGGTCAAGGTCGTGGTCGATCCCGGTCCCCTCTACACCCTGCGGTCGATCCGGGCCCGCGACCCCCGGGGCAACCCGTTTCCCGAGGAGGTCCTGCCGGAGCGCTTCACCCGCGTCGGGGACGACGTGCCGGCCCGCTCGGCCACCGTGCTGGCCCGCGAGGCCAAGATCGTCGATCGCTTCCGGGCCCTGGGCCATCCCTTCGCCAAGGCGGTCGCCCGCGACCCCGTGGTGGACGACGCCGCCCACGTCATGGACGTGACCTACACCGTCGATCCCGGGCCGATCGCCGGCCTCGGCGAGGTCGCGGTGCGCGGCACGCAGAACATCGACCCGGCGGTGGTGCGCTCGTTCATCTACGCCGAGCCGGGCGATCCCTACTCGCCCAAGGCCGTGTCGGACATCCGACGCTCGGTCGCCAAGGTCGAGGGGTTGGGCTCGATCCGGGTGCGCGAGGGCGAGACCCTCGATCCGTCCGGCAACCTGCCGATCTTCGTCGACGTCACCGAGCGCGAGAAGAACCTGATCGGCGTCGCGGCCCGCTACTCCACCGTCGATGGGCCGGGCATCCGGGCCTACTACGCCAACCGCAACCTGTTCGGCGGCGGCGAGACCTTCCGGGTCGATGCCGACATCTACTATCTCGGCAACGACCTCTACGCCAAGCAGCGCAAGGCCGCCGGCATCGACTCGAACGGCCTCGGCGGGCGGCTCTCGGCCACCTTCGTCAAGCCGGCTCTCTGGGGCACCCGGAACGACTTCATCGCCAACGTCTTCGTGGGCCGCGAGGCGCAGCAATCCTACGTCAGCGACGCGGCGGGCGGCACCGTCGCCCTGCGCCACCGCTTCTCAGACACCTTCTTCGCCCAGGTCGGCCTCGACGGACAGGCCGGGCGCTCGCAGGACGCCCTCGGCAAGGTCGATTACCGCCTCGTCGGCGTGCCGCTCTCCGTGAGCTACGATTCCACAGACAACCTGCTGGATCCGACCGAGGGCGTGCGCCTCACCGCCTCGGCGACGCCCTATGCGGGCTTCCTCGGCTCCGATCCGTCGATCTTCGTCGCCAAGGCGCAGGGCTCGACCTACTACGCCTTCGACGACGAGGGCCGCTACATCCTGGCCGGCCGCATCGGCTTCGGCTCGATCTCGGGGGCGAACCTCGAGGACATCCCGGCCAACATCCGGTTCTTCGCCGGCGGCGGCGGTTCCGTGCGCGGCTTCCCCTACCGGACGCTCGGCCCGCGCGGACCCTTCAACCTGCCCATCGGCGGACGCAGCCTGCTCGAGGCCTCGGTGGAGGCGCGCATCAAGGTGACCGACACCATCGGCGTCGTGCCCTTCATCGACGCCGGCACCGCCTTCGCCGGCAGCCTGCCCGATTTCGACGAGCGCATCCGCTACGCGGTCGGCCTCGGCCTGCGCTACTACACCGGCATCGGCCCGATCCGGGTCGACCTGGCCTTCCCGATGGACCGCATCAAGGGCAACCACGAGCGCCCGGTGGCCCTGTACATCAGCCTGGGGCAGTCCTTCTGATGGGATTCTGGAAGCGTCCGCGGGCGCAGGTCGCCGCCGCCACCCTGTGCCTCTCCGTGTTCGCCGCGACGCCGGCCACCCTGACCTACGCCGACGAGGGCGAGAAGACCGTGCTCGGCGGCCTCCTCTCGAAGGCCCTGTCGACGCCGGGCTCGCGGGTCGCCATCGGGGCCGTGGACGGCGCCCTCTCGTCGGACGCCACCATCCGCGACGTGGCCATCAGCGACGCCAACGGCGTCTGGCTGAAGCTCGACCGGGCGCGCCTGGTCTGGCGCCGCCTCGCCCTGCTCTCCGGCCGCCTGGAGGTGGACAGCCTGGAGGTCGGGCGCCTCGAAGTGCTGCGCCGCCCCCTCCCCGCCCCGGTCTCGGCGACGCCGGAGCCCGACGGATCGCTGCTGCCCGACCTGCCGGTGAAGGTCGAGGTGAAGACCTTTAAGCTCGCCGAACTCGTTCTCGGCGAGGCCCTCGCCGGGCAGCCGGCCCGCCTGACGGCCGAGGGCCGGGCCAAGCTCGGCGCGCCGGCCGAGGGGCTCGACCTCGATGTGGCGGTGCGCCGCCTCGACGCCGAGGGGCGCTTCGGCGCCCGCCTGCTCTTCGTACCGAAGGGCGAGACCCTGGAGCTCAAGACCACCCTGGTGGAGCCCGCCGGCGGGCTTCTCTCCAAGGCCGCCAACCTCCCCGGCGCACCGCCGATCAACCTCGACCTCGACGGGCGCGGCACGCTCGACGCCTGGAACGCCCGCCTCGACTTCGATGCCGGGCCGGACCTCGGGGCCCGCGGCACCGCCCGCATCTCCCGCATCGGGGCCGAGCGCCGGCTCGCCCTCGACCTCGCCTCGCGGATCGAGGGCCTGCTGCCCGGCCCGGCGGCGGCGATCTTCTCGGGCACGACCAAGCTCGACGGCGGCCTGCGCTTTTCCGACAGCGGGGCCTTCGGCATCGACCGGCTGGAGCTGACCTCGCGCACGGCCCGGCTCGAGGCCCGGGGTACCCTCACCGCCGACCGGATCGCCGACTTCCTCGTCTCCGCCCGCGCCGTGCCCACCGAGGGCGGCGTCACCAAGGCGGCGGATGCGGAACTCGACACCCTGGTCTTCGATGGCAGCCTGAAGGGGCCGATCGCGCGGCCCGTCGTCAACGGCACGCTGAAGGCCGCGGGCCTGCGCGCCGGCGGCTCGGCCCTGGAGCGGGTCGACGCCACCCTGTCGATGGCGCCGGCCGGCGCCGATCCCGCCGCCGCCCGCTTCGTGCTGGCCGCCGACGCCAAGGTGGACGGCCTGCGCCTCGCCGATCCGGCCCTGCGCCGGGCCATCGGATCGCGGGCCGGGCTGACCTTCCGGGGCACGCTGCAGCCCGACGGCGTCGTCGACGTCGCCGAATTCAAGCTCGACGGCCCGACGGCCCGGGCCGCCTATGTGGGCCGGATCGGGCAGAATACCCTCGCGGGCACGCTCGATGCGGCGCTGTCCGACCTCGCGGCCTTCTCGGAGGTGGCCGGGCGGCCGCTCGCCGGCACCCTGACGGCGCGGGCGGCGCTGAGCGGCGACCCGGCCCGCAAGGCGGTGAACGCCGATCTGGACCTGCGCACCGCGGGCCTCGTCCTGTCCCTGCCGGCCCTCGACCGGACCCTCGGCCCGTCGCCGCGCTTCAGCGGCCGCCTGTCGCAGGTCTATGACGGCTACGCCTTTGAGAACGCCCGCCTCGAGGGCGCCGAGATCGTCGGGCGCCTGGAGGGCCGCGCCACCGCGCGCCTGGCCGACGCCAAGCTGCTGGTCGACCTGAAGGACCTGTCGACCCTCGACCCGAAGCTGTCCGGCCGCGCGCTCCTCGACGGTCGCCTCACCGGCACCCTGGAGAAGCCCGACCTCACCGCCACGCTCACCGCCGACGACGCCCGCGCCCTCGGTCGCCCCTTGCGTGACCTCCGGGTCGAGACGGCGCTGACGGACGTCACCGGCGCCCTCGACGGCACCCTGCGCCTGTCCGGCGCGGTGGGCGGAAAGGCCCTGCGCGGGGACGCCCACGTCGCCCGGCCCGCCCCCGACGCCTGGGTCCTCGACCGCCTCGCCTTCGGCCTCGGCTCGGTCACCCTCGACGGGCACGCCGCCCTCGATGCCCGCACCTTCCTCACCGAGGGGGCGCTGGCCCTCAAGGCCGGGAATCTCGACGACCTCGCGCCCCTCGCGCTGACACCGATGGCGGGCAACGTCGAGGCCGCCGTCACCCTGTCCCGTGCGGGCGGGCGCCAGGACGCCGGCATCCGGGCGAACGGGGCGTCCCTGCGCTTCGGCGAATTCGCCCTGTCGCGCCTGGACGCCGACCTCACCGGGCGGGACCTGCTCGGCCGGCCCATCGTCGACGGGCGGGTGAACGCCGACCGCCTCCTCGCCTCCGGGCAGAGCCTCGACACCGTGCGTCTCGTCGCCGTGGGCTCGCCGAGCGCCAGCGACATCACCCTGACGGCCAAGGCCCGGGGCTTCGACCTCGACGGCGCCGCCCGTCTCGTGCCGGGCGAGCGCACCCGCATCGACCTGTCGCGCTTTTCCGCCGCGCGGGGTGGGGACCGCTTCGCCCTGGCCGGCCCCGCGAGCGTGACCCTCGACGGAGGCTCGGCCGTGATCGACAACCTCGTGGTGTCCGCCGGTAGCGGCCGCCTCAGCCTGTCGGGCCGGGTCGGCGAGGCCCTCGACCTCAAGCTCGGCATCCGCAGTCTGCCCCTCGCCCTGGCGCGGATCGCCGCGCCCAACCTCGCCCTCTCCGGAACCCTCGACGGCGAGGCGGACCTGCGCGGCTCCGCCAATCGGCCCGAGGGCCGCTACGCCCTGACGGTCGCCCGCCTCGTTACGCCCGAGACCCGCAAGGCCGGCCTGCCGCCCATCGACGCCCGGGCGAGTGGCACGGTGAGCGACGGACGCGCCGGGATCGACGGACGGGTCTCCGCCGGGCGCGGCGCCGAGCTGACGGTGACCGGCTCCCTGCCGGTGGCCCCCGGCGAGGCGCTGGCGGTGAAGCTGCGCGGCACCCTCGACGCGGCGCTCGCCAACAGCCTCCTCAGCGTCGGCGGCCAGCGCGTCGCCGGGCGCATCGCCCTCGACGCCGGCGTGACCGGCACCCTCGCGGCCCCCCGCGCCGAGGGCAGCGCCACCCTGACGGGCGGTTCCTTCACCGATCCGCTCCAGGGCATTCGCCTGACCAACATCGAGGGACGGGTCACCGGCCGGGGCGACACCCTGGTGGTGGAGCGCCTGACGGCGCTGACCCGCAACGGCGGAAGCCTGCGCGGCGACGGCCGGGTGGCGCTCGATCCCGCCGCCGGCTTCCCGGGCTCGCTCCGGGTCTCGGCCGAGCGGGCGGAGCTCGTCTCCAGCCCGCTGATGACGGCCGTGGCGAGCCTCAACCTCGCGCTCACGGGGCCACTGACCCGAACCCCGAAGGTGGCGGGCCGGATCGACCTCGTCTCCGTCGACGTCTCGGTGCCGGACCGCCTGCCCGCCACGGTGCAGCCCCTGCCCGAGATCCGTCGCGTGAACACGCCCCCGGAGGTGCGCGCCCGCCTCGCCGCCCGGGCCGACCGCCGCGCCAAGGTCGCGGCCCTGGGCAAGCGGGGCAAGGTCGCCCCGCCCTTCGACGCCACCCTCGACGTCGCCGTGAACGCCCCCAACCGCATCTTCGTGCGCGGTCGCGGCATCGATGCCGAACTGGGCGGCGCCCTCCGGATCACCGGCTCCTCGCGGGATCCCGTCGCCACCGGCGATTTCGAGATGCGCCGCGGCCGCCTCAGCGTGGTCGGCCAGCGCCTCGACTTCACCCGCGGGCGCCTGACCTTCGGCGGCGAGATCGCCACGCCGGATCTCGACTTCGTCGCCGAGACCAAGGCCGCCGAGGTCACGGCGCGCATCGCCGTGACGGGTCCGGCCAACCAGCCGAGCTTCCTCCTCACCTCGGACCCGAGCCTGCCGCAGGACGAGGTGCTCTCGCGCCTGCTGTTCAAGAAGGCCTCGGGGGGCCTGTCGCCGTTCCAGGCCCTGCAGCTCGCGCAGGCTGTGGCCCAGTTCTCCGGCGGGGCCGGCGGCGTCGACGTCTTCGAGCAGGCCCGCAAGGGCCTCGGGCTCGACAGCCTCGACGTCTCCACCGGCGCCAGCGGCGGACCGGCGCTGGGCGCCTCGCGCTATCTCAGCGACCGCCTCAGCGTCGGCGTGAAGGCGGGCGCCAAGCCCGCCGACACGGCGGCGACGGTGGATTACGACGTGACCCGGCGCATCAAGATCCAGGGCGAGGCCGGCAGCGATGGCCGCACCGCGGTGGGCGTCGGGGCCGAGTGGGAATACTGACGCTCAGCGCGTCAGCCAGAGGGACTGGCCGATGCCGCTGAGCGGTTCGTGGAAATGCGTGACCAGGACGATCGCCCAGAGCAGGCCGAGGATCGTGGTGAGGGCGACGAGGATGACCTCGCCGGACTCGCGCAGCCTCAGGAATCGGTGGGCCCCCTTGGGCGATAGGGTCTCGGTGCGTTGCCGTGCCATTCCGTCTCCGGGTCGAGCTTGTCATCCATCGAACGCCGCAAGCCGCGGGCCAGGAACCCGCGTCCGGGTCGCCCTCGCGCAACCGTGACGTCCCCCATCCCGCTCCGGAATGACCCTCGTGTCCGCCTCCTCCCTGCTCATCTATCCCGATCCCCGCCTCAGGCTCGTGGCGGCTTCGGTCGCCCGGTTCGATGACGCCCTGCACGAATCCGCCCGTGACCTCGAGGCGGTGATGCTGGCGGTCTCCGCCCTCGGGCTCACCCTGCCGCATATCGGGCAGGGCCAGCGCCTGGTGCTGTTGCGGATGGAGCCCGGCGAGCCGGTGACCGCCTACGTGAACCCGGAGATCGTCTGGGCCTCCCCCGAGCGCGGACCGCAGCAGGAGGGCAGCGTCTCGATGCCGGGGGTGATGGACGTGGTCGACCGGGCCGTACGGATCCGGGTTCGCTACCGCGACCTCGAGGGCGCCGAGCACGAAGAGGACGCCGAGGGATTCCGGGCGGCTTGCCTCCAGCACGAGATCGACCAGCTCGACGGGATCTTCTGGATCGAGCGCCTCTCCCGCCTGCGACGGGACCGGGCGATCAGGCGCTTCGCCAAGCTGCGCCGGTCAGGCCCCTGAAAGCGCGGCCGCCATGCGGCGGAATGGCCGCGAGCGCGTTATGGCTTGGCGGCCCGCCCTCCTCCGGAGAGGCCGGCCGCCGATCACGTTCGTTTCTGCCGAGAATTTCCCGATGCGTTCGATCCGACCTCTCCTGCTCGCCCTGGCGGTCGCCGGCACGGCGCAGGCGACCATCCGGGAGGCCCTGGCTGCGCCGGCCCCCGCACCGGTACCGGCGATCGGATGCGCGTCCCTGGCGAACCTGCGGCTGCTCCTGCGCGAGAGCAAGGACGTGGTGGCCACCGCCGTCGCGCGCCTCACCGACGACAAGGCCGACCACCTCGGCTGCCAGGTCGTTGCGCGCGATGCGGTGGCGGGCATCGCCGAGCACCTGACCCTGAACGGCAGCGCCTACGATTGCCTGACCCTGCGCACCACGAGCGTCTGCCATTGGGTCGTCGCCGGCACGGTCAAGCCCACCGAGGCCGTGGCGAAGCCTCGCGCGGGCGAGAAATCCAAGGCGGCCGACAAGACGTCCGACAAGGCCACTGACAGGACGTCCGACAAACCCGCCGCACCGGAGAAGAGCCGCCGATGACCCGACCGTTGCGCGCCCTCCCCCTGGCCCTCCTCCTCGGCCTCGCCGCCGGCACCGCCGCCCGCGCCCAGCCGGTCGAACCCACCGACGTCATCGCCTGCAAGACCCTGGTCGGGTTGCGGGTCCTGATGGCCAGCGGCGACCGGGCTTCCGCAGAGGCGGTCCTGCCGCAGCATCCGGATTGCCGACGGATCGCGCGTGCGCGCATCGGCGCCGCGGAGCACCGCGCCATGGTCGGCGGGGCCCCGTTCGAGTGCCTTACCGTAGCGAACGAGGCCGATTGCGCCTGGGTGATGCCCTGACGGGCACGCCGAAACGACGTCACCACCACGACAGCAGGGGGAACAGGATGCGGACAACAGGGATGTGGCGTGGGCCGGCGCTCGCATTGACGCTCTCGGCCATCGCCTCGGTGGCCATGGCTCACGCGGCTTCGGCGCAGGGGGAATCCACGCCGATCCAGAGTCCGCAGGACGCGGCCTGCCGCACGGAGGCCCGCGACCGGGTGTTCTCGACGCCCGACCCGAAGGGGCTCGGCCTCTACGCGATCGGCCGTCAGCTCTACTTCGCCTGCATGAAGCGCGCCCAGCCTGGGCCTCGCCGCCGGGAGCGGGCGCGCGCCTCGTAGAATCCGGCGGGTTCATCCTGAACCTGGCAGACTCCCGATTCCGGTCAGGTCGTTCGTCTCTTTGGGATCACCGGTTTCCGCTGATCCCCGACAAACGCGAAGGCGGTGCGATCAGACGCTCAGGGGCGCGCCGATCCGGGCCCGGAGGACGTGCCGAAGGTTCTCGTTGTCGTTGGTGTCCGCGTCGAGGGCGGCCATCAGGCGAAGCAGCCGGCTGATCGGCGTGGTGCGGTCCTCGACCGCCGCGTCGATGAGCGCCCGAAGGGGAACAGGCTCGCTGGCCGGGTGCATTTTCAGGTTCGTCTGGGCCGGCTGGGGCATGGTCCGCGGATCCGTGGCGTGATCAGGCGCGATCACGGGCGGCTCGCTACGCCATCGAAGGACCCGGCGCCAGGGTTTTTTGCCATCTATCCATAGCCGGCACGCAATCCTGCCCTGCGCCACGGAACAAAGCGGGATTACGCGGGAAATGTGTGGATCGGTGCAGTTCCCACGCGCCGCGTGGCCGGTTTGCCACCGGGCCCGTCCGAATCGACAGGCCCGGACCGAAACCCCTGCGCCGGGATCCCGCTCGCCGGATCACCGAGCCAGCGGCGAGGCGGCGTAGCCGTCGAGAAGGTCCTGCGGATCCTTGTAGAGGGCGATGCAGCCGGACGCGCTCAGGTCGGCTTCCGGAAAACCGCCGCAGAGAACTCCGATGGTCGGAAGGCCGGCCTTCCCCGCCGCCTCGGCGTCGTAGGGCGTGTCGCCGATCACCACGGCCTGCGCCGCCGTGATCGGGGCAAGCTTAGTCAGGGCGGCCTCGAAGATGTCGGGGAAGGGCTTCGAGCGTTCGACGTCGTCGGAACTGACCACCACGTCGGTGAGGTCCTCGACCCCCATCAGGGTTTGGTAGTGCTCCACCTCCTTCGCCTTGCCGGAGGAGGCCAGGGCGAGGGTCAGGTCCTGGGCCTTCAGGTGCTCGAACAGGGCCCGGACGCCGGGGAAGGGCTTCACCTTCGAGAGATAGTCGCGCTTGAACAGGGCGGAGCGGTAGGCCTCGATCGTCTTGCCCTCGCGCTCCACCCGCTCCGGGTCGAGGAAGACCGGAAGCAACTGGTCGCCGCCCTTACCGATCTGGCTGCGGGCCTGGTCGTGGCTGACGGTGACGCCGAAATGCGCGAAGGCGTCCACCCAGGCCTGGGCATGGAGGTCGACGCTGTCGAGCAGGGTTCCGTCGATATCGAAGATCACCGCCCGTACGGTCTTGGTCATCGCGTCATCCCGAACCGGTTGCACGCCGGCGGACAGGCCGGGGCTCCCTGGGCGAACGGATGGCTCTCCCGGCCGTTCCGCCGGAATGGCCGGATTCGTTCGGCGGGCTTAGCGGGGAAAGATGTGCAGGCCGTCGTCGGGCAGGAGGTTGCGGGCCGGACCGCCGGTCTGCTGGCCGCGGCCCTGCTGGTAATAGGGCAGCTCCGGACGGCGATCGTTGTCGCCGCCGGAATCATACTCGTAGGGCTTGCTCCAGGGCGCCCGCCCGCCGACGCCGCCGGTGGTGTCGACGTCGAGGAGCGCGGGGCCGCCGCGCAGGCCGCCGGGTCCCGCCAGGGCGGCGAGCGGCAGGCCGGCCACCCCGAGGGCCAGAAGGGTCGCGATCGTCGTCTTCATGGAAGCCTCGCCTGGGAAGGCGCACGGCCCTCAGGGCCGCGGCCACGTCTCTGGATCTGGCGTGACAACGGTCAAGGTTTTCCTTCGTTCCGGCGTCCCTCGCGTGGAGGCTGCCTCCGCGGCCAGCGAAAAGCCCGCCCCACCGGTCCGGTGAAGCGGGCTCCGATTCGTCCGGGGACGGGGCCGGAAGGCTCCGGCCCGCGCGTCTCAGTGAACGGTGGCGACGCTCTCGACCACGCGGCCGCGGGCGGGAGCCCGGGGCGTCTTGGTCACCGCAGCCTTGGTCACCGCAGCCTTGGCCACGGCGGCCTTCTCGGCGGCGGGCGTCTTGGCAGCGGCGGTCTTGGCAGCGGCAGTCTTGGCAGCGACAGTCTTGGCAGTGGCCGTCTTGGCAGTGGCCGTCTTGGCAGTGGCCGTCTTGGCAGCGGGCGCCTTCGCCGCCACCGGGTTGGTGGCCTTCGTGTCGGCGGCGGCCTTCGCTTTCGTCTCGACCTTCGCGCCGGCGCTGCGGCTGCGGCTCGGCTTGCCCTTGAGGGTCTCGGCGAGGACGGCGGCCGGGCTGGCCGAGAGGGTGACGTCCGCGGTGGCGGCCTGGATCACCTCGATGCCCATCCGCGACGGGGTCAGGAGCTCGATCTCGGCGCGCAGCCAGTGCGCCTCCGCCTGGCCGAACACGCGGCCCTCGTCTTCCCAGATGTAATAGGCGCGTTCGCGCACCTGCTGCTCGAAGGGGTTCATGCTGTATCCTCGTCCGATCGGTCCGACGTCCCGGGCGAGGATGAAACCGGATGGTTAAGCGGGCGTTAACCGCCCCGGCATGGCGGCGGGTGCTCAGCCCTGGGACAGGCGCCGGGCGTTGGCGCGGACCTTCCGCCGGTAGCCGGCCACGACCCCGGCGGTGGAGCCGCCGGTGGCGATCAGCAGGGCGGCCTCCTGGGCGGCCATGATCTTCTCGGTGACCATGTGCTGGGCCTCGGCCTGGGCCGCGGCACCGCCCGTCGCCAGCTTGGCGAGGCGCAGGGCGATGACCTGCTGCGATTCCATCGCGAGCAGGGTCGCGTCCATGCCGAGCTTCCACCACGAACCGAACATCAGCATCCACTCTCAAGATAGGTCGCGCCGAGCCGGCCTGGCGGCTCGGCCTTACCGAGACGGTCCCGCGCCCGGTATCCGGGCTGGGGACCCGTTCGCTCAGTCGAACAGGCGGTTCTTCGCGCCGGAGCCGCCGAGGCTGATCTTCTTGGTGCCCGATCCGCCGAGGCTGATCTTCTTCGGCGGGGCGGCGGCCGGGCTCGGCGTCGCCGGACGCGCCGGCTTCAGGCGGGACTGGCCGTAGACCACCGAACCGATCTCGTCGGCGACGCGCACGAGATCCTCGCGCTCGCAGGCCCGCGCGACCCGCAGGCCGAGCTGGTGCATGTGGCTCTTGCCGTAGAGGTAGACGGCGAGGCGCGCGCGCGTCGTCGTGGACATCGCCTCCAGGATCTCCGGCAGGTCCTCCTCGTCCGCCCGGTAGACCTGGCCGAGGAGTTCGAGGGAGACCGGGCAATCCGGATCGGGAACGGCGCCGCTGGTCGGGTGAGCCTGCGTCATGGGGCATCTGCCTGTGCGAGGGGCGGAGGGGGAACGGCCGGCGAATCGGCCGCGAGGGGCGTGAGGCCGCCCGCATCGGCGCGGGCGGGCGGTGCGGCGACCGGCACCGAGGGGGGCGGTACGGCCGCGAGGCAGCCGGTGCAGACCGAGGCGATGGCGATGCGGGACCGGGCTTCGGCCCGCTGCCAGACCGCTTCGCTGCGGGCCCGCGCCGCCTGGGCCGCGGCGTCGTCGAAGGCGCCGGACCCACCGGAGCCGACGCTCGCCTCGCCGCCGGGGCGGATGCGGATGAACAGCGGTTCCTCAGCGAGGGCCGGGCTCACCGTCAGGACCCCGATAGCAGGCGCGAGGGCGGTCAGGCTACCCGCGATCGCCAGGGCTGCGGAACGGGAACGGGGCATCGGCTCCTCGGTGCGATTCGACGGCGTGGGGATCGGCCATGCCGGCCGCCATCGTTCGGCTGAACAGGATTAACGATGTGTGAAGCGAACCGGATGCCGCAGCGGCAGCGCGTCCGCTCGACCCACGGCGCCTGGGCGGCCTAACAGGACGCCATGGAACCGAACGTCTACCTTCTGCTGGCCGCAGCCCTCCTGTATTCCGGCTACATGGTCCTCGCCATGAGGTCCTGAACGAGGCTCAGCGGCGCTCGTCGCGCTCGATCACCGCGCAGGCGGTGACGGGCGCTTCGCGCGATCCGGAGAGGGAGCAGGTCACGAGGACCTTCCCGGCATCGACGTTGCTGTGCCGCGTCGTGGCGGCGGCGGTGCGGGCCGTCCGGGCCGCCTGCGCCAAGTCCTCGGACGCGAGGCCCGTGACGGCGTGGCCGGCCCGTCCGAACAGATCGAAGTAGCCAGCGGGGAGCGGCGTGCCCCGGAACTGGACGCCGGTGGCCGAGAGCTCGCCGCAGGCCAGCGTCATCCCGATCCCGTCGGGGGCGCTGAATTCCGCGAAGTCCGCCGTCCGCTTGACCAGGGTGGCCTGGGTCTCGGCCACCACCCGGTCGATGAGGTCTCCGCAGGAATCCGCCGCGGCGGGTCCGGCGAGGGCGAAAAGGCCGAGGGTCGCGGCCAGGGTGGGACAAATCACGCGCATGCCCTTCTACCTAAGAGCGGCCCGGCGGTTGTCGAGCGCTGCGGCTACAGGCGCTTGCGGGGCGGGGGCGGGCGGCGGAACACCCCGACCATCTCGAGATGGCCCGAATAGGCGAACTGATCGACCGGAATCACCCGCTCCAGGGTGTAGCCGCCCGACACCAGGGTCGCGGCATCCCGCGCGAAGGTGCCGGCGTCGCAGGCGACCCCGATCGCCAGCGGCACCTTCGATTCGGCGATCCGGGCCGCCTGCGCGCCCGCGCCCGCCCGGGGCGGATCGAACACCACGGCGTCGTAGGCGTCGAGTTCGAGGGCCAGCAGCGGCCGGCGGAACAGGTCGCGGCGCTCGGTGGTGACCCGGCGCAGGCCCGGCACCGCGCGCACGGCCCGGTCGAGGCTGGCCAGGGCCGCCGCCTCGCCCTCGACGGCATGGACGTCCCGGCTGCGCGCCATGGCGAGGCTGAACGGTCCGCTGCCGGAGAACAGGTCGACGACCCGCTTCGTCTTCTTGTCGAGGGCCGCCACCACGGCCTCGGTCAGCACCCGCTCGCCCTCCTCCGTGGCCTGGAGGAAACCGCCGGCTGGCGGCACCAGCCGCAGGCCCGCGCTGGTGACCGCCGGAGCCCGGCGCTCCACCAGCACCTCTCCGTGCAGCGAGAGGCGCGCGAGGTCGAGGTCTCCGGCGAGGCGTACCAGCGCCGCGCGGACTCCCTCGGCCGCGGGTCCGTGCCCGCGGATGTCGACGTCGAGGCCGGCCTCGGTGGCGCTGACGGCGACGTCGAGGGGCTTGCGGCCGTGCCCGAGCGGCGCGCTCAGGGCCGTCGCCACCTGGGGCGCCCGGTGCAGGGCCGCCACGGTGATCGGGCAATGGTCGATGGCGACGAGGTCGTGGCTGCGCGCCGCCATCAGCCCGGCCTGCGCCCGGCCCTCGATGGCCCGCACGTGCAGGGTGAGGCGCCGCCGCCCGGCCCCGCGGGCATCGACCAGCGGCTCCGGCGCGACGGCGAGCCCCGCATGGGACAGCGCCTGGACGAGGTGGTCCCGCTTCCAGGCGGCGTAGGGCCCGGGCGCGAGGTGCTGCACGGTGCAGCCGCCGCAGGTGCCGAAATACGGGCAGAACGGCGCGATGCGATCCGGCGAGGCGTGCAGAACATCGACGAGCGTCCCGCGCGTGCCCGCCCGCAGCACCGTGACGCGTTCCCCCGGCAGCGCCAGGGCGACGGCGGTGCCGTCCTCGGCCAGCCCGTCGCCGCGGGCGCCGAGTCGGCGGATCTCCAGGGTCTCGGGGGTCGGCTGGGTGTCCGGCTCGGTCATGGTCGTGGGTCCAGGCGCGCCCCGATCAGGAACTCGCGGTTGCCGTCGCCGCCGGCGACGGGTGACGGGATGAGGCCGAGGATCTGAAGCCCCAGAGCCTCGAGGGCGGCGCGGATCTCGGCGCAGACGGCGTCGTGGATGGCGGGATCGCGGACGATCCCGCCTCGCCCGACCCGGTCGCGCCCGGCCTCGAATTGCGGCTTGATCAGCGCCGCGAGGTCGGCGCCGGGGGCCAGCAGCGGCAGGAGGGCCGGCAGGATCAGCCGGAGGGAGATGAAACTGACATCGATGGCGCAGAGGTCCGGGGGGCGCGGGATCGCGGCGCGGTCGAGGCTGCGGGCATCGGTGCCCTCCAGGCTGGTGACGCGGGCGTCGTCCCGGAGGGAGGCGTGGAGCTGGTCGCGTCCCACGTCGACGGCGTAGACGTGGGCGGCGCCCCGCGCCAGCAGCGCGTCGGTGAAGCCGCCGGTCGAGGCCCCGACATCGAGGCAGACGCGGCCCGCCGGGTCGAAGCCGAAGGCGTCGAGGGCGGCATCGAGCTTCAGCCCGCCGCGGGACACGAACGGATGGGGGGCGGACGCGACGAGGCGCGCGTCCCGGGCGAGGAGGTCGGAGGCTCGCGTCACCGGCTGGTCGTCCGCCCGGACGAGACCCGCCGCGATGGCGGCCTGGGCCCGGGCGCGGCTCTCGAAGAGGCCCCGTTCCACCAGCAGGCGGTCGGCCCTCAGCCGCTCCCGATTCATCACCACGCCCAACGAGTCTCGTTCCCGCCGGCCCCGGGCCGGTTCCTCCCGCTACACCACTCGGCGCCGGGGGCGAATGAAAATCGTCACGAATTCAGTCGCGCGTCCGGGTCGCCCTGCTCCATAACCGACGACGGTGGCTGGTGATTCCGCACGGAACGGTTGCCGCGGGCCGGGCTTGTCCCGATCGCTGGGGGCCCGCCGCCCCGTCGGGGACGACGGATCGGGGCCGAAACTTGGGACACATCATGGTCGCGCCGCGTGAGATCGAGTTGAAGCTGGAATGCGAGGGCAGCGACCTCGCGGAGCTGAGCCGCCATCCCTTCCTGCAGGCGGAAGGCTCGGAGGACTCCCGCTTCCTCACCTCCACCTACTTCGACACGGCCGCCGGCGACCTGCGTGCGGCCGGGCTGACCCTGCGGGTCCGCCGCGACGGCGAGACGTTCGTCCAGACCGTGAAGGCCGCCGCCACCGCCCCCGGCCTGTTCGACCGCTCGGAATGGGAGGCACCCGTCGCGGGGAACGCGCCCGACCTGGCGCAGGTCTCCGAGACGCCGGTGCCGGAGGTGCTGGCGGGCGCCGAGGTGCCGGAGCTGTCCCCCACCTTCGCCACCCTGGTGGAGCGGCGCAGCCGCCTGGTGCGCTACGGAGCCTCGCAGATCGAGGTCGCCTTCGACGAGGGTCGGATCGAGACCCCGAACGGCGACGCGCCCCTGTGGGAGCTCGAACTCGAACTTAAGGAGGGCCGGTCGGAGGACCTGTTCACCCTGGCCCAGGCCCTGGCCGAGACCGTGCCGCTCCGCCTCGGGGCACTGAGCAAGTCGGCCCGCGGCTTCAGCCTCCGCGACGGCACCCTGCGGCGCCCGAGCAAGGCGCGGCCGGTTTCGCTGGCGCCGGACGCCACGGCCGGCGAGGCCTTCCGCGCCATCGCCTTCGCCTGCCTGTCCCACCTGCGCCTCAACGAGGACGTCTTCCTGCACAACCGGGACGTGGAGGCGCTGCACCAGCTGCGGGTCGCCCTGCGCCGCCTACGTTCGGCCCTCACCCTGTTCAAGCCGGTCCTGGCGCAGGACGCGACGGCCGCGACCCTGCGCGACGAGATCAAGCGCATCACCGAACCCTTCGGCCACGCCCGGAACCTCGACGTGTTCCTGGCCGAGACCCTGCCGGCCGAGATGGCCAGGCGCCCGGACGAGGCCGGTCTCGACGACCTGCGCCGGCGCCTCGAGGCGGAGCGGGACCGCGCCCATGACGGCGTCCTCGCCACCCTGGAATCGCAGGAATGGCGCGGCCTCGTCCTCGACGTCGCCGCCTGGCTGGAGACCGGCGCCTGGCGGACCGGACCGGCCGCCCCGGACCGCGAAGTGCCGGACCGCGGAGTGCCGGCGCGCGACTTGCCGGCGCGCGACTTCGCCGCCGAGGTGCTCGACAAGGCCCTGCGCCGCATCCGGAAGCGCGGCCGCCACCTCGACCGCCAGGAGGCCGAGGAGCGGCACCGCGTCCGGATCGAGGCGAAGAAGCTTCGCTACGGCGCGGAGTTCTTCGCCAGCCTCTACACCGAGAAGAAGCTGCGCAAGCGCCACAAGGCCTTCGTCTCGGCCCTGTCCGACCTGCAGGACCATCTCGGCAGCCTCAACGACCAGGCCACCGCCCACACGGTGCTGGCCAGCCTCGTGGCGGTGCCCGATCCGCAGGAGATCCCCGGCGAAACGGCCTTCGCCGCGGGCCTTGCGGCCGGCGACAACGAGGCCGACGGCCGGAAGCTGCTGAAAGCGGCCGCCGAGGCCCACGGGGACCTCGTGGCGGTCAAGCCGTTCTGGCGCTGAGGCGCCAACGCTGAGGCGCCAACGCTGAGGCGCCAACGCTGAGGCGCCAACGCCGAGGTGTGACTCAGCCGCGGGGGCTGAGGGCGTAGAGCGTGATCGCGGCGGCGTTCGAGACGTTGATGCTGCGGATTTCGCCGCTGAAGGGGATGCGGGCCAGCACGTCGCAGTTCTCGCGGGTGCGCTGGCGCAGGCCCTTGCCCTCGGCCCCGAGCACGATCACGGCCGGGCGCTTCGGGCCGATGGTGTCCAGTACGGTCTCGGCGTCGGAATCGAGGCCGATCCGGGTGAAGCCGCGCTTGCCGAGGTCGACCAGGGCGTCCGACAGGTTGCGGACCACGATCAGGGGCACGTGCTCCAGGCCGCCCGAGGCGGATTTGGCCAGCACGCCCGTGGCGTTGGGCGAGTGCCGCGCGGTGGTGATGATGCCCGCCACCCCGAAGGCGGCGGCGGTGCGCACGATGGCGCCGACATTGTGCGGATCGGTGATCTGGTCGAGGGCGAGGAGCAGCAGGTCGTCGCCCAGCTCGTCGAGATCCGGCCCCGGCAGGGGGGCGGCCTCCAGGTAGAGGCCCTGGTGCACGGCGTCGGGTCCGAGCAGCGCGTTGATCGCGCTCGGGCGCACCAGCTCGGGATCGATCCGCAGCGTCCCGATCTCCTCGGTGAGCCGGATCATGGCGTTCTCGGTGGCGAGCAGCCGGTGCAGCTTGCGCCCTTCGTTGGCCAGGGCCTGCGCCACCGGGTGCCAGCCGTAGAGGACGACGTGGTCGCCGGAAGCCGCCGCGACGCTCGCCGCGCCCCGCTGGTTCTGCGGCGGCCCGCGCCGGAAGGGACTGCGCGAAAAGCCGGGCTTGTTCGTCCTCGGCCCCGGCGGGCCGTCGCGTCGCGTGGTCATGCAGTCAGGTCCGCTCTCCGGCCGCCGGAAGGAGCGGTCCGCGTGTCCGCCCGACAAACCGGCCGGGGCTGCATTCGTCAAGCCGCAAACCCGCGGCGATTCCCCCGTTGCCCCCGCGCCCGAAGCCGCATATAGAACCGCTCACCGCAGCGGCGCCCTTCGTCTAGCGGTCCAGGACGTCGCCCTTTCACGGCGAAAACACGGGTTCGATTCCCGTAGGGCGCGCCAGCGATGTTTTCGCGGTCGATCTCCGATCGCCCCCGATCCGCTCGATCTTGCCCGCCTGCAACGATGCTCGAACGCCTCTTCGGGCATATCGGACCACCGGTTCCGCTTCTCTAACGATTCCCCCCGGCGAGGGGTCCCGTACGATCGCGGCCACGCAGTTTATCGGCTCGCTCATGCGCGGCGACGGGGCGTCACCATTCCTGCGGAGCCACGAGAAGCGGCGCCGCGCAGCGGATCACATTTCGAGATCTGGAAAGAGATGGTGAGCGCGCTGGGGCTCGAACCCAGGACCTACAGATTAAAAGTCCGTTGCTCTACCAACTGAGCTACGCGCTCGTGTGCGACGGGGCGTTGCGGCGCTCGGCGCCGCGCCGTGTCGAACAGCGTGGCTCGCAATAGGGGGTCGGCGGTATGGGGTCAACCGGCTTCGCGGTCGTCCCCCGGGGATGGTGCGTCAGGCCGCGGCGCGCTCGGCCTCGGCCCGGGTCCAGGCCGAGCGGGTCTCGTCGCTGAAATCGGCGAGGCGGCCCTGCGCGATGGCGGTGCGCAGGCCTGCCATCAGGTCCTGGTAGTAGGACAGGTTGTTCCAGGTGAGCAGCATCATTCCCAGGATCTCGTCGCTGCGCACCAGGTGGTGGAGGTAGGCCCGGGAATAGTCGCGGGCCGCCGGGCAGGACGAGGCCTCGTCCAGGGGGCGGGTGTCCTCGGCGTGGCGGGCGTTGCGCAGGTTGATCCGGCCGTGTCGGGTATAGGCGAGGCCGTGGCGGCCGGCGCGGGTCGGCATCACGCAGTCGAACATGTCGATGCCCCGGGCCACCGAGCGCATCAGGTCGTCCGGAGTGCCGACGCCCATGAGGTAGCGCGGCTTGCCCGCGGGCAGGTGCGGCTCCACGGTCTCGATCATCGCCAGCATCACGGCCTGGGGCTCGCCCACCGCGAGGCCTCCGATGGCGTAGCCCTTGAGGTCGAGGTCCACGAGGGCGCGGGCGCTCTCCACCCGCAGGGCCGGCACGTCGCCGCCCTGGACGATCCCGAACATCGCCTTGCCGGGCTGGGTGCCGAAGGCCACGCGGCAGCGCTCGGCCCAGCGCAGGGACAGGTGCATCGCCTTCTCGATGGCCGCGTGCTCGGCCGGCAGGCGGACGCACTCGTCGAGCTGCATCTGGATGTCGGAGCCGAGCAGGCCCTGGATCTCGATGGAGCGCTCCGGGCTCATGTGGTGGGTCGAGCCGTCCACATGGGAGCGGAAGGTCACGCCCTGCTCGTCCAGCTTGCGCAGGGCCGAGAGCGACATGACCTGGAAGCCGCCGGAATCGGTGAGGATCGGGTGCGGCCAGTTCATGAAGCGATGCAGGCCCCCGAGGCGGGCCATGCGCTCGGGACCGGGGCGCAGCATCAGGTGGTAGGTGTTGCCCAGGACCACGTCGGCCCCGAGTTCGCGGACCTGGCCCGGATACATCGCCTTCACGGTGGCGGCCGTGCCCACCGGCATGAAGGCCGGCGTCCGGATGGTGCCGCGCGGCATCGTGATCGCGCCGGTGCGCGCGGCCCCGTCGGTGGCGTCGACGCGGAAGGTGAATTCGGCGGGCAGGCCGGCGGATGCGGCGGGAGAGGCGGGCTCGGACATGGGCGCCGTCTTAGAGCCTCCGGCGCTTTCGAGGCAAACCCCGCGCGGGCCGGCCCCTCAGCCGCGCGCCGGAAACAGCAGGCTGGAATCGCCGTAGGAATAGAAGCGATAGCCCCCCGCGATGGCGTGCGCGTAGGCCGCCCGCATGGTCTCCAGGCCCGAGAAGGCCGAGACCAGCATGAACAGGGTCGAGCGCGGCAGGTGGAAGTTGGTCATCAGGGCGTCCACCGCGCGGATGCGCGTGCCCGGGGTGATGAAGATCTCGGTCTGGCCGGCGAAGGGGTGGAGGCGGCCCTCCCCGTCGGCCGCGCTCTCGAGGAGGCGCAGGGCCGTGGTGCCCACGGCGACGATACGCCCGCCCCGCGCCCGCACGCCGTTGAGGGCCTCGGCGGTGTCGGCGTCGAGGCGACCGATCTCGGCATGCATGCGATGGTCGGCGGTGTCGTCGGCCTTCACCGGCAGGAAGGTGCCGGCGCCCACGTGCAGGGTCACGGTGTGGCGGGCGATGCCGGCGGCATCGAGTTCGGCCAGCATCGCCTCGGAGAAGTGCAGGCCGGCGGTGGGGGCCGCCACCGCGCCGGGCTCGCGGGCATAGACGGTCTGGTAGTCGGTGGCGTCCTGCGCGTCGGTGGGGCGCTTGCCGGCGATGTAGGGCGGCAGCGGCAGGTCCCCGATGGCGGCGATGGCCTCGTCCAGGGCCGGTCCGGCGAGATCGAAGCGCAGGGTGATCTCGCCGCCCTCCCCCTTCGTCGCGATGGTGGCGTCGAGGCCGCCGAGGGCGCAGGGCGCGCTGGCACCGTGGCGGCCGAAGCTGACCCGGTCGCCGGCGGCGAGGCGCTTGCCCGGCCGGGCGAAGGCGCGCCAAGTGTCCGCCGCCTCGCGCAGGTGGAGCATCGCCTCCATCCGCAGGCCCGGCGAGCCCGGGCGATGGCGGACGCCGACGAGCCGCGCCGGGATCACCCGGGTGTCGTTGAAAACCAGGGCGTCGCCCCGGCGCAGGAGTTGCGCGAGGTCGCGCACCCGCCGATCCTCCAGGCCGTCGTCGGGCCGGACCACGAGGAGGCGCCCGGCATCGCGGGGCACCGGCGGCCTGAGGGCGATGCTGTCTTCGGGCAGCTCGAAATCGAAGAGATCGACGCGCATGCCGCGCCACCTGCCCGGTTTGCCCGCGCGGATCAATGGTCCGGCGCGCGTGCCCGGAACCCGGGACGGTCCTGCCGGTTCGCTGAGGGGCCGGGCCACCACCCGGCGCACCTGGATTCTCGTACTTCCGGTTGCGATAGTCCGACCCCCTCACGGTGAGATCGAGTCAGGAGTTCGAGGCATGAGCGACGGGACCCCCCGGCCGGTGCGGCCGGGCCGCGTGACCCTGGACGGGCAGCTGGTGACGTACTGGGAGCGGGAGGCGCAGCGCCTCGAGACGCTGGCCGATGCCGCGCGCTGGAACTGGAGCGCCCGCAGCTTCCGGCGCAAGGCCGAGCGCGCCCGGGCCGAAGGCGCGCGCTTCGCCGCCCGCGAGCGGGCGCGCAAGCCCGTGGCGCCGGACACGCCGGAGACCTCCGAGTCGGCATAGCCCCGGCTCAATCGTTCAGCGGCGGGTTCAACCTTTGCCGTGGCCTTGGCGCCGGGACGGGCGCTATGGCCGCGCGACCGGGCGTCGCTGCTGCGCCCGGGCCGAGACCGGACGTCGCCATGGACCGTACCCAGAAAGCTGCCCTCCTGAGCGCCGGCCTCGGCGCCCTGGTGATGGGCCTCAAGTTCGCCGCCTACTGGGTCACCGGCAGCCTCGCGCTGTACTCGGATGCCCTGGAGAGCATCATCAACGTGGTGGCGGCGGTGTTCGCCCTTGTCGCCCTGCGGGTCGCCGCCCGTCCGGCCGACGACGACCACCCCTACGGCCACCACAAGGCCGAGTACTTCTCCGCCGTGATCGAGGGCGCGCTCATCGTCGTGGCGGCGATCCTGATCCTGCGCGAATCCTTCCACGGGCTTCTCGACCCGAAGCCCCTCGACGCGCCGCTGACCGGCCTTCTCGTCAACCTCGTGGCCACCGCGATCAACGGCGCCTGGGCCGTGATCCTGCTGCGCCGCGGCCGGGAATGGCGCTCCCCCGCCCTGGTGGCGGATGCCCGGCACGTCATGGCCGACGTCGTCACCTCGGGCGGCGTGCTCGTCGGCGTCGCCCTGGTGGCGGTCACGGGCTACGCGATCCTCGATCCGCTCATCGCCGGGCTCGTCGCCCTCAACATCCTGTGGTCGGGCTGGGGCATGATCCGCGATTCGGTCAGCGGCCTCATGGACAAGGCGGCCCCCGGCGAGATGGTCGCGCAGATCCGCGCGCTCATCTCCCTCCACAGCACCGGCGCCCTGGAGGCGCACGACGTCCGCACCCGCCACGCGGGACAGGCCACCTTCATCGACTTCCACCTCGTGGTGCCGGGCACGATGACGGTGCAGGATTCGCACGCAATCTGCGACCGGCTGGAGGCCGCCATCGAGAACGCCATCGAGGGCTCCGTGGTGGTCATTCACGTCGAGCCGGGCGAGCACGCCAAGGGACGCGGCGTGCCGGTGATCTAGGGTCTGTCTCGTGGATTTGTTTTCTCGGAAGAACCGGTTTCCCCTCATCCCGGGCAAACTCTAGCCGAGGGACACCGTCTCGCCGAAGATCGCCTCGAAGGCGGCGCGCAGTTGCATGTCGACCTCGGGCATCGAGACGAGGTGGCCGAGATCGACGAGGCTGGTGACGCCGTGGCCGGCGATGCCGCAGGGGACGATGCCGGAGAAGTGCGACAGATCTGGCTCCACGTTGAGGCTGATGCCGTGGAAGCTGACCCAGCGTCGGACCCGGATGCCGATGGCGGCGATCTTGTCCTCGACCGCCGCCCCGCGCTCCGGTCGGCGGACCCAGACCCCGACCCGGTCCTCCCGTCGCTCGCCGCGCACGTTGAAGGCCTCCAGGGTCGCGATGATCCAGGCCTCCAGGGCGGCCACGTAGGCCCGCAGATCCCGGCGGCGCCGGTTGAGGTCGAGCATCACGTAGGCCACCCGCTGGCCGGGCCCGTGATAGGTGTACTGCCCGCCCCGGCCCGTCCGGTGCACGGGGAAGCGCCCGGGGGCGACGAGGTCGGCGTCCTGCGCCGAGGTGCCGGCCGTGTAGAGCGGCGGGTGCTCCAGCAGCCAGACCAGTTCCGGCGCCTGCCCCGCCGCGATCGCCTCGGCGCGCGCCTCCATGGCGGCTACGGCCTCCCCGTAGGGCACGAGCGCGTCGCTGACCCGCCAGTCCACCGGCGCCGCGCCGGCCATGGCCCGAAAGTCCCTCGGCGGGAGCGCCAGCCGGGTGGCGTTTAGGGTTTCGTTTACCAAGACTTCACCATCGCGCGTGGAAGGTGGACGGAGGGGCGGACGCCGCATCGCGCGCCGCCCCGGAGCGGGGGACGGGGCGCGTGGCGGTTCTGGAAGACCTGAAGGTCGATCTTAAGGTGGTGCTCGGCCGCAGTCACATGCCGCTGCACATGCTGCTGCGCATGGGCCGGGGCGCCGTGATCGAACTCGAATCCACCGAGTCCGATATGGTCGAGATCCTCGCCAACGACCACCCGATCGCGCGGGGCCAGATCGTCGTGACGGGCAACCGCATCTCCGTGGAAATCACCGAGCTGATCCGCAAGGCCGAGGTGGTGCGCCTGGCCGGGGTGACCATCGGCGAGGGCGCGGTCCCGGTCCTCGAAGGCGGTGTCGATTTTCTCTGATCCCGCCCTCGCGGCGCTTGTCGGACGGAAATCCCTCTGTTATTGGCTGCGCCGCGCCCCGAGAGATCGGCCGCCGCAGCCGAGTGAGACAGGATCTCCGGGCCCGGTGGCCGACGCGAACGGTGTGTTGACGATGCGGCCATGGCGGAATTGGTAGACGCGCTAGCTTGAGGTGCTAGTCCTGCAAGGGGTGGAGGTTCGAGTCCTCTTGGCCGCACCAACTCAACAGAGTTGGTGTCCCTTCCCGAACTGACGAGGTCGCTACCAGGCCTCCCCTTCTCCCTCCGACAATTCGTTCGATCAGGCGCCTTGTACCGGCGTGCCTCTTCCATCGCCCGTCCGCTCCCACACCGAGACCGGCTCGCGGAGGGGCGCATAGGCGGCGCGGTAGCTGCGTGGGCCGATGACGGGCAGCAGCCGGTTTCGCGCCCAGTCCGGCAGCGCGGCGGTGCGCGACAGGCGATCGGTCATGGCCTGGACATGGGCCACGCGGGGGCGACGCCGCGCCTCGTAGGCGAGGCCGACCGTGTTCCAATCCGCTTCGCGCGCCAGGAGGTCCGCGAGCACCAGGGCATCCTCCAGGGCGAGGGCGGCGCCCTGTGCCCAGACCGGCGCGGTGGCATGGGCGGCATCGCCGGCCAGGAGAACCCGGCCTTGGGTCCAGCGCGCGATCCGCACCTCCTCGAGTGGGGAATGATGGATCGCGTCGGGATGGACCAGCACTCGATCCAGGGTGTCCTGCACCAGGCGCGGGAAGGGGGCGAACACCCGGCGGACTTTCGCCAGATCCCGTTCGCCCGCCCCGGTTCGGCTGATCGAAACCCAGCCATAGACCGTACCGGTGTCGACCGGGATGAGCAGGAACAGGCCCCCCGCCCCCGCCCAGAGGGTCCACGCATTGATGCCGGGGTTTGGGGCCATGAAGCGCCAGCTGGCCTGTCCGAGCACGGCCGCGCGGGTCGCCTGTTCGCCGAACATGGAACGCCGGACCGTCGAGTGGACCCCATCCGCGCCGACGAGCAGGCCGCCCTGCTCCACCCCTCCTTCGCCAAGATCGACACTCACGCCCGACGCGGTCGCCCGGACCGCGCGGATCGTGCCGCCACGCCGGATCGCCTCCGGCGGGAGGTCCTGCCCCAGGAGGCGCTGAAGGTCAGAGCGGCGCAGGCAGCGCGGGCAGGCCGCCTCCCCCCAGAACGCCGCCTCGTCCACGGCGAACAGGAGCTGGCCGCGATGGGTGCGATATTCGCGGCGCCGGACGGGCGACCCGACGCGCTCCAGGGCGTCGCCCAGCCCGAGTTGCCCGAGGGCCTGCACCGCGTTGCCCGGGAGGTTGATGGCGAGCCCGCCATCCTCCGGCGCCGTGCGCCGCTCCAGGGCGAGGACGGGCACCCCGCGCCGGTGCAGGGCCCGCGCCGCCGCCAGTCCCGCGATGCCGCCGCCGGCGACGAGGACGCGCCCGCGCGCATCATCGATCATGAAGCCTCTCCGTTCGCGTCCCGACCGGCGCTGCGCACTCTGCACGCGCGCCACTGTGGCAAGGATACGTGCGCGCGAGAACCGCCTGCCGCGCCGGACCTTCCCGGTATGGGTTCGCCCTGTGCGGCGGGTTCCCGCGCAGGTCTGCCCTGTGCCAGACCGCCTTGTCCGGGTCGGGCATGTGCGAGACCGATACGCGCGGCCCGGCGCTTGCAAGCGAATCGCAGCAGGTCGAACGCGGGTGTCGGCGACGACGCTCCTTGCTGGCGGTTCTCGCCGCCGGCCCGCGGCGATGACGGAAAATGGGTGCCATCGCGACCGAAACTACGTAGGTTTGACGGAGACGCTCGCCGAGCGCAGAGGGAAGCGGAATGCGGTTGATCGAGGACGTGGATGCGAGAGGGGGGCGACGGCTCCTGCGCGGTGCCTACATCTGGTATCGCTTCACCATCCTCGCCGTTCGCGAGATCCTGACGCGCCGCGACACCGAGCACCACCGAGGCGGGGCCCCGTCCTACCCAGGACCGCATGCGGGATCCCACCCGCGCCGGCTGTCCTGGTCGAGCGGCCCCAAGCCCTGAGAGCCGGCCGACCCGATCCTCGGTGGGGTCGAGCAGCAATTGGATGCTCTCGCCCCCCGCGTCGGCTCAGCTCTCCAGGCGCTCGTCGCCCAGGAACTCGATCCCGAATCCCGAGAGTCCGACATAGGCGCGCGACGAGGTCGCGAGGTTGCGGATCGACGAGACGCCGAGATCGCGCAGGATCTGGGCGCCGAGCCCGACTTCGCGCCACTGCGCCACGCGCTGCGCCTCCGAACCCTCCTCGACGAAGGGCTTCAGGGGCACGCCGGCCGTGCCGTCGCGGAGGTAGACGAGGATGCCGCGGCCTTCCTCGGCGAAGCGGCGCATCACCGCCTCGATCTGGCGCCCGCCCTCGATGACGTCGGCCACCACGTTCGACCGGTGCAGGCGCACCAGCACGTCCTCGCCGTCGCCGATGCGGCCGTGGACGAAGGCGAATTGCTGCACGGTCTCGAACGGCGTCGTGTAGGCGTAGCCCGTCATCTCGCCGAACTCGGTCTTCACCGGGAAGGTGCCGACCCGCTCCACCAGGGTCTCGCGGGCCTGCCGGTAGGCGATCAGGTCGGCCACCGAGACGCGCTTGAGGTTGTGCAGCTCGGCGAAGGCCGTGATCTGCGGACCCTTCATCACCGTGCCGTCGTCGTTGGCGAGTTCGCAGATCACGCCCACTGGGGGTAGGTTCGCGAGCTTGCACAGGTCCACCGCCGCCTCGGTGTGGCCGGAGCGCATGAGCACGCCGCCATCCTTGGCGATCAGCGGGAAGACATGGCCGGGACGGACGAAATCGTCCTCGCCCATGTTGCCGTTGGCCAGCGCCCGCACCGTGTTGCAGCGCTGCTCGGCCGAGATCCCGGTGGTCAGCCCGTGCTTGGTGTCCACCGTCACCGTGAAGGCGGTACCGAGCGGCGCGTCGTTCGAGGCCACCATCGGGTCGAGGCGCAGGCGCCGGGCCTCGGCCCGGGTCAGGGGCGCGCAGACGATGCCGCAGGTGTTGCGGATGATGAAGGCCATCTTCTCCGGCGTGCAGAGCGCGGCGGCGACGACGAGGTCGCCCTCGTTCTCGCGGTCGTCGTCGTCGGTGACGACGACGATCTCGCCGCGAGCATAGGCCTCGATGGCCTCGGTGACGTGGGTGTGGGGCACGGGCTGTCTCTTGGCGTTTCGCGGATCGGACGACGGCGGGCGCGGGCAGGATCAGTCCCGCGCGCCGACCTGCCCCCGATGACGCAGATAGTGATCGGCGAGGACGCACGCCATCATGGCCTCGGCCACCGGTACGGCGCGAATGCCGACGCAAGGGTCGTGGCGCCCCTTGGTGACGAGGTCGACGTCGCGGTTGTCCCGGGAGACGCTCATGCGCGGCGTCAGGATCGAGGAGGTCGGCTTCACGGCGAAGCGGCAGACGATGGGCTGGCCGGTGGAGATGCCGCCCAGAACCCCGCCCGCATGGTTGGCGAGGAAGGTCGGGGCGCCGGCATTGCCCGAGCGCATCTCGTCGGCGTTCTCTTCGCCCCGCAGGGACGCGGCGGCGAAGCCGTCGCCAATCTCGACGCCCTTCACGGCATTGATCGACATCATGGCGGCGGCGAGATCCGCGTCGAGCTTGCCGTAGATCGGCGCGCCGAGACCGGGGGGTACGCCCTCGGCCACCACCTCGATCACCGCGCCGACGGACGAGCCGTCCTTGCGGATGCCGTCGAGGTAATCGGCATAGAAGGTCGCGGTCTCGGGGTCCGGACAGAAGAACGGGTTGGCGTTCACCGCCTCCCAGTCCCAGCGCGACCGGTCGACGGCGTGGGGGCCCATCTGCACGAGGGCGGCCCGGATCGTGACGCCGGCGGGCAGGACCTTGCGGGCGACGGCGCCCGCCGCGACCCGCGCGGCGGTCTCGCGCGCCGAGGAGCGCCCGCCGCCGCGATAGTCACGGATGCCGTACTTGGCCTCGTAGGCGTAGTCGGCATGGCCGGGCCGGTAGCTGTCCCGGATCTCGGAGTAATCCTTCGAGCGCTGATCGGTGTTCTCGATCTCCAGGGCGATCGGCGTGCCGGTGGTGAGCTGGACGCCGCCGGTGCGGTCGTCGGCGAAGACGCCCGAGAGGATGCGGACCTGGTCGGGCTCGCGCCGCTGGGTGGTGAAGCGCGACTGGCCGGGCTTGCGCCGGTCGAGTTCCGCCTGGATGTCCTCCGCCGACAGGGCGAGCCCGGGCGGACAGCCATCGACCACGCAGCCGAGGGCGACCCCGTGGCTCTCGCCGAAGGTGGTGACGCGAAACAGGTGTCCGAACGTATTGTGCGACATGGCGCTCCCGCTCTAGCGCGGGTTTGGCCCGAGGGCCAGCGCGGGGCCATGCGCCGGTCCGGGGGCGACCCTGCGCCAGGACACGCGCTGCGCCTCAGGCATCCGGCCGCGCGAGCACGCCGCCGGTGGTCGGCTCGCGCACGCCGGTGGTGGACGGGAAGGTGATCGGCAGGCCCTTGAGCGAGCGCACCGCGAGATGCGCGAAGGCCTGTGCCTCGAGATAGGCCGAGGACCAGCCGATGGCGTCCGCCGTCGTGATCTCGGCGCGCAGGTGGTAGTTCAGCAGGCGCACGAGCTCGCCGTTGCGGGCGCCGCCGCCGGCCACGATCCAGCGGGCCGGGATCTCGGGGGCGTGGTCGAGGGCGCGGGCCACCGCGCGGGCGGTGAAGGCCGTGAGGGTCGCGGCGCCGTCCTCCGTCGAGAGCTGGCCCGCGAGCTTGTGCGAGAACCAGTTGCGGTCGAGGGATTTCGGCGGCCGCCGGGCGAAGAACGGGTGGATCAGCAGCCAGGCCAGCAGCGGCTCGTCGGGGCGTCCGCGGGCGGCGGTGCGGCCGCCGTCGTCGAGGGGGCGGCCGGTGCGCTCCCGCATCCAGTCGTCGATCAGCGCGTTGCCGGGCCCCGTGTCGAACGCGATGACGTCGCCGTTCGCCGACAGGATGGTGGCGTTGGCGACCCCGCCGATGTTCAGGATGCCGAGGGCCCCCTCGAAGCCGGAGGCGCGGGCAAGGGCCTGGTGGAATACCGGGACCAGGGGGGCGCCCTGCCCGCCCGCCACCACGTCGGCGTGGCGCAGGTCCGACACCACGGCGATGCCCAGCCGCCGGCTCAGGGCCGCGCCGTCGCCGATCTGCACGCTCATGCGCTGGTCCGGCCGGTGCACCACGGTCTGGCCATGGAAGCCGATCACGTCGATGTCGGCCGGGGTGAGATGGTTGTCCGCCAGGAAGCTCTCCACCGCCTCGGCATGGGCGGCGGTGACGAAGGCCTCGGCCTCCGCCAGGCAGCCCGGCCGGTCCTCGCGGGCGGTGACCCCTTCCGAATCGATCAGCGCCTGGCGCAGCAGGGCCCGGTCCTCGTCCGAGTAGCCGCGATAGCCCGTCGGCCCGAGGGGCTCGAGGTAGCCGTTGTGGCTCTGGACCACCCGCACGGTCTCGCCGTCGGTCTCGATCAGGGCGACGTCGACGCCGTCGAGGGACGTGCCGCTCATCAACCCGATCGCGCGCATCATCGTCATGGTGCCCTCCCCGGGCCTTGATGCCCGTGCCTTCCGTCCGCAGCCCTGCTAAGAGCCGCCCCACATCCCGTGCGGTGCTATCACGCGGCCTTCAACGCTGTCCCGTGCCGCGATTCTCGAAACCGGAACCTCGCATGTCCTCCGACGCCCCCCAGGCTGCCGCCGCAAACGCACCCTTCCAGCCGCAATCCGATTTTCTGAAGGTCCTGACCGAGCGCGGCTACATCCACCAGGGGTCGGACCTCGCCGGCATCGATGCGGCCGCCCGCGAGGGCCGGCTGACGGCCTATGTCGGGTACGACTGCACTGCCGCCTCCCTGCATGTGGGCCACCTCCTCTCGATCATGATGCTGCACTGGCTCCAGGCCACCGGCGGCACGCCCATCACCCTGATGGGCGGCGGCACGACGCGGGTGGGCGACCCCTCGGGCCGGGACGAATCGCGAAAGATTCTCACCCTCGAGCAGATCGAGGAGAACAAGGCCGGCATCCAGAAGACCTTTTCACGGTTTCTCACGTTCGGTGACGGCGGCCAGGCTGCGACGATGGTCGACAATGCCGAGTGGCTGACCAAGCTGAACTACATCGAGATGCTGCGCGACATCGGGCGCCACTTCTCGGTCAACCGCATGATGTCGATGGACAGCGTGCGCATGCGCCTGGAGCGCGACCAGGAACTCTCGTTCCTGGAGTTCAACTACATGATCCTGCAGTCCTACGACTTCGTCGAGCTCAACCGTCGCTACGGCTGCGTGCTGCAGATGGGCGGCTCGGACCAGTGGGGCAACATCGTCAACGGCATCGATCTCGGTCGCCGCATGGGCACGCCGCAGCTCTACGGGCTCACCTGCCCGCTGCTGACCACCGCCTCGGGCGCCAAGATGGGCAAGACCGCCGCCGGGGCGGTCTGGCTCGATGCCGG
Source organism: Methylobacterium sp. Leaf89 (assembly GCF_001422215.1). NCBI lineage: Bacteria > Pseudomonadati > Pseudomonadota > Alphaproteobacteria > Hyphomicrobiales > Methylobacteriaceae > Methylobacterium > Methylobacterium sp. Leaf89. Next base: position 665,584 of record NZ_LMML01000029.1, on the reverse strand, counting down.
GATGCTCAGCCCCTACGATTACTGGCAGTTCTGGCGCAACACCGAGGACGCCGATGTCGGCCGCTTCCTCAAGCTGTTCACCCTCCTGCCCATGGACGAGATCGCGCGCCTGGAAGCCTTGCCCGGCGCGGGCATCAACGAGGCCAAGAAGGTGCTGGCGACGGAGGCGACGGCCCTGATGCACGGCCGCGAGGCGGCGGACGCCGCCGCCGAGACGGCCCGCAAGACCTTCGTCGAGGGCACGGTGGCGCAGGACCTCCCGAGCATCACCGTCTCGCCCGAGCTCCTGGACGCCGGCCTCGGCGTCCTCTCGGCCTTCGGCCCGGACTACGCCAAGCTCCTGCCCTCCACCAGTGAGGGCCGCCGCCAGATCAAGAGCGGGGGCCTGCGCGTCAACGACGTGCCGGTGACGGACGAGCGGGCCGTCCTGCGCACGGCGGACCTCACCGCGGACGGCGTCATCAAGCTCTCGTTCGGTCGCAAGAAGCACGTGCTCGTCCGCGTCGCCTGAGAGCTGATCCGCCGTATCGGCCCGAGACCGTGCCCCGATCCTGGAAACCCCGGAGGTCCCCTGCCTTGGTCAGGACCGGGGGACGTGGCATGACGGGCCGATGCGCATTCCTTCGCTGCCAGACCATAGCGTGGCCGTCTCGGCCTGCCGGAGCGAGAAAGGTCGCTTTCGCTGGTCGGTCTGCACGACCGGCTATCACCCATACCGGTCCCCGAGCTCCTACCCGTCCGCGGCCCTCGCGCTCGCGGCGGGGATCTCGCACGCGCACGTTTTGGCCGAGCAGCATCCGATCCGCGCCCGGATCAACGACGGGAGCTGGCTCTAGGCGCGCGTTCGCGCCCGGCAGCGTCCGGGCGGCGGGATCCGACCCAATCTACAATAAGTGTAGGTGATCGATCGATCGAGGCGCATACTGCCCGCTGGGTAGGAATTTCTATGACAATCAAAGAACTCGTGCGTCGGCGTCGATCTTCGGCAGGACAGGCGGCCGTCGTCGGTGTGACGCGTGCTTTGGAGATGGCGTTTCCCATCATCGAGAACGAAGCGGGGCTCAATCGTATCGGTCGGGCCCTGGCCGCCCTCGTCGCGTTGGACGCCGTGGCAGAGCGCGTGGTCGCCGTCGAGGCGGCCTGAATGAGGGAAGTCTGATCGCGACGGACGTCGCCGGGTCGGACGCGATTGGCCACCGGGGCGGTGCGACGGCCGCTCGCCAGGCGTCTTCGCGCAACTTCAACAGATCACAGCCAAAACGCAGGCGATCCCCCGGACCGCATGCGTCCGCGCCCTCCGATCGGTCCGTCGGCGTCGTTCGCACCGAAGGTCGGCCCCAGAGCGCGCCTGTCGCTGAGCGCAGGACCGAGGCGTGGCGGGGATTCGGATCTCAAACCGGTATCAGTGTCTGAGCGAGGTGGCGCCGATGCAGGTTCCGATGATGAAGATGAGCGCCGCGGCACAGAAGTGCAGCGCGGGAGACGGTGTCCGGGAGAGCGTTGGCTCGGAATTTCCGGCCTGAGCACGGACCATCGTTGCGCCGATCGCCAGAGCGACCAGGGCGACCGCCACGTCGAGGGCCACTTCGAGGAATTCCTTCATCCAAGGTGCCCTAATCCCATTGCTGGCTGTCGAGGTTGCAAGCGCCGTTCGTCAGCTTGGCAATGGCCGACATGGCCTCATCGAGGCTCGGGTGCCGGAGCTTGATGGTCTGCAGGATCGTGCCCGGCTCCGGTTCGATGCTGACGGTATCCCCCGTCGCGCTTCTCCGGATCGTTCCCAGATCGCGACCCAGCCGATCCTTCAGGGACCAGACATCGACGTCCGATTTCATCGGCGTGAGGACGACATCCATCGGCGGTCCCTTAAAACACTGACCTGAGAGCACCGTCAGCCCTATCGGCGGTCGCTGACGCGCGAGATCCCACGTGAAAGATGCGCTCGGGGTCGGTCTCTGGCAATCATGGAAAGCAAACTTATTTCTATTTTAACGCGTAGGAGCTTTCGGAAACTCGTGTATGTTCGCCTAAATCTTGAAAAGGGCGAAACATGTTCCGAATTATTCTCCGTCACGAGACGTCGGCGCTTGGCTCGAAGGCTTGGACCGACGACCTGGACTCGGCGAAGTCTCATGTGAAGGCCCTGATCGACAAGCCGGGTACGGGCGTTCGACCCACATCCGCCGAGATCCGCGATGGCATCTCGCAGGCGATCGTCTACCGGTATCCCGCTCTCCCGTAGGGTCCGGTCGATCCCCGAGACGCTGGGGCACCGAGCCCGCGCACCGCGATCCCCCGTCCGTCACGAATCATCCCGAAGCGGGGTGCCAGGCGACGCCGGAGGATGGTTCGCCGCGAGATCTCCCCTGCGTCCAGGGCGGGGGGCGATGAAGTCCACGAAGGCGCGCAACGGCGCCGGCAGGTAGCGGCGCCCGGGATAGTACAGGAACGGCCCGGAGAACCGCTGCCACCAGGGCTCCAGCACGGGCTCCAGGGCGCCGCTGTCGAAATGCGGCTGGAGCCAGTCCTCGAAAAGGTTCAACAGTCCGACGCCGGCGACCGCCGCGTCGATGGCGAGTTCGGTCGCCGCCCCGACGCGCACGACCAGCGGCCCCGTCGGCTCGACCCGGACGATCTCGCCGGCGCGCTCGAATTCCCAGGCCGGCATGGCGCCGCTGGCGAAGCGGCCGCCGATGCAGGCATGGTCGAGGAGGTCGCGCGGGTGCTCCGGCCGGCCGTGCCGGTCGAGATAGGCCGGCGTCGCCGCCGTGGCGAAGCGCTGCTCCCGCGGGCCGATCGGGACCGCCACCATGTCCTGCTCCAGGCGCTCGTCGTAGCGGATGCCGGCATCGCAGCCGGCGGCCAGCACGTCGACGAAGCTGTCGTCGGCGATCACCTCCAGGCGGATGTCGGGATAGGCCGCCAGGAAGGGCGGGACGATCCGGGGCAGCACCAGCCGGGCCGCGCTCACCGGCACGTTGAGCTTCAGCGTGCCGGCCGGCCGATCGCGAAAGCCGTTGACCACGTCCACCGCCGCCGCGACCTCGCCGAGGGCCGGTTTCAGGCGCTCCAGAAGACGCAGGCCGGCCTCCGTCGGGACGACGCTGCGGGTGGTCCGGTTCAGGAGCCGGACTCCGAGGCGCGTCTCCAGGCGCCGCACCGCCTCGCTCAGTCCGGAGGCGCTGAGCCCGCTCGTGCGGGCACCGTCGCGAAAGCCGCCGGCTTCCGCCACGGCCACGAAGGCCGCGAGTTCCCCGAGATCGGTGCGCATCGTTCGTTTCCCCGCACGGCCCGTGCGCATTGTGCCGGATTATCGAGCGGGGCGGCAGGGGCTAGGTGGAGCTCAGCGCAGAGGAGTTTTCCATGAACGATCGCGACAGGGCGAAGGATCTCGACGGGGCCGGCACCTACCGGCTCGGCGACCGGACGGTGAAGCGGATGGGCTACGGTGCCATGCAGCTCGCCGGACCGCAGGTGTTCGGCCCCCCGAGGGACCGGGCTCGTGCTGTGGCCGTGCTGCGGGAGGCGGTGGCCTCCGGTGTGGATCACATCGACACGAGCGATTTCTATGGCCCCCACGTCACGAACCAGATCATCCGCGAAGCGCTGCGTCCCTACCCGGACGATCTCGTCCTCGTCACCAAGGTCGGGGCGCGGCGGGGACCGGACGCCTCCTGGAACCCGGCCGCCTCGGCCGAGGACCTGACGCGCGCCGTCCACGACAACCTGAGGAACCTCGGCGTCGAGGCGCTGGATGTGGTGAACCTGCGGATCATGTTCGACGCGCACGGTCCCGCCGAGGGCTCCATCGCGGAGCCCCTGGGCGTCCTGGTCGACCTGCAGCGCCAGGGACTCGTGCGCCGGATCGGGCTCAGCAACGTGACGCCGCGCCAGGTGGCCGAGGGGCGCGCGATCACGCCCATCGTCTGCGTGCAGAACGCCTACAACCTCGCGCAGCGGGCGGACGACGCGCTGGTCGACGACCTTTCCGCCGCTGGCATCGCCTACGTGCCCTTCTTTCCGCTGGGCGGCTTCAGCCCGCTCCAGTCGACGACGCTGTCGGCCGTCGCCGCGCGCCTCGGCGCGACCCCGATGCAGGTCGCCCTCGCCTGGCTCCTCGCCCGGGCGCCCAACATCCTGCTGATCCCCGGCACGTCGTCGCCGGAGCACCTGCGCGAGAACATGGCGGCCGCCGGTCTGTCCCTGCCGGCGGACGCGCTGGCGGAGCTCGACGGGATCGCGGGCGCGGGCTGACCATGGGGATCCCGGAGCGGGGTCGCGCGCAGGACGGCGAGCCCCTCAGCGCTCGGTCTCGCTCATCGGCGCGCCCGCAGCGAGGCCGTCATTGCCGCCGCCCGCGCTGAACAGCTTGCGCAGGATGCCGGGGGCGAGGGCCGAGAGCGGGTTCACGCTCACGTCCGGCTTGGCGAGGCGGCCGGACACCCGGAAGTTCAGGGCGAACAGGCCCTCGTTCCGGCCGCCACCGAGGAGCTGGCCGAGGATCGGCAGCTGGGAGACGACGTTGTTCAGGCCGTAGAGCGGCACGAAGGTGCCGTTGATGTCGGTGCGCTCCTTGGCGGTGTCGAGGAAGCCCGTCATGGTGAAGCCCATGGCGGGGTTCGAGATCGCCGCGTCGCTGATGTCGATCCGGCTGCCCGTGCGGGTGAAGATCGCCCGCAGGCGGTCGAACTCCACGTCGTTGCCGGCATTCTGCACGACGTATTTCCGGCCGCGGGAATCCACGACCTCGCTGGTGGCCGGCCCCTGCGCCATGATGCTGGACAGGGCCGGCTCGTTGCGCAAGATGAAGTTGCGGATCTGGACGGAGCCCGGCTGCGGCCCGTCGTTCAGGGCGCTCGTCATGATCAGCTTGCCGCCGTACATCCGCTTGTAGATGTCGGCGAAGCGCAGGGTCGAGCCGGCATCCAGCGTCTCGATGGTGACGCTCGAGGCGCCGCGATCGGTGTGGGTCACCTGCGCCGAGAAGGGCGCGCTGCTGAACTTGCCCTGGACGCGCCCGCTTCGCAGGTCGCGGCCGCGCAAGGAGAGCTTGGCGCTGGCATTGGTCAGGGATTCCCCGTTGAAGCCGCTGACGATGCCGAGGCTGAGATCGGCCTCGACATCCTTCGGGTTCGCATCCCGGGGCCCCTTGACGTCGGGCCCGCCGAGTCCGCGCAAGAACGGGCGCGCATCGGCCACGGCGCCCCGGACGGCGACCCGATAGGCATTGCCGCCGGTGCGGTCGACCTGGACGCGCATGTCGTCCCCGGGCGAGAGCTTCAGCGCCGTCAGATCCGCGCGCTCCAACCCCCCGTCGCCGTTGAGGCTGGCGCTGCCGCGCGCCATCAGCGGTCCCGCGTCGACGACGAGATCGCGCAGGTCCTGGTTGCCGTTCGCCCCCTCGCTCACGGTGAAGCTCGCGCGTCCGGCCTTGCCGACGGCCTTCGTCACGCCCGGCAGGAGCCCGTCGCTCCCCATCCGGGTGAGGTCGGCCTCCACGCGGATCGGGGGCTTGCCCGGTCCGGTCCGGCCGATCGGCAAGGTCAGGCGGACCGGGATGGTGCCGGTGATCTGGGGCGCCACCGGCAGGCCCTTGCGGGCCCGCAGGGCGTCGTCGATGGCCAGGCCGATATTCACCTCGCCGGGCGCGCCGGCCTTGGGCTGGCGCAGGTCCACCGTGATCGGCGTACCCATGACGCGGCCGTCGCCCTTGAGCGAGAAGGCGCCCCGCTCGCATAGGACAGTGAAGCGTCCGCCCTCGAGCCGCTCCTTCCCGAACACCTTGTCGACCGCGATGTCCGACAGGGTCCCGGTGATGCTCACCGGCAGGTCCGGCAGGTCGGGGATGTGCTTCAGGTTGAGGGGGAAGTCGATGCGCAGGTCCGCGGCGCCCTTCACCGTCCCGGGATCGAGATCGAGGCCCGTGAGGGTCTTGAACATGTTGGTCTGCAGCAGCGAGACCAGGGCGTCGGCGCCGCCGCTGAGGCGCAGCCCGATCTGCGCCGTCACCGTGTCGGGGGTGATCTTGGGGATCACGAAGGATCCATCCGAGATCGACAGGGTCCGGTTGTCCGCCATGCGGACATCGGCGGTGACGTTGCGGATCTTGGTCGTTTGTCCGGTGATCGTGCCGGTCACTCGCCCCCGCGTGAGCGGCGGCGAGTCGGGCACCACGATCAGGGTGGCATCGGAGACCGCGAAATCGATATGGACCGCGTTGTCGGGCATCGGCTCGCCGCGGGTGGCGGCGGCGAGTTCCGAGCCGCTCATGTCCACGGTGATGTCGACCGCGTTGACCTTTCCGCCGCGCAGGTTGTCCACGAGGTAGTTGCGGGCGGGCGGCGCCACGTGCTCGGGCCAGAGGCGCAGCGCCATGCGCCCGTCGGTGTCGACGGCGACGATGTGCAGGGTCAGCCCGTCATCGTCGGCCGAGGTCCCGATGGTCCCGGTGATCCGGCCGTTGGCGGCACCGGCCCGGACCGAGAAGTCGTCGATGACGATCCCGCCGGCCTTGCCGGTGAGATGGGCCGAGACCTTGTCGAGGCCGACGGGTTTGTCGGCCGCATTGGCCCCGCGCAGTACCGCATCCTTGCCCGCCAGTTCCAGGGTCCAGGCGGAATCCGCGCCCGCGGGCGCCGCGGTCCAGGCGCCGGTGAGGTGCACCGCGTTGCCGGCCCCGCGATAATCGATGGCGTCGAGCTTCATCGCCCGGCCGGCCTCGTCCCAGCTCACCGCGGCCGCGAGGCTGTCGATGGTGACCGGGTTGAAGTCCTTCTCCTCGATCAGGACGTTGCCGCCGCCGGTGCGGATCTCGGCCGTCATCGTCTCGATGCGCCCGGCATCGATCGCCACGTCGGCCCTGGCCGAGAGCTTGAGGTCGGTGTCTACCGGCAGCTTCGACTGGCCGGACAGGAGGAGGAGGTCGCTGATCGGCAGGTCGTCGAGGGTGATGATGCCGGTGCGCTTGGTGCCCCCGGCCTCGTGCAGGTCGCCGCCGAAGCGCCATTCCCCGTGCGGCCCGTCGATGCGCAGTTCGAAGACCCGGGCGTCGCGCACGGCATCGCGGCGGAACAGGCCGTTGACGTGCTCGAACACGGCGCGCTGGCGGGCATCGTCGTCGATGAGCGTGAGGCGTCCGTTGGTGATCCGCGCCCGGTCGAGGGCGCCGATGACGCCGGCGGAATCGAGCACCACCCCGAAGATCGAGGCGACGCTGGCGGAGATCGGCGAGACGTGGCCCGCCGCGGCATCGACGCTCGGCAGCGTGTGGGGCACCACCGCGCTGCCCGGGCTGCTGTCGGAGGCCGCGAAGGCGATGCTGCCGTTGCGGTGGACCAGGGCCGTCATCTGCAGGTCCCGGAACTCGATGGCCCGCGGCTGTACCGCGAGGCGCAGGAGGCTCCAGGTGTCGAGGCTGACTACGGCCAGGGGCGCCCGGACCACGAGGGCGCCCTCGGGATTGTGGATGTCGAGACCGGCGACGCGCAGGGCCAGGGACTGCTCCGCATCGAGCTCCAGGGCGCTGTCGCTGAGAGCGACGCGCCAGCCGGGACCGATGCTGCCGGCGATGGCCGAGGCCACGCGCTCCGACATGCCGTCGATGCGCAGGGGACCCATCGAGAGGCGGCCGATGACTCCGCCGACGGCGACCGTCAGGCCGACCACCAGGGCGGCCGCAATCCAAAGCAGCGGCCGCCGCCGTGCGGCGGGCCGCGCGGGCCGCGAACCTTTGGCCGTTTCCTGGTCCATCAATCCTTGTGCCGCTGGATCGGAACGTCCCCTCGGGCTATCGAGCGGCAGTCCTACGGGTTTCTGCTTGCGCGGGTCTTTGGCGTTCGTCGGTCCTGGTGCGCCGGGGCGTGGAACTCCCGTCGCGGTGCAACGCCAGAGGCACACCATCAATCGGCCGAAAGGAAGGCATGATGCCCCTCGATACCGGAGATCAGGCGCCCGACTTCACCCTGCCGGGCGCCGGCGACGAGACGATCAGCCTCGGGGACCTGTCGGGCCGCAAGGCGGTCCTGTACTTCTACCCCAAGGACGACACGAGCGGTTGTACCCTGGAGGCGCAGGGCTTCAACGCCCTCGGCCCCGACTTTGCCGCGGCTGACACCATCGTGATCGGGGTGTCGCCGGACTCGGTGAAGAGCCACGACAAGTTCCGCGCGAAGTACGCCCTCACCTTTCCGCTGGCCTCCGACGAGGGCAAGGCCATGCTCGAGGCCTATGGCGTGTGGGTCGAGAAGAGCATGTACGGCCGGAAATACATGGGCGTGGAGCGCACGACGATGCTCCTGGACCGCGCGGGTCGCATCGCCCGGATCTGGCCGAAGGTGAAGGTGCCGGGCCATGCCGAGGCGGTGCTGGCCGCCGCCCGCGATCTGGCCTGAGGACTGGATTCCGTATGATGAATCGTCGGGGCTGCGCCTTGGCGGTTCGTTAACCCTGATCCGGGCAGGGTGACGCGGTGGATCAGGTCACGCGTCCCATGCCATCGTCTTCCCGGAAATCCTCCTCGACGGCGAACCGCGTCGTCCCCGCCGGCCCGGCTTCGGCGCTGCGGTCCCGCCTCCTCGCCGGAGCGCTGGCCGTCGCCGTCGCCTGGGCCGGCGGGGCGACGTACTACCTCGTCTTCCACGACGAGGTGCTGGCCCGCTTCGTCTCGCAGCAGAGCGCCCTCCAGTACGGCTACGAGGAGCGGATCGGCACCCTGCGCCTGCAGCTTGACCGGGTGACTATGGAGCAGGCGGCGTCGCGCGACGGCCTCGCCCAGCGCATGGCCGAGCTCGCGCGCCGGCAGGCCGCGCTTGAGGCCCGCCAGGCCGCCATCGCCACCCTCGCGGGCGATCCCGGCGCCGCGACGCTGGCCGCCCCCGTGAGCGAGGCGCCCGAGCCCGCGATCAAGGGCCCGTCCACTTCCCTGCCGGGCACCCTGTCAGGCGCCAAGCCCTTCCCGACCCCCGATGCGCTCCAGCTCAGGACCGCCGCCGACCCCGCCTCCGGGCGACAATCCGCCCGCGCGGTCGAGGGAAGGGTCGCGGCCCTGGAGCAGCGCCTGGACGGCCTTGCCGAGGCGCAGTCCCGCGTGCTCGCCACAATCGGCGCGCGGGCCGGCAAAGGCGCCCAGCGCCTGCGCGGCCTCGTCGCCCGCCTCGGTCTCGATCCCGCCCGCTACGAGCACGAGCGTCCGGCCGGGATCGGTGGGCCGCTGGTGCCCCTGAGCGGCGACGCGTTCGCCCTGTCCCTGTCGGAGGTTCAGCGCTCCCTGGCCGAGGAGGCGCATCTGCGCCGGATCACGGCGGCCCTCCCCGTGCGCCGTCCGCTCTCCGGGGACCTCAGCCTGTCCAGCAATTTCGGCCCCCGCCTCGATCCGTTCACCCGCGGCTACGCCATGCATACCGGCATGGACATGCGGGCGGAGACCGGAGAGCCGGCCCGCGCCACGGCGGCGGGGCGCATCACGGTGGCCGAGTACAATGGCGGCTACGGCAACATGGTCGAGGTCGATCACGGCCACGGCCTCGTGACGCGCTACGCCCATCTCTCGGCCTTCGACGTATCGCCGGGCCAATGGGTCGAGCCGGGCACGATCGTCGGACGCGTGGGCTCCACCGGCCGCTCCACCGGCAGCCACCTGCATTACGAGACCCGCATCGACGGCGAGCCGGTCGACCCGGTGCGCTTCCTCAGGGCCGCCGACGCGCTCTGACCGATCCTCCGCCGGCCCCGCTTCGCGTCGGGATTCCCCGACGAGGGAGCCGGCGCGGCGTTTTCCCGAAGCCGGGAAACGCCGTTCGACCACCCGGGAGCGGGCGCGCGCGCTACTCGATGTCCTCGACCACATCCGCCCCGCCATAGACGCGCTGGGCGAGGGACGCTTCCATGAACGGATCGAGGGAGCCGTCCAGCACCGCATCAGGATCGGTGGACTGGGTGCCGGTGCGCAGGTCCTTCACGAGCTGGTAGGGCTGCAGCACGTAGCTGCGGATCTGGTGACCCCAGCCGATGTCGGTCTTCGCGGCGGCCTCGGCACTGGCCTTCTCCTCCCGCTTCTTCAGCTCGGCCTCGTACATGCGGGCGCGCAGCATGTTCCAGGCGGTGGCCCGGTTCTTGTGCTGCGAACGCTCCTGCTGGCACGCCACCACGATGCCCGTCGGAATGTGCGTGATGCGCACCGCCGAATCGGTGGTGTTGACGTGCTGGCCGCCCGCGCCCGACGACCGGTAGGTGTCGATGCGGCAGTCCGATTCCTTGATCTCGATCTCGATCCGGTCGTCGATGACCGGATAGACCCAGACGCTGGCGAAGCTGGTGTGGCGGCGCGCGCTCGAATCGTAGGGCGAGATCCGCACCAACCGGTGCACGCCGGACTCGGTCTTGAGCCAGCCATAGGCGTTGTGGCCCTTGATCAGGAGCGTGGCGCCCTTGATCCCGGCCTCGTCGCCATCCGACCACTCGACGATCTCGACCTTGTACTTCCGGCGCTCGGCCCAGCGGCCATACATGCGCTGAAGCATGTTGGCCCAGTCCTGGCTCTCGGTGCCGCCGGCGCCGGAATGGACCTCTAGGTAGGTGTCGAAGCCGTCGGCCTCGCCGGAGAGCAGCGTCTCGATCTGGCGCCGCGCGGCCTCCTTCTCGACGGCGCGCACGCCCGCCTCGCCCTCCTGGATGGTGGCCTCGTCGCCCTCCATCTCGCCGAGTTCGATCAGCGTGTGGGCGTCCTCGAGGTCCTGGCTCAGCTTCTTGATCGCGTTGACCGCGTCATCGAGCTGGGTGCGCTCGCGCATGACCTTCTGGGCGGCCTCGGCGTCGTTCCAGAGCTCGGGATTCTCGGAAGCCGCGTTCAGCTCCGCGAGGCGTTTCTCGACGGTATCCCAGTCAAAGATGCCTCCTCAGCAGTCCGATCGACTGCTTGGCGGCATCCGAGAGTTGTTCGATCTCGGCGCGCATCTGGTGTTTCGGGCTCGTGTGTTCGGGGTGTGGGACCGGGTGATACCGGGCCGGCCGGATGGTGTAAACGCCGGGGAGCGAAACCGAGGCTGCGACGCGCCTCCGGTCGGCGCGCCGGCGCAAGGGGGGCGAGCCCGCACGTGGCTCCGCCTGCTCCCCGGCATCGGTCGTGACGGAAGGCGGATCGGTCCCCTGGGACGCGATGACCCCAGGCAGTGCCGCCGGGCCGACCGGCGCTAGCGGAGGGCGGGGCGGACGTAGTCCGGCGGGCCGATGCGGGCCGGCGCCAGGACGAATTCGCGCGGGCGGTGGCGCTGGTTGAGCGGGCCCTCGCTGAGGCCGTCGCTGAAATACTCGGTTCCGGTCAGGCCGAATCCGCCGCCATTCATCACGCTCGGCACCGGCACCGCCTCGGGAACGTCCGGGATCGGCCGGCCGGAGCTCGGGCTCGTCGGCAGCACCACGGGGCCGTTCGCGCCGAGATAGAGGGTCTGCGCGGAGGCACCAAGGGTGAACCCGAGACCGATCAGGCCAGCAGCGAGGAGGGTCCGCATCATCAGCACCACGATCAAACTCCGGCGGGCAACCTGAAGACCCGGAGGGACGCGCCCGGGGGCATCCTGCCCCAATCCCGCGTTCCTGTCCGTGTCCGTTCGGTCGCGGGAGCGCGACATTCGTCGCTGTCCTGTGGGAAAGCAGCCGCAACGCGCGGCCTCGAGACGTCGACGGCCGGACATCGGCCCGGCCCTGCGACGCGTTCCGGGGGGCTCAGCCCTTGGCGCGGACCACCACCGAACGCTCCTGGAGCGCCGGTTCGCAGATGGAATAGAAGCCGTTCAGCACGGTCGGCCGCGAACTGCACTCGTAGCCGAGCGTCGGCTCGGGTGCCGGAACCGGGTCGCGGGCGACGATCGGCTTCGGCGCGCAGGCGCCCGCGGAGGCGCTCAGCACCAGGGCGACGGCAAGGGGCAGGCGACGAAGGGTCAGGCGACGCATACGATCCTCGGGCCTCGGCGAACGCACCGCGCGCAGGCAGGAAACGCGGCGCGGCATCGCTGGGACCCTGCGGAGCGCGCCGCGCCGTGACAAGCGCATCGGTGCGTTTCGACAAGCTTTGCGGCCGGCTGTCTCCCGGCCGCAACATCCGGGCTCTAGATCCCGTCCCTGGATCCGGGCCCGAGATCCAGACGAGGGAGCCTCAGCCGGCCTTCGATAGGGACGCCTCGGGCATCGGCACCACGTTGTGCAGCGTCTTGTCCGAGGTCTCGAAGAAGCGCCGGACGTTGCGCGCCGCCTGCCGGATGCGCTGCTCGTTCTCCACGAGCGCGATGCGGACGTAGTTGTCGCCGTGCTCGCCGAAGCCGATGCCGGGGGCCACCGCCACGTCGGACTTCTCGAGGAGGAGCTTCGAGAATTCGAGGCTGCCCAGCGCCTGGTACTTCTCGGGGATCGGCACCCAGGCGAACATCGAGGCCGACGGGGTCGGGATCTTCCAGCCGGTCTTGCCGAAGGACTCGACCAGCGCGTCGCGGCGCTTCTTGTAGATCCCGCGCATCTCGACGATGCAGTCCTCCGGCCCGTTCAGGGCGGCGGTGGCGGCGACCTGGATCGGCGTGAAGGCGCCGTAATCGAGGTAGGACTTCACGCGGGTGAGCGCGGCGAGCAGGCGCTCGTTGCCCACCGCGAAGCCCATGCGCCAGCCGGCCATGGAGAACGTCTTCGACAGGGACGAGAACTCCACCGTGCAGTCGATGGCGCCCGGGATCTCCAGCACGGAGGGCGGCGGATCACCGTCGAAGTAGACCTCCGCATAGGCGAGGTCCGACAGGATGATGATCTCGTGGCGCTTCGCGAAGGCGACGAGGTCCCGGTAGAAGTCGAGGCTCGCCACGTAGGCGGTGGGGTTCGAGGGATAGCAGACCACGATCGCCACCGGCTTCGGGATCGAGTGCTGCATCGCCTTCTCCACCGCGGGGAAGAAGGCGGGCGTCGGCTCGGCCGGCACGGACCGGATGACGCCGCCGGCCATGAGGAAGCCGAAGGCGTGGATCGGGTAGCTCGGGTTCGGCACCAGCACCACGTCGCCCGGCGCCGTGATCGCCTGCGCCATGTTGGCGAAGCCCTCCTTCGAACCCAGCGTCGCCACCACCTGGGTGTCGGGGTTCAGGCTCACGCCGAAGCGGCGCTTGTAATAGTTCGCCTGGGCGCGGCGCAGGCCGGCGATGCCCTTCGAGGCGGAGTAGCGGTCGGTGCGCGGACGGCCGGCGGTTTCCACCAGCTTGGCGATGACGTGCTTCGGGGCGTCGAGGTCCGGGTTGCCCATGCCGAGGTCGATGATGTCGGCGCCGTTGGCGCGGGCCTGGGCCTTGATCCGGTTCACCTGCTCGAACACGTAGGGGGGCAGGCGCTTGATGCGGTGGAAGTCGGTCATGGCCTTCACGATGTCCGAGAAAACGAGCGAGAGATACGAATGGGGGCGCGGGGCGGCGAGCGTCACCCGGCGCGAAGCTGTCATCATCCCGAGATGGCGGCGTGGTCTTCTCCGGATGTCCCTCGGGTGGAATCCGGACGTCTTTTGACGGCCTCGCCTGGCGCAGGGCCGTCGCAGAATCCGCACGCTCGCTTCCCGTCTAGCAGTTTTGTGCCCCGACGCCGAACGATATCTGGGGGGCCTACGGCTTGGCGGCCTGGGCCGCGCCCTCGGCGGACCGGCCGCGCGCTTCGTTGCGCCCGCGCGCCGCGACGAGCTCCGCCTCCAGGGCCTTGGTGCCCTCGGGCGTCTTGGCCCGGATCGGCCGGGCCGGGGCGGAGACGCCCACCGGCATGAAGTCGTCGCCGCCGCGGCGGGACTGGGCCACGAAGTCCGGCGCCTTGGCGGGCGGCCCGGCCTCGCCGGTGCCGTAGGCGATCCGCATGGGATTCAGGTCGCCGGAACATCCCGCGAGCAGGAGGGCCACGGCGAGGACCGCGACAAACTGAGAGTTGTGAAGCCCGGACATGGGAGAAGTCGGCCGTTTTGGAGGCGTGCGCTCTGGCGGAACTCCGCGATGGCGCGTTAATTTGTCGGAAACGAGGCCCCCTCGACCGTGCGGCAGGCGTCGTGCGGCCAAAGGTTCGGCCACACTCGGGGAGAGATGCACGCGTGACGACCGAACGGACGACACCGCTGCCCGACATCGAGGCCCTGTCCCGCAACGCGAGCCTGCTGGTCGAGGAATTCGGCCGGGCCGCGTCGCGCTACATGAAGCCCGTGGGCACGCCGGACGCCCTGCCGGTCGAGGCGGTCGAGCCGCCCGAGGAGGTCAAGGACGTGGTCCGCACCCTCGGCAGCGTCGCCGAGACCTGGCTCGCCGACCCGAAGAAGACCGTCGAGGCACAGACGAAGCTGAGCGAGGCCTTCATCACCCTCTGGGGCTCGACCTGGCAGCGCCTGCAGGGCGAGAGCGCTCCGCCTGTGGCCGAGCCCGAGCCGAAGGACAACCGCTTCGCCCATGCGGAATGGTCCACCAACCCGATCTTCGACTTCATCAAGCAGAGCTACCTCATCACCTCCCGCTGGGCCGAGGGCCTCGTGGACGAGGCCGAGGGCATCGACGAGCACACCCGGCACAAGGCGCAGTTCTACCTGCGCCAGATCACCGGGGCTCTGTCGCCCTCGAACTTCGTGATGACCAACCCGGAGCTGATCCGCCACACCCTCCAAGAGAACGGCGCCAACCTGGTGCGCGGCATGAAGATGCTCGCCGAGGACATCGAGGCCGGCAAGGGGCAGCTCCGGGTGCGCCAGACCGATCCGGCGGCGGGCTTCGAGGTCGGCGTCAACGTCGCGGTGACGCCGGGCGAGGTCGTCTTCCGCAACGACCTGATGGAGCTGATCCAGTACGCGCCGACCACGGAGACGGTGCTCAAGCGGCCGTTCCTGATCGTGCCGCCCTGGATCAACAAGTTCTACATCCTCGACTTGAACCCCTCGAAGAGCCTGATCGCCTGGATGGTCGGCCAGGGCCTGACGGTGTTCTGCATCTCCTGGGTCAACCCGGATGCGCGCCACGCCGACAAGGATTTCGAGAGCTACATGCGGGAGGGCATCGAGACCGCGATCGATGCCATCGGGGTCGCCACCGGCGAGAACGAGGTCGCGGCGGCGGGCTACTGCGTCGGCGGCACCCTCCTGGCCGTGACCCTGGCGATGCAGGCCGCCACCGGCAACAAGCGCATCAAGAGCGCCACCTTCCTGACCACGCAGGTGGACTTCACCCATGCGGGCGACCTGAAGGTGTTCGCCGACGAGGATCAGATCCGCCTGATCGAGTCGCGGATGCAGAAGCGCGGCTACCTCGAAGGCACCGGCATGGCGACCGCCTTCAACATGCTGCGCCCCAACGACCTGATCTGGTCCTACGTGGTCAACAACTACGTCAAGGGCCAGACGCCGATGCCCTTCGACCTGCTGTACTGGAACGCCGATTCCACCCGGATGCCGGCGGCCAACCACTCGTTCTACCTGCGCAACTGCTACCTGAACAACACGCTCGCGCAGGGGAAGATGATCCTCGGCAACGTCCGGCTCGACCTGAAGAAGGTGAAGATCCCGATCTTCAACCTCGCCACCAAGGAGGACCACATCGCGCCCGCCCTGTCGGTGTTCGAGGGCTCCGCGAAGTTCGGCGGACCGGTCGACTACGTGCTCGCCGGCTCGGGCCATNNNNGGGCCATATCGCCGGGGTGGTGACCCCGCCGGCCAAGCCGAAATACGGCTTCTGGACCGGAGGGCCGGCCAAGGGCCGGTTCGAGGACTGGATGGCGGCGGCCACCGAGACCAAGGGCTCCTGGTGGCCCTACTGGTTCGCGTGGCTGGAG
This sequence comes from Methylobacterium sp. Leaf89, assembly GCF_001422215.1. Classification (NCBI taxonomy): domain Bacteria; kingdom Pseudomonadati; phylum Pseudomonadota; class Alphaproteobacteria; order Hyphomicrobiales; family Methylobacteriaceae; genus Methylobacterium; species Methylobacterium sp. Leaf89. The sequence goes on along the minus strand of NZ_LMML01000029.1, from coordinate 649,774 downwards.
CACCAGGCCCCCGCCCGCGTCCCGGCACGGTTGCCGGGCGAAGGCGGCCTCGCTTCGCTGGGCCCGGCGCCGGGCACCTATGTTCGCATGAAGGCATGAGCGTCGCCGCAACGGGGTCCGATTGGACGATCCGCCTGGAGGCGGAGCCCGACCCGGGGATGCGGACCGCGATCCTGGCGCCCCTCGTCGCCTATAACGAGGCGCAGGTGCCGGGCGGCGACTGGGGCCTCCTCGCCCTCACGGTGCGGGATGCGGACGGCGCCATCGTCGGCGGCCTCTGGGGCCGGCACGGCTACGGCATGCTCTTCGTGGAGTTGCTGGCCCTGGGGCCGGCGCGCGGGCAGGGCCTGGGACGGCGCCTGATGCGGCAGGCCGAGGCCGAGGCGCGCCGGCGCGGCCTGTCCGGGATCTGGCTCGACACCTGGACGTTCCAGGCCCCCGGCTTCTACGCGCGCCTCGGCTTCACCGAGTGCGGGCGGATCACCGATTATCCGCCCGGCCATGACCGGATCTTCTACGTGAAGCGCTTCGACGGCGGCGGGACCGCAGCGGTTCCGCCGCCCTGAATACCCGACGCCCTCAGAACTTGCGCACCAGCGGGGCCGGCGCGGCGGCGACGGGCTCCCCGAAGACGTAGCGGAAGCCCACCGAGACGATGTCGGCGCTGCTGTCGGCCACGCCCGCGAAGACGACGTTCTGGACGTTGTAGTCGCGGCCGGGGCCGGCCAGGATCTGCCCCTTGTCCACGAAGAAGTGCGAGTAGGCGACGTTGAGGGTCAGCTTCTCGCTCCAGCGGTAGCTTCCGCCGACCGACACGTTCACCCGGTCGCCGTCGGGCAGGCGCACCGACCGGTTCGAGAAGTCGATGGGGGAGGATTCGTAGGCGACGCCGGCCCGGACCGTCAGGGCCGGGGACCAGTCGTACTCGCCGCCGATGGAGTAGGTGTAGCCGTCCTTGTAGTTCAGGGTCAGCGGCGGGGCCGCGGCGCGGGCGCCGGCCGAGACGATGTTGACCAGCCCGAGGCGGCTCCAGTTGTCCCACTCGAAGCCGAGATTGACGCGGGCCACCGGGGTGATCGCCTGGGTGAGGCCGACACTGAGCTTCTCGGGGGTGTTCAGCTTGGCCTTGATGTCGCCGCCCAGCGCCGCCAGGGCCCCGGGCAGGATGAGCTGGCCGCCGATGTCGTGATGGACCGACGAGCGGTAGCCGACGCCGATCGCGGTGCCCTCGAACGGCGTGATCAGGGCGCCCGCAGTGAACCCGACGCCCCAGGAGTCGCCCTTCAGGCCGGAGCTCGGCAGGGCCGCCGGGTTGAAGACCGGGGACGGGATGAAGGCCTGGCGCAGGACGAGCTTGAAATACTCGATGTTCGGGCCGGCGGCGACGGAGAGCCACTCGTTGACCTTGAAGCCGATGACCGGGTTGAAGGCCAGGGAGAAGATGCGGCTCGACCGGCCGTAGAGCTCGCCCGACCAGGTCTGCCGCGGCTTGGTCACGAGGCCGAAGGGCGCGCCGGAGGTGATGCCGACCCAGAGGCGGTCGTTGAGCTGGTAGGAGGTCGCCCCGGCCGGAACGATCGCACCCTGGCCGAGCTCACCGCTGTCGCCCAGGCGGCCGAAGGCCGGGTTCGTACCCACGTCGGGCGTGATCTTCGCCGACAGGTTGATGAAGGACAGGTTCTGCTCGGTGACCCAACCCGGCCGCATGGTCACGGTGGCGGGGTTCCAGAACATCGAGGAGACGCCGCCGGATCCCGAGGCAGCGCCCGCGAAGGCGAGGCCCTGGGCCTCGGTGCTCTGCTCGCGGATGCCGAAGGCGCCGGCCGAGGCGCCGGCCACGCCGGCGCAGAGGATGGCCGTGGAAACTCCCGATCGCGCGAGGCCGCGCAGAGAACAGCGCCGAATCGTGCCCATCATGACGTCAGACCCATCCCTATTGTTGGTGCTCGCTTGTCCTGTCCCGTTCGGGACGGCCTCGCACCTTGGGGGCGACAATGACGCGAGTGGCGCGACTTCGCAAATCACGGATTGAAAAGTCAAACTATCGGATAGTTCGAAAGCAATACTGTAATTGGCGCGATAATGCAGGCCTGGCCGCGCTCTGGCGAGCATGCCGGCAGAATGGTTCACATCTAAACTCTCGTCGACGTGAGTAAGCCGCGCGGGCGAAAAAATGCGCCCGGCGCATCTCCGGACGGGGGTGTGACCTTTCGGCGACAGGCCGGTCATGGGCCCGGCGTCCCGGCACGATCGGCCGGTGAGACGGCAGGCCATCCGTCGCCGATTGCCCCTTGCCGCCCGTCCCGCTCCGATCGATGTCAGGCAGGGGACAGCCATGCGGAGGCACGAGCGATGAAACTGGTACGCCACGGCGCGAGCGGAGACGAGAAGCCGGGTCTCATCGATGCGCAGGGTGTCCTGCGCGACCTCTCGGCCCATGTGCGCGACATCGCCGGGCCTGCCCTGTCCCGCGAGACCCTGGAGCGTCTGCGCCGGCTCGATCCGGCGAGCCTGCCGGCCCTGCCGGCGGACACCCGCCTCGGCCCCTGCGTCGGCGGCACCCGCAACTTCGTCGCCATCGGGCTGAACTTCAGCGACCATGCCGCCGAGATCGGCGCCGACATTCCGCCGGAGCCGATCCTCTTCAACAAGGCGCCCTCGTGCCTCGCCGGGGCGAACGACCGGGTCATCCTGCCCAAGGGCTCGGCCAAGACCGACTGGGAGGTGGAACTCGCTTTGGTGATCGGCGCGCGCGCCTCCTACGTGCACGCCAACGAGGCCCTGTCCTACGTGGCGGGCGCCTGCATCTGCAACGACGTGTCCGAGCGCGCGTACCAGATGGAGCGCGGGGGCACCTGGACGAAGGGCAAGGGCTGCCCGACCTTCGGACCCCTCGGTCCCTGGCTCGTCACCCTCGACGAGATTCCCGACCTGAAGAATCTTGGCATGTGGCTCGACGTCAACGGCGCCCGGATGCAGACGGGTTCGACGGCCACGATGATCTTCGACGCGGCGCAACTCGTCGCCTACGTCTCGCATTTCATGATGCTGGAGCCCGGGGACATCATCACCACGGGCACGCCCCCCGGCGTCGGAATGGCGCGCAAGCCGCCCCGCTTCCTGCGCAGCGGCGACGTGATGACCCTCGGCATCGCCGGGCTCGGCGAGCAGCGCCAGGAGATCATCGCCTTCGACGACTGGACCGCCAAGGTCGCGGCGGGCGAACCGACGCATTGAGGGCGTGCGGCCGGCTTGATTTTCCGGCCGAGATTCGCCTCATGGGGGCTATGACCGACACCCTGGCCCCCCTCGCCGCCCGCGCGGCTCCCGCCTCAGCCGCCATCCGTCACGACTGGACCGTGGCCGAGATCCAGGCGATCCACGACCTCCCGCTCCTCGACCTGGTGTTCCGGGCGGCGGAGGTCCATCGCGCCCACAACGATCCGGCCGACATCCAGCGGGCCAGCCTGCTGTCGATCAAGACCGGCGGCTGCCCCGAGGATTGCGCCTACTGCCCGCAATCCGCCCACCACAAGGGCACCGGCATGGCCCGCGAGCGCCTGATGCCGGTCGATGCCGTGCTGCGGGAGGCGGCCGAGGCCAAGGCGGCGGGCGCCCACCGCTTCTGCATGGGGGCGGCCTGGCGCCAGCCCAAGGACGGGCCGGAATTCGACGCCGTGCTGGCGATGGTGCGCGGCGTGCGCGGCCTCGGCATGGAGGCCTGCGTCACCCTCGGCATGCTCTCGCCTGCGCAGGCCGAGCGCCTCGCGGAGGCCGGGCTGACCTCCTACAACCACAACCTCGACACCGGCCCCGACTTCTACGGCGACATCATCTCGACCCGCACCTACGAGGACCGCCTCACCACGCTCCAGAACGTGCGCGATGCCGGTATCGGCGTCTGCTGCGGTGGCATCGTCGGCATGGGCGAAGGGGTGAAGGACCGGGCGAGTATGCTGCAGGTGCTGGCCAACCACGCGCCGCACCCCGAGAGCGTGCCGATCAACGCGCTCGTGGCGGTGGAGGGCACGCCCCTGGAGGACCGCCCCGCCGTCGACCCCCTCGACCTCGTGCGGATGTGCGCCACCGCCCGCATCGTGATGCCCCGTGCCCGCGTGCGCCTCAGCGCCGGCCGCAAGGGCCTTACCCGCGAGGCGCAGATCCTCTGCTTCCTCGCCGGGGCCAACTCGATCTTCTACGGCGAGCGGCTGCTGACCACGGCGAACAACGAGACCGATTCGGATGCCGAGCTCCTGCGCGACATCGGCATCACAGTGCCGGGCCTGACCCTGGCGGCGGCAGCGGAGTAGCGCCCGCCCCTTCGGTCCGCCATCCGGCGACGTCGGCTCAGGCGACGGCGGCGTCCGGGATGGTGATGCGGAAGCAGGTGCCGATCGCGGTGTCGTCGAGGCTGAGGCGTCCGCCGTTCAGCTCGATCAGCTCCGACGCGATGGCGAGGCCGAGGCCGGTGCCGCCGGAGCGCGACGAGCCCTTGAACGGGGAGAACAGGTGCTCGCGGGCCCGGGGCGGCAGGCCGGGGCCGTTATCGGCCACGAGGATCGTCGTCTCGCCGGCGCCGGGCTGGCCCTGGCGGCGGGCCCGGATGGTGATCTCGGGGTTCTCCTGGGACGGCGCCTCGTAGCCGGCCCCCTGCGGGCTCAGGGCCTGCACGGCGTTCCGGACGATGTTGGCGAGCGCGCGCGAGAATTGGTCCGGGTCGACGAAGATCCGGAGCTCGGTCGGACAGAGTTCGCGGATGACGATCTTCGAATCGCGCCCGCGCCCGGCCAGGTCAGCCTGCTCGGCGACGATCTGGGCGATGGGGACGAGGCGGCGGTTCGGGTTGCGCTCCGTCGCCCGCCCGTAGGCCAGGGTTTCCTCGCAGAACCGGATCGCCCGATCCAGCGTCGCGACGAGGCGGGGGGCCACCCGCTGGGCGACGGGATCGGCGACGCCGTCGAGGCGGTCGCTGAGGAGCTGCGCCGTCGTCAGCAGGTTGCGCAGTTCGTGGTTGATCTTGCTCACCGACAACCCGAGGCCGGCCAGCCGCCGCTTCTCGCGCAGCTCGCTCGCGAGCGCCGTCTCCATGCGGGCGAGCGCGATCTCGGCATGGCCGATCTCGTCCGTGCGCCGCGAGGGCACGATCACGCCGTCGATCGCTTCCGGATCGTCGGCGAACCCCGTGATGTTCTGGACGAGGCGCCGGACCGGCCGCACGATCACCCGCTGCAGGACGAGGAAGATCAGGCCCGCGACGGTCGCCGCGAGGGCCAGGGAGGACAGAGCCAGCCGGATCGAGAAATCCGCCACGGCCTCCCGCAGGGGGTGGGGATCCATCAGGATCTCCACGAGGTCGAAGCCGTCGCGGCCGTGCCCGATCACGCGGATCGGATCGCCCGATTCGGTCAGGAGCGTCCGGGCGACGCCGTTGATCGACCGGATCCAATGCTCCGACCGCAGGTCGATGGTGTCCGAGACCGTGTCCGGGACCGGCTCGTTGGCGAGGAGCCGGCGGGTCCCGTTGCCGCGCACCGCGATGGCGCGCGCGCCCGCACCCGCGAGCAGGCGCTGGGACAGCCCTTCCGAGACCTGCTGGTCGGGGGCCGCGTCGAGGACGAGGGCGGCCACCTGGGCGGCGGCGATCCGGTCCGACAGCCACATCCGGCGGTAATTCGCCACCGTCGGGACGTAGATCAGCACCTCGATCAGCGCCACGAACGCCACGGTGAGCAGGAAGAGCCGACCGGACAGGCCGAGATGCCGGCCGAGACCGCGGGCGGCCACGGGGTTCGTGGCGGTCGCCTCCTGCTGAATTTCGACGCGCGACGTCACACCCATCTCGGTACTTGGCGTTTCCGGTGTCCCAACGGCGCGGCGGGTGACGGCGTGAACCCGATCTGGAGCGTGATCCAGTGGCGTTTTCAGGGCGACGGCTCGGAGCGCGATTGCCCACCAACGCTCCGCACCGCATTAGGCTGCGTCCGGAGATACAACTTTTTAGATCAGGTGTCTGGCCAAATTCGATCAGGATTCTAGCCGGCGCCGCGCCTGGAGGCGACGTCGTAGGAATACCGAGATCAGGGCCAGGGCGGCCAGGGCGCCCAGGCCGAGCACCATCTTGGGGGTGATGAGAGCGCGCAAAGTCAGGGCGTTCTCGCAATCGAGGCCGTCGGCGGCGAGGCAGGCCGCCTTGGCGGTCTCGTGCGCCAGCACCACGTCCTCGATCGCCGCGCCGGTGGCGGCGTACACGAAGGCCCCCGGCAGGAGGCCGACCAGGGTCGCCAGCACGAAGGTGCTGCGCCGCACCCCGAAGGCGGCCGGGGCGAGGTTGGTCATCCAGAATGGAAAGATCGGCAGCAGGCGCAGGAAGGCGATGTAGCCGAAGGCGTCCTCGCGAAAGCCCGCCGCGAGGCCCGCCAGGCGGGGACCGGCCCGACGCAGGAGCAGGTCGGAGGCAGCCCCGCGCCCGATGGTGAAGACGATGGCGGCCCCCGTGGTGGCCGAGGCGACGGCGACGAGGGCGCCGGGCACGATCCCGAACAGGAATCCGCACAGCATCGTCAGGAAGAGCGAGGCCGGCACCGACACCACCACGGCCCCGACATAGACGAGGTAGGCGACCACCATCGCGCGGAAGCGATCCTCGGCCACCCAGGCGTTGAGCCAGGCCCGGGAGGCGAGCAGCCGGTCGAGGCTGAGGAGATGCGAGGCGCCGGAGGCCAGCACGGCCAGGGAGGCGCAGACGAGGAGCAGGAGCGGTCCCCAGCGAAGGAGGCGCTTCAGCCGGCTCGGCGCTCCGGCGGGTCCGGCGGGCGGAGGCGTCGGCGCGCTCACCCGCGCTTGCGCATCCGCAGGATCTTGAAGAACCCGCCCGGGAAGGTCGGCGCGACGCCGATGAACTCGACCCCATGGGCACGGGCCCAGGCCTCGATCCGGCTCGCCTTGAAGTCGGAGGACCAGCCGATCTTCGTGCAGAGCGGCGCCACGATCTCCTCGACTTTGGCCACGGGCCCGGTGTCCTGGCCGAAATGATTGGCCAGCACGATCTCGCCGCCCGGCCGGATCACGCGGAGGAACTCGGAGAGGGCGGCCTCGGGATCCGGCACCAGGGTGATGAGGAACTGCGCCACCACGGCGTCGAAGCTCGCATCGGCGTAGCCGAGGCGGCAGACGTCCATCACCTGGAGGCCGCGCACGTGGCGCAGGCCGCGGCGCAGAACCTTGGCGCGCGCGCGCTTCAGCATGTCCTCGGAGAGGTCGACGCCGCAGACGAAGCTCGTCGGGGGGTAGTAGCCCAGCGACAGGCCGGTGCCGACGCCGGCCTCGAGGATGCGCGGGCCGCAGGCGACGGCGGCGTTCACCGCGTCGCGGGCGGCCGGCTCCGTCAGCTTGTCGTAGACCACGTCGTAGACCGGCGCCCAGCGCGCATAGGCCTTGCGCATCAGGGCGGTGCTCGGACCGGCCTCCCGCGGCTCGCTCAGCATGTCGATCTCGTCGTCCTGTTGGGGGATGGGGTTCGTTCGGGCCGTGATCCGGTCAGGCCGCTTCGGCCGCGCCGGTCGCCAACGCGTCGATGCGCCGGATGGTGCCACCGCCGAGGACCCGGGCGCGTGGGCCGTCATCGGCGTAGAGCACGCAGGCCTGTCCGGGCGAGACGCCGTCCTCCGGGGTGGCGAGGACGATCTCGGCGCCGTCGCCCGACGCATCGCGGCTCAGGAGGGCCGGTCGCGGCTCCCGGGTCGAGCGCACGCGCACCGCCACCGGCAGGTTCTCCACCGGTCCCGCATCGCCGAGCCAGTTCAGGTCGGTGATGCGGATGCGGCTGGTGGCGAGCGCCGCGCGCGGCCCGACCACGACCCGGGCGGTGTCGGGCTCGAGGCGGATGACGTAGAGGGGCTCGCCCACCGCGAGGCGCAGGCCCCGGCGCTGGCCGACGGTGTAGTGGATGATGCCCTCGTGCTGCCCGAGCACTTGGCCGCCGAGATCGACGATCTCCCCGGCCCGGGCCGCGTCCGGCCGCAGCCGCGCGATCACGTCGGCGTAGCGCCCCTGGGGCACGAAGCAGATGTCCTGGCTGTCGGCCTTCTCGGCCACGGCGAGGCCGAGGTCGCGGGCGAGGCGCCGGGTCTCGTCCTTCGGGAGCTCGCCCAGGGGGAAGCGCAGGAAGTCGAGCTGTTCCGCCGTGGTGGCATAGAGGAAGTAGCTCTGGTCCCGGGCCGGATCGAGGGCGCGGTAGAGCCCGCGTCCGCCGGAGGCCTCGGGCCGGCTCGCCACGTAGTGCCCGGTGGCGAGGCAATCGGCCTCCAGGTCCCGGGCGGTGCGCAGCAGGTCGCGGAACTTGATCGAGCGGTTGCACTCGACGCAGGGGATCGGCGTCTCGCCGGCGAGGTAGCTCTCGGCGAAGCGGTCGATCACCGATTCCCGGAAGCGGTCCTCGTAATCGAGGACGTAATGGGGAATGCCGAGGGTCTCGGCCACCCGGCGCGCGTCGTGGATGTCCTGGCCGGCGCAGCAGGCCCCCTTGCGATGGGTGGCGGCGCCGTGATCGTAGAGCTGGAGCGTGATGCCGACGACGTCGTAGCCCTGCCGCTTCAGGAGCCCGGCCACGACGGAGGAATCGACGCCGCCCGACATGGCGACGACGACGCGCGTCTCGTGGGGAGCCTTGGGAAGATCGAGGGAATTCATCGCGCCAGACTGTGCCGGGAGGGACCGGTCCGGCCCCGCGCGTGAGTCTATAGCCATCCTCGGGCGCGAGTTCCAGGGAGGCCGATGCGCCGGGTGTGTCCCCGCGCATGGCGGCGGCGGTCGGGCCAAAGCTGCCGGGCGCCCGGCAGGATTTGCCCCCTTGCACCGGCGCGGGACGGGGTCTCAGAGAAAAAGACTTTTCTGTACAGTGGCTTGCGTTCCGCGCGCGCTGGCCCGCACCTTGCGGAGGGATGCGGCGGAGAGGATTGTCGCCCATGGCCGTCTCATCGATCGATTGGAACGCACTATCCCGGCGCACGGCTTCGCCGGGCGCGGTTCCGTCGCGGGGATCGGCCGCCACCACCTTCCGGCTCGACCCGCCCGCGCCCGACCCTCGTCCGCGGGCCGCGGAGGCCCATGCCCGGGACGACCGTGCGGCGGCCGATGCCCGCAGCGACCGGATCGCCTCCCAACGGGCCAACGACGCGGCAGCGAACCGCGAGGCGGCGCAGGCCCGCGACACCGCGAAGGCCGCGGCCGAGGCGCGTCAGGTCGAAGCGCGCGCGCTCAAGGCGGACGGGGCCAAGGCGGAGGGGGTGAAGGCGGACGGGGCCAAGGCGGGCAGCAACAGGACGGGCGCGGCCGGCGCCGAGGCCCGCGGCGGACGCGATCCCGCCCGTCCCGGAGCATCGGACGCGGCGCGGGGCCCGCGCGACGCGACGAACGCATCACCCGGGGCGAGCGCGCGCCAGGACACGACCGCGCCGGCCGAGAGCGACGCAGCCACCGGCGCCACGACGGCCGGGGAAGCCGCCTCCGCCGACCCGTCGGAGAAGACCAAGGCCACCGCGCAGGCCGGAACCGCGACGCCGATTCTGCTCCTGCCGACTGCCCCACCGCCCACCGCCCTGGCTTCCGCCGCGCAGGGCGCCGCGGCGCCCGGCCCCGGCGGCGCGGTTCCCGCCGATGCGTCCGGGACCGCTGCGCCGGTCGTGGCCGTGGGCACGAACCACGACGGGAGCGCGGCCCGGGGGCTGCCCGGCCTGCAGGTCCAGGCGCCCGCCGGCCGTGGCGACGGGTCCGAGAGCGGTGAGCCGGGCAACGGCAAGCCGCAGGGCGATCTCGCCGCCGCCCTCGCCCCGGCCTCGGACGCCGCCGCCCGCACCGACCTGACGCCCGCCGCCCCGGCGGCGCCCGCGCCGGCGCACGCGAAGGCGGCGGAGGCGGCCGCCCCCGGCGCGCCGGGCGCGCCCGCACCGGCGCCGGTGCCCCTCGGCGCCGTGCCGATGACGATCGGCCTGCGCTCCCTCGCGGGCAGCAACCAGTTCGAGATCCGCCTCGATCCGAAGGATCTCGGCCGCATCGACGTCAACCTCGACATCGACAAGGAGACCGGCGCGGTCCAGGCGCGTCTGGTCGTCGACCGCCCCGAGACCCTGGCGCTGCTGCAGCGCGACGCCGGCAACCTGCAGCAGGCCCTGGCCCAGGCCGGCCTGAATCCCGGCGACGGCAGCATCAACCTCTCGCTCCGCGGAGACGGTCCGTCCGACGACCGACAGAGCGGCGCCGGTTCCGATGGGCAGCGGTCCGAGACGGGCCGGAGCGCCCATGCCGACACACCCGATCCGACTTCCCTCGCCGCCGTTCCGATGCGCCGCTACGGCGCCCTCCTCGGCATCGACATCCGCATCTGAGGAACCCGATCATGGCTTCAGGCATCACCGGCGCTTCGAGTACCACCGCGTCGAGCGGAACGACCAAGACCTCGCAGCAGGAGCTCGCCGGGAATTTCACCCAGTTTCTGACGCTGCTGACCACGCAGCTGAAGAACCAGAATCCCCTCGACCCGATGGACACCAACCAGTTCACCCAGCAACTGGTGCAGTATGCCGGCGTGGAGCAGCAGCTGAAGTCCAACGACCGCCTGGACTCGATCCTGAGCAATGCGAAGTCGTCGAGCGCCGCCTCGGCCACGGGCTTCATCGGCCAGACGATCACGGCGGACGGCAAGTCCACGGCTCTCAAGGACGGCGCCGCGAGCTGGACCCTGACGCCGGCGCGGGCGGCCAAGCAGGCGACGATGACGATCAGCGACGCCAAGGGCAACGTGGTGGCGACGCAGACCAAGGCCCTCACCGCGGGCGAACAGGCTTTCACCTGGGACGGCCGCTCGTCCAGCGGCTTCACCGCGCCCAACGGGACCTACGCGATCAAGGTCGATGCCGTGGACGCCACGGGGTCGAAGGTCACGGTCGACACCAAGGTGAGCGGGACCGTCGACAGCGTCGATCTCAGCGGCTCGGAGCCGGTGCTGATGGTCGGCAAATCACGGGTTCCGGTCTCCACCGTTCAGGACATCGGCGCCGGGTTGTCCACATGACGAACAGGGCGAATCCAATGCGAACGATCCGCTTCAAGATATCTTAAGTGGGCACAAGTAGCTTCCAATCTCGACAGGTCAGTCGAGTTGTAGAGCGTATCATGACCGAACCAAGCCGCCCGAGAGTTAAGTACGTCATCGGGCCTGATGGAAGTCCGTTAACCATCGCGGACCTTCCGCCGACCACGACCCGGCGATGGGTGATCCGTCGCAAGGCCGAAGTGGTCGCCGCCGTCAGAGGCGGATTGCTCAGCCTCGAAGAGGCCTGCCAGCGCTACACCCTCACCACCGAGGAGTTCCTGAGCTGGCAGTTCTCCATCGATCAGCACGGTCTGGCCGGCCTGCGCACCACCCGCATCCAGCACTACCGCCACTGAGCCGGGCGATGGCCGGGGTCTCCGTCGGACCCCGTCGCCGCCCCTCCCGAACCCGGAAGCCGCGTCCCCTCACCCGGGCGCGGCTTTCGCGTTTTGCGGTCTTCCCGGGTGGCGCCGGCACTCCTTCGTTCAGGATCGTTAACTCGACGCTAACCACGACCCAGGCAAATTTTGCCGAGCGGGTGCCGGCAGTCCGGCGCCGCGTCTCGGGTGGGTGCGTCGCGTCGTGAAACCGGTCCTCGACCTCGTGACCAAGTTGGGCCCGGCGCGCCTGGCCGCCATGGCCGCCGTCACGATGACGCTGATCGGCTTCTTCGCCTTCGTGATCCTGCGTGTCTCGAAGCCCGACATGGGCGTGCTCTTCGCCGACCTGTCGATGTCGGATTCCTCGGCCGTGATCCGTGACCTTGACGCGCGCGGCATCAAGTACGAGACCAAGGGCGACGCGGGCCAGACCATCCTCGCCCCCCGGGCCGACCTGCCCCGCCTGCGCATGGACCTCGCCGGCAAGGGCCTGCCGAGCGCCGCCGGCGTCGGCTACGAAATCTTCGACAAGGGCGACGCCTTCTCGTCCACCAACTTCGTCCAGAACGTGAACCACCTGCGCGCCCTGGAGGGCGAGCTGTCCCGCTCCATCCGCGCCATCGGGCGGGTCCAGGCGGCGCGCGTCCACCTCGTGATCCCCGAGCGACGGCTGTTCGAGCGCGACCGGGAGATGCCGAGCGCCGCCATCGTGCTCAAGCTGATGGGCGACCTCGACCCCTCCCAGGTGCGCGCCATCCGCCACCTCGCGGCCTCCGCCGTCGAGGGCCTGAAGCCGGAGCGGGTCTCCATCGTCGACGAGCGCGGGCGCCTGCTCGCGGACGGCGCCCGCGGGGCCGAGGCCGAGACCGGCGCCGGCATGGAGGAGAAGCAGGTCGGCATCGAGCGCCGCCTGCGCGCGCAGATCGAGGAGATCGTCGCCGGCATCGTCGGCGCCGGGCGCGCCCGCATCCAGGTCAGCGCCGAGCTCGACCTGAACCGCATCGAGAGCCGGTCCGAGAGCTTCGACCCCGAGAGCCGGGTGGTGCGCTCGACCCAGACCCGAACCGAGAATTCGCTGACGGGCGGTGCCGAGGGCGCGGTCAGCGTCGGCAACGAACTCCCGGGCGCCAATCAGCCCGGCCAGACGCCGACCCAGAAGGATTCCACGAACAAGAACGAGGAGACCACGAATTACGAGATCTCCCGGGTGACCAAGACCGAGGTCGCCGAAGGCGGCCGGATCAAGCGCCTCTCCGTGGCGGTGGTGGTGGACGGCGCCTACGTGCCCGGCCCGGACGGCAAGCCCGTCTACCAGGCCCGCCCGGCCGCCGAGGTCGACCGCATCGCCGCCCTGGTGCGCTCGGCCATCGGCTTCGACAAGGCGCGCGGCGATCAGGTCGAGGTGGTGAACCTCCGCTTCGCCGAGACGCCGGTCCCGGCCGAATTCGCCGAGCCGTCCCTGGTCCAGTCGCTGCTCTCTCCCTCCAAGGAGGAGATCATGCGGATCGTCGAACTCGGCGTGCTGACGATGCTGACCCTGATCGTCCTGATGGCGGTGGTGCGCCCGCTCCTGAAGAAAGTGCTGGCCTCGGAGCCGATCCAGATCGCCCTGGTCTCGGGCGCCGGAGCGGCCGGAGCGGTGGCGGGCGGCGAGGCGCTGATGGTGGCGCCCGACAACCCGACCGCCCGCCTCGTGGATTTCGCGCAGCTCAACGGCAAGGTCCAAGCCGAGACCGTCCAGCGCGTGGTCGACATGGTCCGCGCCAGCCCGAGCGAGACCGTGGAAGTGCTCCGCAACTGGATTCACGAGAGCTGATGCGCGTCCTGTCCCCCCTCCCCACCGTGAGGCGTTGAGACCATGTCCTCGGGATTGAACCTCCAGGCGGAACTCGCCAAGGGCGGCAACGGCGCCTTCGGCGCCATGACCGGGGCCCAGCGCGCCGCCGCGCTCCTGCTCCTCCTCGGGGAGAGCGAGGGCGCGCCGATCTGGCAGATGCTCGACGAGGACGAGGTGAAGCTCGTCTCGCACGCCATGGTGCAGCTGGGCTCCCTCGAGGCCGAGACGGTCGAGAAGCTCATCGTCGACTTCGTGTCCCGCCTGTCCTCCGGCGGCGGTATCACCTCGAACTTCGAGCGGACGGAATCCCTGCTCCTCAAGATCTTCCCGTCCGAGCAGGTCTCCTCGATCATGGCGGAGATCAAGGGCGCCTCGGGCAAGCGCGTCTGGGCGAGCCTGACCCAGATCGATCCCGAGATCCTCGCCTCCTTCCTGCGCAACGAGTACCCGCAGACCGTCGCGGTGGTGCTCTCCAAGGTGCGCTCGGACTACGCGGCCCGGGTGCTCACCATCCTCCCCGAGGACTTCGCCATCGACGTCCTGAACCGGATGCTGCGGATGGAGACCGTGCAGAAGGAGGCCCTGCGCCACATCGAGGAGACCCTGCGGGTCGAGTTCGTGTCGACCATCGCGCAGACCACGCGGCGCGACGCCCACGAGCTGATGGCCGACGTCTTCAACGCCTTCGACCGGCAGACGGAAGGCCGCTTCCTCACCGCCCTCGACCAGGCCAATCGCGGCTCGGCCAAGAAGATCCGCCAGCTGATGTTCACCTTCGAGGATCTGCTGAAGCTCGATGCCGGCAGCGTCCAGACCCTCCTGCGCAAGGTCGACAACGAGACCCTGTGCCGGGCCCTGAAGGGCGCCGACGACCGGGTGCGCAACTTCTTCCTGAAGAACATGTCCACCCGCGCGGCCAAGAACATTACCGACGAGATGGGCTCCCTCGGCCCGATCCGCCTGAAGGACGTCGACGAGGCGCAGGCCAAGATGACCGAGCTGGCCAAGGAACTCGCCGAGAAGGGCGAGATCATGATCGCCAAGTCGAGCGGCGAGGAGGAGCTGGTCTATTGAACGCGCGCCGCTTCCTCTTCGACACCGACTTCCGGCCCCGGCCCGACAACCCGGTCGCCGCCAAGGAGGCGGCCGCCCTGGCGGAGACCGTGGCGCGCGCCGAGGCCGAGGGCTACGCGCGCGGCCTGCGCGAGGGCCAGGCCCTGGCCGAGCAGCAGATCCAGGCGCGCCTGTCCGACGCCCTCACCCGGGTGGGCCTCGCGGCGGCGGGCCTGATCGGGCAATCGGACGCCCGGGACCAGGCGCGCGAGGACGAGGCCCTCGACTTCGCCATCCTGCTCGCCCGCAAGATCGCCGGCGAGGCCCTGGACGCGCAGCCCCTGGCGGCGATCGGCGACGCGGCCCGCGCCGCGCTCCAGCACCTGCGCGGCGTCCCCCACCTCGTCGTCCGGGTGCACGAGAGCCTGGTCGACGACTCCGAGGCCCTGGTGAAGCGGCTCGCCCGCGAGCGCGGCTTCGAGGGCCGCCTCGTGGTGCTCGGCGAGCCCGATCTCGCGCCGGGCGATGCCCGCATGGAATGGGCCGATGGCGGCGTCGTCCGGGACCGGGCCCAGATCGAAGCCGCGGTGCTCTCCGCCCTCGGACTTCCAGCCTGAACCGCCCGCCCGACCCGAACTCAGCCCGAGAAACCTCCGCATGTCCGACGATTTCAGCCTGCCCCAGCTCAACGGCTTGGATGCCTCCTTCGACGGCCTCGGCACCGAGTCGATCCGCGAGACGCCCACCACGCCCAAGAGCGCCGCCGACCTGGAGCAGGTCTTCGACGTGCCGGTGGTGGTCTCGGCGGTGCTCG
Organism: Methylobacterium sp. Leaf89; assembly: GCF_001422215.1. NCBI lineage: Bacteria > Pseudomonadati > Pseudomonadota > Alphaproteobacteria > Hyphomicrobiales > Methylobacteriaceae > Methylobacterium > Methylobacterium sp. Leaf89. Next base: position 634,601 of record NZ_LMML01000029.1, on the reverse strand, counting down.
GCTCCTCGCGCATGCCGATCGGCGACCTGCTCCGGCTTCAGCCCGGCGCCGTGCTCGAGCTCGACCGCAAGGTCGGCGAGGCCATCGACATCTTCGTGAACAACCGCCTCGTGGCGCGCGGCGAGGTGGTGCTCGTCGAGGATCGCCTCGGCGTCACGATGACCGAGATCATCAAGAGCGACCACTGATCCCCCTCGCCTTCCCGGCTGCCGCGCCCCCCGCGCGAAGCCGACCCTGACGGAGACCCTGAGCCATGCGGCTTCTCATCATCGGACGGCTCAACGGCGAGCTGATCACCGCCTCCAAGATCGCCATGAACCGGGGGGCGGCCGTCACCAATGCCGAGAGCCTCGCCCAGGGCCTCGCGGTGCTGCGGGCCAAGGGCGCCGACCTCATCATGATCGACGTGGCCCTGGCGATCCGCGATCTGGTCACGGCCCTGGCCGAGGAGCGCATCCGCACCCCCGTCATCGCCTGCGGCGTCGCCACGGACGCCAAGGCGGCGGTGGCCGCGATCCAGGCCGGCGCGCGGGAATACATCCCCCTGCCCCCCGATCCCGAGCTGATCGCGGCGGTGCTGCAGGCGGTCTCCGAGGACGGGCGCGCCTTCGTCTGGCGCGACGCCTCCATGGAGAAGGTGGTCAAGCTCGCTGAGCAGGTGGCCCGCTCGGAGGCGTCCGTGCTCATCACCGGCGAGAGCGGCACGGGCAAGGAGGTCCTGGCCCGCCATCTCCACGGCAAGTCGAACCGGGCCAACCGGCCCTTCGTCTCGGTGAACTGTGCGGCGATTCCCGAGGCGCTGCTGGAATCCGAGCTGTTCGGCCACGAGAAGGGCGCCTTCACGGGCGCCGTGGCGCGCCGCATCGGCCGCTTCGAGGAGGCCCATGGCGGCACGCTCCTCCTCGACGAGATTTCCGAGATGGACGTGCGGCTGCAGTCGAAGCTACTGCGCGCCCTGCAGGAGCGGGTGATCGACCGGGTCGGCGGGACCGCGCCGGTCAAGGTCGACATCCGCGTGCTCGCCACCTCCAACCGCAACCTGGTGGAAGAGGTCCGCAAGGGCACCTTCCGCGAGGATCTCTACTACCGGCTGAACGTCGTACACCTGCGCCTGCCGCCCCTGCGCGAGCGCCCCGCCGACATCCTCGAACTGGCGGCGCATTTCGCCCGGAAGTACGCCGAGGTGAACGGCGTGCCGGTGCGGCCCCTCAGCGCCGAGGCCCAGGGCCTGATGCGCGCCAATCCCTGGCGCGGCAACGTCCGCGAACTCGAGAACACCCTGCACCGCGCGGTGCTCCTGGCCGCGGGCCCCGAGATCGGACCCGACGCGATCCTGACCCCGGAGGGCGACAGCATCGCACCGGTCTCGGCCGGGCCGGCCGAGCGCGCCGCCCGGGTGGCGGAGGCCGCCACGCGCGGCCTCGTGGGGCAGACGGTGGCGCAGGTCGAGTGCGACCTCATCCTCGACACCCTGGACCATTGCCTCGGCAACCGGACGCATGCCGCCAGGATCCTCGGCATCTCGATCCGCACCCTGCGCAACAAGCTCAACGAGTACGTCGAGGCCGGCCTGTCGGTGGCCGAGCCCGGCAGCGTCCGGGCCGTGGCCGCCTATGGCTGATCGCGGGAGCTGAAAAACCCGGGTCGCCCCGACGGGCCGACCTTAGCGCCCGTTGTTGGCGCGCTCGGCGGCCATCTGGGCCTCGTGGGCGCGCTCGAGCTTCTCCATCGAATGGAACCGGGCGATGTCGGCTTCGACGTCGCGGATCGTCTCCTCGACGAGATGCTGCTGCAGCGCGCTGCGCGGATCGTTCGCCTCCAGGCCGTCGCGGGCCTGCAAGCGCTCGACCGCCTGCTTGACGACGCTGTAGACCGCTTCCCGCTCCGTGCGGGACATGGCGGGATTGACCGCGCGGGCGATGAGATCGGTGAATTCGGACATGCGTGCTGGCGGGAACGACCGGGGCGTGGGACGGGCTGGAGTCCGTCGGGTTCATCCTGAACCCGGCAGACGCTCGATGTCTCTTCTGTCGTTTGTCTTCTCGGGATAGCAGGTTTCCACCGATCCCTGACAAACTCTAGAGGCGCTGGTCGTTGACGCCCGCGAGGATGAGGGCGATCGAGCTCCAGACCACCAGGCACCCGAAGAAGACGACCATGATGCTGTAGCCGCGCTGCGGGAAGATCGAATCGTCGGGCAGGGCCGGTTCGACGAACGTCGCCAGGTAGATCTGCTGCTTGTTGGCGGCGATGCGGGCCCGGTCCACCATCAGGTTCGCGGATTCGTTGAGCTTGGTGGCGATGACGCGCTCGACCTGCAGGCCCTCGTATTCGAGGAGTGCGCGGGTCATGTTGTTCGCGGCGTTCGAGCCCGACAGGCCGTCGCTGGTGAGCTGGTCGGTCAGCTTCTGGATCTGCTGATCGAGGGCCGCAACGGTGGACGCCAGGTTCTGGATGCTGCGGGACTTCTCGTCGAGATTGGAGCCGCGCAGGACCGCGAGGTCGGACTCGGCCTTGAGCCGGTCCTTCCGCAACGTGCCGATCGTCGTCAGGGTGGACTCGGCGGCCTTGGCCGGATCGATGATGCCCCAGCGATTCCGGAAGACCTGGAGCGCCATGTGGGCGTTGCGCAGGCGCTCCTGCGCCTTCGTCGCCTCGGCCTCCGCATGCTTGACCATGTCGGCCTGGGCTCGGCGGGAAATGTCGTTGATGAGCGCTTCGCTTCGCGCCACGACCCCGCGATTGATCGCCAGGGCATCCTCCGGCGTGAAGGCGCGCACGCTCAGCGTGATGATGCCGGAGAGCACCTCGATCCGCGTCCCGACATGCTTATTCCAGTACTTGACCAGTTCCTCCATGGACTGATCGACCCGGTAGCGCGTCCAGAAATCCGCTTCCGGCCGCGAGAACATCTGCGAGATGTGGAGGCTCTCTTCCATCTTGGCGACGATCGCGCGGCTCTCGACGAAGTCCCGGATGATGAAGCTGTCCTGGCTGTTGTGCTTCATGATCAGGTCGGAGAACTGCCCGCCCGAGCTTTCTTCCATCGGCTCGACGTTGCCGCGCACGGCGAATTGCGACACGGCCACGTACTGATCGGCCGCGAAGGCGTAGAAATAGATCCCCGCCAGGACCGTCGGCAGCAGGACGAAGACGCCGAACTGGCGCAAAAGACTGCCGACCAGATTCTTCGGCTTGCTCGGCGGCGGCCGCAGGCCCGGGAGCTGGCGCCAGTCCAGCCGCTCCTGCGCCCGGCGCAGGAGGGCCGGGACGCGGCTCCGCGAAACGGGATCGACCGTTTCGGCGTTGCGGCGCAGATCCGGCAGGGAACGCAGGGCGATATCGATCACCCCCCGCACGCGGTCGGTCTGCTTGACCTCGTCGGCCTTCATGATTTCCGGTTCCCGAGGCTCGGCGCGATCAGGGCTGATGGCGGACGCAGCATCATAAGCGGCGAGTCTGCCCGAGCCTGATGACGATGCATATGGTCACGCCTGGGGAGCCCTCTCGCCGTCCTCGTGTTGAACCCGACGAATCCTTCATTTTTCGGCCCTTTTTAAGGCGCGTCGCCCTGGTGGCGGGGCCTGGGTGCGGGGGGGTCGGCGCATCGGGCTTTCGGCGCATGGGGCCGCAGGGGACATCGGGGACGGCATGGATGACACGGACAGGGAGGCGGCCCGCCCGGCGCGGATCCGCATGGCGCGGGCCGGGTTCACGGAACTCGTGCTGGTCTGCAGCAATTGCGTCAAGCGCCAGGGCTTGAAGAAGGGCTCGGTGCGGCGGCAGCTCAAGAGCGAACTCAAGCGGCGCCTCACGGCGCGCAAGCCGCGCGTGGTCGAGGTCGGGTGCCTTGGCCCCTGTCCCAAGCGTGCCCTCGCGGTGATCACGGCGGACAGCCTCGCCAAGCAGCGCATCCACCTGCTTGACCCGCAGGCCACGCCGGCCCAATCCGTGGAGGCGCTGTTCCCCGATTTCGGCCCCAAAGGCCGCCTAGACCTGCCGGACGCTGCGGAATCGCCGCACCGCTAGGGCGGAGCCGCGCGCCGGAACGGGAAGCCGGGATCGTCGTCCCGGCGCGACGGATGCGGGAGCGGGGAATCCTTGAAACGGACGATTCGGGACGGGTCCGATGCCTGACGAGCCGCGCTTCGCGACGACCCGGGTCGCCGAACGTCCAGCGGGCGAGCGGACCGGGTCCGGTCGTCTCGGGCGCCTCGTCCTGCGCCGGCTTCCCCTGGTCGGAACCCTCCTGGGCCTCGGCCTCGCTGTCTGGCTCATCGCCACCAACGATCTGGCCGCCGTCACCGACGCCTTCGGCCGGGTCGGCGCCGGCGGCCTCGCGGCCATCGTGCTGGTGCGGCTGTCGGTGATCCTTCTGTGCGGCCTCGCCTGGGGCTGCGTCATCCAGGGGCTCGCGGGGCTGGGTCAGGCCCGCACCGGAGCCTTTGTCCTGCTGCGCCTCGTCCGTGAGGGCATCAACGTGCTGCTTCCGGTGGCCTCCGTCGGCGGCGACGTGGTGGGCGGTCGCCTGCTGACCTTCTGGGGCACCACCGGAACCCTGGCGGCCGCCTCGATCCTCGTGGACATGCTGTTCCAGGCTGGAACACAGGCCGTCTTCGCCCTGGCGGGGGTGGGCCTCCTGCTTCAGGTCGGCGGCGAGGCGGCGCAGGCGCTGGCCACCTGGGTCCTGCGCGCCCTGGCGGTCACCGCCCTGCTGCTGGGGGCTTTCCTGGCCGTCCAGCGCAGCGCCGCGGCGCGCGCGATCGGGCGCAGGGCCGTCGACGGCGTGCGCCGCGTCTTTCGGGGTGACCCCGTCGCTCCGTCGCCGTCGGGCGGCAGCGTCTACGACGCCCTCGATGCCGTCTGGGCACCGGGTCGGCGCGGACGGCTCGCGGCGTCCGTCCTGCTGCACCTCGCCGCCTGGGGACTGGGCGCCCTGGAGATCTGGATCGCGCTCACCTGCATCGGCGTCGATTCGGTGAGCTTTACCGAGGTCGTTGTGATCGAGGCCCTGAGCCAGGCCATCAAGTCGGCGGCCTTCCCGGTGCCGAGCGGCCTCGGCGTCCAGGAGGGCGGCTTCGTCCTGCTCGGCAGCCTCTTCGGCATCGATGCGGGCACCGCCCTCGCCCTGTCGCTGATCAAGCGCGTGCCCGACGTCGTCCTCGGCCTTCCGGCCCTGCTGCTCTGGCAGGCCCTGGAAGCCCTGCGCGCGCTGATCCTGCCGCCGGCGGCCTGACGCCCGCGCCATGGCTCCCGCTTCGCACGGATCTTCGGCCCCCGGCGGCCTGGCCGCCACGCTGCTGCCCGTCGCGGCCCTCCTGGGCAGCATCGTCTCCCTCAGCGTCGGCACCTCCTACGCCAAGCAGCTGTTCCCGATCCTGGGCGCGGAGGGCACGACCGCGCTGCGGGTCGGCCTCTCGGCGCTGATGCTCGTCGCGATCTGGCGGCCCTGGCGCCTGCGTCCCGGCCGCGCCGACCGGCGGGCCCTGCTGCGCTACGGGGCCGTGCTGGGCGCCATGAACCTGCTGTTCTACCTGTCCCTGCGCACGATCCCCCTCGGCCTCGCCATCGCGATCGAATTCTCCGGGCCCCTGGCGCTCGCCCTCGCGGTCTCCCGCCGGGGGATCGATTTCGCCTGGATCGGCTGCGCGATCCTCGGCCTGTCGCTGCTGCTGCCCCTCGGCGACCTGTCCACCGGGCTCGATCCCGTCGGCGTCGCCTGCGCGCTCGGCGCCGCCCTGTGCTGGGCGCTCTACATCGTCTTCGGCCAGCGCGTCGGTCATCTGCACGGCGGACGGGCGGTGGCCATTGGCATGTCGGTGGCGGCCCTGGTGGTGCTGCCGTTCGGCATCGCGAAGGCGGGGACGCTGCTGCTGCAGCCGGCCATGCTCGGAATCGGCCTGGCGGTGGCGGCCCTTTCGAGCGCCCTGCCCTACACGCTGGAGATGGTCGCCCTGAAGCGTTTGTCGAAGCAGAGCTTCGGCGTTCTGCTCAGCCTTGAGCCGGCCGTGGGCTCGCTGGCCGGCCTCGCGATCCTGGGCGAGCACCTCACCCCCACCGAGTGGCTGGCCATCGCCTGCATCGTGGTGGCCTCGCTGGGCAACACGGTGACGAGCCATCGCGGCCGGGTGGCCGCCGCGGCCGCGCTGACGCCGGTCTGACGGTCGCGCGACGGATCCGGCTCAGCGGTCCAGGGCGGCGACGATCGCCTCCAGGGCGGTCTTCAGCCCCTCCTCCACCGTTGGGTGATAGAACGGCCGGTCGAGGAGAGCCTCGGCGGTCAGCCCGTCCGCGATGGCAAGGGCGAGAAACTGGGCGAGGTGCTCGCAGGCCGGTCCAAGCATCTCGGCCCCCCGGAGGGTGCCGCTGCGGTCGGCGTGGAGGTGCAGCGCCCCGGCATTCTCGGCCATGATCCGGGCCCGGCCCTGGTCGCCGAAATCGACGCTGCCGCGGACGAGGGTCGCGTCCGCGGGATCGTAGGGCGCGCCGACGCTCGCCGCCTGCGGCTCGGTGAACACCATGGCGAGGTTGGTCCAGCGCCGGGGCGCTTCGACGGCGTGGCGGCCGGAGGCGACGAGACGGGCCGCGTTGGCGCCGGCGATCCGGCCCTGGCGGGCGGCCTCGTGCAGCACCGGCCTGTCGGCGTTGGCGTCGCCCGCGAGGAAGACCGGGCCGCCGGCGCAGAGCAGGCTGCGGGCGTCGAACGCCGGCATCCCGTGTTCGTCGAGGGAGAGGCCGGCGGCCTCCAACCCGAGATGCCGGAGGTTGGGGGGCCGCCCGGCCGCCGCCAGGACCCGCGCGAAGGTGCCGGTCCCGGTCGCCCCGGCCGCTTCGGTCCAGGTCAGGCGCACGCCCTCAGGCGCGCGGTCGCCCTCCGTGACCCTGCAGCCGAGGCATAGCGTCATCTCGGCCCCGAAGAGCCGGCGGGCCGTCTCGGCGAGGCCGTCGTCGCGTAGCGACGCGAGATGCGTGCCGGGGTCGAACAGGGTCACGGCGACGCCGAGGCGGGCCATGGCCTGCGCCAGCTCGAGGCCGACGGCGCCGCCGCCGAGCACCGCCAGGGACTCGGGCAGGTCGGGGATCTCGAACACCGTGTCGCTGGTGAGGAGCCGGTCGCCGAGGTCGCGCAGGGGCTCGGGGATGGCCGGGCTGGAGCCGGTGGCGACGATCGCGGCGCGGAAGCGCAAGGCGGTGTGGTCGTCCACCGCCAGGGTGTCGGGCCCGGTGAAGCGGGCGCGGCCGGCGATGCGGATTTCGGCGGGCAGTTCGTCGACGCCCGCGCGGACGCCGGCCACGAAGCGGTCGCGCTCGCGCCGGACGCGCGCCATCACGCGGGGGCCATCCACCCGTACGGAGCCGGCATCGATGCCGAACACGTCGGCGTGGCGGGCCGCATGGGCGGCGTTGGCGGCGGTGATCAGCAGCTTCGAGGGCATGCAGCCCACGCGGGCGCAGGTGGTGCCGCCCGGCCCGGCTTCGATCAGGACGGCATCGGCGCCGCGATCGCGGGCGGCGCGGAGAGCGGCGAGGCCGGCGGTGCCGGCGCCGATCACGGCGATGTCACAGGATCTCTCGCGCATCGCGACGGCTCTCGGGTTCGCGCCTCTCGACCCCGACCGTCGGAATCGCGGGCCAACCCCCGTCGCCCGACGAACGTTCCTGTCTGCGGCAACCCGCCCGTCAGTCGGGCTCGGCGAGCAGGCCCTCCACGAAGCTGGTCAGGCCGGTGCGGCGGGCGCGCTTCAGGCGCTCGGCGATGAGGATGCCCTCCAGGGAGCGGAAGGCGTCGTCGAGGTCGTCGTTGACGATGACGTAGTCGTACTCGGTCCAGCGCTGGATCTCCATCCGGGCGTTGGCGAGGCGCTTCTCGATGGTGTCGGGCGAATCCTCGGCCCGGCGCTCCAGGCGGTGGCGCAGCTCGGCCAGCGAGGGCGGCAGGATGAACACCGTGACGACGTCGTCGGCGAGCTTGGCGCGCACCTGCCGGGTGCCCTGGTAGTCGATGTCGAAGATCATGTCCCGGCCGGCGCCCAGCACCTTCTCCACCGGGCGGCGCGGGGTGCCGTAGAAATTGCCGTGCACCTCGGCCCATTCGAGCAGGTTGTCGGCGCTGCGCAGGGCGTCGAAGGCCTCGCGGTCGATGAAGGTGTAGTGCTTGCCGTCGATCTCGGACGGGCGGCGCTGCCGGGTCGTCACCGAGATCGAGAGGTCGAGGCCCCATTTCGGGTCGGCGGCGACGGCCCGGGTCAGGGTCGTCTTGCCCGCGCCCGAGGGGGAGGACAGGATGAGGATGAACCCGCGCCGCGCGATCACCCCGGCCTCCATCGTCAAAGCGTCCCGCATCGCTGAAAAAACCTACTCGACGTTCTGAACCTGCTCCCGGAATTGCTCCACCACGGCCTTCAAGTCGAGTCCGATCCGCGACAGCGCGATGTCATTCGCCTTGGCGCACAGGGTATTGGCCTCGCGCCCGAGCTCCTGGGCCAGGAAGTCGAGCTTGCGCCCGATGGCGCCCCCGGCGGCCAGGAGCTCGGCCGCGCTGGCGAGGTGGGCCTGGAGGCGGTCGAGCTCCTCGCGGACGTCGGCCTTGGCGGCGAGCAGCACGGCCTCCTGGTGCAGGCGGTCGGGATCGAGGTGGCCTGCCTCCAGCAGCGTCGCGACGGTGGCGGCGAGGCGCGCCCTCACGGCCTCGGGCTTGCGGGCCGGGCAGGCCTCGGCGGCGGCGGTGAGCCGGGCCATCGCGGCGAGCTGGCCCTCGATGACCCCGCGCAGGGCCCGCCCCTCGGCCCGGCGCGCCTCCACGAGGTCGGCGACGAGGCGGACCACGCCCTCGGCGAGGTCGCGGGCCAGGGCCTCCGCGTCGGCGCCGGGCTCCTCGTCGGCCTCGACGACGCCCCGAATGCCGAGCAGCCCGTCGAGGGTGGCGGGCGCCACGCCCTCGGGCCGGGGCACCCGCGCGATGGCGGCGGCGAGCTGGCCGAGCAGCGCCTCGTTGATCCGGACGCGGGGCGCCGCCTCCGGCCGGGTGAGGGTGAGGGAGAGCTGGCACTGGCCCCGCGCCACGCTCTTCTGCAGGGCGGTGCGGGCGACCTCGCCCACGGCGTCGTAGCCGTTGGGAACGCGCAGGCGCACGTCGAGCCCGCGCCCGTTCACGCTGCGGACCTCCCAGGCCCATTGGACCGGCCCGGTGGAGCCGGCGGCGCGGGCGAAGCCCGTCATGCTGGAGAGGATCATGGCTGTCTTCGCGTTCGTCCCGGCCCCTGTGGGGAGAGGCTGGGGGTGGTCGGGGGACCCTGCCGGTTGCGGAGGCGGGTCGGTTGCAGGGCATGACACCCCGTCATCCCAGGCTCCGCTGCGCGGCCCCGGGATGACGGGGTGGATCATCCGGCTGCGTGGGCGGACGCTACGGCTGCTTGAGCACCGGCACGGTCTTGGGCGAGTTCAGGTCGAAGGTCTTGTTGCGCAGGGGGTCGAGGCGCGTGCCCTCGGAGGCGTCGAAGGCCTTCGCGCGGTTGCCGGCGCCGTCGGGGCTGGCGGCCATGTTGGTGCCGTCGGGGGCGTAGGCCGAGGCGGTGCCGGGGACGGTGGGCGCACCCGGCGGATCGGCCTTGTCGACCACCGCGTCCGGCGTCGGCGTCTGGCGGGCGCGCTCGACCTGGCGCCAGCGGGCGACGTTGCGGGAATGGCCTTCCAGGGTCTCGGCGAAGGCGTGTCCCCCGGTGCCGTCGGCCACGAAGAACAGGTCCTTGGTGCGCGAGGGGTTGGCCACGGCCTCCAGGGCGGCGCGGCCCGGATTGGCGATGGGGCCCGGGGGCAGGCCCTCGATCACGTAGGTGTTGTAGGGCGTGGCGCGCTCGATCTCGGCGCGCTGGATGCCGCGCCCGAGGGTGCCGCGCCCGCCCACCAGCCCGTACACGATGGTGGGGTCCGACTGCAGCTTCATGCGCTTGTTCAGGCGGTTGACGAACACCCCGGCGACGCGGGGCCGCTCGTCGGCCCGGCCGGTCTCCTTCTCCACGATGGAGGCCAGGGTCACCATCTCGGCCGGCGTCTTCACCGGGATCTCGGCCGAGCGGCGCAGCCAGATCTGGTTCAGGACCTCGCGCTGCTTGGCGCGCATCAGGTTGACGATCTGCTGCCGGGTGGCGCCGCGCTCGAACTTGTAGGTGTCGGGCAGGAGCGAGCCCTCGGGCGGGATCTCGTTGACGTCGCCGGTGAGCACGTCGTTGTCGTTGAGGCGCATCACGATCTGCTCGGAGGTCAGCCCCTCTGGGAAGGTGATGGCGTGCTGCACCTGCCGGCCGGAGGACAGGGTCTCGATGGCCTCCCCGATGCTCGCATGGGCCTTGAAGGTGTACTCGCCGGCCTTGAGGGCCTTGCCCGAGAAGCGGGCGGCCCACTCGAACAGGGCGGTGTGGGTGATGACGCCCTCGCGGCTGAGCGCCTCGGCGATCTCGGTGGTGCCGCTGCGGGGCGGGATGACCACGACCTTGTCGGCGGGCAGCGGACCCGGCTCCTTGGTCTGGCGCTCGAACAGGGTCACGCCGATCATCACCGCGATGGCCAGCACCACGGAGGCGGTGAGCAGGCCGGAGATGCGGGCCAGCAGGCCGCCGCGCTCACGGACCGGACGGTCGGGCGGCGGGGGTGCGGCCGTGGGCTTGATCGCCTCGCTGGGGCTTCGCGGCGAGAGCCGGTTGGGCAGGGCCGGCTCGTCGGAGGGCACCGGCGTCTGCGCCGGATCTGGGCGTTTGCGGAAGAACATGGACATCCTGTTCGGGCCTCAGGTCCCCGCCCCGGCCGCCGCCGGATTTTTTAGGGGAGTCCGTACGCCCGAGTCGAGAGGGGCGCACGGGACGCGCAGTGTGGCGCGCGAACTTGGTGGGTTTTGTGGCGAAGGAGAGATTCAATGTTTTGACGGGCGGACGCTGCGAGACAAAGACCCTGTCCGTAATATAATGGCATACCTGATTAGGTTGCACTCTGCTTCAAATGAGATTCGGCTCACTGAGGCCGACAGGTAAGCGGAGGCGGATATAGAGAAAATTTATCGAGTTAAGTGATGATGCCTTTACAGAATCGATCGAATATTTTCTTGTACAAAATATTTAAATTAAACCAATCATATTTTAGATCAAGACTAACCTCTAGGCACCACAAAAAAGAATAAGATATCTCCTTCTTATAAGTGGAATGCGATCTCATATCAATCCATATGCAAGTGATGTTTAAGGCTACTATATTTAGCTCCGATTATAGATTTGAAAATTTAGATTAATTAATTGAAACTACCTTCTTTCCGAGACTCTGCTTTCTTTATCTGCGAATAGATGTTTGGAACGAGGCTCTCAATAAGAGTCTCTATCATCGGCTTTTGATTTACTTGCAAGGTCTCTAATATTACTTTATCACCTTTTTTAACGGTAAAATTCCTTTCTGTAGCCATCAAGGCAGATATTGCACCGTCAACCGATTTGTCTTTTCCAAATAATACAGATGAAATTAAACCTACGATCTTCGACTCCGTATTAGTTGCTTCATTTCGAAGAAACCTCACCATTCCGCGATCTTCCTTATAGGCCTGGAAGAAGAAAAACGCGACACTTTCGAAAAGAATTACAAATGTGAGCCTCGGCAAAAAAGTCATAAGGAAATCTTGCCAGCTCTGGTTTTCGACGCTTCTTCCGTAATTCTGATAAATAAAGTATCCCATCGCTATGAGACCTACCACAGCGAAAGCCATCCCGCACAAAACGTTAAAATTAGAGTTGCGTTGCTGTCTTTCAATTTGCTTGTGAAGCCCATCTATGTAGGAACTAAATTCTGCTTTTATCAATGCATAGGACTTCTCTTTAAAAATATTTGGTGCGAACTCAATCAACAGCTCTGATTTTGCAATATCCCTCACACTACCTCTAAACTTTGCATCAATATGATCTTTAATATTGGTCTCAAAACTCTTTAATACAAATCGATCTATTTGTTCGTCTGTCTTCGATTGAGGAATTGATTCTACTTTCCTCCTGATTTCGTTCAGATCTTCGCTCAGCTGATTCAAAGAAGTTGTGAGTTCAGCCTTCTGTTTCCAGACGTCATCTCCAAATACTTCTAAATAAGCTCCTGAAAAAACAAAAATTGCCAACGCTAGAAACGTCAAAGCTATAAAAAACGAAATCGATGATACGTATATTGCCGGAAACTCGAAGCCAGGCTCACGCCTCGCATCCAAGGCGACACTTAGTATATATAGCAGAACAGATGATACTAGGAAAAACCCGCCGATGTAAGCAAGTTTTAGTGAGCTTGATCTACTGAAAATGCGCTCTAATAATCGCGGCTGCAGATTTTGCTCAGTAATATTGATTGTGTTAGGGGGCTGATAGCCAAATGCCATAAAGTCGCTCCCTCGGGTGGAACTACTCTTCTATATAATGGATGCTATGCAAAAGTATTTCTAAGGATTTAAGAACCCACCCGTCGCATCACCAGCGACGCATTCGTCCCGCCAAACCCGAACGAGTTCGACAGCACCGTATCCACCCGCTTGCGCTTGGCCTCGTGCGGCACGAGGTCGATCGCGGTCTCGACGGAGGGGGTGTCGAGGTTGAGGGTCGGGGGCAGGATGCCGTCGCGGATGGCCAGGATCGAGAAGATCGCTTCCACGGAGCCGGCGGCGCCGAGGAGGTGGCCGATGGAGGACTTGGTGGAGGACATCGAGGCCTGGGCCGCGTGGTCGCCGAGCAGGCGCTCCACGGCCTTCAGCTCCAGCTCATCGCCCATGGGCGTCGAGGTACCGTGGGCGTTGATGTAGTCGAGGTCGCTGGCCTGGATGCCGGCGCGCTTCACGGCGGCGCTCATGCAGCGGAAGGCGCCGTCGCCGTCCGGGGCCGGCGAGGTGATGTGGTAGGCGTCGCCCGTAAGGCCGTAGCCGATGACTTCGGCATAGATCTTGGCGCCGCGGGCCTTGGCGTGCTCGTACTCCTCGAGCACGACGACGCCGGCGCCCTCGCCCATGACGAAGCCGTCGCGGTCGCGGTCGTAGGGGCGCGAGGCCTTGGTGGGGGCGTCGTTGAAGCCGGTGGAGAGGGCGCGGCAGGCGGCGAAGCCGGCGAGCGCGAGGCGGTTCACCGGCGATTCGGCACCGCCCGCCACCATGACGTCGGCATCGCCGAACTGGATCAGCCGGGCCGCGTCGCCGATGGCGTGGGCGCCGGTGGAGCAGGCCGTCACCACCGCGTGGTTCGGGCCCTTCAGGCCGTGCGCGATCGAGATCTGGCCCGAAGCCAGATTGATGATGCGGCCGGGAATGAAGAAGGGGGAGATCCGGCGCGGGCCCTTGTCGTGCAGGGTCACCGAGGCGTCGTAGATGCCGCCGATGCCGCCGATGCCCGAGCCGACCATGACGCCGGTGGCGCACTGGTCCTCGTAGGAGGTCGGGTGCCAGTCGGCGTCGTTCAGGGCCTCGCCGGCGGCCGCCATCGCGTAGACGATGAACGGATCGACCTTGCGCTGCTCCTTCACCTCCATGAAGGCGTCGGGATTGAAGCTGCCGTCGCTGCCGTCGCCGAAGGGCACGGAACAGGCGATGCGGCAGGCGAGATCGTCGACGGGGAACGCCGTCACGACCTTGGCCGCCGATTCGCCGGCGATCAACCGGCTCCAGGTGGCTTCGACCCCGCTGGCCAGCGGCGTCACCATCCCCAAGCCCGTCACCACTACCCGACGCATCGCGCTATCCCGAACCGGTCCTGTCATCACAACGAATGGCGCGCGGGGTCCGTTTCAGGGGACCCCGCGGACGCACGACCCGTGGCCTTAAGCGGAGTTCTTCTCGAGGAACTTCACCGCATCGCCGACCGTCTGGATGGTCTCGGCGGCGTCGTCGGGGATCTCGACGTTGAACTCTTCCTCGAACGCCATCACGAGCTCGACGGTGTCGAGGCTGTCGGCGCCGAGATCATCGATGAAGTTCGCGCCCTCGACCACCTTCTCCGGCTCCACGCCGAGGTGCTCGACAACGATCTTCTTCACGCGCTCAGCGATATCGCTCATCGGTCTTGGTCCTTAGCTCTTCAAGGTCGTGATGGTGCAAGGATCTTGTGGGTGAAGAGACTTGCTGGTGGAAGGTCGGTGAAGGTGCCGTGGCCGCCGTCCCGTCCCGGGACGACCTGTTCGGATGGAGCGGCCGGTGTGTTCGATCGCGCGTTTCGGGCAAGTCACCGGACTTGTCCAGTCAGTGACCCACGTTTTTCAAACCTCCGCAACACGCTGAATCGGCACCCCCCTCGCACGGCAGCCGGGGTGTTAACACAGGGTTCCGACGCTGGCGAGAGGCTGTTCACAACCCGTTCATCGGTGTGGCCTTTTCGAGCCAATCGCCTGTTTTTTGGTCTGTGCGCCGCAGCGAAACCGGGGCTCAGAACCCCTCAATACATGGCCATGCCGCCGTTCACGTGCAGGGTCTGGCCGGTGACGTAGGCGGCCTCGTCGGAGGCGAGGTAGATCGCGGCGGCGGCGATGTCGGCGCCGGTGCCCAGCCGCCCCATGGGAACGCGGCCGAGGATGCCCTCGCGCTGCTTCTCGTTCAGCGCGTCGGTCATCGGCGAGGTGATGAAGCCCGGCGCGATGCAGTTGACCGTGAGGTTGCGGGTGGCGACCTCGGCCGCCAGGGCCTTGGTCATGCCCACCAGGCCCGCCTTGGCGGCGGCGTAGTTGACCTGGCCCGGATTGCCGGTGGCGCCCACCACCGAGCCGATGTTCACGATGCGGCCGTGGCGGCGCTTCATCATGCCCTTCACGGCCGCCCGCGACAGCCGGAACGCCGCCGAGAGGTTGACGGCGATCACCGCGTCCCACTCCTCGTCCTTCATGCGCAGCACGAGGTTGTCGCGGGTGATGCCGGCGTTGTTGACCAGGATGTCGAGGCCGCCCAGCGCCGCCTCCGCCGCCGGCACGAGGGCCTCCACCGAGGCCTTGTCGGAGAGGTCGCCCGGCACGACGTGGATACGCTCGCCCCCGAGCTCGGCCGCGAAGGCCTCCAGGGCCGCCTGCCGCGTGCCCGAGATGGCGAGGGTCGCGCCCTGCGCGTGCAGCCCCCGGGCGATGGCGCCGCCGAGGCCGCCGGTGGCGCCGGTGACGAGGGCCTTGCGGCCGGTCAGGTCGAACATGGGCTTTCCTCGAGGTTCAGCCGAAAGCTGGGAACGCGGCGATGTCGTCGGGGGTGCCGACCGCGCTCGCCGACGCGCCGGCGGCGATCCGCTTGACGAGTCCGGTGAGCACCTTGCCGGTACCGATCTCGGTGAACTGGTCGATTCCGGCGGCCGCCATGGCGGCGACGCAGTCGCGCCAGCGCACGGTTCCGGTGACCTGGGCGACCAAGGCCTCGCGAATCGCGGCGGGATCGGTGAGGGGCGCGGCCAGCACGTTGGCGTAGACCGGCACCACGGGGCTGTGCATCGCGACCTCGACAAGTGCTCTCTGCATACGAGCGGCGGCCGGCGCCATCAGCGAGCAGTGAAACGGGGCCGAGACGTTGAGCAGGACCGCGCGCTTGATCCCCCGCCCCGGGGCCAGAGCCACGGCTCGCTCGACCGCGTCCTTGTCGCCGGAAAGCACCACCTGGCCGCCGCCGTTGTCGTTGGCCACCTCGCAGACCGCGCCCTCGGCGGCCTCCGCGGCGATCGCCTGCGCGGTCTCGGCATCGGCCCCGATCAGGGCCGCCATGGCGCCGGCCCCGGGGGCCACCGCGTCCTGCATGGCGGTGCCGCGGATGCGCAGCAACCGGGCGGCGTCCGCGATGGAGAAGGTGCCGGCGGCGCACAAGGCCGTGTACTCGCCCAGGGAATGGCCGGCCACGCAGGCGACGTCCCGCTTCAGGTCGAGGCCGCGCTCGGCCTCCAGCACCCGCAGGGTCGCGAGGCTCGCGGCCATCAGGGCGGGCTGGGCGTTGGCGGTGAGGGTCAGCTCCTCCACCGGGCCCTCGAACATCAGGCGGGAGAGCGGCTGGCCCAGGGCCTCGTCGACCTCCGCGAACACGTCGCGGGCCTGATGGAAGTGTTCGGCCAGCGCCCGTCCCATGCCGACGGCCTGACTGCCCTGGCCGGGGAAGATGCAAGCGCGCGCCATGGTGAAGTCCTCGTCGTGCCGGGTCGCCCCGAGAGGCTCGGCCCGGGACAGGAAGGGCGGCGCAGTCGCACCGCCCGCCACCTGTGTCAACATGGCACCGCAGCGAGGCCGGGCGCCCTACCCCTCGTTGAAGAAGTCGACCGTGCCGGAATCGAGGCTGTAGGAGGCTCCGACGATCCGCAGCTTGCCGGCCTTCAGGGGATCGAGGAGCGACGGCTCCGAAGCGCTGCGCAGGCGCTCCACCACCCGGTTGACGTTGGCGCGCACGCAGTTCTCGGTGAAGTCGCCGGGCTTGTCGCGCTGCGACAGCACCGCGGGCACGATCGGCTCGATCATCCGGCCGATCGAACCCGGAAAGACGGTGTTGTTCTGGACGACGTCGATCGCCGCTTCCACCGCGCCGCAGCGGCTGTGGCCCATCACCAGCACCAGGGGCACGCCGAGCTGCGAGACGCCGTACTCGATGGAGCCCAGAGCGGCGGTGTCGACGCAATTGCCGGCGTTGCGCACGATGAACAGCTCGCCGAGGCCGCGCCCGAACAGGATCTCCGGCGACACGCGCGAATCGGAGCAGCTCACCAGCACCACGAACGGGGTCTGGCCCAGCGCGATCTCGATCCGGCGCTCGCGACCCTGGACCGCGCGGACGGGGCTGTCGGTCTGGTAGAGGCGGTTGCCTTCCTTCAAAGCCTCCAGCGCCTGGTCGGCGGTCAGGGTCGTCTTCTTGGTCGATGGCGCCGCGGCGAAGGCGCGGGTCTGCAACGCGCTCGCCGCGAAGCATCCGGCCCCGAGCCGGCATCCACAGCCGAGCAGGCTGCGACGACTGAGTATCGTGGTCATGATGGAATATCCCCCTCGCCCGGCCGATGCACCGCCGCGCCCGGATCTTCTAAACCGTGCCGCAGCACCGCGTCGCTGAGGCGTTATGCGGGACCACAGAAGGGGATTGCCGGAGGATCGCCGAACGTGGGCAACGGGATAGACCCGCCGCAGCGCTTGTTGCCCGGCGTCAAGGGGTGTATGAGGCGGGCTCAGCCCAGAAATTCCGTCCGAGGAAGGAGCCGTCCGCCATGGCTCGCGTCACCGTTGAAGACTGCATCGACAAGGTCGAGAACCGCTTCGAGCTGGTTCTGCTGGCCAGCCACCGTGCTCGCCTGCTCGCCGCCGGCGCGCCGCTGACGATCGATCGCGACCGCGACAAGAACCCCGTCTGCGCCCTGCGCGAGATCGGCGATGAGACGATCACCGCGGACGACCTGAAGGAGCAGCTCATCCACTCGATGCAGAAGTACGTCGAGGTCGACGAGCCGGAGGCCGAGACCGTGCCGCTGCTGTCGAGCTCGCCGGCCGCTGCCGCCGTCGCCCCCCCCTCCTCCAGCGACGACAGCGCCGTCCAGTTCGATCGCATGAGCGAGGAAGACTTGCTACGCGGCCTCGAGAACCTGGCGCCGCCCACCGAGACGGACGACGAGGCCGAGTAGGCCATCGTCGATCCCCCAGATCCGATGAAGGACCCGGCCGCTGCGCCGGGTTTTTTCGTCTCGGGACCCCGGAATCGCGGCCGATGCGACGCCGTGGGGCTGGCGTGCCCGCGTGCGATGCGGGACACATCGTGGGAACGGATCCGGTACCGGGGCCGTCGCGCGTGAAAGGGTCTTCCGGCGGATGATGCGCCAATACGAACTTGTCGAGCGGGTGAAGCGCTACAATCCCGCCGCGAACGAGGCCCTGCTGAACCGCGCCTACGTCTACGCCATGCGCGCCCACGGCACGCAGAAACGGGCCTCCGGGGACCCTTTCTTCGCCCACCCCCTCGAAGTCGCCGCGATCCTCACCGACCTCCGGCTCGACGATGCCACGATCGTGGCAGCCGTTCTGCACGACACCGTGGAGGATACGGCGGCGACCCTGGACGAGATCCGCGAGCTTTTCAGCCCGGAGATCGGCGCCCTGGTGGACGGCCTGACCAAGCTGAAGCGCCTCGACCTCGTGTCCAAGCGGGCGGCGCAGGGGGAGAATTTCCGCAAGCTGCTCCTGGCGGTGGCGGCCGATGTCCGGGTGCTGCTCGTCAAGCTCGCCGACCGCTTGCACAACATGCGCACACTCCACCACATGCGGGCGGACAAGCGCGAGCGGATCGCACAGGAGACCCTCGACATCTATGCGCCGCTCGCCGGGCGGATGGGCATGCAGGAGTTGCGCGAGGAACTCGAGGATCTCGCGCTCCGCAACCTCAAGCCGGAGATCTACGCCACCATCGCCCAGCGGCTGTCCGACCTCTCCGCCAAGTCGGAACGCCTCGTCGAGAGCATCGAGCATGACCTGACCGCCAAGCTCGCGGCCCAGGATATAAAGGCCGTCGTCACGGGGCGGCAGAAGCGGCCCTACTCCATCTCGGCCAAGATGGAGCGCAAGTCGGTCGCCTTTGAGCAGTTGTCCGACATTTTCGGCTTCCGTGTCGTGGTCGAGACCCTGGCCGATTGCTACGGCGCTCTCGGTGTCGTGCACACGAGCTGGCCGATGGTCCCAGGCCGGTACAAGGACTACATCTCGACGCCGAAGCAGAACGACTACCGTTCGATTCACACCACGGTGATCGGCCCGAAGAGCCAGCGCGTCGAGCTGCAGATCCGCACGGCGGCCATGGACGAGATCGCCGAGTACGGCATCGCGGCGCACGCTCACTATAAGGAGAGCGGCGGCAAGGACGAGATCGGCGGTGGCCACCCGCGTCTCGCAACCGAGAGCGGCGCCTACCAATGGCTGCGTCGAACCATCGAACTCCTGGCTGAGGGCGACAGCCCCGAAGAATTCCTGGAGCACACCAAGCTCGAACTCTTCCAGGACCAGGTGTTCTGTTTCACACCGAAGGGTCGCCTGATCGCCCTCCCCCGCGGGGCGACCCCGATCGATTTCGCCTACGCCGTCCATACGGACGTTGGGAACTCGGCGGTGGGTGCCAAGATCAACGGCCGCATGGCACCGCTGCTGCACGAACTCGTCAACGGCGACGAGGTCGAGATCGCCCGGTCGGATGGCGCCTCGCCGCCTGCTGCGTGGGAATCCCTGGTGGTGACCGGCAAGGCGCGTTCGGCAATCCGGCGCGCGACCCGCTCGGCCGTCCGGCGCCAATATGCGGGCCTCGGGCGCCAGATCCTCGATCGTGCCTTCGAGCGGGCGGCCAAGAGCTTCTCGGAGGATAAGCTCCGCGGGGCGCTGCCCCGTCTCGCTCGTCAGAGCACCGAAGATGTCTTTGCTGCCGTCGGACGGGGCGAGATGTTCTCGGGCGATGTCGTGCGGGCGGTCTATCCGGACTACAAGGACGAGCGCCGCGGTGCCCCGGCACCCCTGCCGCAGCCGACCTCGACCGACGGAGCCGGGCGCCTCAGTCTGTCCAAGGATCAGACCATGCGGCTGACCTTCCCGGAGGGGCGAAGCGCGGAGCATGGCCGCTCGGACGGGATTCCGATCCGCGGTCTCGACAGCGACCTGCCGGTCAGCTTTGCGCCCAACGGTGGTGCTGTTCCGGGCGACCGCATCGTCGGTATCCTGACGTCGGGCGTCGGCGTCACGATCTACCCGATCCAGTCGGCTGCCCTCGCCGATTTCGACAACGAGCCCGATCGCTGGCTTGACGTGCGCTGGGACGTCGAGGCCGGGACGAGCGAGCGCTTTCCGGCACGTCTCGCCCTGCAATCGATCAACGAGCCCGGCGTCCTCGCACAGATCGCTCAGGTGATCGCCGATCATGACGGCAATATCGACAATGTTTCGATGAAGCGGAAGACGCAGGATTTCACCCAAATCGTCATCGATCTCTCGGTCTGGGACCTGAAGCACCTGAACGCCATCATCTCTGAGCTTCGCGGAAAGCGGACCGTGAACAAGGTCGAACGCGTCAACGGCTGAGGCGAAGGCGCGCTTAAAAAACCCGAAGCGTCTGTTTGGCCGCCTGCCGCTCCCCTTTCGCCCATCCGATCGCGTGAGGACGAGAACGCGAAGGACCCGATGCGGCACGCAGCGACGGTTGTATTTCTGGCGTGAACCTCTGCAGATTGCTGTCTGCCCGAATTCATATCCGACGAAATTTGACTTCTGACGTGATACGGCTTTAAACAATCAGAAGGTATTTCAGTCGACAAAGCTTCGTTGCGTGATCAATCCGTTCTTTTTTGCTTCGAGTGCATTCTGAGCATCTGCAACCAGGGCTGAGGAGCAAGCATAAGGTTCGGGGTCGCCCACCATTTTTTACAAAGATATTCGTTTTTTGTCTTCCTCTTAAGCGGGTCAACCCATGAGCGCACAACAGCGCAGCGCCATATTTATTGATGGCGCGAATCTTTACGCAGCGACAAAGGCACTCGGGTTCGACATCGATTACCGACGTCTTCTCCGAGAGTTCCAGTCAAGAGATTCGCTTCTTCGCGCCTTTTATTATACGGCAATTGTTGAAGACCAAGAATATTCGTCCATTCGTCCGCTGATCGATTGGCTCGATTACAATGGCTTTCGTGTCGTCACCAAGCCTGCGAAGGAATTCGTCGATTCGATGGGTCGGCGGAAGGTGAAGGGCAATATGGATATCGAGCTGGCGATTGACGCGCTCGAACTGGCCCCCCATATCGACCACATGGTGCTCTTCTCCGGCGATGGGGATTTTCGGTCCCTGGTCGAGGCGATGCAGCGCCGCGGTGTTCGGGTCACGGTCGTCAGCACGATCCAGACGCAGCCCGCGATGATCGCGGACGATCTGCGCCGGCAGGCCGACGAGTTCGTGGATCTCGCGCAACTGATCGCACGGATCGGCCGCGATCCCGGCGAGCGAAGCCCGCGCGCCCCGGACAGCCGAAATTCCGGCGATACGGGAACCCGCTTCCGCGGCGAGACGCCGGAGCGCTCGGCGCGGCCGAGCCCCGCTCTGGAAAGCCGTTACGGCATTCGCCAGAGCGATGAGGCGGTCGAGCCCTGAAACGTCGGAAGACTGGCGCTTGCCGCAGAGACTGAAGGATGAGGCCGGGCGATCCCGTCGCCCGGTCGAACGTCATGCCGGCCGACGGGTATCGAGCCGTCCTGGCAGAAGTCATCGGCACCTCGGTCGAGGCACAAGAGCAACGTTTGGGCGACAGCCTATCCCGTCGCATAAGCTTCGTTCCAGCGTTTGTAGCGGCGCGTGACGGCGATGCCGGAATGGCGCAACCTTCTCCGTGACGTCTCCAGCTCAAATTGGAGGCGGCGATCGCGGTGCAGACGATCCTGTCCCGCGTGACCGATGCGCCGTCTGGGCCGATGTCCGGCACGACCCGTTCCTGCCGCTGGCCGGCGGGGACCCAGTGACGATGCTCGGTGTGGCCCGCCGGCGGACGCGGATGGCGTTATGGGTTCTCGGCCGCCTTCGGAAAACAGGGCGAGCGCGCAACGTCTGACGACCCGTAGGCGCCTGGACAGCGGACGCGCTGCCGCATGTCGTCTGACCCCGATCTTGGTGGCCGCGGCATTGCCCGGGCCCGCGAACCACTCGTGGCCTCAGCCCTTGTCACGCATGATGCGGGCGCGGTCGCGCTGCCAATCCCGCTCCTTCGAGGCCTCGCGCTTGTCGTGCAGCTTCTTGCCCCGACCGAGGCCGAGCTCGATCTTGGCGCGTCCCTGCTCGTTGAAGTAGATCTTCAGCGGCACCACGGTGAAGCCCTCACGCTGGGTGGCGCCGATCAGCTTGTTGATCTGCTTACGATGGAGCAGGAGCCGGCGGGGCCGCTTGGTCTCGTGGTTGAAGCGGTTCGCCTCGACGTATTCCGGGATGTAGGCGTTGAACAGCATCAGGTCGGTGCCGGACGGGCCGGCATAGGCCTCCCCGATCGTCGCCTTGCCCTTGCGCAGGGATTTGACCTCGGTCCCCGTCAGGGCGAGTCCGGCCTCCAGCGTATCGGTGATCTCGTAGTGGTAGCGGGCGGCGCGGTTATCAGCGACGACGCGGCGGTTCGATTCGGGTTTGGGAGCCATCACAACGTCGGGTCAGGCCGGTCGCGCCATCGCGACCGGGCCGAGGGATATGGTTCTGCGCGGACCGCTTTGCCAGTCGGGCTCAGGCGTCGAGCAGGCCCGCGTGACGCAGGGCTGCGTCGACCAAGGTTTTCGTCTCTGCACTGACGGTGAGGAGCGGCAGCCGGACCTCGTCGGTCATCAGACCGAGCCGCGCAAGCGCGTACTTCGCCGGTGACGGGTTCGGCTCCACGAACATGCTGGCGTGCAGCGGCATCAGCCGGTCCTGGATCTGCAGCGCTTTGGCATAGTCGCCACCGAGGCTCGCCTCCTGGAGATCGGCACAGAGCCGTGGCGCGACATTCGAGACCACCGAGATGCAGCCGTGGCCGCCATGAGCGTTGAAGCCGAGCGCCGTCGCATCTTCGCCCGAAAGCTGGATGAAGTCTTCGCCCATGGCTTGGCGCTGCAGGCTGACCCGGTCGAGCTTGGCCGTTGCGTCCTTCACGCCGGCGATGTTCTTCAGTTCGTACAGGCGCGCCATCGTCTCGACGCTCATATCGACGATGGAGCGCCCGGGAATGTTGTAGAGGATGATCGGAATGCCGATGGCGTCGTTCACGGCCTTGAAATGCGCGTAGAGGCCGGCCTGGGTCGGCTTGTTGTAGTACGGCGTGACCACGAGTACGGCATCCGCTCCCGCCTTCTCGGCGTGGCGGGCGCGCTCCACCGCCTCGGCAGTGGAATTGGAGCCGGCGCCAGCGATCACGGGCACGCGGCCGGCGGCCTCCTCGATGCAGATCTCCACCACCCGGTCGTGCTCGGCATGGCTCAGGGTCGGGCTCTCGCCTGTGGTACCGGTGGGAACGAGCCCGTGGATGCCCTCGGCGATCTGCCAATTCACGAATTTGCGAAAGGCCGCCTCGTCGAAGGCGCCGTCCCTGAACGGAGTCACGAGGGCGGACATCGCGCCCCTGAGGCGTCGTGTAGAGGTCTCGGTCATCCTGGCGTTCCCAGACGTCGGTCTCGTCATGCGCCGGTTGTCCGGCAGCGGCACCGCTTCGCGCGGACGGGGAGACATAGGCCCTCGCCCGCACCGGCGCAAACGCTGCTTTCATGGGGTTAATGCCTTCTTAATGCCCTTCGGGTGAGCTTGAAGGTCTGTCCACGGTGATGGGACTGGAAGAACCATGGTGTTCTCGACGCAACGCGCGGCCCTGATACTGGCCCTCAGCCTGGCTTCGGCCGGCGCTCTCGCGGCCTCGGCGGGCCCGGACGGGGAGCCGAGCCTGCGGCCGGCGAGCGACGCGGTGGCGCCCTCCGCGGCACTGCCCGAAGCCAAGATCCCCGACCCGGTCGCGGCGGACGCGCTCAAGATCGACGCGAAAGCACCGGAGGCCGCCCCGAGCCAGGTTCTTCCCGCCGCCGCCAAGGCCTATGCCTCCGCCGACCCCGAGGCCGGCATCGCGTTTCCGCTTCCCGACGCGGCGGTTTCGCCCGCAGCTCCGATTCCCGATGTGCCGGACCCGGCCCGGGCGGCACAGGTGGCGCCTGACGTGGACCTGCCGGCCCTGCGCCAAGCCATCGACGCCTATCGCAAGGGGCGCGTCTCCGAGGGCGACCGTCTGCGCGACGGGGTCAAGGACCCGGCCGCGCGCGCGCTCCTCGAATGGGTGGCGATCCGGGCCGGTGCCGGCATCGGCTTCGAACGCACCGTCGCCTTCACGCGCAGCAATCCCGACTGGCCGGCCGGCCCCCTCCTGCGCCGCCGCGCCGAGGAGGCCTTGCTGACGGAGCGCAGGAATTCTGCCACGGTGCGGGCCTTCTTCGCCGCCTCGCGGCCGGCGAGTGCGCCGGGCAAATTCGCCCTGGCGCTGGCCTTCAAGGCCGACGGCCTCGACGGGGACGCCGCCGCTCTGGTGCGCGACCTGTGGCGCTCGGAAACCTTCGGCCGGAATCTTGAGACGAAGGTGCTGGATGCCTTTCCGACGGTTTTGACCCGGATCGATCACCGCTACCGCATGGAGCGGGCCCTTCTGAAGGAGGATTACGACACGGCCGGTCGCGCCGCGACCCTGGCCGGCGGCAGCTACGCGACCCTGGTCCGTGCCCGCCGAGCCGTGGAGGACAAGAGTTCGGCCGCGCCTGCCGCCCTCAACGCGGTCCCGCCGTCGCTGCGAAGCGATTCCTCCTACATCCTGTCCCGAGCGCAGTACTTGCGCCGCCACGACAAGGTCGTGGAGGCGGCCGCGATCCTGGCCACCGCGCCGACCAACGCGGACGTTTTGGTCGACGGCGACGAATGGTGGGTCGAGCGCCGGATTGTCGCCCGCAAGCTCATCGACGCCAACGACCCCGCCGCCGCCTATGCGGTGGCCCGCGCCCCCTGCGCCCGCACGGTGGAGAAGCGCATCGAGGCCGAGTTTCACGCCGGCTGGATCGCCCTTCGCTTCCAGGACGATGCCGCGAAGGCGGCGCAGCACTTCGACGAGGCCGCCCGGATCGCCGAGACGCCGATCTCGCTCGCCCGCACCGCGTACTGGCAGGGCCGGGCCGCCGAGGCGATGGGCCAGGCCGGGTCCGCCAAGACCTTCTACGAGCGCGCCGCTCTCCAGCCCATCGCGTATTACGGACAACTGGCGCGGACCAAACTCGGACGTTCCAGCCTGTCCCTGCGCAGCATCCCCAGCCTCGACGCGACCCAGCAGGCCGCCTTCGACCAGCGCCTCTACGTCCGTGCCCTGAAGATGCTGGAGGCTGCCGCGATCCGCGACCTCGCGCTACCGCTCTACATCGATACGGCGAACCGCCTCACGGATGCGGCCGAACTCGAAGCGCTCGGCAACGTCGCCGCAGAGCAGCGCAACTCCCGCGCCCTCGTCGCCATCGGCAAGATCGCGGTGCAGCGCGGGCTACCGCTCGACGCCCACGCCTACCCGACCATCGGCATCCCGAACTACGAGGCTTCGGCCGCCGTTCCCCTGGTGGAGAGGGCGATGGTCTTCGCCATCGCTCGGCAGGAAAGTCAATTCGACCCGCAGGCGCAATCCAGCGTGGGCGCCCGCGGCTTGATGCAGATGATGCCGGCCACCGCCCAGCGCACGGCGCGCCGGGTCAGCGCCAGCTTCGACCCGGACCGCCTGACCAGCGACCCCGCCTACAATGCCCGCCTCGGTCAGGCCCATCTCGGCGAACTGATGGAGGATTGGCGCGGCTCCTACATCCTCGCCTTCGCTTCCTACAATGCCGGCGGCGGGAACGTGAAGAAGTGGATCGACGCCTACGGCGATCCCCGCAAGGGCGGTGTCGACCCCATCGACTGGGTCGAGCGCATCCCGTTCACCGAGACGCGCAACTACGTCCAGCGGGTGATGGAGAACCTGCAGGTCTACCGCAATCGCCTGGACGGCAAGAGCGCCCTGCTCATCGACGGCGACCTTCAGCGCGGGGCGCGCTGAAGGTCGCGTGGTCAGGCGGGTCCGGCCGCGCTACTTGGCAGGGTCTCCCCCGCTTGCCCCGGATCCGCCGTGCCCGAACCCACAGAAAATGCCGCCGTCACCGCCGCCGTCCTGGTCATCGGTGACGAAATCCTGTCCGGGCGCACCAAGGACAAGAACATCGGTACGATCGCGGACTATTGCACCGCCATCGGCATCGACCTGAAGGAAGTGCGGATCGTTCCCGACGAGGCCGATCGCATCGTCCCTGCCATCAATGCCCTGCGCGTTTCCTACACCTACCTGTTCACCACCGGGGGCATCGGCCCGACCCACGACGACATCACCGCCGACTGCGTGGCTGCCGCCTTCGGCGTCGCGATTGACGTCGATCCGCGGGCGAAGGCGATGCTGCTGGAGCGCCACAAGCCCGAAGACCTCAACGAGGCCCGCCTTCGCATGGCACGCATCCCGGCCGGGGCCGACCTCATCGCCAACCCGATCTCCAAGGCGCCGGGCTTCCGCATCGACAACGTCATCGTCATGGCGGGTGTGCCGGGGATCATGCAGGCCATGCTCGACAATGTCGGGCCGACGCTGGTGACCGGCGCCAAGGTCCTGTCGGAAACGATCGAGGCCGGCAATCTACCCGAAGGCAATTATGCCGGCGGTCTCGCGGCCATCGCCAAGGCTCATCCCACGGTCTCGATCGGCTCCTATCCGTCGATGACGCCGAACGGTTTTGCCAATCGCATCGTGGTGCGCGGCCGGGAAGCCACGGCGCTAGACGCCGCCCGGGCCGAGGTGGACGCGCTCCTCGCGAGATTGCGCAGCGGCACGCCCGCCTGAAGAATCCCAGAACCGGCCCGCTCCCATCGTGATCGCCCTCTTCGTCTGGCTCGGCTCGATAAGCGACGATGCCGGGCGCCTCTTCCCGCCGGCCCTGATCGGAAACATCTTCAGTGACACCGCCCTGGTGGCGGTTCTGAACTTCGGTCGGGTCGCGCCGGAGGTCGAGGCGCAAAGAGCCTCCGACGGTGCGGTGTGAGCCCTCCCTAATCGTTCTGGTCGGGCCGACCCCGGACGTAGCCGTGCGAGATCAGGCGATCCCGGCGCAGGGTCCGGCGCTCGGCCTCGCACAGGTCCGTGAGGGCATCGGCCACCGCGCGACGGAGCGCGAGAACCGCATCGCCGCCGGCCTCTTCCAGGTAGGCGGCCACGATCGCCTCCGCAGGCGCGGTCCAGGCAGGCGTGGAGGTGGACCGGGGCTGCATAAGCGATCCTGATTAAGAACATATCAGGAACATTTGGCCGAAGTTCAGGAATGGTCAACAGGTCTGTCGAGCTTTTCCTCGCCCTCCCGACATCTCGGGAGCCGGCACACGCAGATGTGCCGGCGCCGACGTCAGGCTCGGACCAGGCCCTTGCCTTTCACGGCAGCCGCGAGGGCCTTCAGGTTACGGTTGAGATCAGCGATCTCATTCAGCGCGATCGTCTTGTGGCCGTCCTTGACCGCGCGCTCGATGTCACTGACCTGGTCGGTGGCGATGCGCTTCAGTTCGGCGGCGAGCTGGTCCCGTGTCATCGTCGCTCCTGTCACGGCTGGAGGGGTGCCGGACCGGGATAGCGCGACGTGCTTAACCGGCCGTTGTCGGCCCCCGCAGTGCATCGCGGCTCGCATGCCGACGGGGGCCGTACGCCGGAATTTCGTACGCCGTCTGACGCTTCCGAGGGGGGTGTGGCTTGCGGGGCATAGTCGGCTTGGACAACCGCGAGTAGCTTGACGGCAACTCTCCGACCCTGGGACAGACACCCCGATGATTGCAAAGACTTTCCTGGCTGGCCTCGCTTCGCTCGCCGCCATCGGCGCAGCAAATGCCGCCGACCTTCCGCGCCGTCAGGCGCCCCCGCCGGTCTTCGTGCCGGTGCCGGTCTTCACCTGGACCGGTTTCTACGTGGGAACGCACAGCTCCTACACCTTCAGCGACAGCCAGACCATTCGCACGGTCGGCAACAACGCCAACACCGCCACGAACGTCGCTCTCGGCCGCCGCGCTCCCAGCTTCAAGGCCGAGCAAGATGGCATCGGCAACATCGGTGGCGGCATCGGCTATAACTACCAGTTCACCCCGGGCTCCGGCTTCGTCGTCGGCGCCGAGGCCGACGTCACCTGGACCGACATCGGCAAGCGCCGCGACTATTTCGGCCCGGCCATCGCTCAAAACAACTTCATCCCGGATCCGAGCAGCTACCGGAACCGTCTGAACTATCTCGGCACCGTCCAGGGTCGCCTGGGCTACGCTTTCGATCGGTTCCTCGTGTACGGAACCGGTGGTTTCGCCTACGGCGAGGTCAAGTACCAGGCCGACTTCTTCAACACCGCCAACCAGCTCGCCTATTTCGGTCGCTACAAGGGCATGGAGACGGGCTACGTCTACGGCGGCGGAATCGAGTACGCGATCCCCACCGACAGCTTCCTGAACCGCTTCAACTTCATCGGCGGCCTCCTCGGCGCCAGCGCCATCACGCTGAAGGCCGAGTATCTCCGCTACGACCTCGGCAGCCGCAACGTTCTGGTGAACAACACCGGTCTCGGCGCTCCGGCGACCGGCTCGTACACCTCGCGCTTCAACACCGAGGGCAACCTGATCAAGGCTGGCTTCAACTACAAGTTCGGCTCAATGTAAGCTTCGATCCGGCGGCCCCGCGGGGCCGTCGCGTTCGTGGCCCGCAAGGAAAAGCCCCGCTCTCGCGAGCGGGGCTTTTCGCTGTTCGAAGGGGGGTCGCGCGCAGATCAGGTCCGCCAGGGGTGCGCGGGCAGCTCCGTCGACCCTATGCAGCTTGCGCCGGCCAGCGCCACCGCATGGTCGTTCTCGACTGTTGATCCGCTGACGCCGATGGCGCCGGACATCTCGCCGTCTTTGTCGACGATCGGGATGCCGCCCGGGAAAGTGATCAGGCCGTCGTTCGAATGCTCGATCCCGTAGAGCGGTCCGCCGGGTTGCGAGAGCTGACCGATCTGCCCGGTCATCATGCCGAAGAAGACAGAGGTCTTCGCCTTCTTCTGCGAAATGTCGATGGAGCCGACCCAGGCGCCGTCCATCCGGTAGAAGGCCTTCAGGTTTCCGCCGGAATCCACGACGGCGATGCACATCTGT
The DNA here is from genome assembly GCF_001422215.1 of Methylobacterium sp. Leaf89. NCBI lineage: Bacteria > Pseudomonadati > Pseudomonadota > Alphaproteobacteria > Hyphomicrobiales > Methylobacteriaceae > Methylobacterium > Methylobacterium sp. Leaf89. The sequence goes on along the minus strand of NZ_LMML01000029.1, from coordinate 605,905 downwards.
GTGCCGAGCTCCACGGCCTTCGCGCGGGCGGCCTCGATGGCCTTGTGCGCGTCTTCGATGGTCACGTGCATGATGGGATCTCCCTGAATACCTGGTGAGGGTCTTATGTCATGCGCCCGTCAGTCGGCTCGCTCTTGCAGGTTTGCCGCAACGCTTGGCCATGGCGGGCGTGGATTAACGAATGACGGGCGGTCTTGGTGCCGGCCAGGCTGCGGACCGGTCACCAAACAAAAGGGCCGCCCCCAGAGGGGCGGCCGAGTTGCGGGTTTCGTCAGGCGTCGGGCCGAGCCTTCAGCTCGCCGACATCGCGTTGGCCTTCTCGATCAGCGCCTCGGCCATGCGGATGGAGGCGATGTCGATGAGGCGGCCGTCGAGGGACACGGCGCCCTTGCCGGCCTTGGCGGCATCTTCCATGGCCGCCAGGATGCGGCGAGCCTTGTCGACCTCGGCAGCGGACGGGGTGAACACCTCGTTGGCGAGGTCGATCTGCGAGGGGTGGATCGCCCACTTGCCTTCGAAGCCGAGCGCGGCGCAGCGGCGGGCGGCGGAGGTGTAGCCGTCCGGATCGGAGAAGTCGCCGAAGGGACCGTCGATCGGGCGCAGGCCATAGGCGCGGCAGGCGACCATCATGCGGGCCTGGGCGAACAGCCACGGGTCCTGCCAATGGGTCTCGCGGTTGCCGGCCTCGTCCTTGTCGGTCAGGACCGAATAGTCCTTGTTCACGCCGCCGATGACGGTGGAGCGGGCGCGGGTCGAAGCGGCGTAGTCGGCGACGCCGAAGGACATGGCCTCCAGGCGCTTCGACGAGGTGGCGATCGCCTCGACGTTGGCCATGCCGAGAGCGGTTTCGATCAGGACCTCGAAGCCGATCTTCTTCTCGCGCTTTTTGGCCTGCTCGATCTGCGTCACCATCACGTCGATGGCGTAGACGTCGGCCGGCACGCCGACTTTGGGGATCAGGATCATGTCGAGGCGCGGACACGCTTCAACGATGTCGACCACGTCGCGGTACATGTAGTGGGTGTCGAGACCGTTGATGCGGATCATCATGGTCTTGTTGCCCCAGTCGATCTCGTTGAGCGCCTGGATGATGTTCTTGCGGGCCTGCTCCTTGTCGTCGGGAGCGACTGCGTCTTCGAGATCGAGGAAGATCACGTCGGCCTTCGAGGTGGCCGACTTCTCCATGAAGGTCGGGTTGGAGCCCGGGACGGCGAGTTCCGAGCGGTGGAGGCGCGGCGTGGCCTGTTGGATCAGGGTAAAGCTCATGGGGATTCCTTCCTGTTGCGAATGATTGGGTCGTTCAGGAGACCCGACGGTCGGGCCACCATACCCGTCCGGGTGCGGCTGCGCGCAAGACCGAGGGCCGGTGGCGGTCTTCGGTCTTGGGACAAATGGATCACCCCGTCGCGCCGAAGCCGACGGCGATGCAATTGATCGAGAGCAGCAGGGCGGACTTCACCGCCTCGCGTCGATCCTCGTCCTCCTCCGAGCGGAAGCGGCGCAGGAGCTCGACCTGCTCGCGGCTGACCTGGTTGATGGTCGGCAGGCGCCCGTTGAGGCGGTCGCGGAACAGGGGGAAGCGCTCGGCGAGCTCGCGGCCGCCGCTGACCCGCAGGGCCATCTCGCGGGTCAGGGCGTACTCGGCCTCGATCATCGGGAAGATGCTGTTGCGCGCGTTCTCGTCGGGGACGAGGCTCGCGTAGTCGCGCGCGATCTCCAGATCGACCATCAGCAGCGTCTTCTCGACCTCGTCGAGGATGAGCCGGAACGGCTTCGATTCAGCGAACAGCCGCCGCAGCTGGGCCTCGCCCTGCTGACCGCGCACGTCGAGGAAGCTCTTGAGGCCCGAACCGACACCATACCAGCCCGTGATGACGTGGCGGTTCTGCGACCAGGCGAACACCCACGGGATGGCGCGCAGGTCGGAGAGCGAGCGGGCCCCGAAGCGACGGGCCGGGCGGGAGCCGATGTTGAGGAGCGCGATCTCGTCGAGGGGGCTCGCGGCGCCGAAATACGTCACCAGATCGGGGTGCTGGATCAGGTTGACGTAGGCCGCGCGCGAGGCGCCCGACAGCGCCTCCAGGCAATCGTCGAACTCGTTACGGGGGATCTTGGCGGCCTCGCGCTCCGACTTCAGGGCGTGCTCGAAGACCGAGGAGGCCAGAAGCTCCATCTGGTAGGCGGCGGTACCCCGGTTGGCATACTTGAACGAGACGACTTCGCCCTGCTCGGTGGTGCGGAAGCGTCCGTTGATCGAGCCCGGTGGCTGGGCCGCGATGGCCCGGGCGGTCGGAGCGCCGCCGCGGCTGACCGAACCGCCGCGGCCGTGGAAGAACGCGATCGGCACGCCGGAGGCCTTGCCGAGCTGGGTCAGCTTGTCCTGCGCCTTGTAGAGTTCCCAGTTCGAGGCGACGAAGCCGCCGTCCTTGTTCGAGTCCGAGTACCCGATCATCACCTCCTGGACGCCGCCCTGCCAGCGGGTCGAGCGGCGCACCACCGGGATCGAGAACAGCTCCTTCATGATCGCAGGCGCGGCGCGGAGATCGTCGATGGTCTCGAACAGCGGCACGATCGGCAGACAGCAAATTTCGGTGCCGGTGGCGTCGAGGAAGTTGCCGGCCTCCTTGGCCAGCAGGTAGGCGCCGAGGATGTCCTGCACCGAGCGGGTCATCGACAGGATGAAGGCGCCGAAGGCTTCGCGGTCGAGCTGCTCACGCATCTCGCCCACCAGCGCGAAGGTCTCCAGGGTCTCGCGGGCGTCGTCCGGCAGGTCGTCGAAGCTGCGCTCCCCGGTCCGGGGTTTGGCCAGTTCCTCGATCAGCCACTTCTTCCACTCGGGTGAATCGACGTCGGGCGGGGTGCGGTTCTGCCCATGGGACTGGATCCACAGGGCCTGCAGGGTCTTGGTGGTGCGGGTGGTGTTCTCGCGCAGGTCGAGGCGGACAGTGGAGAAGCGGAAGATCTCCACCATGCGCCGCACCGGGCGTACTAAGTCGATCGCCAGCGAGGCGCATTTCGCGTCGGCGAGCCCCTGTTCCAGGGTCCGCAGGTCGTTGATGAGGCCGTCGGCACTCGGGTAGTCGGGTCCGGTCGAGCGCTGACCCTTGTTACGCAGGATCGTCGCCTCGAGCTTGCGCAGGATGCAGGTGAGGAACTGCCGATAGGCCTCGCCCGGGTTGCGGTTGGCGATGGCGCGGCCGTCGCCGCTCTCGGCCAGCATCTGCGCCAATTCGGCCTTGAAGGTCGCCGGCACCGGCAGCGAGCGTTCGGTGAGGGAGAGCGTGCGCCCGAGGGACGTCACGCCGTCGCGGTAGCGCCGCAGGGAGGCGAGCGCGTTGCGCTGCAGGGTGGTGCGGGTGACGGACGAGGTGACGTAGGGGTTGCCGTCGCGGTCGCCGCCGATCCAGGAGCCGAACTGGAAGAACGCCGGCACCTCGAACTTCTCGTCCGGATAGTACTGCGCCAGGCTCTCCTCCAGGGAATAGAGCACCTCGGGCAGCATTTCGAACAGCGTCTCGTCGAAGAAGTGCAGGCCCCAGGCGACCTCGCGCTCGACGGTGGCCTTCTCCAGGTGAAGTTCGCCCGTCATCCAGACGAGCTCGATCTGGTCGCGCAGCTCGTTCATCAGGCCGTTGCGCTCGCGCTCGGTCCAGCGCGGCAGTTCCAGCTCGCGCAGCACGAGGTAGATGCGGCGGAACTTCTCCAGCACGGTGACGCGCTTGCCCTCGGTGGGATGCGCGGTGATTGTCGGGCGGATCCGGAGATCCTTGAGCAGCGCGTGGATTTCCGGCGCCTTGATGCCGCTCGCCGCCGCATCGGCCAGCACGGCGCTGAAGCTGCCGCTCAGCGCCTCGCGGCCCTTGGTGCGCTCGACCTGACGGCGCCGGCGCATGGCGGCGTTCTGCTCGGCGATCGAGAGGAGCTGGAACCAGATGCCCTGCACCTGCAGCGCGCGGGCCAGCAGCTCGGGCGAGAATTCCGAGATGTTGGCGCGGCCGTGCAGCACGTCCTCGAGCTCGGGCTCGTGCCGGCGGGCAACGTCCAGGAGGGCATGGAACAGGATGTCGAGCGCTTCCTTCGACGAGGTGCCCGTGATGACGGGCGGCGCGAAGGCGTGGTCGACGGCTCCGACCGGGGCGTGAAGGGTATCCGTCATCGAAGGCCACCTCGAGGGAAGTATCAGCCGATTGACCGCGACGGAGGCAGCCAATGGATTGGTCTGTTGCGCCCCGCCGGCATGGGATCGGCGCCAGCCGTCGGGTTTTCAGTCGCGTCGCCCCTCCCCACAAGCGCGATCGATCTCGGCTAGGCCGGCGATCCGCCGGGGGGGAGCGGTGAGTCGAGGTTCGAATGTCGGCGCGTGGCCGATCCGCAGGACGGATCGGCGTCGGCTCACGCCGCCAGCTTGCGCATCACCTGCGCCACCGTCGTGCCGAACTCACCGGGGCTCGGAGCGACCGTAAGACCGTAGGAGCGCATGATCTCGGCCTTCTCGGCGGCGGAATCGCCGGTCGCCGAGATGATCGCACCGGCATGGCCCATGCGGCGGCCCTTCGGGGCGGTGAGGCCGGCCACGAAGCCGATGACCGGCTTCGTCATGTTCTCCTTGATCCAGGCGGAGGCCTCGGCCTCCTGCGGACCGCCGATCTCGCCGATCATCAGGACGGCCTTGGTCTCCGGGTCCTGCTCGAACAGAGCAAGATGATCGAGGAACGACGATCCGTTGATCGGGTCGCCGCCGATGCCCACAGAGGTGGTGATGCCGATACCCTCGTCCTTCATCTGCGCGGCGGCCTCGTACCCGAGGGTGCCGGAGCGCGAGATCACGCCGACATTGCCCTTCAGGTAGATGTGACCGGGCATGATGCCGAGCATCGACTTGCCGGGCGAGATGATGCCGGCGCAGTTCGGGCCCACCACCATGGTGCGCTTGTCCTTGGGGTAGCGGCGCAGATAGCGCTTCACCCGCATCATGTCCTGGGCCGGGATGCCGTCGGTGATCGAGCAGATCAGCGCGAGGCCGGCATCGGCGCCTTCCATGATGGCGTCGGCCGCGAAGGGAGGCGCCACGAAGGTGATGGAGGTGGTGGCGCCGGTGGCTTCCACGGCCTCCCTGACGGTGTTGAACACCGGCACGCCGAGATGAGTCTTGCCGCCCTTGCCGGGGGTGACGCCGCCGACGACGTTGGAGCCGTACTCCATCATCTCCTTGGCGTGGAAAGTGCCCTTGTCGCCCGTGATGCCCTGGATGATGATCGGGGTCTTCTCGTCGATCAGAATGCTCATGACGTATCCTCCCCGTTCTTAGTTGGCGCGCTTGGTCGCGGCGCAGGCCTCGACGGCCTTGGCGGCGGCGTCGGACAGGCTGTTGGCGGTGATGAGGTCGAGGCCGCTCTCGGCCAGGATCTTCTGGCCCGCCTCGACGTTCGTGCCGGCGAGCCGCACGATCAGCGGCACGTCGATCTTCACCTCGCGCGCCGCCTGAATGACGCCCTGCGCGACCCAGTCGCAGCGGTTGATGCCAGCGAAGATGTTGACGAGGATCGCCTTCACGTTGCGATCCGACAGGACGAGGCGGAAGGCCGTGGCGACCCGGTCCGGCGAGGCGCCGCCACCGACATCGAGGAAGTTCGCGGGCTCGCCGCCGGCATGCTTGATCATGTCCATGGTGGCCATGGCGAGGCCGGCGCCGTTCACGATGCAGCCGATCTCACCCTCGAGGCCGATATACGAGAGGTTGTGCTCAGCGGCCTGGGCCTCGCGCGGGTCGCCCTGCGAGGGGTCGTGCATGTCGGCGATGTTGCGCCGGCGGAACATGGCGTTGTCGTCGAAGGACATCTTGGCGTCGAGCGCCAGGACCCGGTCGTCCTTGGTGACGACCAGGGGGTTGATCTCCAGCATGGTGCCGTCGCAATCGCGGAACGCCCGGTAGGCGTTCATGATCGTCTTCACGGCGGCCGACACCTGCTTGATGTTGAGGCCGAGCTGGAACGCGATCTCGCGGGCCTGGAACTGCTGCAGGCCGACGGCGGGTTCGACGACCACCTGGATCAACGCCTCCGGCTCATTGGCGGCGATCTCCTCGATGTCCATGCCGCCGCGCTGGGAGGCGATGACCCGGACGCGCTCGGCCTTCCGGTCGAGGACGTAGCCGAGGTAGAGTTCGCGCTCGAACGGATCCGCGGTCTCGACGTAGACGCGCTGGACCGGCTTGCCCTCGGGCCCCGTCTGGAGGGTCACGAGGCGCTTGCCGAGGAGGTCCTTGGCGGCGTCGCGCACCTCGTTGTAGGTCCGGCACAGCTTGATCCCGCCGGCCTTGCCGCGGGCGCCGGCGTGGATCTGCGCCTTCACGGCCCAGAACGATCCTCCGAGCTCGGTCGCGGCGTAGACCGCCTGGTCGGCGCTGAAGGCCACGGCTCCCTTGGGAACGGCGACACCGAAGCCGGCAAGCAGTTCCTTGGCCTGGTACTCGTGCACGTCCATCAGCGTTCTCCTCGGCGTTTCTTTCTTGGGGCGACTGTCTCGTAAATTTCACTTCACGGAAAGTGCTTCGCCATTTATATTTTTTTAAATTACCGTTCACTCTGCCTTGAGGGACGGTGAACTGTATTCAATTTGCACAAGAGCTGCCCCGATGGCGTCGGGAGCAGCTCTTGTTACCTCTGATCGTCCGGTTTGTCTTGAGCCGATGCCTCGCGGAACCGCCCGGACGTTCCCGAGGCCGATTCACCTCGGGTCCCGGGTCGGATCGCGCCTTAGTTCACCTTGGCCTTGACGACCTCATAGATGGACTCGTTCAGCGGCCCGGCCGAGCCCAGGAGGGTTTCGAGTTCGCGCAGGCGCTCGTCGGCGAAAGCGCGGTCGTCGAGGCCCTTGGCGTTGACGTAGACGTTCAGGGCCGCGCTGCGCAGGCCCGCATGCGCGGAGAGCACCGCAACACCGGCATCCGAGATCACGTTCAGGTTGCCCTTGTCGGCGACCGTCTGGGCGAGGTCGATGACCTTGCGGCAGGCGCGGCAGCAGGCGAGCGGCACGTCGGTGGCGACCTTGAGGGCGGCCTGGATCCGGTCCGCCCGCGCGGCCTTCTCCTCGTCGGTGGTCTTGGGAAGCCCGTAGGCGCCCATGACCGCGTCGAAGGCCTCGACGTCGTCGGCGATCATGCCGGTGAGTTCGGCGCGCAGGGCCTCGGACTGTCCGAGGATCTCCTTGAGCTCGCCCTCGACCTCAACGTACTTCTTCTTCCCGATGGTGAGGTTGCACACCATGCTGAGGAGGGCGGCACCCATGGCGCCCGAGATGGCGGCGGCTCCGCCGCCGCCGGGCGTGGGCGCTGAACTCGCCAGACCATCCAGGAAGGTCTGGATCGTCTCGTGCGCGGGATTCTCTTTCTCCGCCATGGCGATCAGGCCATCTTCTTGGCGAGCGCGTAGATCGCCTCGGCGTCGAGCACCTGCTCGGTGTTGTCGAAGAGCTGGCCGACGCAGGCGCGGTGCAGCTTGAGCTTCAGGCCGCCGATGCCGAGCGCGCCGAACACTTTCTTGCCGTGCCGATCCTTGCCTTTGTCCATGGCCTCGATGCCGCCGAAGCCGAGGGGCGGCTGAGCGTTGTAATCGGCCACGAACTCGATGCTGGCCTCGTCCTTCCAGGCGTCCTCGGGCAGGAGCTCGAGGCCGATGGCGCCGGCCGAGAACACGAGGTTCTGGCCCTTGACGATCTGTGCGCGCGAGGCGGCGTCGGGCGTCTCGGCGGCCTTAATGTTCACCTTGAAGCGGGTGTTGATCTGGTCGGCGGCGGCCTGGGCCTTCTCGAGCGAGCGACCGCACAGGATGACGTCGGCGCCTTCCTGCGCGAGGAGCGCGGCCGAGCGCATGCCGACCGGGCCGGTGCCCGCGAGCACGACGGCCTTCTTGCCCTGCAGCGACCCGGCCGCCTTTTGCACCAGCGCGACGCCGGCGGCGGCGGTGGTGTTGGAGCCGTTGGAATCGAGCATGATCGAGACGCGGAACGGGCCGAAGAAGCGCTTCTTCACCGCCTCGAACACGGCCTCGCCGGCCGCCATGCTGCCGCCGCCGACGAAGATCGCCGTCGACTTCTTCTCGGAGCCGCCGCGGGTGTAGATCGTGCCGTCGACCAGTGCGCCGACATTGTCCGGAGTGACGTTGCCGTAGCCGGTGATGTGATCCGCGCCGCCATCGTAACCGACGACCACGTCGAACACGCTCGGGACGGCGTCGGTGTCGAATTGGAACAGCAGCTTCTTCATGTCTTCAGGATCCCTGTCGGTTCCGCGCTCGGCACGGCTGGCGTTTGGTTTCGATTTGGTCGATCGCTTCGGCGATCACGATGCGCCCCCGCGCGAGTGGGGAGCGCGGGCCCGCGTCACACTACGTTCTGCGGCTTGCCGGCGACGAAGGCCTCAACATTGTCGACGAGCTGGTCGGCGAGAATCTGCATGGCCTCCTTGCTGGCCCAGGCCACGTGCGGCGTGACGATGAGGTTGGGCAGGTCGAGCTCGCACAGGATGTTGCCGTTCTTGGGCGGCTCGGTCATCACCACGTCGAAGCCGGCGCCGCCGATGGTGCCCGCCTTCAGGGCTTCGGCCAGAGCCTCCTCGTCGACGAGGCCGCCGCGCGCGGTGTTGATGAGGAGCGCGTGCTTCTTCATCTTCGCGAGTTGTTCGCGCCCGATCATGTTGCGGGTTTCGGGCGTCAGCGGCGCGTGCAGCGTGATGACGTCGGACTCGCGCAGGATCGTCTCGAAATCGACGAGGCCCTCCTGGGGGAACACGTCGTAGGCGATGACCGTCATGCCGAGGGCTTCCGCCCGCTTGGCGATGGACTTGCCGAGCGCGCCGTAGCCGACGATGCCCAGCGTCGAGCCGGCGATGTCGTGGATCGGGTAGTCGAAGTAGCAGAATTGGGTCGACTTCGCCCAATCGCCCCGGCGCACGGAGTTGGCGTAGGGCACGATGGCCCGGCGCAGGGCGAACATCAGGCCGATCACGTGCTCGGGCACCGTGTTGAAGGCGTAGCCGCGGATGTTGACGACGGTGATGCCCTGGGCCTTGGCGGCCTCCTTGTCGACCACGTCGGTGCCGGTGGCGGCCACCGCGATCAGCTTGAGGTCGGGGAGCTGCTTCAGGGTTTCGGCCCGCATCGGGACCTTGTTGATCAGCGCGATCTCGGCACCCTTCAGGCGCTCGACGATCCCCTCCGGCGTCCAGGTCGACTCGTACTCGACGTACTCGTGGGGAAAGTTGAACTCACGGACGTTGGCGTCCAGGGACTCGCGGTCGAGGAACACGATCTTCTTCGTCATGGAATCCTCTGGCCGATCCGGCCAAGTCTCGGATAGGGCACGTCACGGGTGGGGTCGAGGTCGTGGCCGGGATGGGCGAACCCATCCCGGCCGAACGTCTGGCTTCGAAAGATCCGGAACCCGGGGAGGCTCAGGACTTCGAGAGCGGGTTCTCGCGCAGGTAGCTCGAGGCGGCGGCGACGCCGGAGCCGGGCTGGACCTTCACGCCGTGATCGAGCATCGACATCTCGGCACCCGCGATGGCGCCCAGCAGCGACAGTTCGTTCATGTCACCGACGTGACCGATGCGGAACACCTTGCCGGCCACCTGGCTCAGACCGGCGCCGAGCGCCAGGTTGTAGCGCACGTAGGCGTGCTTGATGATCGCGGCGGCGTCGACGCCCTCCGGCACCAGGATGGCCGTGACCGTGTCGGAGTTCCACTTGGGCTCCTTGGCACAGGTCTTCAGGCCCCAGGCGGCCACGGCCTGGCGGGTCGCCTCGCCGAGGACGTGATGGCGGTGGTAGACGTTCTCGAGGCCTTCCTCGTTAAGGCAGGCCAGGGCCTCGCGCAGGCCGTAGAGCAGCGGCAGCGACGGGGTGTAGGGGAAGTAGCCGGCCGGGTTCTGCTTCTGGTGGTCGGCCCAGTCGAAGTACACGTGTGCGAGGCGGTCGTTCTGGCCCGACGAGGTGTCGGCGGCCTTGAGCGCCTTCTGGCTGACGCAGATCACGCCGAGGCCGGCGGGGAGCATCAGGCCCTTCTGCGAGCCGGCGATGGCGCAATCGACCTTCCACTCGTCCATCTTGAAGGGGAGCGAGCCGATCGAGGAGACGCCGTCGACGAACAGCAGGGCCGGGTGGCCGGCGGCGTCGATCGCCTTGCGCACGGCACCGACATCGCTGGTGACGCCGGTGGCGGTCTCGTTATGGACGACCATGACGGCCTTGATCTCGTGGTTCTTGTCGGCGCGCAGGGCCTCGCCGATCCGCTCCGGGTTCGCACCCGTGCCCCACTCCTCGTCCTGGACGATGACTTCCAGGCCGAGGCGCTGGGCCATGTCGATCCAGAGGTGGCTGAACTGGCCGAAGCGGGCGGCCAGGACCTTGTCGCCGCGCGACAGGGTGTTGGACAGGGCGGATTCCCAGATGCCGGTGCCGGAGGCCGGGAACAGGAAGATGGTGCCCTCGGTCGAACCGTAGACGGCCTTCGTGTCCTGGAAGAGCGGCTTGGTCAGCGTGGGGAAGTCCACCGAACGGTGATCCTCGGACTGCACCATCATCGCGCGCATCACGCGATCCGGGATGTTCGTCGGGCCCGGGACGAACAGGTGGTTCCGGCCGGGACGTCGCGTTGCCGCCATGATGTTTTCTCCGTTTCTCACGTTAGTGACCACACGCGCCCTGGCGTGCGGCGACAATGATGCGCCGAGGGTTGAAGCGGATCGCACGGGGCGTCCCGGGACGATCCCGAGTGCTCGTAGCGGCCGCTGGTTAGATGAATCGCGGGACGAACTCGTACGTGCGCGACCTGTGGACGGATACAGGACCCAGGTCCGCCCGCGTCGAAGGAAGCCCTTCGACGCCCGTCGCCGCGCGCGCCACCGAATACCACAAGCCTCTTCTCCATGGGCCGGGTCGCGCGACACGCGCTGACCGCTGGGCCGTTTCAGCGTCGTCGTCCCCGGGGACGGCACCCTTAGTTCGCCTCGATGGGCTCCGGTCATGCGTTCTCGAACGCCGCCCGGTTGGGCACCTTGAGCGGGACTATGCCCGGCTTCCCGCCGAAAGGAAAACCCGAAATACTTGGTCTCAAATCAAAATTTTTTTTGTGGAAGAAGAGCTTACGTCGCGGCGCCGAAGGCGGCCGGTCTGGCGAGGCCGACGTCATCAAACTGATACGGGAATCCGGTTTGGCTCCAGGGATCGGAGGCTGTCCCGGAGGCGAACGTGGGCGAAGACACCGAGACGACCCGCGTCCGGACCCTGTTCCTGTCCGACATGCATCTGGGGACCAAGGGTTGCCAAGCCGATCTGCTGCTGGAATTCCTGCGTGATTACGATGCGGACGAGATCTACCTCGTCGGCGACATCGTGGATGGCTGGCAACTCAAGTCCGGCTGGTACTGGCCGCAGAGCCACAACGACGTCGTGCAGAAGCTCATGCGCAAGGTTCGCAAGGGCTCGACGCTAGTCTACGTCCCGGGCAACCACGACGAGTTCCTGCGCGACTATATCGGCATGACCTTCGGTGGCATCGAAATCGCCGATCAGCGGGTGCATGAGGCCGCCGACGGCAAGCGCTACCTCGTCATCCACGGCGACCAATTCGACATGGTGGTCCGCCATGCCCGGTGGCTCGCGTTCCTGGGCGACGGCGCCTACACCTTCGCCCTCTTCGTGAACACCTACGTCAACACCGTGCGCCGCCGCCTCGGCCTCGCCTACTGGTCGCTCTCCGCCTGGGCCAAGCTGAAGGTCAAGAACGCCGTCAACTTCATCGGCAAGTTCGAGGAATTGCTCAGCGCCGAGGCCAAGCGCGTCGGGGCCGACGGGGTGATCTGCGGCCACATCCACCACGCGGCCAACCGGCAGATCAACGGTCTCACCTACCTGAACACCGGCGACTGGGTGGAATCCTGCACCGCCATCGTCGAGCACTACGACGGCACCATGGAGGTGTTGCACTATCCGAGCCTGCTGAGGGCTCGCGCCGGGCGGACCGATCTCGTCGGCCGCACGCGGCCCGACGGAGCCCGGGCGGTCGCGTGAGGCTCCTCATCGCGACGGATGCCTGGCATCCGCAAGTCAACGGCGTGGTCCGCTCCCTGGAGAACATGGCCGCGGCGGGGGCTACCTACGGCTTCGACCCGGTGTTCCTGACCCACCAGGACTTCGCCTCCCTGCCCCTGCCGGGCTATTCCGAGATTCGGGTCGCCTGCGCCACCAAGCGGCACGTGGCGCGCCTCTGGGACGATCTGCAGCCCACCCACGTCCACATCTCCACGGAAGGGACCGTGGGCTATGCCACGCGGCGATACTGCCTCGCCCATGGCCGTCCGTTCACCACGAGCTATCACACCCGCTTCCCGGAATACCTCTCCGCCCGGGCCCCCGTGCCCGAAACCTGGAGCTATGCCTGGCTGCGCCGGTTCCATGGCGCGGCCAACGGCACCATGGTCTCGACCCCCTCCCTGGAGCGCGACCTCCACGCGCGCGGCTTCACCAACCTGATGCGCTGGACGCGCGGCGTCGACACCGAGTTGTTCCGGCCTCGCCCGCCGGATGCGCCGGACCTTGCCGGGCTGCCGCGGCCGATCTTCCTCTCGGTGGGACGGCTCGCGGTGGAGAAGAACCTCGAGGCGTTCCTGCGCCTCGATCTGCCTGGAACGAAGGTCGTCGTCGGCGACGGCCCGGATCGGGCGCGCCTCGCGGGGATTGCGCCGGCGGCCCGCTTTCTCGGCATCCGCACCGGCGCCGCCCTCGCCGCCCTCTACGCCGCTGCCGACGTCTTCGTGTTTCCGAGCCTGACCGACACCTTCGGAATCGTGCTTCTCGAAGCCCTCGCCTGTGGCGTCCCAGTGGCCGCCTATCCCGTCACCGGGCCCCTCGACGTCATCGGCCGGACCGGTGCCGGCGTCCTCGATCACGACTTGCGTGCGGCCGCCCTGGCCGCCTTGGCAATTCCGCGGGAGAGTTGCCGCAACGAAGCCCTGCGGTACACCTGGGCCGAGAGCGCGCGGCAGTTCTACGACAACATCGCTCAAGCCCATGGCAGCACGTCCGTCCGGGTACGGGCCGCGGGCACGCCATCGCGGGGCATCGTCGAACTCGGCTGACGCGTGGACCCGACTGACCGCGCACGCTAGGGGAAGGGATCAGCCCCCTGCCCGGACCCTGCCGATGCCGCCCTTCGACCCGCGCCTGGCGGAGACCTACCCGGCCGTGATCGGCTGCGACGAGGTTGGGCGGGGGGCCCTCTGCGGCCCGGTGATCGTCGCGGCGGTGTGGTTCGCGCCGGCTGCATTCCCGCCCGAGCTTCTGGCGCGTCTCGACGACAGCAAGCGCCTGAAGGCGGCCGAGCGCGAGGCGTTGACTCCACTCATCCGGGCGTGGGCCCGCGTCGCGGTGGCGGCCGGATCGCGCGCGCTGGTGGACCGGATCAACGTCCGCGCCGCCACCCTCGACGCCATGCGGCGCGCGGTCCTCGGCCTGCATCTCGACGCACCGGTCTGGGTCGACGGCCGCGACACGATTCCGGGACTCGCCCTCCCCGGCCGCGCCGTGGTGGGCGGCGACCGGCTGGTGCCGCAGATCGCCGCCGCCTCCATCGTGGCCAAGACCCTGCGCGACGCATTGATGCGTCGGCTGGCCGGGCGCTACCCGGACTACGGCTGGGCGAGCAACGTCGGCTACGGCACGCGCACCCATCTCGCCGGCCTTGCACACCGCGGCCGCTCGCCCCATCATCGGCTCAGCTTCACGCGCGCCCACGACCTCAGAACAGGCTCAACTGGTCGCGCGGAACCCTGAACAGGTCGACGCGCAGGCGACGACGGACTTCGGGATAGCCGAGGCGCTGCCGGGCGAGCCGCATGCGCTGGCGGATCAGGTCGGCATAGGCGCCGGTGCCGGTCATCCGCGTGCCGAAAGCGGCGTCATAGGCCTTTCCGCCCCGCGCGGCGCGGACCAGCGACATGACGTGGCGCTGGCGACCTGGGTAATGCTCGGCGAACCAGTCGTTCACCAGATCATCGAGTTCGAGCGGCAGGCGCAGGAGTACGTGGCTCGCCTCCACGGCGCCGAGCCCCCGGGCCCGGGCGAGGATCGCCTCGAGCTCGTGGTCGTTCAAAGAAGGGATGATCGGCGCGGCGATGACCATCACGGGAATGCCCGCGGCGCTCAGGCGGGCGATCGCGTCCAGGCGCTTTTGCGGATGCGGCGCGCGGGGCTCCAGCCGGCGTGCCAGGACGGGATCGAGGGTGGTCACCGAGATCGCGACCTTCACGAGACCGTCGCGCGCGAGGTCGGTGAGGAGGTCAAGATCGCGCACGACGAGATTCGATTTCGTCACGATGCCGACCGGGTGGCGGAACCGCGCCAGGACCTCCAGCACCGCGCGGGTGACGCGATGCTCCCGTTCGATCGGCTGGTAGGGATCGGTGGCGGTGCCCAGGGCGATGGTGGCGGGACGGTAGCCCGGTGCCGACAACTCCGTTTCGAGCAGAGCGCCGGCACCCACCTTCCGGAACAGCTTGGTCTCGAAGTCGAGGCCCGGTGACAGGCCGACATAGGCATGGTTCGGACGGGCGAAGCAGTAGACGCAGCCGTGCTCGCAGCCGCGGTAGGGATTGATCGAGCGATCGAACGAGATGTCGGGCGAGGTGTTGCGGGTGATCAGCGTGCGGGCACGCTCCGGCCGCACCTCAGTCCGGACGGGGACCGCCTCCTCATTCCCGGACCAGCCGTCGTCGAAGGTTTCCCGTCGGGCCGCCTCGTACCGTCCGCTCGGATTGGCCGTGGCACCCCGGCCCCGCCGCCCCATCGGCTGCAATGTGGTCTCGCCGAGGCGTCGCGCAGCCGCGGGGCCGGCGGACGATGGGCGAGTGGCGTCGGCTGGCATAGGCGGTGTTCATCCGTTGGGATCGGACGAGAACGTATCATGAACAAATGTTCGGGTCGCTGCAAAAATTTCAGGCAGAACGCGTGTCGTGTCGCGTTTCTACCCATTTGCGTCGTCTGCGTCGCCGCGATGTGGCTTGGCGCTACGCGAAAATACGGTATGCGCGCGCATGCTTTCGGCTCTCATCTTCGTGGCGCGGCCTGCCGATCCCGATTCCGTCGATCACCTCGCCGATACGCTAGGCGCGCTGGTCGCCGGAGTTGCGGCAGGACTCGTCGGTGACGCGGTGATCGTCGTGCCGGTCGCGAATGCGATGATCGAGGCCGTGGCCGAGGCGACCGGCGCAACGGTCGTTCTGCGTGGTCGTGGGTCGTCGCCCTGGTCGGCCGGTGCGAAGATCGCGCGCCGGGACTGGGTCCTGTGTCTCGAGGCCGGCGATGTTCCCGCCGAGGGTTGGATCCGTCTTCTGGACCGCTTCATCGGGACGGCCCGCCCGGAGGTGTCTTTGGCCCGCTTGCGCCGCCCCCATACCGGCCTGCCGGCACGCCTGGCCGCCGGAGGGGAGCGCGTCATCGGCGTGAACGCTCCACGCCCAGGCGATCTGGTGCGCCGCGAACGCCTGCTGGCGGGCCCGAAATTCAACCGCCGTTTGAAGGCCCGCCCGCTCGCGGCGCGCCTTGATCGGGCGTAATCGCCGCGGATCGCGGGTCGACCGTCCCGCCTACACCGAGATCGAAGCGCCGCGACGCAGGTGCTCGTCCAGGCGGGGCATGATCTCGACGAAGTTGCAGGGCCGATGGCGGTAGTCGAGCTGCGCGGCTAGGATGCCGTCCCAAGCGTCGCGGCAGGCGCCGGGCGAGCCGGGCAGAACGAAGATGTAGGTCGCGTTCGCGACGCCCGCCGTGGCGCGCGACTGCAAGGTCGAGGTTCCGATCTTGTCGTAGGAAATGCGGTGGAAGACGGCCGAGAAACCATCCATGCGCTTCTCGAACAGGGGCTCGATGGCCTCGGGCGTCACGTCGCGGCCCGTGAAACCGGTGCCGCCCGTGGTGATGACCACGTCGACGGCCGGGTCACGGCTCCAGCGCTCGACCTGTCCGCGGATCGCCTCGACCTCGTCGGGGACGATGGCGCGGGCGGCCAGGGTGTGCCCCGCCGCCGTGAGGCGCTCGACGAGGGTGTCGCCGGAGCGGTCGTCCTCCTCGCTGCGGGTGTCCGATACCGTGAGGACCGCGATGACCAGCGGGATGAAGCTGCGGGTCTTGTCGGATGCGACCATCTTGGAATGCCTTCAACCGAACGCGGGCGGGACGGGACCGATCCTACGCGAAAGTCCCGCCCCCCGACAGCGCGCCGGCTGCAGCTCAGTTCCGCGCGGCCCGGAACGTGTCGCAGGATTTCGTCTGTCCGCTGCGATAGCCGGTCATGAACCAGCGCATCCGCTGCTCGGATGAGCCGTGCGTGAAGGAATCCGGCACGGCATACCCCTGCGACTGCTTCTGAAGCTTGTCGTCGCCGATGGCGCTCGCCGCCTGCATCGCCTCTTCGATGTCGCCCTGCTCCAGGGCGTTATACTTGTCGTTGGAATTCTTGGCCCAGACGCCCGCGAGGCAGTCGGCCATGAGCTCGGTGCGCACGGACAGCTGGTTCGCCTCGGTCTTGCTCGACGCGTTCTGCTGGCGGCCCTGGACCTTGCCAAGAATGCCGAGTTCGTCCTGCACGTGATGGCCGACCTCGTGGGCGATGACGTAGGCGTAGGCAAAGTCGCCCTTCACGCCGAACTTCTGCTCCATCTCCTTGAAGAACGAAGTGTCGAGATAGACCTTCTTGTCGATCGGACAGTAGAACGGCCCCATGGCAGCCTGGGCCGAGCCGCAGCCGCTGCGGGTGCCGCCGGTGTAGAGCACCATCGCGGTCGGGCGGTACTGGCGGCCCGTCTGGTTCGGCAGGACCTCCTTCCACACGTCCTCGGTGTTGCCGAGGATCGCGGCGGCGAAGCGCCCGCTCTCGTCCGTCGGCTTGGTCTTGCGCTGGGCCTGGGTCTGGGGGTCGACCTGTTCCTGGCGCGGGCGTCCGCCGCCGGACATCTGCTCGGCACCGCCGATCAGGACCGCCGGGTTGATGCCCGTGACCCATCCGATGATGCACAGGATCACGATGGTGCCGATGCCAAGGCCACCGGCTCCGCCGCCGGGAAAGCCGAACCCGCCACCGCCGCCACCTTCGCCGCGCCGATCCTCGACATTGTCCGACGAGCGGAAATCTTCCCAGCGCATGATCTCGTTACACCCTGTCCGGCCACGCGGCGTCACACACGGCCGCGTGAAGTAAGTCGCAGCTACGGGATACGGTTCCGCTTGGGCGCCGGTCCAAGCGGGCTCAGGCCTTCCCGTCGAGGGCGGCGCGCAAGGTCCGGAAGTCCCGCCAGGCGAGGCGCTTCTGCAGCGGCTGGCGCAGGAGATAGGCCGGATGCAGCGTCGCCAGGGCACGGATCTCGCGGCTCCCAACGCGGTAGGGGTAGAAGCGACCGCGCGCCTTCAAGATGCCGTCCTTGGTGCCGGTGACCGCCTGCGTCGCCGGGCTGCCGAGGCAAACGATGAGGTCCGGATCGGCGAGTTCGATCTGCCGTTCGATGAACGGCCTGCAGATCGAGACCTCCTGCGGGGTCGGGTTGCGGTTCCCCGGCGGCCGCCACGGCACGATGTTGGTGACGTAAGCGTTCGTCCGGTCGAGGCCGATGGCCGCCATCATGCGGTCGAGTAGCTTGCCCGAACGGCCCATGAAGGGTTTGCCGACGCGGTCCTCGTCGGCCCCCGGGGCCTCGCCGATGAACATCAGCTTCGCCGCCGGATTGCCGTCGGCGAAGACGAGGTTCTTAGCGGTGAATTTCAGCGGGCAACCATCGAAGCCGGCGAGCAGCGCCTCCAGCTCGTCGAGGCTCTGCACGTCGCGGGCCCGCGCACGCGCATCGCCGGCCGCCTCCCCAGGCTTGGACGCGGCCGACTGGCCGAAGGTCCGGGCCGGCGGCGGGGCCGCGCCGCGCTGGGGCAAATCGGCCAGGACCATGCCGGCGCCGGGCAAGGGTGGCCGCGGCGGGGCCGGCGCGTCGCGCAAAGGCGTGGGCCGTGCGGGGGGCGCCGTCATCGGCTCGGGCGCCTCGGCCTCCGAGAAGCGGTCGTGGGGCGCCTCGTCGAGGAAGAGGTCGAGTCCGGCCTCGACGTGAAAATCGAGGCTGGCGATGAGATCCCGCTGTCGGTCGTCGCTCTGGCTCATAATCCCGATGTGGCGCCTCACGCAGTTGTGGACAACCGGGCGTGCGACGCTGCGCACTGCCTTTTGAACCGCGCGACATCGTCACCCGCTGCCCCCGAGACCTTGGCGCCGCTTGCGTTCTCAGGTTGGAATGGGTTGAGAGTGATCGCCGGACACGGGATCGTCGGTCCGTAGACGGACGATCGGGACGAATGACGAGGGCCCCGCGGCAAAGCAGGGCCTCACAGGAGGATGACGGATGGCGCTGCCCGAACGCGAGGCGATGGAATTCGACGTGGTCATCGTGGGGGCCGGGCCGGCCGGGCTCGCGACCGCCATCCGCCTCAAGCAGTTGTCCGCCGATGCCAGCATCGTCGTGGTGGAGAAGGGCTCAGAGGTCGGTGCCCACATCCTGTCGGGCGCGGTGATCGATCCCTCGGGCCTCGACAGCCTGCTGCCCGGCTGGCGCCAAGACGAGGCGCGCCCGCTCAAGACGGCGGTCGCGCGCGACGAGTTCATGTTCCTGACCAAGAACAGCGGCCTTACCATGCCGAACCTGTTCTTCCCCAAGCTGATGTCGAACCACGGCAACTTCGTCGGCTCGCTCTCGAACGTGACGAAGTATCTCGGCGCCAAGGCCGAGGAGCTCGGCGTCGAGATCTACCCGGGCTTCCCGGCATCCGAGGTGCTTTACGACGAATCCGGCGTCGTCGTGGGCGTCGCCACGGGCGACCTCGGCATCGGCAAGTCCGGTGAGCCGCGCGACGACTACACCCGCGGCATGGAGTTGCGGGCCAAGTACACGGTCTTCGGTGAGGGCGCGCGCGGATCGCTGACCAAGACGGTGATCGATCGCTTTAAGCTCAACGCTTACAGCGACCACCAGAAGTACGGCCTCGGCGTCAAGGAACTCTGGCAGCTCGCCCCTGACAAGTTCCAGGCCGGCCTCGTGCAGCACACCATGGGCTGGCCCCTGCCGAACAAGGCCGGCGGCGGCTCCTGGCTCTACCATTTCGACGACGGCCTGCTCTCGGTCGGCTTCGTCACGCACCTGAACTACGAGAATCCGACCCTTTCGCCCTTCGAGGAGTTCCAGCGCTTCAAGACCCACCCGATGATCGCCGAGACCTTCGACGGGGCCAAGCGCATCGGCTACGGCGCGCGCGCCATCATGGAGGGCGGCTGGCAGTCGGTGCCGAAGCTCGTGTTCCCGGGCGGCTGCCTCGTGGGCGATTCCGCCGGCTTCGTGAACGTGCCCCGCATCAAGGGCTCGCACAATGCGGTCCTCTCCGGCATGCAGGCGGCCGAGGCCCTGGCGCAGGCACTCGAATCCGGCCGGCAGGGCGACGAGCTCGAGACCTACGAGAACGGCTGGCGCGACAGCGCCATCGGCCAGGACCTGAAGCGCGTACGCAACGTCAAGCCGCTCTGGTCGAAGTACGGCACGCTCGTCGGCGTCGGCCTCGGCGGGCTCGACATGTGGTCGAACACCATCCTGGACGCCTCGCCCTTCGGAACGCTGCGCCACGGGAAGCCGGACCACGCGACGCTGAAGCCGCTGAGCGAGGTGAAGCCGATCGTCTATCCCAAGCCCGACGGCAAGCTGACCTTCGACCGACTCTCCTCGGTCTACCTGTCGAACACCAACCACGAGGAGGACCAGCCGGCCCACCTCAAGGTGCGAAACATGGAGCTGCAGAAGGCCTCCGAGCACGACGTCTACGGTGGCCCGTCGGCCCGCTACTGTCCGGCGGGCGTCTACGAATGGGTGGAGGATGCCGGCGCCAGCGACGGCGTACGCTACCAGATCAACGCCCAGAACTGCGTCCACTGCAAGACCTGCGACATCAAGGATCCGAACCAGAACATCAACTGGGAGACCCCGGAAGGACCGGGCGGGCCGAACTACCCGAACATGTGAGGGGGCCGGTCCGCCGCCCGGATCACGGTCGAATGAGGGGGGATGGCGGGCGCAGGGGCCGCCATCCTTATGCCTTGCGAGGATGGCGGTAAGAGTCCAGTGTCCCGCCCCGAACGAGCCCGGCCACCGAGATGGCCGGTGCGCAGGAGCCGTGATCGGTGCCCATGAACGGAACAGCCAAAACCAGCCGGACCGGCCGCCGGGTCCTCTCGGCCCTCGCCGTCTGCCTCGCGAACTCGCCGGCGGCCTACGCGGCTCAGCCGCGGGAATCCGCTCCGATCTCCGAATACGAGCCCGCGGAGTCGCTGGAGGGCAACTTCCTCTCGGCCTACATCGCCGGTGCCTCCAAGGACACCGCAGCCGCCGCGAGCTACTACCGCGAGGCCGTGAAGGCCGATCCCCGCAACGCCGAGCTGCTGGAGCGCGCCTTCGTGTCGCTGCTCGCCGACGGCTCCCTCCCGGACGCCTTCCGGGCCGCCGAACGGCTGACCAGCCGCGACGGCTCGAACGGCCTCGCCCAGCTCGCCCTCGGCGTGCGCCAGATCAAGGCGGGACAGTTCGCCCAGGCCCGCCAGAACTTCGCGCGCAGCGGCCGGGGGGCCGCCGCCGACCTGACCGGGACGCTGCTCACCGCCTGGGCCTTCGCCGGGGCCAACGACGGCAAGCGCGCGCTGGAGACCATCAACAAGCTCAAGGGCGAACGCTACTACAACACCTTCCGCGACTTCCATGCCGGGCTGATCGCCAGCCTCGTCGGCGATCAGGCGGAAGCCGAGCGCCGCCTCAAGGCCGCCTACGACGCCGACCGCAACACCCTGCGCATCGTCGACGCCTATGCGCGCTTCGAGGCCCAGGCCGGCCGCACCGACCTCGCGATCCAGGCCTATACCGAGTTCGACAAGCTGCTGCCGCGCCACCCCATCGTGCGCGATGCCCTGACCAAGCTGAAGGAGGGCAAACCCCTCAGCCGCCTCGTCAACTCGGCGCAGGAGGGCGCGGGCGAGGTGCTGTACGGTCTCGGCTCGGCCGGCTCAACCCAGGGCGACGAACTGCCGGCGGTGGTTTACCTGCGCCTCGCCCTCTACCTCGCCCCCGACCACGCCCTCGCGCGGCTCACCCTTGCCGACATCCTCGACCGGATGAAGCAGACCGAGCGGGCCAACGAGGCCTATTCGCAGATCCCCACCACCTCGCCCCTGCGCCTCAATGCCGACGTCCAGGTCGGACTGAACCTGGAGCAGATGGGCAAGGGCGACGAGGCCATCGCCCATCTTGATGCCGCGATGAAGGCGCATCCGGACGACATCGACGTCGTCACGGCGCTCGGCAACGTCCAGCGTTCGCGCAAGAAGTACGAGGAGGCGGCGGAGACCTACAGCCGTGCCATCGGGCTGATCGGCGACAAGCCGGCCGCGAACTATTGGACGACGTTCTACTTCCGGGGGACCGCCTACGAGCGCGCCAAGCAGTGGCCGAAGGCCGAGGCCGACCTGAAGAAGGCCCTTGAGCTGGTGCCCGCGAGCCAGCCCGGCGCCCGGGCCCAGGTGCTGAACTACCTGGCCTATTCCTGGGTCGACCAGAACATGAACATCGACGAGGCCTTCACGATGCTGAAGCAGGCCGTCGATGCGGCCCCGCGCGACGGCATGATCATCGACAGCCTGGGTTGGGCCTATTTCCGCCTCGGCCGCTGGGACGACGCGGTGCGCGAGCTGGAAAAGGCGATCGAGCTGAAGCCCGGCGATCCGACCATCAACGACCACCTGGGCGACGCCTACTGGCGCGCCGGGCGTCGCCTGGAGGGCAAGTTCCAATGGCAGCACGCCAAGGACCTGAACCCTGAGCCGGACGACCTCGAGAAGATCAATGCCAAGCTCAAGGACGGCTTGCCGGAACTCGAGAAGCCCGCTGCCACCGCCGAGAATCCGCCCGAGAGCAAGGTGAACCCCGAGCTGCCGAAGGGCGCCCCGGCCCCGAACGAGCCCCCGGGCGCGGCCGACAAGAAGAGCGGTGGTTGATCGGCCCGAAGGCTTGACGGAACGCGCGTCGCGGGGCCAGACCGGCCCCGCGATTGCCCGACCCATGAGCCCCGAGTGTCCGTGCCCCTCCTCGTCACCCGCGCTCCGGCGAAGATCAACCTCACCCTTCACGTCCTCGGCCGCCGGGACGGCGACGGCTATCACGAGCTCGAAAGTCTCGTGGTCTTCACCGGCGCCGGCGACACGCTCAGCCTGGAGCCGGGTCCCGACCTGGCGCTGACCGTTTCGGGGCCGACGGCCGGCCCGGCCGGCCCCCTCGACGACAACCTCGTCATCCGCGCGGCGCGTCACCTCGCCCGCCTTCGTCCCGATCTCCGCCAGGGCACCTTCCATCTTGTGAAGCGCCTGCCCGTCGCCGCAGGCATCGGCGGCGGCTCCTCCGACGCCGCGGCGGCCCTGCGCCTTCTGGGCCGCCTGAACGACATCGCCCCCGACGATCCGGACCTGGTCGCGGCCGCCCGTGCCACCGGCGCCGATGTCCCGGTCTGTCTTGTCCCACGCGCCCGCATGATGGCGGGCGCCGGCGAAGCCGTCGGACCCGCCCTGGATATGACCCCGCTGCCGGCGGTCCTCATCAATCCGGGCGTCCCGGTCGAGACTGCGCCGGTGTTCCGCGCGCTCGGGCTCGCGGTCGGCGATCGCCACGGCACCGGCGCGCATCCCGTCATCGCCCCCGGTCTCGGGGCGGATGCCCTCCTGCGCGCGATCACCCCTGCCCACAACGACCTCGAAACCCCGGCGCGGAGCCTCGCCCCGGTGATCGACGTGGCGCTCGGGGCCCTGCGGGCCGCCCCCGGATGCCGCTTGGCGCGGATGTCGGGGTCCGGCGCGACGGTGTTCGGCATTTTCGGGCATCGGTCCGAGGCGGCCCGCGCCGCACGCAGCATCGCGGCAGTTCATCCAGGCTGGTGGGTCACGGCAGCAATGCTGCGCTAAGCATTCGCCCTCTTGGTGGGATAGCAACTTTCCGTGCAACGGCGCCGACTTCAGACGTCAGCTTTACGCTCGCTCAAGGTTTGAGGCTGCAGGATCGGCGCGCGCAAGGAGCGGTGCATGCCCAACCAAAAAAACAACTCGTGGGGAGAGGGCGAGCTCCGAGAACTCCTGTGCCTGATGATGATCGGCTCCTGCATCTGGATCGTCGGCACCCAGCTGGGGTTCTTCACGGTTCTCATCGACGCGACCCGGACGCATCAGCTTCAGGATCTGCTGATGCTGTCCCTCTGCATGAGCCTGGGCGTGGTCGTGGCGGCCGTCCGCAAGTCGTTCAAGCTGCGCAAGGCGATGCAGGATCGGGACGGGGCCGAGGCGCATGCCGAGGCCGTCGCACGCCACGATGCGATGACGGGTCTCGCCAATCGCCGGCTGTTCGGCGAAACTCTGGCGGCGCGCATCCGCGTGGCCACCGGTCTCCCGCGGGTCGCCGTAATGCTGATCGACCTCGACCGCTTCAAGCCGGTGAACGACGTCCATGGTCATGCCGCGGGTGACGCCGTCCTCTGCGTCATCGCCGATCGCCTGCGGGCCCTCGCGCCGCCCCAGAGCCTCGTCGCGCGCCTCGGGGGCGATGAGTTCGCTCTTCTTCTCGACACCGACAGCGATCCGGAAGCTCTGGCGCGGCTCGCGCAGGGCATCATCGCCTCGCTTTCTCAGCCGATCGCCTGGACCCAGAGCCGTCTCGAGATCGGCGCCACCATCGGAATCGCGACGGCGACGGAAGAGAGTCGCACCGCCGAGGCGCTGCTGCACGCCGCCGATGTCGCCATGTACCAGGGCAAGCGGGATGGGCGCGGGACCTACCGGTTCTTCCATCTCGACATGGGTCAGGCCCTGAAGGCACGCGCCCGGCTTGAAGGGGAATTGCGGGTCGGCATCGAGCAGGGCGAGATCGAGCCGTTCTACCAGCCGGTGGTGTCGCTGCCCGGCCGCGATCTCATCGGGTTCGAGGTGCTGGCCCGCTGGAATCATCCCCGGCTGGGCGTCCTGACCCCGGCCGATTTCATCAGCCTGGCCGAGGAGACCGGTCTGATCGCCGAACTCACCTGGTCGCTGATGCGCAGGGCCTGCCGGGACGCTCGGCTCTGGCCGGCCCATCTCCAGCTGGCGATCAACATCTCACCGCTGCAGCTGCGCGATCCGCACCTGCCCGAGCAGATCCTCGGCATCCTGACGGAGACCGGGTTCGCACCGGGACGCCTGGAGATCGAGATCACCGAGACGGCCCTGGTCAACGATCTCGAAGCAGCGCGGACCGCCCTGAAGTCGCTCCAGAGCTTTGGCGTCCGCATCGCCCTCGACGATTTCGGGACCGGATATTCCAGCCTCTACCATCTGCGCGAACTGCAGTTCGACAAGCTGAAGATCGACCGCAGCTACGTGGAATCGATGCGGCTGAGCAGCGAGCGCGCCAAGCTCGTGGATGCGATCATCGCCCTGGGCTCCAGCCTCGGCCTTCTCACAACGGCCGAGGGCATCGAGAGCGGGACCAGCGTCGATTGGCTTGCCGGCCAGGGGTGCACCTACGGCCAGGGCTACCTCTTCGGGCGGCCCATGGACAAGGCCACCACCGACGGTCTTCTCACGCAATGGTCCGACGACGCGGGCCGGATCGTGATCGCGCCGTCCTCGGCCGAAACGTCCGAGGTCACCGATTGCGAGCGCGTGGCCCTCGCTCCGCCGCCGGTCATGCGCCAGGCGGCAGCCTGACGATCCGACGCTGCTCCGGGACGCTCAGTGCGCCCGGGCGATGCAGAAGTCGACGACCTGCAGCAGGGCGTGCTTCATCGGGCTCGGCGGGAACGTCTTCAGGGCATCCCGGGCCCGGTCGCCGTACAGGCGGGCGCGCGCCATCGTTTCCTCTAGGGCGCCGTGACGCCGCAGGATGGCGCGCGCTGTTTCGAGATCGTTGTCCGTGACCTCGCCGAGTTCGAGCGTCCGCTTCCAGAAGCCGCGCTCGCTACCCGTGGCACGACGCACCGCCAGGACGATGGGCAGCGTGATCTTGCCCTCGCGAAAATCGTCGCCGACATTCTTGCCCAGGGTATCGCTGGTGCCGCCGTAATCGAGGACGTCGTCGATGAGCTGGAAGGCGATGCCGAGGTTCATGCCGTAGGCGCGGCAGGCTGCCTGCTCGGCGGCGTCGCGCTCAGCCAGGACCGGACCGACCTCGCAGGCAGCGGCGAACAACTCCGCCGTCTTGGCGCTGATCACCGCGAGATACTCGGCCTCGCTCGTTTCTGTGTTCTTCGCCGCGGTGAGCTGCATCACCTCGCCCTCGGCGATGATGGTGGCCGCCGCCGACAGGATGTCGAGGGCCTTCAGCGATCCGACCTCCACCATCATGCGGAAGGCTTGGCCGAGGAGGAAATCGCCCACCAGGACGCTGGCCTCGTTCCCCCACTTGATGCGGGCCGCTACCTTGCCGCGACGCATGTCGCTGCCGTCGACCACATCGTCGTGCAGGAGGGTCGCGGTGTGCATGAACTCGACGCTGGCGGCGAGCTTCACCGCGCCGTCGCCGACATAGTGGCAGAGATCGGCGGTCGCGAGCGTGAGGATCGGCCGAAGGCGCTTGCCGCCCGAGGAGATCAGGTGGTTGGCGACTTCGGGAATCATCTGGACGTCGGATCCGGTGCGCGACAGGATCGTCGCGTTGACGCGCTCCATCCCACCGGACACCAGGGCGACGAGGTCGGCCAGGCTCGCCTCGGGATCGGGACTTCTCTCATCGATCGGAACTACGACGCCCAAGACCTTGAGGCCTCCCGCTTCCCTACGCCAACGCGGCGCGATCCAATCGACCGCGTCCGTGACACCCCATCGCATGCGCCCGGAGGCGCTGCAACACGCACCATGCCGCAAGCTATACATTCAGGGGCGGTGCCCGGGATGGCGCCGGGGAGAGCGTGTATGACCGAACTCATTCGCAGCAACGACGTGGTCCTGATCGGGTTCGCCCAGTCGATCCTGGAGGCCGCAGCCATTCCGGCCCTCGTCGCCGACCAGCACATGAGCTTTCTCGAAGGCTCCATCGGCGCCTTCGCGCGGCGTCTCCTGGTGCCGCGGGATCAGGCGATGCAGGCGCGCCGCCTCCTCACGGATGCGGGCCTCGCCCACGAGTTGCGGGATGCCTGAGCCCGGGGCCGATCTCTGGCTCGGCGGACGGCTTCGCCTGATCCAGCCGCCGCGCGGCGCGCATCGGGCCGGCACGGACGCGGTCCTTCTGGCGGGGCTCCTGGCACCCGAGCCCGGTGCGGTCGTCTGCGACGTCGGGGCGGCGAGCGGTGCGGTGGGCCTCGCGGTGGCCCTGCGGAGCCCCGACTGCCGCGTGGTGCTGGTGGAACGCGACCCGGACCTGGCGGCTTACGCCCGGTGCAACGCAGAGGCGAATGGCTTGGTAAACCGCACGACGGTCATCGAGGCGGACGTGCTGGCGCCCGGACTGCGTCGGCAGGCCGATGGCCTGACGCCCGGCCTCGCCGACCTCCTCCTGACGAACCCGCCCTACTTCGAGCCCGGACGACACCGGCCCTCCCCCGTGATCGGCAAAGCCAGCGCGCATACCTTTTCGGACGGCGGGATCGAGGCCTGGATGCGCAGCTGCGTCGATCTGCTCCGCCCACAAGGTCGGCTCGGCCTGATCCACCGGGCGGATCACCTCCCCGCCTGCCTCGACGCCGCCCGCGGCCGCTTCGGCGCGCTGGCGATCCGGCCGGTCCACGCCAGGCGGAATCAGCCGGCGATCCGCATCCTCGTGAGCGGCGTGAAGGGAAGCCGGGCTCCGCTGCGACTCCTGCCGCCCGTCGTCCTTCATGACGACGAGGGCCGCTTCACCCCGCACGCCGCGGCCCTTCACGAGGGTCGCGGGTGGGTCGATGCCGGCGTCGAGGTCCCCTGAGGGGCGCGCTCAGTAGAACGTCCGGACCCGATAAGGCCGATGCCAGCCGTGATGGCGGTGGCCCCAGCCGTGGTGCCGGCGCCAATGGTGGCGGCGATACCCGTGGTGGCGATGGTGCCAGTGCCGGCGGTGATGCCAATGACGCCGATGTCCGTGCCACCGGGCCTGCGCCACCAGGGGGGCCTGCGCACCGGCCTCGATACCCGCCACGGGCATCGGCGCGGCGGTCGTCGTCGCTCCAAATCCCATCGCACCGGCCAGCATGCCGAGTGCCAGGGCCATCCAACGCATCATGCGCATGGTTGCGTCTCCTTCGCTGCTGCGCGGGCCTCCCCGGGAGGCGCGCGGGCCGCCACGATGCGGCGGCGTGAGGCGACAACGGCGACGCTGGCAAAAGGGTTCGCCCCGCCCCACCTCACCGCTCGAGCGACCCTGCCCTCCGTGGCCGACGCGCAACACCCTTCCGCTCCTCCGATCCGAGTCGAGGCCGCATGCCCGTTTCCCTGCCTGGTCCCCTGCGCGCGCTGCTTCCCCGACGCTGGCGCCGTGCGGAGCCGCGCGTCGCCGTCCTGCGGCTCAGCGGGGCGATCGGCGCCGTGTCGCCGTTCCGCGCCGGACTGTCGATCGGCAGTCTCGCGAGCAGCCTCGATCGCGCCTTCGCGACGCCCGGCATCGCCGCCGTCGCGCTGGTCATCAACTCACCCGGCGGCGCTCCGGCGCAATCGCACCTGATTCACCAGCGCATCCGCGCCCTGGCGGCCGAGAAGAAGCTTCCGGTCCTGGCCTTCGTGGAGGATGTCGCGGCGTCAGGCGGCTACATGATCGCCTGCGCGGCCGACGAGATCATCGCCGATCCGATGTCGCTGGTCGGATCGATCGGCGTCGTCTCGGCCGGGTTTGGATTCGACCGGCTGATCGAGCGCATCGGCATCGATCGCCGGGTGCACACCCAGGGTGAGGCCAAGGGAATGCTCGACCCGTTCCGTCCGGAGGATCCGGCCGACGTGGCGCGTCTCAGGGCTATCCAGACGGACGTGCAGGCCCTGTTCACGGCCCTCGTCGGCGCCCGCCGCCCGAGGCTCGCGCCTAATGGCGAAAACCTGTTCACGGGGGCTGTCTGGACCGGCCAGCAGGCGCTACCGCTGGGTCTCGTCGACGGCCTGGGGGATGCCCGCTCGACCCTGCGGGCACGCTACGGCGACAAGGTCGACCTCGTCTTTATCGCCGAGAAGAAGGGCTCGCTCGTCGCTCGACTGTTGCGGCGCTCGGTGCCCGGCAGCAGCGTCGCGGGCGAAGTTCTGGCAGCGATCGAGGATCGCGCGGCCTTCGCCCGCTACGGCTTGTAGGATCTCAGCGTTTGCGGATTTCAGCGCTTGCAGCTCTCGGTGCCGTAACCGGCATAGACCACCCGGACCTTCCGGGCGCAGGTCTCGGCAACGGCGGGGGCCGGCACGGCCGCGACCTCGATCGGCGTCACGGCGGCGGGCATCGTGACCGTATCCGAATACTCCGCCGTGGCGAGCGCGTTCGACGCCGTGATCACCAGCGGGGTGGCCACCAGGGATGCTGCGACGAGGGCGGCGAAGACTGTGAAGGACGAGCGCATGGCGCGATGTTCCAAATTGTCGACCGCCCTTGAGGACGGTGAGAACCCCTTGATTGCCCAATAAACTTGGCAGCAAGCGAGACCGTTCCACCGCTAAGGCGAATCGTGGCCGAATTGTGTGTGGCGACGCACGCCCATGGTGCGGTGCCGTCGCTTGACACAACCGGGCCGCCTCTTAAACGCTGGCCGCCCCTCCACGGACCGGAAAACCCATGTCGAGCGCCGTCGATCTCGCGCCCAAAACCTCGTTCCAGGGCCTGATCCTGACCCTGCAGCGATTCTGGGCGGCGCAGGGCTGCGTGATCCTGCAGCCCTACGACATGGAAGTCGGTGCAGGTACCTTCCATCCGGCGACGACCCTGCGGGCGCTCGGCCCGAAGTCCTGGAAGGCCGCCTATGTCCAGCCTTCGCGGCGGCCGAAGGATGGCCGCTACGGCGAGAACCCGAACCGGCTGCAGCACTATTACCAGTTCCAGGTGATCCTGAAGCCGAACCCGCCCAACCTGCAGGAGCTCTACCTCGCTTCCCTCGACGCCATCGGGGTCGACTTGAAGCTGCACGACATCCGCTTCGTCGAGGACGACTGGGAGAGCCCGACCCTCGGGGCCTGGGGCCTCGGCTGGGAGTGCTGGTGCGACGGCATGGAGGTGAGCCAGTTCACCTATTTCCAGCAGGTCGCCGGCTTCGAGTGCGCCCCCGTGGCGGGCGAACTCACCTACGGGCTTGAGCGGCTGGCAATGTACGTCCAGGGCGTCGAGAACGTCTACGACCTGAATTTCAATGGTGGGACGGGCGAGGATCGGGTGTCGTACGGCGACGTCTTTCTCCAGTCCGAGCAGGAATATTCCCGCCACAACTTCGAGGCGGCGGACACCGCCATGCTGTTTCGCCAGTTCACCGACGCGGAAAAGGCCTGCCGGACCTATCTCGACGCCGGTGCGCCGGAGGACGAGACCGGCCGGCACCGGATGGCGCAGCCGGCCTACGACCAGTGCATCAAGGCGAGCCACGTCTTCAACCTGCTCGACGCCCGGGGCGTCATCTCGGTGACCGAGCGCCAGAGCTACATCCTGCGGGTGCGCGAACTCGCGAAGGCCTGCGGGGCGGCGTACCTGCGCACGGCGGGTGGTGGCGCGGCGTGATCCGCAACGCCGACCGCGCCCGTCACCCCGAACACCATCACCTGGACGCCGCCTGATCCCATGCCCGACCTCCTCCTCGAACTGCGCTCCGAAGAGATTCCCGCCCGCATGCAGCGGCGGGCGGCCGACGACCTGAAGAAGCTCGTCACCGACGCCCTCGTGGAGCGCGGCTTCCTCTACGAGGGCGCCAAGGCCTTCGCAACGCCGCGTCGGCTGGCGCTGCACGTGGCCGGCCTGCCGCCGCGCGGCCAGGACGTGCGCGAGGAGCGCAAAGGGCCCCGGGTCGGGGCACCGGAGGGCGCGGTCCAGGGCTTCCTGAAGAGTGCTGGGCTGGCGAGCCTCGATCAGGCGACCATCGTCAACGACCCGAAGAAGGGCGAATTCTACGTCGCGGTGATCGAGCGGCCCGGGCGCGAGACCCTCGACGTCCTCGCCGAGATCCTGCCGCAGATCATCCGCGGCTTCCCGTGGCCGAAATCGATGCGCTGGGGCAAGGCCTCGGCACAACCGGGCGCCCTCCGTTGGGTGCGTCCGCTCCAGTCCATCGTGGCCACCTTCGGACCGGAGACCGAGACGCCGGACGTGGTGCCGTTCGCGGTGGACGGCATCGTTGCCGGAACCACGACCTACGGCCACCGATTCCTGGCGCCGGAGGCCATCGAGGTCCGGCGCTTCGACGATTACGTGCAGGCCCTGGAGCGCGCGAAGGTCGTGCTCGACGTGGAGCGGCGCAAAAACATCATCCTGCACGACGCCCGCGACCTCGCCTTCGCGCGGGGCCTCGAACTGGTGGAGGACGAGGGGTTGCTGGAGGAGGTCGCCGGCCTCGTCGAATGGCCCGTGGTGCTGATGGGCTCCTTCGACGAGGCCTTCCTCGACATCCCGTCGGAGGCCATCCGCGCCACCATCCGGGCCAACCAGAAGTGCTTCGTCCTGCGCCAAGCCGGCACCGACACCCTCGCGCCGGCCTTCGTCCTGACCTCGAATCTGGTCGCCAGTGACGGTGGCCTCGCCATCACTGCCGGCAACGAGCGGGTGGTGCGCGCACGCCTGTCGGACGCCAAGTTCTTCTGGGAGACCGACAAGGCGATCCGCCTCGAGGACCGGCTGCCGAAGCTCGACAGCATCGTGTTCCACGAGAAGCTCGGCACGCAGGGCGCGCGCGTGCAGCGCATCGCGGCCCTGGCCCGCGAGCTGGCACCCCTGGTCGGCGCCGACCCGGACCAGGCCGAGCGTGCCGCGACGCTCGCCAAAGCGGACCTCGTCACCGAGATGGTCGGCGAGTTTCCCGAGCTTCAGGGTCTGATGGGGCGCAAGTATGCGGCACTGCAGGGCGAACCTTCGAGTGTCGCAGCGGCGATCGAGGACCACTACAAGCCGGTCGGTCCTTCCGACCGGGTCCCCACCGATGCCGTCGCCGTGGCCGTGGCGCTCGCCGACAAGCTCGACACCCTCGTGGGGTTCTGGTCCATCGACGAGAAGCCGACGGGCAGCAAGGACCCCTACGCCCTGCGCCGCGCGGCGCTCGGAGTGATCCGGCTGCTCATCGAGAACACCGTCAAGCTGTCGCTGCTTGGCGACGGCTATCAAGCCGCCGCCGACGGCCATGCGAACTACGGCAACCCGGCGAAGGACGACGCGCCTGCGAGCGCCGCTGACGCGGATGCCGCGAGCCTCCTCGCCTTCTTCGCCGATCGCCTGAAGGTCTACCTGCGCGACAAGGGCGCCCGCCACGACCTCATCGACGCCGTCTTCGCCCTGCCGGGCCAGGACGATCTGCTGATGGTGGTCCGTCGTGTCGAGGCCCTGGGCAGCTTCCTCGAGACCGACGACGGCCGGAATCTGCTGGCCGGCTACAAGCGCGCCGCCAACATCCTGCGCATCGAGGAGAAGAAGGACGGCCGCGCCTACGACGCTGCCCCCGACACGGCCCTGGCCGCCCGTGGCGAGCCGGAGGAGCGGGCCCTCGCCGAAGCCCTGGTGGCGGCGCGCGAGACTGCGTCGGCGGCCGTTGCGGCGGAGGATTTCGCCGGGGCCATGCAGGCTCTCTCCACGCTGCGCGCTCCGGTGGATGCGTTCTTCGAGCGGGTCACGGTGAATGCCGATGAGCCGGCCCTGCGCGAGAACCGCCTCGCCCTGCTCAACGCTCTGCGGGCGGCGACCCGCGAGGTCGCGGACTTCTCGCGCATCGAGGGTTGAGCGGCCGGATTTAGCCCCTCACGGCTCGGCTTGGAACTGTATCCGGGCCGCGCGGATGGCGGGGTGATTCCGCTCCGCCCAATCCACCAGCCCGGCGAGGGGCCGGAGCAACGAACCACCCAGGGGCGTCAGGCTGTATTCGACGCTGGGAGGGCTCGTGGGAAACACGCGCCGTGTGACGAGGCCGTCGCGCTCCAGGTCGCGCAGGGTCTGCGTCAGCATCCGCTTCGAGATGTCGGGGATCACCCGGTGGATGGCGCCGAACCGGCGGGTGCCGCCGGCAAGGGACGCGATGATGAGGGTCGTCCACTTGTCGCCGAGGTGACTCAGCACGTCGCGAACCGGGCAGTGATGCGGGTCGAAGCCGAGATCCTGCCAAGCCGCGAACCGCTCCGCGAGATCAGGGCCATCGGTCATGGGCGGTTCCCTCCGGGTAACCAGGGTTCGAAAACCTGCCGCCTTACGGGGCCTGTCGGTCTCTTTTATAGACCTTGTGGAGAGTCAGAACCACGAGGCAGCCCGACATGTCCCAGATTCCGTCATCGAGACTGTTCGTCACTGGAGCCACCGGCCAACTCGGACGGCTCGTGATCGCGGCCCTCCTGCGGCGGGTCCCCGCCGCCCGGATCGTCGCCGGCGTCCGGCAGGGCGAAGGCCCGGCGGCGCAGGACCTTCGCGCACAGGGCGTCGCGGTGCGCGTGGCCGACTACGCCCTCCCGGAAACCCTCGCGGAGGCTTTCGCGGGAATCGAACGGCTGCTGCTGATTTCCTCCAGCGAGATCGGTCAGCGCGTGGCCCAGCACCGGAACGTCATCGCGGCCGCCGCCCGGGCGCGCGTTGGTCTGATCGCCTATACCAGCCTGCTGCACGCAGACACCTCGCCGCTCGGACTTGCCGAGGAGCATCGCGCCACCGAGGCGATCCTCACGGAGTCCGGCCTGCCCGCCATCATCCTGCGCAATGGCTGGTACACCGAGAACTATACGGCGTCCCTGCCGTCGGCCCTCGCGCACGGCGTCCTGCTCGGAAGCGCCGGGACGGGACGGATCTCCAGCGCCGCCCGTGCCGACTACGCCGAGGCCGCCGCCGCGGTGCTCACCGGTGACCAAGCAGCCGGGCGCATCTACGAATTGGCGGGAGACGAGGCCTACACCCTGCCCGACTTCGCGGCGGAAGCCGCGCGGGCCTCCGGCCGGCCGCTCCGCTACCAGGATCTGCCGTCCGCGGATTACGCGGCGGCCCTCCTCGCGGCGGGCCTACCGGAAGGGGTTGCGCGCCTCCTCGCGGATTCCGATGCCGGCGCCGCCCAAGGTGCCCTGTTCGACGACGGCCACGCCCTGCGCGACCTGATCGGCCGGCCGACGACGCCCTACGCCAGCGTCGTCGCCGGGGCCCTCGCGTAAGGTCTAGGACGAAGTCGGCAGGGCATCGTTCACCGAGGGGACGAGATCCAGAAGATTTCGGCTGGTCCGCCACCCAACAAGCGGAACGGTTTCTGGATGAACGCCGTTGGGGCTGCAGATTTTCCTCAAGGGAGATGTTCATGCGCAACCCCATCATCGCCGCCCTCACCCTGGCAACGCTGTTCGGCGCTTCGGCCGTGCAGGCGGAGACCACGGTCATCCGCCGCGATGCACCCGACACCGTCGTTGTCGACCGTCCGTCCACCGAGAGCCGCACGGTCGAGCGCCGGGAATCCAGCGACGGGTGCTCCTCGAAGACCGTGACCAAGGAGAACGATCTCGGCGACCGCAAGACGGTCACCAAGGAGAGCTGCGACTGAACCCAGCGTCCGAGTTCGGATGGCTGCAACGCCCGCTCCGGTCCAACCGGGGTGGGCTTACGCGTTTCAGAGGATCTTTTCGTAGCGCCAGGCTTCCATGCCATCCTCGTAGTAATCCGGGATGGCGGCGAAGCGCGTGTAGCCCCGCCGTTCGTAGAGCCGGATTCCGGCACCGTTGTCGGCTCGGACCTCGAGGCGCAGGCGTGCGCAGCCATGAGAGCGCGCATCCGCTTCGGCGGCATCGAGGACGAGGCTGCCGAGCCCGAGACCGGCCCGCGCCGGGGACACGGCGATGGAGGAGAGGCGAGCGCTGCGGCTGCCGCGTCGGCGCTCCAGGGTGGCGGAGCCCACCAGGGTCGCCTGCCCCGCCGCGTCGTGGGTGAGCGCGACGAGAAGCGACATGCTGGCCGAGCGAATCGCGTGGCGGATCGCCCGCCGCTCGGCACGGTCGCTGGCGAAGGCGGCGTGTTCGAGGGCCACCAGGGCGTCGAGGTCGGCCAGGGTCGCGGGGCGGATCTCCACCACCGGCGCCGGATCGGGCTGGATCGAGGGCGCCCTCACCGGGCCGTCCAGGGATAGACCCAGGTTTCCGACAGGGCACGGCCGGAGGCCCGCAGGAAGACGCGCAGGTCCGTCGCCTGGCCCGGCGCCTCCAGGGTCACGTCGAAAGCGGCCCGCAGGCCGCGGATATGCGGGTTCGGCGTCACCGAACTGTGCGTGATGTGGCCGGTGGAGGTGCTGGCCACCACCTCCACCCGGCTCGGATCGGCGCGATAGTAGTCGAGGTCGCCGCCGGCGAAATCCACGAGGAAGCGCCGCGTCAGGCCGCCCTTGGTCTCCTCGGCCTTGGCGGTGCCGCTGGCCATTGGGGCGACGCTGAACGTGTTGATCACGCGCCCCCCCGGATGGAGGGGGGCGCCGCCGACGGCGCGAACCCGGTAGGACAGTGGGACCGGCGTGCCCGCCGGATAGGGGTTCGCCGGCCGCCAGCACGCGACGACGTTGTCGTTGGTCTCGGTGTCGGTGGGAAGCTCCATCAACATCACCGCGCCCTCCCCCCAGGGGCCGTCCGGTTCCACGAAATAGCCGGGCCGGCGGTCGTAGGAGGCTTCGAGGTCCTGGTAGGTCTCGAAGGTCCGATCGCGCTGCATCAGCCCGAAGCCCTTCGGGTCGCGGTCGATGAAGCTGGAGATGCGCCGGTCGCGCGGATTGTGCAGCGGGCGCCACAGCCATTCCCCGCTGCCCGCCGCGATCTGAAGCCCGTCGGAGTCGTGAAGTTCCGGCCGGTAATCGTCGGCGTGGCAGCGGTCGTTCTCGCCGATGAAGAACATCGAGGTGAGCGGTGCCAGGCCCACCGTCGCGAGGTCGACCCGCGGGATCAGGGTGGCGCGCACCGCCACGCTGGTCTCGTCACCCGGCGTCACGGTGAACTGGTAGGCGCCGGTGAGCGACGGGCTGTCGAGGAGCGCGTAGAGCGTCAGGGCATCGTCGGCTTTCTCTGGCGCGCCCACCCAGAACTCGCGGAACACCGGAAACTCCTCCGGACCGCCCTGCCCCTCGACGTTGACCGCCAGCCCCCGGGCCGAAAGCCCGTAGAGCTGATCGCGTCCGAGGAAGCGATAGTAGCTGGCCCCGAGGAAGACGACGAGCTCGTCGAGCAGGTTCGGCTTGTTCAGCGGCGCATGGATGCGCAGACCGGCGAAGCCGAGATCGACCGGCAACGCCTTGTCGAGCTTGGTGCGCCCCATGTCGTAGAGGCTCGACTGGTAGGGGATCGGCGTCGCCACGCCACCGCGCACGAGGTTCACCGTCACCGGACGGGTGTAGAGGAAGCCGAGATGGAAGAGCTGGAGCCGGAACGGGCTCCCCTCCCCGAGGAAGGCCTTGTCGGGCTTGAAGCGGATGTCGCGCCAGGCGTCGTAGTCGAGCTTGGCGATCGGTGCCGGCAGGGCCGGGACGCGCGGATCATGGGCGACCTTGGCCAGGTCCTGCGCCCGGCGCTCCACGTCGGCGAAGCCGAACGGGGTCTCCGGGCGCCCCTCGCGGCGTTGGGCCCGCGCCTCCCCGGTTGCTGCCAGGAGAGTCGTGGCCGCGAGTCCCTGCACGATTCTGCGCCGGTTGGGTTTTGACATCGTCCTGCGATCCGGTGCGCCTGTGGGAAAACCGTGCGCTTGATGGCCCGTCCGCACGGGCTTGGGAAGGGCCCATCGTCGGCCGGACGGCGGTGTCCGCGGCGTTTCTGCAACAGCCCAGGAAGACAACCCGGTTTCGGGTGAAAGATCGCGGTTTTCCCTTGTGGGGAGAACACCCTGACCGTATATGCGCCTTGCCCAATTTCGCACGTGCCTGTGGCCGCGTGTCGGTTGGTGGGCATCCGGCCAACTGCCGGACAGCCGCCAGGGGTCTTAAAGGATCGATGGTCGACAGGGTGGATTCCCTCCGGCCGGCATCCAGGTGGCAACACCGGACCCCGACAACAACCGGCAGCCGGAGGCGAAACCGGCGAACCCCGCTCTCCACGGGGGACGCAGCTTAAAGCAACGACGAACGGGCTTTTTTGGTCTCGTCGGCCCTCCAAAGGCCGGCACCGAAGAGGCTTGTTTCTCTTTGCCCGGCGTGCGGTGGGGGTCCTCCCTTCCAATCCAAGGCAGCTTCCGGGTGCTCTCGCGCCCGCTGCGCTTCGCGTGTCTCCAAAGCACGCGGTGCGTCGCGACGCAGCGCCCCCAGACGCCGGACGGCTCACGTCGTCCTGACATTCGACAGCGCGCCCCTTGAGGGCGGCCGCGAACCTATGGGTTGGAACGACCATGACCGATCGTATCCGCGATTTCCTCCGCGCACGCCGCGACATGGGCCAGGACGAGGGCCCGGTGATGGTGCTCGACCTCGAGGTCGTGCGCGACAACTACACCGCGTTCGCCCGTGCCCTGCCGGACACCCGGTTATTCTACGCCGTGAAGGCGAACCCGGCCCCCGAGGTCCTGCGCCTCCTCGCCGAGATGGGCTCCTGCTTCGACACGGCCTCGGTGGTCGAGGTGGAGATGGCGCTCGCTGCCGGCGCCACCGCCGACCGCGTCTCCTTCGGCAACACCATCAAGAAGGAGCGCTGCATCACCCGCGCGCTCAAGCTCGGCGTGCGCCTCTTCGCCGTCGATTGCCAGGCCGAGGTCGAGAAGATCGCCCGGGCCGCCGAGGCCGCGGGCGTCGCGGCTGCCGATGTGCAGGTGTTCTGCCGCATCCTCTGCGACGGGGCCGGGGCCGAATGGCCGCTGTCGCGCAAGTTCGGCTGCGTGCCGGAGATGGCCGTCGACGTGCTGGAGCACGCCCACCGCCAGGGTCTCACGGCCTATGGCGTCTCGTTTCACGTCGGCTCGCAGCAGGGCAACACCGGTGCCTGGGACGGCGCGCTCGCCTCCGCCGCCGCGATCTTCGAGGAGTGTGCCCTGCGCGGCATCAGCCTGTCGATGGTCAATCTCGGTGGCGGCTTCCCGACCAAGTACCTCAAGGCGGTCCCGGGCGTGGAATCGTACGGCGACGCGATCTTCCGCGCCCTGACCAAGCATTTCGGCAACCACATGCCGGAGACCATCATCGAGCCGGGTCGCGGCATGGTCGGCAATGCCGGCGTGATCGAAGCCGAGGTGGTGCTGGTCTCGAAGAAGTCCGACGCCGAGGACGAGGTGCGCTGGGTCTATCTCGACATCGGCAAGTTCGGTGGCCTGGCCGAGACCATGGACGAGTCGATCCGCTACGCGATCCGCACCGAGCATGACGAGGACCGCATGGCGCCCTGCGTACTCGCCGGCCCGACCTGCGACTCGGCGGACGTGCTTTACGAGAAGGTGCCCTACCCGCTGCCGGTGTCGCTCTCCATCGGCGACAAGGTGCTGATCGAGGGGGCCGGCGCCTACACCACGACCTACGCGGCGGTCGCCTTCAACGGTTTCCCGCCCCTCCAGCAATACGTCATCTAAACGCCTTCACGGTCATGACGCGAATGCCGGGCATTCCCCATGGGGACGCCCGGCGTTGAAACTCTCCACGCCCGTCCCGTTCAGGCCGGCGGACCCGGCCGCAGCCTGAACGGATTCGTCCTGTCGCCTGACCAACGTTCGGGAGGGGTGCGGCCTTGGTCCAGATCCGTGATGAAGTGGAAGGCGACGTCGTCGCCCGCGAGCACCTCCTCGACGCCTGCTTCGGCGAGGCACGCCGCCTGAAGACGTCCGAGCGCCTGCGCGAGGGGCGGCTTCCTGCGGAGGGCCTCGCCCTAGCCGCCGAGCAGGACGGTCGCGTCGTCGGCACCTGCCGTCTCTGGCATGTCGAGGCGGGTTCCCGGCGTCCGGCCCTGCTGCTCGGGCCGTTGGCGGTCGACCCGGCGATCCAGGGGCTCGGCCTCGGATCGATCCTCATGCGGGCGGCCCTGCGTCGCGCGGAGCGTCTCGGGCACGGCGCGGTGCTGCTGATGGGGGACGCGCCCTACTATGCGCGCTTCGGATTCTCGGCGGAGCGTGCAGAGGGGCTGTTCATGCCCGGTCCGTTCGCGCGCGAGCGCTTCCTCGGCCTGGAACTGCGTCCGGGCGCGCTGGCCGGCGCACGGGGCATCCTGCGGGCTTCGGGCGCCTGGGATCAGGCGGCGCCCATCCCCCTGGGGCCGGCGGTGACCGAGATCGGCGCGGAGTCCCGACGACGGGTCGCCTGACGGCCGTTCCGGCGCAGCCGCCGGTTAGATCGCAGTGTGATAGTCGGTCTTGGCAGCGAGGTCGCAGCGGCGCTGAAAGGCGGCCTCGTGGCGACGCGTCACCGCGCGA
This sequence comes from Methylobacterium sp. Leaf89, assembly GCF_001422215.1. Classification (NCBI taxonomy): domain Bacteria; kingdom Pseudomonadati; phylum Pseudomonadota; class Alphaproteobacteria; order Hyphomicrobiales; family Methylobacteriaceae; genus Methylobacterium; species Methylobacterium sp. Leaf89. The sequence continues at coordinate 567,342 of NZ_LMML01000029.1, read as the reverse complement.
AGCAGCGAGGCGGCGAGCGTGATGATGCCGGGATCGCGGTCGATGGGCTCGTCGACCGGAGCGGCGAGGCGCGAGGCGATGAGTGCGAGCATGGCAGATGTCCGTGGCGTCGAAGGGGTGGACGCTTCCTCGTCTAGGGTCGCTCTTGTTCTGTTGCAGTGCAATATCGGTTGGTGGAACCGCGCTCGCAATGCGCCGAGATGGGATGTCGCCCTGCGTTCAGGGCATGCGCCCCTTCAATCTTCCGTAAGACTTGGTGCATGGCGCATGACGCGGTCGCTTCCTGGCGGTTGACCGCCGGAGCCGCAAACGTCACTGAGCCCGTCGCTTGTTCGTCATTTGCGCCGCCTAAGGCATGCGGTCGCCGTGCGACGACTGAAAACGACACGTCTCTGAGAAGGACATCACGCCCATGACCGAAGCCGCCACCACCTGGCCCGTCCACGGCCGCATCACCGGCCCCATCGTGATGATCGGCTTCGGCTCCATCGGACGCGGCACGCTCCCGCTGATCGAGCGACACTTCGCCTACGACAAGGCCCGCTTCACGGTCATCGAGCCGTCCGACGCGCACAAGGCCCTGGCCGATCAGCACGGCCTGCGCTTCGAGCAGGTCGCGCTGACCAAGGAAAACTACCGCGAGATCCTGACGCCCCTGCTCACCGAGGGCGGCGGCCAGGGCTTCTGTGTGAACCTCTCGGTCGACACCTCGTCGCGGGCGATCATGGAGCTGTGCCGCGAACTCGGCGCCTTCTACATCGACACCGTGGCGGAGCCCTGGCCGGGCTTCTACTTCGACAAGACCAAGAGCCAGGGCGACCGCACCAACTACGCTCTGCGCCAGGAGATCCTGGACGCCCGCACCGCGAACCCCGGCGGCATCACCGCCGTGTCGTGCTGCGGCGCCAATCCCGGCATGGTGTCGTGGTTCGTGAAGCAGGCCCTCCTCAACGTCGCCGGCGATCTCGGGCTGAAGATCTCCGAGCCGAAGGACCGCGCCGGTTGGGCCGCGCTCATGCGCGAGGTCGGCGTCAAGGGCGTCCACATCGCCGAACGCGACACCCAGCGCGCCAAGTCGGCCAAGCCCATGGGCGTCTTCGTCAACACCTGGTCGGTGGAGGGCTTCGTCTCCGAGGGCAACCAGCCGGCCGAGCTCGGTTGGGGCACCCACGAGACCTGGAAGCCGGAGAACGCCCGTGAGCAGGAGAGGGGGTCGCGCTGCGCGATCTACCTGCTCCAGCCCGGCGCCGACACCCGCGTGCGCTCCTGGACGCCGACCGCCCAGTCGCAGTTCGGCTTCCTCGTGACCCACAACGAGGCCGTCTCGATCTCCGACTACTACACGGTGCTGGAGGGCGAGCGCGCCGCCTACCGCCCGACCTGCCACTACGCCTATCACCCGGCCAACGACGCGGTCCTGTCGCTTCACGAGATGTTCGGGAACGGCGGCAAGGTGCAGGAGCAGCACCACATCCTCGACGAGACCGAGATCGTGGACGGCATCGACGAGCTCGGCGTCCTCCTCTACGGCCACGCCAAGAACGCCTACTGGTACGGCTCGCAGCTTTCCATCGAGGAGACCCGGCGCATCGCCCCCTACCAGAACGCCACGGGCCTGCAGGTCACCTCGGCGGTGCTCGCCGGCATGGTCTGGGCCCTGGAGAACCCGGAGGCCGGCATCGTCGAGGCCGACGAGATGGACTTCCGGCGCTGCCTCGAGGTGCAGACGCCGTATCTCGGCCCCGTCGTCGGGGTCTACACCGACTGGACCCCGCTGACCGGTCGCCCGGGCCTGTTCCCCGAGGACATCGACACCAGCGATCCCTGGCAGTTCCGCAACGTACTCGTGCACGGCTGAGCCGCCCCGTCGTCGCGTCCCCGGCACGGCTTCCGCGCCGGGGACGCGAGCGATGCATCGAAGCCCGTTGTGCCCGGGACTGACGGACGGCTACGATGGCGTTGCGCTGCGATGCGCGCCATCTTCGTCTCCAGCCAGGACTGAGCCGCCCGGTGCCCCACTTCGAAGATTTCTACGCCAACAAGCTGCGCGGTTCGCTCGGGGTGACCGATGCGGAATCGGTCCTCGACCTGCGCGAGACCAATCGTCCGACCGCGGAGGCCTCCCTCGCGGACATGCTGGAACGCAGTCGCTTCGGGAAGGGCAAGACGGTGGCGATCCGCCTGGCTCCACCGCCGGAGGGCGGGGGCGAAACCCTGTTCCAGCCGATCGGGCGCCTGCTCCTCGACGCGAAGCGCAAGGGCCTCGTCGATCGCCTGCAGACCCTCCCGGCCGGCGATGGCCTCGGGTTCTACGTGGCACTATCCGGCAAGGCTGTGCGTTCCTCCGACGGATAACGTCGCGCGACCCCGGGAAATGCCTTGCTCACCCTCGGACACAACACCATCGAGCGCGTCGCTCGATTCGGCTACGGCGCCCGCGGCATCGTCTACTGCATCGTCGGGGGGCTGGCGGTGCTGGCCGCCATCGGCCAGGGCGGCCGTGCCGGCGACAGCGAGAGTGCGCTCCGCTGGGTCCTCGCCGGACCGTTCGGCGTGGTGCTCGTCGGTTTGATCGCGGCCGGGCTGCTGGGATTCGCCGTCTGGCGCTTCATCGAGGGCCTCACCGATGCCGACCGGCGCGGGACCTCGCTGAAGGGCCTGACCGTCCGGCTCGCCCATCTCCTGAGCGCCGCGATCTATACCGGCCTCGCCATCACCGCCGCGAGCCTCGCCCTTGGCCTCGGGCGCGGGGGCGGCGACGCCGCCCAGGATTGGACGGCCTGGCTTCTGGCCAAGCCCTTCGGCCTGTGGCTCGTGGGTCTGATCGGCCTCGGGGTGATGGGGGGCGGTGTCGCCTTCCTGGTCAAGGCGTTCAAGGGCGACGTCACCGATCGCCTGAAGCTCGATGCCGACCATTGCCGCTGGGCCAAGCCCGTGGGCCAGTTCGGGTACGCTGCCCGGGGCGTCGCCTTCCTGATCATCGGCGGGTTCTTCATCGCGGCGGCCTGGTATCAGGCTTCTTCGGAGGTCAAGGGTCTGGCCGGCGCCTTCGCGGCTTTGCGCGCGCAACCCTATGGCTGGGTGCTGCTCGCCATCGTGGCCGCGGGCCACTTCGCCTTCGGCGCTTTCGGCCTCATCCAGGCGCGCTTCCGCCACATCGACGCGCCGGACATCGACCAGACCGACGACGCCGTGGCCGCAGCGATTCGCGCGGTACGCTGACGCTGCTCAGGAACAAATTCAGACCTGCGTCGATTGAGGCCCCAAACTGAAGGATGCGCAGCGACGGCGATGGGTCGAGGCGGCGCGCCTGTCAGAGGGGGGAAGACATCATGCGAATCCGTTCGACACGCCTGGTTGGCAGCCTCGTGGCCCTGGGCCTCGGCCTGTCTGCCGCTCCCGCTTTCGCCCAGGGCATCTCCATCGGTCCCGGCGGCGTCCAGGTCGATCCGGGCTACCGCCGCGGCTACGACGATCGCGGCCCGCCGCGCAGCGAGCTGACGCGCGGTGAGGCTGCCCGCATCGCCCGCCGCGAGGGTCTGGTGGATGTCGACGGCGTCGACCGCCGCGGCCCGCGCCTGATCGTCCGCGGTTCGGACCGCCGGGGCGACGACATCTCCGTCGTTCTCGACAGCCGGTCCGGCGACGTGCTCGACGTCCGCCGCTGAGCCGGCAGACCGTGAAAAACTTCGCATCGGTCGAGGCCCGGCAGGCGATGCCGGGCCTTCGTCATGCCTGGCTGCGGGCGAAGCGTTCCAGACCGTCCCGCGCCGTGCCCTCCGGCCTCCATCCCAGCGATGCCAATCCATCCGCGCGCGCGACGAGGCTGGTCGAGAGGCGGGCATAGGCCGCCTCCTGTCCGGCCATCCGACAGGCGAGCCCCAGCAACACGGACGGCGTCGGCAGAAGGCCGGCGCTTCGTCCGAAGCCGGCCCGCAACGCCGTGACCATCTCGCCCGGCGTCAGCGGGTCGGGCTCGGCCACGATGAGCGGGCGACGCAAGGGACCGGGCGCTTCGAGCGCCACGGCAACCGCCTGCGCCAGCGATTCCACCGAGACCAGGGAGCGGCGGCCCCTGAGGCTGGCGAGGGGCAGCGGCATGGCGGAGCGCGCCAGTTGCAGAAGGGTCGCGACGTTGCCCTTCACGCCGGCGCCATAGACCAGCACGGGGCGCAGGGCGACCCAGTCGAGCCCCGTCTCGGCCAGGGCCGCCTCGGCCGCGAGCTTCGAGCGCCCGTAGGCGTCGGTCGGGGCGGCGAGATCGGACTCCGTCACGATCCCGGCCGCCGAGATCCCGGTCTGCGCCCGGATCGAGGACAGGAAGACGAAGCGTTGGACCCGGGCGCGAACCGCGGCCTCGGCGAGCCGCAGGGTCGCTTCGGTATTGGACGACCGGAAATCGTCCTCGGGCGTGCCCGACATGGTCAGCGACAATCCGGCGGAATGCACCACCGCGTCGACCCCTGCGAGGGCCGCGGCCATGTTCATCGGCCGGGTCAGGTCGCCGACGACGGCGCTGCTCGCGCCCTCCGCGACCTCGACCGGCCGACGGAGCAGGACGCGCACCCGAAAGCCGCGCTGCGACAGGCTTCGCAGCAGGTGCCGCCCGATGAAGCCCGTAGCGCCGGTGAGTGCGATCAGCGGCCCACCCATGGGACGAACCCCTCCTACGGCAGCAGCGCCGTGACCTCGATCTCGACCTTCATCTCGGGACGCAAAAGGCCGGCGACGATCACGATCGTGGCGGCGGGCCGGATTACAGTCAGGATCCGGCCGCAGATCCCGAGTACCGCCTCGGCCTCCGTTCGATCCGTCACGTAGTAGGTTGCCCGCACGATGTCCGCGAGCCCGGCCCCGGCCTGCCCCAGGACGTCGCCGATGGTGCGCCAGCAGGCCTCGGCCTGGTCGGCCGCCGAGACCGGCATCGTCATCGTGGCATAGTCGTAGCCGGTGGTGCCGGCCACGAAGACGAAGCCGCCTTGCACCACGGCGCGGGAATAGCCGTAGGCCGACTCGAAGGGCGAGCCGGAGTCGATCAGGCGCCGTGTGCTCATCCGCGTCGCAGCGCCTCCAGAACCTTGGCCCCGGGCCGGCCGGTGGGCGGCATGCCGAGGCTGCGCTCGACCTCCTTGATGGCGTCGCGGGTCTTGGACCCGACCTTGCCGTCCGGCTCGCCGACGTCGAAGCCGCGCTTGGTCAGGCGGGCCTGCAGGTCGCGGCGCTCGGCCCGCGACAGCGGCGGATCGTCGGTGGGCCAGTCGGCCTGGATGCCGCCGCGACCGCGGAGGCGGTCGGACAGCACCGCGATGGCGAGACCGTAGGATTCGGCGGCGTTGTAGGAATAGAGCGCGTCGAAGTTCTTCGTCACCAGGAAGGCCGGTCCGTCGATGCCGGCCGGAAGCAGGATTCCGGCAGGCCCCTCGCCCGAGAGCGGACGGCCGTCGATTCGGGTGACGCCGAGGGAGGCCCAGTGGGCGATCGCCTTCTTGTTCTTGCGCCCCGCCGCGCCGGCATTGAAGCCGCGCGGCACCTTCACCTCGTAGCCCCAGGGCTGGCCGTTGTTCCACTTGGCCACGCGCAGGAAGTTCGCCGTGGAGGCGACCGCGTCCGGCACCGAATCGACGAGGTCGCGGCGCCCGTCGCCGTCCCCGTCGACGGCGAGGCGCTGATAGGTTGTGGGCATGAACTGGGTCTGCCCGAAGGCGCCGGCCCAGGAGCCGTTCAACCGGGAGGGATCGATATCGCCGCGCTCGATGATCTTCAGGGTCGCCATCAGCTCGCCCTTGAAGAACTCCTTCCGGCGATGATTGGCGCAGATCAGGGTGGCGAAGGACTGCACCAGCGGCATCTTGCCGAGGTTCTTCCCGAAGTTCGACTCGACGCCCCAGACCGCCGCGATGGTGTGCCGGTCGACGCCGTAGCGAGCCTCCGCATTGGCCAGGGCCTGCGCGTGCTGGCGCATGGCGGCCTTGCCGTCGTCGACGCGCTCCTCGTCCACGAGGGCGGCCATGTAGTCCCAGATCGGCGTCTTGAACTCGGGCTGAGCCTGAGAGAGTTCCAGCACCTTCTCGTCGTAGGTGATCCCGGCCGTCGCCGCCCGGAAGGTCTGGGCCGAGATGCCCTGCGCGGCGGCCTGCGCCTGCAGGCTGCCGAGGCAATCCTGGAAGTCGGCCCGGGCCGGGGCGCAGATCGCCAGGAGGGCCGCGGCCGCTCCGCAGGAGAGGGTCGCCGTCTTACCCGATCGGCCGAATGCCATCGTGTTCTCCGCCAATGCGTTCGTCGAAACTGTGATCACCGATTCAGGCGATACCAGGGTTAACGAACGGTTGAGGCCGCAGCGGAATGCTCCGGGGCGGTCGCCCTCCGGACCCGGCCACCCCGAGCCCGACCGCGCTGCGATCGAGCGGAGGGCCGGGTTCGCCCGAATTCAGGCGAAGCCGCGCGCGGCGAGCTTCTCTTCGTAGGCGTCGATGGCGGGCGCCCGCTTCAGGGTCAGGCCGATCTCGTCGAGGCCGTTCAGGAGGCTCTCCTTGCGGCCGGGATCGATGTCGAAGTGCAGGGTGCCGCCGTCGGGCCCCTTGATGGTCTGGGCCTCGAGATCCACCGACAGGGTCGCGTTGGAGCCACGCTCCGCATCCTCGAACAGCTTCTCCAGGTCTTCCGGCGAGACCGTGATCGCCAGGATGCCGTTCTTGGCGCAGTTGTTGAAGAAGATGTCGGCGAAGCTCGTGGAGATGACGCAGCGGATGCCGAAATCGGTCAGGGCCCAGGGCGCGTGCTCGCGCGACGAGCCGCAGCCGAAATTGTCGCCGACCACGAGGATCCTGGCGTTGCGGTAGGCCGGCTTGTTCAGGACGAAATCCGGGTTCTCGGAGCCGTCGTCGTGGTAGCGCATTTCCGAGAACAGGCCCTTGCCGAGGCCGGTGCGCTTGATGGTCTTGAGATACTGCTTCGGAATGATCCGGTCGGTGTCGACGTTGATGATCCGCATGGGCGCCGCGACGCCCTCCAGGGTGGTGAATTTTTCCATGATGCCGGTAGCCGTGGTCTCGCGATGCGCGGCGGCCTCTCCCAGGAACGGTCGGGGCGTCGCGCTTGGGCGATATCTAACAGCCAGGGGGCGCCCCTGAAAGACGGGGTCCGCGCGTCTCGCGATCGTCGCGCATCGCGCGTATGCTCCCTGTTCGGCACGACACGAGGGGCGGCGATGACCGAGACCACCAACCAGTTCAAGAAAGCGCCCAAGCGCAAGAAGGAGAAAGCGCGTTCGGTGACAGTGTCGCCCGAGATGCGCCAAGCCTACGCGGACCTGATCAAGCAGAAGGAAGAGCGTGAGGAATACGCAAAACACCTGCCCTCCGAGAAGGGCAGGTGAGGGTCGCTCCGAACCCGCCCGCCGAAACGGGCGGGCCGTGACGGCTTCCGCCGCCTAGCGCTTTCCGGCCTCGATCACGTCCTCGACCGTGCGCAGGCCGGCGCGGGGCGCGTTGACGAGGCAGGCCATGTTGCCCGGGGCGTGCTGGTTCTTCCACATCTTGGTGTGGGCCTGGGGGATCTTCTCCCAGGGGAAGACCTCGCTCATGCACGGGTCGATGCGCTGGTCGAGGACGAACTGGTTCGCGGCCGAGGCCTGCTTCAGGTGGGCGAAGTGCGAGCCCTGGATGCGCTTCTGGCGCATCCAGACGTAGCGGGCGTCGAAGGTGATGTTGAAGCCCGTGGTGCCGGCACAGAACACGATCATGCCGCCGCGCTTGGCCACCAGGGTCGAGACCGGGAAGGTCGACTCGCCCGGATGCTCGAACACGATGTCGACGTCGTTGCCCTTGCCGGTGATGTCCCAGATCGCCTTGCCGAACTTGCGGGCTTCCTTGAGCCAGGTGTTGTACTCAGGCGAGTTCACCTTCGGCAGCTGGCCCCAGCAGTCGAATTCCTTGCGGTTGATCACGCCCTTGGCGCCCAGGCTCATGACGTAGTCGCGCTTGGAATCGTCGGAGATCACCGCGATGGCGTTGGCGCCCGAGGCGGCGCAGAGCTGCACGGCGAACACGCCGAGACCGCCCGAGGCGCCCCAGACCAGGACGTTCTGTCCCGGGCGCACGGTGTGCGGGGCGTGACCGAACAGCATCCGGTAGGCGGTGGCGAGGGTCAGCGTGTAGCAGGCCGCCTCCTCCCAGGTCAGGTGCTTGGGGCGCACCATGAGCTGGCGCGACTGCACCCGGCAGAACTGGGCGAAGGAGCCGTCGCCGGTCTCGTAACCCCAGATGCGCTGGGATGGGGAGAACATCGGGTCGCCGCCGTTGCACTCCTCGTCGTCGCCGTCGTCGCGGTTGCAGTGGACGATGACCTCGTCGCCGACCTTCCAGCGCTTCACCTTGGCGCCGACCTTCCAGACGATGCCGGAGGCGTCCGAGCCGGCGATGTGGTACTCGCCCTTGTGCACGTCGAAGGGCGAGATCGGCTCGCCGAGGCCCGCCCAGACGCCGTTGTAGTTCACGCCGGCGGCCATGACGTAGACCAGCACCTCGTCGTCGCCGATTTCCCATACGGGCAGAACCTCGAGCTGGTGCGACTGCTCGGGCGGCCCGTGCCGCTCGCGCCGGATCGCCCAGGCGTACATCTTCGCCGGCACGTGCCCGAGGGGCGGCACTTCGCCCATCTCGTACAGGTCCTTCAGTTCCGTCGTGCTCGACGCAGCGCTCGCGGCCATCTTGGCTCTCCCCGTCACTTCTTGTGCTGCTCGCTATATCGGCGAACCGAGAGCCGTCCAAGAGCCCGAACCGCCAAGAATCTTTTCGGCTGAGGCCAAGAAACCTTCACGCCCACAAGAAGAGACCACTTCTTGAGCCGACGGCATCCTGTATTCAATATTCTCGTGGTGCGCCGGGCCTTTAGCGCCCTTCGTACACAGGCTTATCTGCCCGTAGCCCACCTCCCGACGATCTGCCGCCCGCGGCAGCGCCGCGATACGGCCCGACGCCGGCTTGTACCAATGTCCAATTCGCGGATGTGCGATGGCGCTACCCCACCCAGCTTTGCGGAAGTTGTCCACAGGTCGCTGGGACCGTCCCCGGAAGGCCGGGCTGCGGCACCAGGGTCGGACCGCACGGTCCCCCCAATGGGCGGCACGTTTCCGTGAGTTCGAGGGCGTCGACGAGACCGCGCGGACCTTGGCTGCCGCGGATGGTCTTTGGTGCTGATGACGTGGCGAACGCGCTTCGCTAGGGTGCGCCGCAAGTGATCGACAGCAGTCAAATGCAATTTGAGATCACATCAAATTCAGTCTTGAGGGAGTGTTCCGGGATGAGCGGACAGGCAGCGGTCGCCGAGACCAAGCGCGACAAGCCGTGGATCATCCGCACCTATGCGGGTCATTCCAATGCCAAGGAGTCGAACGCGCTCTATCGCGGCAACCTGGCCAAGGGACAGACCGGCCTCTCGGTGGCCTTCGATCTGCCGACCCAGACCGGCTACGACCCCGACCACGAGCTCGCCCGGGGGGAAGTCGGCAAGGTCGGCGTGTCGATCGCGCATCTCGGCGACATGCGGACCCTGTTCGACCAGATTCCGCTGCAGCAGATGAACACCTCGATGACGATCAACGCCACGGCGCCGTGGCTGCTGTCGCTCTATCTCGCGGTGGCCGAGGAGCAGGGCGCGCCGTTCGCAGGGCTTCAGGGCACCACCCAGAACGACATCATCAAGGAATACCTCTCGCGGGGCACCTACGTGTTCCCGCCCGCGCCGTCCCTCCGGCTGACCAAGGACGTGATCCTGTTCACGACCAAGGAAGTGCCGAAGTGGAACCCGATGAACGTCTGCTCCTACCACCTGCAGGAGGCCGGGGCGACGCCGGTGCAGGAGCTGTCCTACGCGCTCGCCATCGCCATCGCGGTGCTCGACACCGTGCGCGACGACCCCGATTTCGACGAGGCCAGCTTCGCCGACGTGTTCAGCCGGATCTCGTTCTTCGTGAACGCGGGCATGCGGTTCGTCACCGAGATCTGCAAGATGCGGGCGTTCTCCGAGCTTTGGGATGAGATCGCCCAGGAGCGCTACGGCATCACCGATCCGAAGAAGCGGATCTTCCGCTACGGCGTTCAGGTGAACTCGCTCGGACTGACCGAGCAGCAGCCCGAGAACAACGTCCACCGCATCCTCATCGAGATGCTCGCCGTGACCCTGTCGAAGCGGGCGCGCGCCCGCGCCGTGCAGCTGCCGGCCTGGAACGAGGCCCTCGGCCTGCCGCGCCCCTGGGACCAGCAATGGTCGATGCGCATGCAGCAGATCCTCGCCTTCGAGACCGACCTCCTGGAATACGACGACATCTTCGACGGCTCGAAGGTCATCGACGCCAAGGTCGAGGCCCTGAAGGCCGAGACCCGTCAGGCTCTCGAAGAGATCGGCGGCATCGGTGGCGCCGTGGCGGCGGTTGAGACCGGCGCCCTCAAGCGCGCCCTGGTGGAATCCAACGCCCGGCGCATCTCGGCCATCGAGGCCGGCGATCAGGTCGTGGTCGGCGTGAACAAGTTCCAGGCCGGCGAACCCTCGCCCCTCACCGCCGGCGAGGGCGCGATCTTCACCGTCTCCGAGACGGTGGAGATGGAGGCCGAGCAGCGCATCCGCGAGTGGCGGTCCAAGCGCGACGGCAAGGCGGTGGAGACCGCCCTCGACGCGCTCGAGGCTGCGGCGCGCTCGGGCGCCAACATCATGCCGGTCTCGATCGCGGCGGCGAAGGCCGGCGTCACCACCGGCGAGTGGGGCGGGCGCCTGCGCCAGGTCTTCGGCGAGTACCGCGCCCCCACCGGCGTCACCCTGGAGACCATCTCCTCGGGGGCGGCCCAGGACGCCAAGCTCCTGATCGCCGATCTCGGCGAGCGTCTCGGCGAGACCCCGAAGCTGGTGGTCGGCAAGCCCGGCCTCGACGGCCATTCCAACGGCGCCGAGCAGATCGCGTTGCGCGCCCGCGACGTCGGCTTCGACGTGACCTACGACGGCATCCGCCAGACCCCGGCCGAAATCGTCGCCAAGGCCAAGTCGACCGGCGCCCACGTGGTCGGCCTGTCCATCCTCTCGGGCAGCCACGTGCCGCTGGTGCGGGACGTCCGGGCCAAGATGCGCGAGGCCGGCCTCGACCATATCCCGCTCGTGGTCGGCGGCATCATCTCGCCCGACGACGAACTGGTGCTCAAGAACATGGGCGTCACGGCGGTCTACACCCCGAAGGACTACGTCCTCGACACCATCATGGTGGGCATCGCCAAGGTGGTGGAGCGCGCCCTCGACAAGCGCGCCGCCGAGCAGGCCGACGCAAAGGCCGGCATCGCGGGCGCGACTCCGCGCGGCGATACGTCTGAAAAGGTGTTTTGACGAACCACGCTCATGCGTCGCCCTCCTGCATGACGTAGAGGGCGCCGCGCTCCGGGCGCGCCCGGACGGGAGCGTGATCGCTCCCGGCGCCGCGGGGCGACGGCGGTCGGCCTTCCGCCCGTCAGGCCTTGCCCACGTAGCGGTCGCGCCCCGCGCCCAGGCTGCACAGGAAGGCGCCGGCCGCGATGGTGCAGAACAGGGCCGTCGAGGCGGCCCAGGTGCCCGTCAGATCGTGCGCCAGCCCGAAGCTCAAGGGCCCGAGGGACGCCACCGTATAGCCGACGCTCTGGGACATCGCCGCGAGGCTGCCGGCCGTGGACGGGTCGCGGGCGCGCAGGACGATGATGGTGAGGCCGAGGCCGAACAGGCCGCCGAGGCCGGCTCCGAGCAGCATCCCGATCGGCAGGGCCCAGGCGAGCGGGCCGTAGACCAGGGCGACGAGGGCCAGCACGCAGAGGGCAAGCAGGCCCGCCGCGAAGCCCCGCTGATCGCGGACCCGGGCCGCGAAGGACGGCACCAGGAGCGCGGCCGGCGCCTGCCCGATGCTCATCAGCGAGGACACGAAGCCCGCTTCCACCGCGCTGAGCCCCCGATCGTGCAGCACCAGGGGCAGCCAGCCGAACATGATGTAGGCCAGCGACGATTGCAGGCCCATGAAGCCGGTGACCTGCCACGCGAGGCGATCGCGCCATAGGGAGATCCGCCGCGCCGCGCCGGGGGCGGTCTCGGGTGCCCGGGCGAAGGGGGCCCAGGCGAGGGTGGCCGCCAGGGCAGGCACGGCCCAGAGGGCGAGCGCGGCGGGCCAGCTGCCGAGCCCGTCGGCGAGGGGCACCGACAGGCCCGCGCCCGCCGCGGCGCCGAGGCAGAGCACCATGGTGTAGAGGCCGGTGACGACGCCCGTCAGGCCCGGGAAGTCGCGCTTGACCAGGCCCGGCAGCAGCACGCCCGAGAGACCGATCCCAAGGGCGGCGAGGCAGGCGCCAACGAAGAGCGGTCCCAGCCCCCCGAGGCCGCGCAGGCCGGAGCCGAGGGCGACCACCGCCACGGCGAGGAGCACGCCGCGATCGGAGCCGAGGCGCCGCATCACCCAGGGGCCGAGGGTGCAGGCGAGGCCGATGCAGAGCACCGGGAGCGTGGTGAGCAGCGCCGCCCCGGCCGCACTCAGGGCCGTTTCGGCCCGGATGCGCTCGAGGAGCGGGCCGACGGTCGTCAGGGCCGGACGCATGTTGAAGGCGACCAACATGATACCGAGACCGAGCAGGATCGGGCGGGCCGTGATCCGCAGGGTGGTCTTCACGCGCTTCGCCGCCGTGCCGCCATGAGGGTCAGGAAGCATCCGACCCAGACCAGACCGAAGGGCAGGTCGCCGAGGCGGGCATAGAGGGTCCGGCCCGGCAGGCGCGCCGGAAGATCGGCGTCGAGGACGCCCTCGACGGCCAGCGGCAGGCTGGCGGTGATCCGGCCATGGGCGTCGATCACGGCCGAGATGCCGGTATTGGCGTCGCGGACCAGGGGGAGCCCTTCCTCCACGGCGCGCAGGCGCGCCTGGGCGAGGTGCTGGCGCGGCCCCGGCGTGTCGCCGAACCAGGCGTCGTTGGTGAGGTTGAGGATCAGCCCCGGCACCGGCGGCGGACCGTTCGGCGTCGCGCCGGGCACGATCGCCCCCGGAAAGATCGCCTCGTAGCAGATCGTCGCCGCCACCGGCGGCAGGCCCGGCACGGTCATGATCCGCTGGGTCGCCCGGTCGCCCGCCGTGAAGCCGCCCGGAATCGAGACGAACTGCCGGATGTGCAGGGCGCGCAGGGTCGCGTCGAGGGGGCCCGGCAGGTACTCGCCGAAGGGGACCAGATGAACCTTGTCGTAGATGTCGCCGAATTTCGGTCCGGCGGAGAGCGTCAGGATGCTGTTGAAGAAGCGCGGCCGCTCGTCGCCCACCGGCACCTCGGCCCGGGCCGCGCCGGTGATGAGCTGCTTGCCCGGCGGGAACGCGGCGGCGATCCGGGCCAGGGCCTCGGGGTCGCGCTGGATCAGGAACGGGAAGGCGGATTCCGGCCAGATCACGTGGGTGACGTCGGCGATGCCGGTGCGGTCGGGCGCGGCGGCGCGGTCACTGAGTTCGAGGTAGCGGTCGAGGATGTCCTGGCGGTTCTCGGGCCGGAACTTGGCGTCCTGGTTCAGGTTCGGCTGGACGAGGCGCAGGCGCACGCCCTGGACCACCGGATCCGCGATGGCCGGCACCCGTCGGGCGCCGAAGCCCGCGAGCCCCGCGAGGGCGAGAGCGGCGAGGCCGAGGGGAACGAAGCGGCCGCGCCACGTCTCGGCGACCGCCAGGGTCGCGGGCGCGGCCGCGACGAGGATCGCCAGGACGGTCAGGCCGTAGAGGCCGACCACGGCCGCGCCCTGCATCAGCCAGAGGTTCTGGCCGAGCGCCATGCCCAGGGTGTTCCAGGGGAAGCCGGTGAAGAGATGCCCGCGCAGCCACTCGCAGGCGGAGAGGCCGAGCGCGAGGCTGACGAGGCGCAGCGCCCCCCGCGACCAGAGCAGGCGGGCCAGCGCGAAGCCGAAGGCGTAGAACAGGGCGAGCACCGCCGGCAGGCCGACGACGCCGAGGGGCAGGGCCCAGAGGAATTCCTCGGCCTCCACCAGGAAAGCGGAGCCGAGCCACCACAGGCCGGCGGTGAGGTAGCCGAAGCCCCAGGCCCAGCCGATCACCGCGCTCGCGAGAACCGCGCCGCGGGTGGCCCGGCGCCCCGTGGCAGCTCCGTCGACGAGCCAGACGGCGACGCTCAGGGAGACCACGAGGGCGGGGAACAGCCCGAAGGGCGGCATGGCGAGGGCGCCCAGCGCGCCGGAGGCCATCGCAACGGCGAGGCGGCGCCAGCCGGCGGTCAGCATGACCCACTGGGCCAAGGCGGCGAGCGGTCCCGTCGCCGGACCGCGCCCGGCGCGGTCCGCGAGGATCGAGGTCATGCCGACTCCGTCACGCGGCCGGCGATTCGGGCGCGGGCTTCGGGGCGGGCAGCGCCAGGGGCACCACCGCGGTGATGCGGGCGTCGCCGCGCTGCAGGCGCAGGCGCTTCACCCGGCGCGGATCGGCGTCGAGCACCTCGAATTCGAGATCGCCCGGCCCGCTGATGAGCTCGCCCCGGGAGGGCACCCGCCCGGCGAGGGTCACGATCAGACCGCCGATGGTGTCGATCTCCTCGGCCATCTCCCCGACGGCCGCTACGAGGTCGACACCGCTCGCGGCCGAGACCTCGGCGAGGCCGGCCCGGGCATCGGCCACGAAGACGTCGCCCTCCCCGTCGACGCGCTGGACGAGGTGTCCCTCGGCGACGTCGTGCTCGTCCTCGATGTCGCCCACCACCACCTCGATCAGATCCTCGATCGAGATCAGGCCGTCGGTGCCGCCGTACTCGTCGATGACGAGGGCCATGTGGGTGCGGGTCGCCTGCATCCGCACCAGAAGGTCGATGGCCGGCATCGAGGGCGGCACGAACAGCACGGGGCGCTGGATGCGGGTGGCGGCCAGGGTGGCCGAGAGGTCGACATTGGCGAGGTTGAGGGTGCGCAGGGCCCGCGCGCCCCGTCGCGCCCGGGGCGGCAGCACGGGGGCGGCCTCGCCCTCCGTCGCCGGGGCCGCGGGCGGCGTGCGACGGCTGCCGGCCTCGGCCCGGGCCGCGATGTGGTCGACGAAGTCGCGGATGTGGACCATGCCGCGGGGGTCGTCGAGGGTCTCGCCGTAGACCGGCAGGCGCGAATGCCCGGCCGTGCGGAACAGCTTCAGGAGATCGCCGAGGCTGGTCTCCATCGACACCGCGACGATGTCGGCCCGGGGGATCATCACGTCGTCGACCCGCACCTTGTGCAGGCCGAGGACGTTCTTGAGCATGGCGCGTTCGAGGGGCGAGAACGCGTTCTCGCCGGTGTCGGGCTCGGCCAGCGCGTCCTCGATGTCGTCGCGCAGCGAATCGCGTGGACGAAGGTGGAAGACGTGCAGGAGGCGGTCGTACCAGGGCTCGCGGGCCTGGCTCTCACCGTCGCCGGAACTGGGCGCGGCCTGGGCCGCGCCGCGACTTCGATCGTTTGTCATGTCTCTCTGATCTGGAGTGTCAGGCGGGATCGCCGCTCACGGGGCCGCTCGCTCGGCAGGCGGTTCTGTCGAAGAGGGGTCGGGCGCATAGGGATCGGGCACGCCGAGGGTACGGAGGGCCGCGACCTCAAGGGCTTCCATCGCGTCGGCATCCGCCTCGCCGGTCTCGTGGTCCTGACCAAGGAGGTGAAGGGTGCCATGGACGAGGAGATGGGCCAGATGATCGCTGAGCGGCTTCGACTGCTCCGCACTTTCGCGCAGCATCGTGTCATACGCAAGAACCACGTCGCCCAGGGGCACCGGCATGCCCGCATGGGCGGGTTGCGCCGGCGCCGGGAAGGACAGCACGTTGGTGGGCTTGTCCTTGCCGCGCCAGGTTCGATTCAGGTCCTGAACCACCGCGTCGGTGGCCAGCAGGATGCTGATCTCGACCGGCCCCTCGGGCGGCGCGGGGGCCACGGCGAGGCCGGCCTCGACGGCCCGAATCACGAAGGCTTCGAGGTCGGGCGCGACGCTCTCCCAGCGCGGGTCCTCGATCGCGACGTCGATCTCCGCCTCGCCGGCGGGGCCGGCGCTCACGACAGCGGCCTCCGGCGCGAGACCGTCTGGCGGTCGGCGTCGCCCTCCCCGTGGGCCGCGGCCTCGTAGGCGGTGACGATGCGGCGCACGAGGTCGTGGCGCACCACGTCGACGTCCCGGAAGGTGATGCGGCCGATGCCCTCGACGCCGTCGAGGACGCGCACCGCCTCGACGAGGCCGGATTTCTGGCCCGGCGGCAGGTCGATCTGGCTCGGATCGCCGGTGATGATCATGCGGGAATTCTCACCGAGGCGGGTGAGGAACATCTTCATCTGCATGGACGTGGTGTTCTGCGCCTCGTCGAGGAGCACCACGGCTTTGGTCAGGGTGCGGCCGCGCATGAAGGCGAGGGGCGCGATCTCGATGACGCCGGTCTGCAGGCCGCGGTCGACGTGGCGGGCCTCCATGAAGTCGTAAAGGGCGTCGTAGATCGGCCGCAGGTAGGGGTCGACCTTCTCGCGCATGTCGCCGGGGAGAAAGCCGAGACGCTCGCCGGCCTCCACGGCGGGGCGCGACAGGATCAGGCGCTCCACGTGCCCCTGTTCCAGCAGCGACACGGCGTAGCCAACGGCGAGCCAGGTCTTGCCGGTGCCGGCCGGCCCTTCGGCGAAGACGAGCTCGTGGCTGCGCAGGGCCTTGATGTAGGCGTCCTGCGCCGCGTTGCGGGCACGCACCGCGCCGCGCTTGCGGGTGGCGAGCTGGTCGAACACGGCCCGGTCGGGCTCGGCGCTGACCTCCGCCGCCGGGAACAGGTTGCCCTGCTGCGTCGTCTCGTGGATCGCCCCGTCCACGTCGCCGAGGGTTAGGGGCAGGCCGCTCGCCTTCACCCGGGCATAAAGCCGCTCGAACACCTTGCGGGCCTTCTCGGCCGCCTCGACGCCGCCCTTGACCACGAGGTGGTTGCCGAGCGCGGTGGCGGTCACGGCTAGGCGCCGTTCGATATGCGCGACGTTCTGGTCGTACTGGCCGAAGACCAGGCTCGCGAGTCGATTGTCGTCGAAGGTCAGGGAGACCTCCTCGGTCTCGACCAGGCCCTCGATCCGCGCCGCCGGGCCGCGCCCGCGCAATGCGCCACCGCGTCCACTCGACCCTTCAGATCCCGGCACGCCGTCGTCCTTCATTCATTACAGGGAGTCCGCGCCGACCGTCCGAGGCCGCATCGCATCGCAGACGATTCCGAGATGGTCGCCCGGGGCGCGCCGGACAGGGGCGGATCGGCGCGGCGTATCGACCGACGGGGCCGGAACGCGCCCTCAAGCGGCCGCCGCCGTGCCGCCGAGGGCCTCGCCGAACAGGCTGTTCGAGCCGGCGCGGATCACCCGCACCGGAACGACGGTGCCGATGGTGGAGGCCGGCGCGTCGAACTGGACCGGCAAGAGATGAGGCGTCTTGCCGGCGACCTGGCCGGGATGGCGTCCGGCCTTCTCCACCAGCACCTCGACCACGTGCCCCACCGCGGCCGCATTGAAGGCGTGGCGCTGCGCGTCGAGGAGGGCCTGGAGCGCGGCGAGGCGCTCGGACTTCACGGCTTCCGGCACGGCATCGGCGCTGTCGGCCGCCGGGGTACCGGGGCGCGGGCTGTACTTGAAGGAGAAGGCGCTGGCGAAGCCGATCTCGCGCACCAGCCGCATCGTGTCCTCGAATTCGGCGTCCGTCTCACCGGGGAAGCCGACGATGAAGTCGGAGGACAGGGCGATGTCGGGCCGGGCCGCGCGCACGCGCTCGATGATTCGGCGATAGGCGTCGCCGGTATGCTTGCGATTCATCGCCTTGAGCACCCGGTCGGAGCCCGACTGCACCGGCAGGTGCAGGTAGGGCATCAGGGCCGGCAGGGTGCCGTGGGCGGCGATGAGGTCGTCGTCCATGTCGTTGGGATGGCTGGTGGTGTAGCGCAGGCGCAGGAGGCCCGGGAGGCGCTCCAGGGCGCGCATCAGCGCCGGCAGGGTCGCGCTCCCGCCGTCCTGGCCCAGGCCATGATAGGCGTTCACGTTCTGACCGATGAGGGTGATCTCGCGGACGCCGCCGCGCACCAGCTTCTCGGCCTCGGCCAGGATCGCGTCCACGGAGCGCGAGACCTCGGCGCCGCGGGTATAGGGCACGACGCAGAAGGCGCAGAACTTGTCGCAGCCCTCCTGCACGGTGAGGAAGGCCGTGACCCCGTGGGTGCGGCGGGCCGGCAGGTGGTCGAACTTGTCCTCGACCGGAAACTCGGTGTCGACCACGCGCTTCGTGGCCGAGCGCGCCAGCAGGTCCGGCAGGCGGTGATAGTTCTGCGGGCCGACCACCACGTCGACGGTGGGGGCGCGGGCCAGGATCTCGGCCCCTTCCGCCTGGGCGATGCAGCCGGCGACGACGATCCGGGTCTCGTGCCCGGCCTCGGCCCGCTCACCCTTGAGCACCCGCAGCCGGCCGAGCTCGGAATAGACCTTGTCAGCGGCCTTTTCGCGGATGTGGCAGGTGTTCAGGATGACGACGTCCGCCTCCTCCACCGCGTCGGTCGCCGCATAGCCCTCGGCACCCAGCACGTCCACCATCCGGGCGGCGTCGTAGGCGTTCATCTGGCAGCCGTAGGATTTGACGTAGGCTTTCTTCAACGGTCCGATTCCGGTGACAGCACTTCCGCGCCGCGCATAGCACGGTTCGTCTGCGGCGTCGCGATCCCTCGCCCCGGCGATGCGCCATCCTTGATGCCGGGGCGTATCCGCGGACCCGACCAGACCGGCCCCAGGGGTGGCCGGCCGGTGACGCCGCGCTGGAGTGCGGCGCGCACCGAGGCCTCCGCCAGGGCGGTGGCGCGCTTGCGATCCGTGCCGGCCTCGACGGTGATCGGCGCGCCCCAGACCACGTGGACGTCGATGGGGCCGCCGTCGAAGAAGGCGGCGAGATGGGGCGCCAGCTCCATGTCCCCGTACCAGGCCACCTCCGGGCGCTGATGGCGGACGAGCGGCAGGCCGTTACGGCGGGGATAGGTGATGGCGAGCGGCTGGAGCCGGATGCGGGCTGGCCCCTCCCCGGCGACCGCCGCGCGGGCGGCGCCGACCAGCGAGGAGCGGAACGGCAGCAGCCGGGTGCCGTCCCCGGTGGTGCCCTCCGCGAAGAGCACGATGAGGTCGCCGCGGCCGAGGCGCTGCGCCACCGTGGCGTTGACGGCGGCGGTGTCGGCCCGGCGCGCCCGGTCGATGAACACCGTGCGCTGCAGCCGCGCCAGGGTGCCGATGACGGGCCAGCCGGCGATCTCGGACTTCGCCACGAAGGACAGCGGCCGCAGGGAGCCCAGGACGATGATGTCGAGCCAGGAGACGTGGTTCGCCAGCACGAGCGCCGGTTCATCCGCCGCCGGCGGCGAGCCGCTCTGGGTCACCCGCAGGCCGAACAGGGTGACGAACACCTGGTGGAACAGCACCGGCATCCAGGCCGCGATCCGGCCGCGTCCGAAGCGCAGGCTGAGGAGGTGAGGCCCCACGATTGCGAGGAAGACCACGGCGCAGAGCGCCAGGCGGCAATACGCGCCGAGGCGGGACATCGGCTGGCTAGCACGCGCCGGGTGGCGTCACGCCAGCACCGCCGTCATGGTCAGGGCCGTCGCGCGGGTTCCGTCGGCCCGGGTGTAGTACCCCGTCCGCTCGCCCACCTGCCGGAAGCCGTGGCGCGCGTAGAGCTTCAGGGCCGGCGCGTTGCCCTCGTCGACCTCGAGGTGGACCGTCCGGACGCCGGACTGGACGAGGTGCTCGAGATGGGCGGCGACGAGCTTGTGCGAGAGGCCGCCGCCGCGGGCGGCGGGCGCCAGCACGACGGTGAGGATCTCGGCCTCGTCGGCCGCCCGGCGCGACAGGACGAAGCCCTGGATCGCGCCGTTCTTCCACAGGGCATGCGCCTCGGTCGAGCGCTCGCACAGCATGCGCTCGAACTCGTGCGCGTCCCAGGACCGCGCGAAGGCGGTGGCGTGGATGCGCGCCAGGGCCCGCGCCTGGCCGGAATCCCGCAGCAGCGTGACGTAGGGCGCCGTGCCCCAGGCTTCCCACCAGGCGGACCAGATCTCGAAGGGCCAGAACGGCGTCAGCGAACGGGTCATCGGCGGGCGAGCCTCGCGTGGTCTTGCGGCTGGGCGTCGGGACCGCGGAGGTAGAGGGGACGCGCCAGCGCCTGGGCGGGGTCCGCCAGCATGCCGAGCGAGGAGACCCAGGCGATCTCGGCCGCGCCGGTGCCGGCGACCGCCACGTCGAGGCCCCGGGCCTTCGCCGCCTGGGCGACCAGGGGCGCGCCGGAGCCGACGAGGGTGACGACGCCGTCGAGCATCGCCGCCGCCTCGGTCACCGGGAGGTGGCTCGGCGGCACGACGATCCCGTCCGTCATGCTCATCGCCTGAAGGTAGACCGATCCGTGCCGGGCATCGATCGCGGCCACGATCAGGCCCTCGCCGTTCTGGGCGAGCAGGGGCGCCAGCAGGGCCGACAGCGTCGTGACGCCGACCACGGGGATGCCGGTGGCCAGCCCCACGGCCCGGGCGGCCGAGAGCCCCACCCGCAGGCCCGTGTAGCTGCCCGGCCCGACCGTCACGGCGACGCGGTCCAGGGCCTCGAAGCCGCCCTCGGCCCGGGCGACGACCCGCTCGATCATCGGCAGCAGCGCCTCCGCATGGCCGCGGCCGAGGACCATCGACTCGTGCGCGAGGAGATCGTCGGTCGAATCCGAGGCGATGCAGACGGAACAGGCGTCGAGCGCCGTGTCGATGGCGAGGATACGCAAACTCACTCCCGATCGTGCCACACCCCCGGACCGCGCGAAGGCGTCCGGGGCCACGACTTTAAGACAAAAACGGCCGCTCCGTCAGGGCGGAGCGGCCATCGTGGAGAAATTCGGGCGAACCTGTTGCGGCTTTGCGTCGGCCCGCCGGAATGTCGGGCCTCAGATCGCCTGGACTTCGCGGATCTCCGGCAGGAAGTGGCGGAACAGGTTCTGCACGCCGTTGCGCAGGGTCGCGGTGGAAGACGGGCAGCCCGAGCAGGCGCCCTTCATCTCCAGGTAGACCACGCCTTCCTTGTAGCCCCGGAAGGTGATGTCGCCGCCATCGCTGGCCACGGCGGGGCGCACGCGGGTCTCGAGCAGGTCCTTGATCGTCTCGACGGTCTCAAGGTCGGCCGGGTCGAAGAACTCCTCGGCGTCGTCGCTGCCGGCGACGTGGCCCTCGGCCAGGGGCGGGGCGCCGGACTGGAAGTGCTCCATGATGGCGCCGAGAACCGCCGGCTTCACCTGCGGCCAGAGGTTGTCGTCCTCGGCCTTGGTGACCGAGATGAAGTCGTGACCGAGATAGACGCCCGAGACGCCGGGCACGTCGAAGAGCCGGCTCGCGAGGGGCGAGCGGGCGGCGGCCTCGGAATCGCGCGCCTCGAAGGTGCCCTCGGGCAAGACGACCCGGCCGGGCAGGAACTTCAGGGTGGCGGGGTTCGGGGTGGCTTCGGTCTGGATGAACATGGTGGACAGGATCCTCGTCCGCTGCGCCGGTTCAAGGCCGGCCGGGAATGGCGGCGGACGTCCCCGCCGCTCTCTCCATGTGGACCGCGCGCGGGATTTTCTCAACCGCGTCCGCGCCACGCCGCCCGCGCGGTGGGGCGTCCACCGGCCATTGGACAAGGGGGCGCACCTCGTGTAAGGCCCGCCTCAACTCAAAACAGGATGCCGAAATCCTGACGTACGCGGTCCCATCCGGGGGCCTCGGGCGCGCACCGGCAGGAACTTGACCATGAACATCATCCAGCAGCTGGAGCAGGAGCAGATCGCTTCGCTCGGCAAGACCATCCCCGATTTCCAGCCCGGCGACACGGTCACCGTGAACGTCAAGGTGAAGGAAGGCGAGCGCACCCGCGTGCAGGCCTACGAGGGCGTGTGCATCGGCCGCTCCGGCGGCGGCCTCAACGAGAGCTTCACCGTCCGCAAGATCTCCTACGGCGAGGGCGTCGAGCGCGTGTTTCCGCTCTACTCGCCGCTGATCGATTCGATTGCCGTCGTCCGTCGCGGTAAGGTGCGTCGCGCCAAGCTGTACTACCTGCGCGACCGTCGCGGGAAGTCCGCCCGCATCGTCGAGCGCGCCGACCGCCCCGCCGAGAAGGCCGCCAAGGCCGATGCCTCGAAGGCGAACAAGGACGCCCGCAAGGCCGAGAAGGCCGCCAAGAGCGCCGCGAAGACCGCCGCCGAGTAAGATTTGGGGTGAGACCCGGGCGGCGCATTGCGCCCCCGCCCCCCGCCATCAGGCCCGCTCGAGCGATCGAGCGGGCCTTTTTTCGGTTTCGGCGATCAGGCCTGCGCGACCGCGGGGTGCGCCGCGATCGTCCAACCGCTGGCCGCCCAGCCCTGCCGGGCGATGCGCGCGGTGAGATCGTTCTCGGTGATCCAGGCCAGGGTCTGCGTCGACGGCATGGCCCGGGCGAAGTGGTAGCCCTGTACGGCCGGGCATCCGAGCTGGCGCAGCAGCTGGAACTGCGCGTTCGTCTCCACCCCCTCCGCCAGGACCGTCACCCCGAGGGTGCGGGCGAAGGCCAGGATGGCCTCCAGGAGCACGCGGTCCCGGGGACTGTCGACGATCCCCTGGATAAAGCTCCGGTCGACCTTCAGGCCGTCGAAGCGCAGGTCGCGCAGCGACCCGACCGACGAGTAGGCCACCCCGAAATCGTCCACGATGATGCCCACCCCCATGTCGATCAGGGCGTCGACGTCCTTGCCGCCGCGCTCGTTCGAGTAGACCGCCTCCTCGGTGATCTCGAGGGCGATCCGGGCGGCGGACAGGCCGTGCCCGGTCAGTTCGGCCGCCACCATGTCGGCGATCGGATAGGCCCCGAACTCGTTGGGCGAGACGTTGACCGAGACCACGACGGACTCGTGCCCGTTCGCGTCGAGAACCTGCGCCATGCGGCAGGCCTGCCGCAGGATGGTCCGGGTCAGGGCCTGCGATCGACGGGTGGCGGCGGCGGCGGCGATCGCGTCCGGGGGAGAGATCCAGCCCAGCGCCGGATGCTTCCAGCGCAGGAGCGCCTCGACGCCCATGACGAGCCCGGTTTCGCAGTCGAGCTGCGGCTGGAACCAGGCCTGGACCGCGCCGCTCTCCAGCGCCTCGGGGAGATCCCGCTCGATGACGTGGCGGGCCTTCAGCTGCGCGCCCATGCTCGCGTGGAAGGGGCGCCAAGTGCCGCGTCCCGCCGTCTTGGCGGCATAGAGGGCAAGATCGGCCTGGCACTGCAGGTCGGTAAGGGTGTGGGCGTCACCCGGATACCGGGCGATGCCGACGCTGGCCCCGGCCTGCAGGGTGCGGCCGGATCCCGTGACGAGGACGGCGAGCTGCGCCACGATCTCCCCCGCCAGCCTCGGCCCGTCCTCCTTGCCGGACCGGTTGGAAATCAGGGCTGCGAACTCGTCGCCGCCGAGGCGGGCCACCACGGCATCCTCTCCGAGAATCCGCCTCAGGCGTGCGCCCGCCTCCACCAGGACCTCGTCGCCCACGGCATGCCCGAAGGTGTCGTTGATGACCTTGAAGCGGTCGAGATCGATCAGCAGAACCGAAAATCCCCTCCCATGCGCCGCCCCGTCCCTCAACCACGCCTCGAAGGCTGTCTGGTAGGCGGCCCGGTTGAGCAGGCCGGTCAGGTGATCGTGGGTCGCCGCGTATTCCACCCGGCGTAGGGCCTGTTCCGCGGCGATGTTGGCGGCCTTCAGCGATGCGGCCAGCTCCGTGGCTTCCAGCTTCAGGCGGCTCGACCGCAGGTAATGCATCTCCTGATCGGTCGCGTTGCGGATCATCAGCACCGCGAGGACGATCAGGTTCGCGGCGATGAACGGCGAGCTCGGCGCGTCCTCGACGAGGAACAGGACTGTCAGGATCGTGAGGCTCGGAAGCATGAAGGCGATGGCGGGCGCGCGGGACACCTTGCTCTGGATGACCCCGACGTTCAGGCTCCAGAAGGCCAGGGCGATCGCGACGGACTGGGTCTGTCCGTTCCAGGCGAGGCCGATCAGGGCCACGGCCCAGCACAGGCCCGAGAACAGGGCCCCGATCCACGCAAAGGCCAGGATCCGGCCCGGGTGCCGGGTGGCGTGGTCCCGCTTGAGCCATCGGGCGGCGATCAGAGCGCGGGCGAGATTGAGCAGACCGTTGAGGCCGACGAAGGCGAGGATGAGCCCACGCGGCACGAGGTCCCACATCATTCCGCCGAGGGACACCGAGACCAGAACGTTCGCGATCAACGTCGCAGGCATGCCCCGCAGAACCGCGCGCGCCCGATCGCGCTCGATGATCGTTTCGACGGAGTTTTTCTGGTTCGCGATCAATGCCGATCTCTAGTCCCGCGCCGCAATAGCCTGAAACTTCCTCATGCCTGGCATTTAGCGACCCGATCTGTAAACATATCGTGCTCAGTTCTGGAAACACCTTCGCTCATCACAATAACAGCTGCCGAATAGACTGCCCGACAAGCGTCAGTGCTCGGCGTTCCCAGAAGACGAATCCCGAGGTTCGCGACCGTCGCGCGATGTATTCGCCTCGCGTCCCGATGGATGTCGTCGCGTCGACCCCTCCGTTGAGGGCTCCTTCCGATCCACCCTCGACCTGCCGTGCACCGGGGACCGACCAACGAAAAAATCCCGCAGGGTCGCTTGACCCTGCGGGACTCGATCGGCCTTCGTTCTGGAACGGTCGGTTTACTCGGCGGCGATGCTGTGGGCCTGGCTGCCGTCGGTATAGGTCTCGGCCTGGAGGCGCTGGCCCGGAGCCGCGCGGCCTGGCAGCGGCGGCAGAGCACGGGCCTTCTCCAGGTCGATGCCTGCACCC
Source organism: Methylobacterium sp. Leaf89 (assembly GCF_001422215.1). Lineage (NCBI taxonomy): Bacteria > Pseudomonadati > Pseudomonadota > Alphaproteobacteria > Hyphomicrobiales > Methylobacteriaceae > Methylobacterium > Methylobacterium sp. Leaf89. The sequence continues at coordinate 542,488 of NZ_LMML01000029.1, read as the reverse complement.
TCGGCGACGCGGCGGCCGTAATCCTCATCGGCATGGAGGAAATGCCAGACCATCCGCAGCTGGATCGGCTCCGGGCACTGCTTCATGTCGCCGACGAGGTTGGCGATCAGGTCGTCGCGCTCCCAATCCTGGAATGAGCGGTAGCGCACGCCGGCCTGGGTGTAGTCGTCCTCGGTGCGCGAGGTCTGGTAGCGGCCGAGGTTGCCCTGTACCGGCTGGTGGTAGTCCTTGGCGGGCTTGGGAGCCTCCCGCAAACCCTCGGCCAGGGTCGAAGGCTCGTAGTTGATGTGGCGGTTCGGACCCGTGCCGTCGACGCCGTAGGTCATCTGGCCGTCGCGCTGGTTCGAATAGACTTTCACGCCCGGCTGCGGGGCGTTGATCGGCAGCTGCAGGTAGTTGGCGCCGACGCGGTAGCGCTGCGTGTCCGAGTAGGACAGCGTGCGCCCCTGGAGCATCTTGTCGTCCGAGAAGTCGATGCCGTCCACGAGGACGCCCGTGCCGAAGGCCGATTGCTCGACTTCCGCGAAGAAGTTGTCCGGCACGCGATCCAGCACCATGCGGCCCACCGGCAACAGGGGGAAGTCCTCCACCGGCCAGAGCTTGGTGTCGTCGAGGGGATCGAACGACAGGTGGTCGTTCGGGCCGTCGGGCATGATCTGCACGCAGAACTCCCACTCGGGGAAGTTGCCGGCCTTGATGTTGTCGTAGAGGTCACGGGTGGCGTGGCCGACATCCTTGGCCTGGATCTCGGACGCCTGGGCCGAGGTTAGGTTGCGGATGCCCTGCTTGGGCTCCCAGTGGAACTTGCACAGCACCGCTTCGCCCTGGTCGTTGACCAGCTTGTAGGTGTTGACGCCCGAGCCCTCCATCTCGCGATAGTTGGCGGGGATGCCCCAGGGCGACTTCAGGTGCGTCACCATGTGGATGGCTTCGGGGTGCTGCGCCACGAAGTCGAAGAAGCGCCACGCCTCCTGGCGGTTGGTCACCGGGTCCGGCTTGAACGCGTGGATCATGTCGGGGAACTTGATCGCGTCGCGGATGAAGAAGACCTTGAGGTTGTTGCCCACCAGGTCCCAATTGCCGTCGACGGTCTTGAACTTCACCGCGAAGCCGCGCGGGTCGCGCTCGGTCTCGGGCGACTCCTTGGCGCCGGCGACGGTGGAGAAGCGAACGAACATCGGGGTCTTCACGCCGGTCTCGTTCAGGACGCGGGCGCGGGTGTACTTGGAGGCGGGCTCGTTGCCGATCTTGCCATACGCCTCGAAGTAGCCGTGGGCGCCGGCGCCGCGGGCGTGGACCACGCGCTCCGGAATCCGCTCTCGGTCGAAATGGGTGATCTTCTCGATGAACTGGTAGTTCTCGAGGGTCGCCGGGCCGCGCTCGCCCACCGTCCGGGTGCTCTGGTTGTCGCGAACCGGGTGGCCTTGGCGGGTGGTGAGAATCGGGCGCTGATCGCTCATGCGGTGCTCTCTCGTTCGGAACAGATCGACGCGGCGGTGGCCGCATCCAGACCTTGGCTGAAAACCTGGAATGGTTCTGAGACAGCGTTATGGCCCGCCGCGAGCGATTTGGCTAATGCATCGTGGCGAACGCGATGATAGTCACAGCCTATGAATATGTCCGGCCTGTCCCTGCGGGATCTCGAATACGTCGTCGCCGTGGCGGAGGAGATGCATTTCGGCCGGGCTGCCGAGCGCTGCAACGTCAGCCAGCCGACCCTCAGCGTCCAGGTCCGCAAGCTGGAGGACCTCCTCGGCCTCGCCCTGTTCGAGCGCGGCAACCGCCGGGTGATGCTGACGCCGGCCGGGCAGACCATCGTGCGGCAGGCCCGCATCGTCATGGCGGAGGCCCAGCGCCTCCTCGTGCTGGCGAGCGAGGGGCGCGGCGCGCCGCTCACCGGCCGCCTCGTCCTGGCGGCGATCCAGACCCTTGGGCCCTACCTGTTCCCCCTGATCCTGCGCACCCTGCGCCAGGACTTCCCGCTCCTCGCCCTGGCGCTGAGCGAGGCGCGCACGGCCGAGATCCTCGAGGGCCTGCGCAACGGCCGGATCGACGCGGCCCTGGTCTCGCTGCCGGTCCCGGCCTCGGGGCTGACCGTGTCGCCGCTCTTCGTCGAGCCGTTCCAGCTCGCCTGCCCGGCCGAGCACCCCCTCGCCCGGGGCGGGGCGCTGCGGGCCACCGACATCGCCGGCCCCGACCTGCTCCTCCTCGACGAGGGCAATTGCCTGCGCGACCAGACCGTGGCCGCCTGCGGCGCCGGCTCGGCCGCCGGGCGCCACGCCACCAGCCTGGAGACCCTGCGCTCGATGGTGGCGGCGGGCGCCGGCTACACCCTGCTCCCGGCCCTGGCGGTGCCTTCCGGTCCCGATCCCAGCGGCCTCACGGTGACGCGCAGCTTCGACGTGGACGGGCCGGGGCGCACCGTCGCCCTGGCCTGGCGCACCAGCGATCCGCGGGCCGACGGCCTCGCGCACCTGGCGGCGTTCTTCCGGGCCCACGCGCCGGCGGGCACCACGGCCTGCCGGGACGACGGCATGCCCCGTCCGCGCGCCGGGCGCCGTGACAGCGTCAGCGATCCGGTGTAGCGCCCGGCGCGACGGGCGTTCCCTGCCCGGCCCATTCCCGGCATCACCGTGCTCTCACTGCGCTTCATCGGCCGTTGGGCGGCCCTCCTCGGCGCCTCCGGCCTGCTGGCCTACGGCCTCGACCGCGCGCATTTCCCGGCGGCCCTCCTGCTCGGGCCGATGGTGGCGGCGATCGCCTTCGGGGTCGGGGGCGCGAACCTGTCGGTGCCGAAGTTCGGCTTCCAGGCCGCCCAGGCGATGATCGGCTGCCTCGTCGCCCACACGGTGACGGGCGAGATCGTCGGCACCGTGGTGGATGACGGCTTCCTCATCCTCGCGGTGGTGCTCGTCACCGTCCTGGTCGGCGGGGCGGTCGGCTGGGCCCTGACCCGCCTGCGCATCCTGCCGGGGTCGACCGCCGCCTGGGGCTCGTCGCCCGGCGGCGCCGCCGCCATGGTGGCGATGTCGGAGGAATACGGCGCCGATCCGCGCCTCGTCGCCTTCATGCAGTACGTGCGCGTGGTCGCCGTGGTGCTCTCGGCCTCCGTCATGGCGCGCCTGCTCACCAACGTCTCCGACGTGGTCCCGGCCTCCGATCCCGTCACGGTGGCCCCGCTCGCCCTCCTGGCGACCCTGGCGGTCGCCGCCTGCGGCGCCGGCCTCGCCAAGCTCCTGCGCCTGCCCGCCTTCGCCCTGACCGGGCCGATGCTGCTCGGCGCCGCCCTGCACGCCTCCGGCCTGGTCTCGATGGCGCTGCCGATGCCGGTCCTCGACCTAGCCTATGCCACCATCGGCTGGTATGTCGGCCTGCGGTTCCGGCGCGAGACCCTGCGCGAGACGGTGAGCGCCATGCCGGGCATCGTCGTCGCCACCCTCGGGGTCATCGCCCTCTGCGGCGGCTGGGCCTACGGCCTGACCTTCCTGCTGCCCATCGACTTCCTGACCGCCTATCTCGCCACCAGCCCGGGCGGGCTCGATTCGGTGGCGATCATCGCGGTGGGCTCCAAGGTCGACGTCTCCTTCGTCCTGGCGGTGCAGACCCTGCGCCTGTTCGTGGTGCTGGTGACCGGCCCCATCGTGGCGAAGTGGATCGCCCGCGGCGCCCCGGCGGCGCCCTGAGATGCACGCCCTCTACCGTGCCTTCCTGAATTCCTGGCGCGGCCTCGTGCACGGCGCCCGGACCGAGCGCGCGGTGCGCCTCGAACTCGCGCTCCTCGCCCTCGGGGTTCCCCTGGCCCTCCTCCTCGGGTCGGGGCTCTGGGTCCGGGTCGCCCTGGTGGCGAGCCTGCTCCTGATGCTCGCCGCCGAGTTCCTGAACACCGCGGTGGAGAAGCTCTGCGACCACCTCCACCCGGCCCGGCACCCGAAGATCGGCATCGTCAAGGATCTCGCCTCGGCCGGGACCTTCTCCGCCCAGGGAATCGCCGCCCTGGTCTGGATCGCGGCCCTGATCGAGCGGCTCGCCTGACGGCGAGCGTTCCCGCTCAGCCACCCGCGACAGCGCCTCGCTCGCTTCTCATGCGCCGAGCGCCTATGTGCGGGGCGAGTCCCCTCGCGCCGCACCATTGCCGGAGCCCGTGTCTCCTTGACCGACTACATCCGCAAGATCCTCACCGCCCGCGTCTACGACGTCGCCATCGAGAGCCCGCTGGACCCGATGCCGCGCATGTCGGCGCGCCTCGCCCGCCCGGTGCTCCTGAAGCGCGAGGACCTGCAGCCGGTCTTCTCGTTCAAGCTGCGCGGCGCCTACAACAAGATGTCGGGCCTGGCTCCCGAGCTGCTGGCCAAGGGCGTCGTCTGCGCCTCGGCCGGCAACCATGCGCAGGGCGTGGCCCTGGCGGCCGCCCGCCTGAATGTCCGCGCCGTGATCGTGATGCCGCGCACCACCCCGGCGATCAAGGTCGACGCCTGCCGGGCGCGCGGGGCCGAGGTCATCCTGTTCGGCGATGCCTTCGACGAGGCTCTGGGCCATGCGCGGGAGCTCGAGGCGCGCGACGGCCTGACCTTCCTGCATCCCTTCGACGATCCCGACGTGATCGCCGGCCAGGGCACCATCGGGATGGAGATCCTGACCCAGCATTCCGGGCCGATCGAGGCGATCTTCGTGCCCGTCGGGGGCGGCGGCCTCGCGGCGGGCGTCGCCACCTTCGTGAAATACCTGCGGCCCGAAACCAAGGTCATCGGCGTCGAGCCGGACGATGCCGCCTGCATGGCCGCGGCGCTCGCGGCAGGGAAACGCGTGGTGCTGCCCACGGTCGGCCTGTTCGCGGACGGCGTCGCCGTGCGCGAGGCCGGCGCCGAGACCTTCCGGCTCTGCCGCGAGTACCTCGACGAGGTCATCACCGTCGACACCGACGCCATGTGCGCGGCGGTGAAGGACATCTTCGACGACACCCGCGCCATCTCGGAGCCCTCCGGCGCCCTGGCCCTGGCCGGCGCCAAGGCCTACGCCGCCCGGCAGGAGGGCGGCACCGGCACCCTGGTGGCGATCTCCAGCGGGGCGAACCTTAACTTCGACCGCCTGCGCCACATCGCCGAGCGCGCCGAGCTCGGCGAGCAGCGCGAGGTCCTGCTCGGCGTCACCATCCCCGAGCGGCCGGGCGCCTATCGCGCCTTCATCCAGACCCTCGGCCCCCGGGCGATCACCGAATTCAACTACCGCTACGCCGCCGGCGCCGACGCGCAGATCTTCGTGGGCATCAACCTCGCCGGCGGCCTGCGGGAGAAGCATGCCCTCATCGATTCGCTGAAGGCCGCCGGCTACCGCACCGTCGACATGAGCGACAACGAGATGGCCAAGGTCCACATCCGCTACATGGTGGGCGGACGCGCCACGGGCCTCGCCGACGAGCGGCTCTACCGCTTCCAGTTTCCCGAGCGGCCGGGGGCGCTGATGAAGTTCCTCGACGCCCTGGGCGACGGCTTCGCCATCACGCTGTTCCACTACCGCAACCATGGCGCCGATTACGGCCGGGTCCTCGCCGGCATCGACGTACCGCCGGCCGAGCGCGCCCGCTTCGATGCGGCGATCGAGGCCCTGCACTACCCGTGCGTCGACGAGACCGACAACCCGGCCTACCGGATGTTCCTGGACGACGGCCAGGGCATGGCCGGCGTCGCGGCCTGAAGCAGGCCGGCGGCATCGCCGGATCAGGGGCAGTGGTGAACGAGGTGTCGATCGCCCGCACGTCCCTTCGTCCGCGCAGCCACAAGACTTGACAAGCGCTGGGCGGTTGTCGCGCACGGACTGGAATTCTGGATACGCTGCCAGATTGTCCCGAACGAAAGTTTTAATTCAACATTTCTCCGTAGCAACGACGTCCGCACATCCTCTTCGGGCGTATCCCATGGCACGTTTGACCAGCCTCAACTTTCGTCTGCCCGCGATCACCGTCGGTCTGGCCCTCGTCAGCGCCACGGTGATGGGCGGGCTGAGCTGGTACAGCGCCCGCTCCGGCCTGGTCGACGCGGCCCGGGAACGCCTCCAGTTCGCCGCCTCGGCCCGGAAGGCGGGGATCGAGCTGATCGCCGAACGGATCGGCGGCGACCTCGTCACGGTGGCGGGCAATCCGCAGGTCGGCGGCAACTTCGGTGATCTGGCCGAAGCTCTCGACCCCGCCAAGCCCGACTTCGCCGGGCTCGTCCGGACCTATACGGGTGGCGCGAACCTCGAGGCGCGCCTCGGGGCGGAGGCTTCGGGCACGATGTACGGGCGCCGCCACGCCAAGGTGCAGGAGGTCGCCCGCAAGCTTCTCGAGCGCCCGGGCTACGCCGATCTCGTCTTCGTGTCCGAGGACGGGCGCGTCGTCTACACCACCACCAAGGGCGCCGATTTCGGCCAGGCCCTGTCCGAGCCCGCGCTGGCCTCGACCGGCCTCGCCCGCCTGGTGGCGCGCCTGAAGAGCGCCGATTCCGACGCGACGCTGTACGAGGACTACGCCGCCTATCCGGCGGAGGCCGTCCCGTCGGCCTTCATCGGCCGGGCCATCGCCCGCCGCGCCAACGTCGCCATGGGCACCGGCCAGGAGGCCGCGCGCATCGGGTTCGTCCTCCTGCGCCTGACTCCCGCCCTGTTCGATCGCACCCTCGCGGACCGCGCCGGCCTCGGCGAGACCGGCCAGATCCTGGCGGTGGGCGCCGACGGCGCCCTGCGGTCCAACCCGCCCCTGTCCCCGGCCGTCACGGCCGGCAAGCCCGCGACCGACCTCGGCCTCGACAAAGCGGAGCTCGCCAGCGAGCACCCCTTCACCTACGCCAACGGGAGCGACCGTCGGATGGTGGCGACCGCCAAGGTCTCGGTGCTCGGCGCCCCCTGGACGATCCTGGCCGAGCAGGCCGAGGACGAGACCCTCACGGCGGTGGGCACCCTCACCCGGGCCCTGGCGGTCACGGCCCTCGCCGTCCTCGCCGCCACGGCGATCCTCGGCCTCCTCTTCGCCCGCACCATCGTGGGTCCCCTCGGCGCGCTGACCCGGGCCCTGCAGGCGCTGGCCCGGCGCGAATCCCTGGCCGAGGTGCCGGGCAGCCGGCGTGCCGACGAGATCGGCGACATCGCCCGGGCCGTCGTCACCATCCGCGACATCTCTTTGGAGGAGGCCGCGCAGCAGCTGAAGACCACCGAGGCGGCGCGCCTGCGGGAGGAGACGGAGCGGCGGACCCTGCTCCGCGACCTCGCGGACCGCTTCGAGCGCTCCGTGGGCGGCATCGTCGGCACGGTTTCGCAGGCCTCCGGCGACCTGCAGGGCGCCGCCACCGGCATGACCGAGGCGGTGGCCGGCACGGCCCGGCGCTCGACTTCCGTGGCGGCCACCGCGCAGGAGACCGCGGGCAACGTCAACGCCGTGGCGGTGGCGGCCGAGGAGCTCGGCGCCACGGTCGGCGAGATCGGCCGCCAGGTCGAACAGGCCGCGACCATGTCGGCCCAGGCCGTGGACGAGGCTGGCCGCACCGCCGCCACCATGCAGACCCTGTCCGAAGCCGCGACCCGGATCGGCGACGTGGTCGGCCTCGTCTCGCAGATCGCCAGCCAGACCAACCTGCTGGCCCTGAACGCCACCATCGAGGCGGCGCGGGCCGGCGAGGCGGGCCGCGGCTTCGCGGTCGTCGCCGCGGAGGTGAAGAACCTCGCCGAGCAGACCAGCCGCGCCACCACGGAGATCGCCGAGCAGGTCGATGCCATCCGTTCGGCCACCACCGGCGCCACCGGGGCGATCCGCAGCATCGTCACGCGGATCGAGGGCATGAGCTTCGTCACCAGCAGCATCGCCGCCGCGGTGGAGGAGCAGGGCGTGACGACCCAGGAGATCGTGCGCAACATGGGCCAGGCCTCCTCGGGCACCGGTGCCATGAGCCAGGACATCGAGGCGGTGGCCCGCTCGGCCGCCGAGGCCGGCGCGACGGCGGACCAGGTTCAGCGCGCCTCCGCAGACCTCTCGCGGCAGTCCGAGCAGCTGCGCACGGAAGTGGCGAGCTTCCTCGCCACCGTCCGGGCCGCCTGATCGCGGCGGCCGGCGGTGGACCGCCGGGAGGTGATCGGGGAGGCTTGGTTACAGGGCGGGCGGCGGGGCCGGCCATGTCCGTGGCGGGGTTGACCCCCGGGCGGGCTCGGGCCCAATGCCCCGGCTCAACCGGGACACCGCCTCGATGCCGCCGCTCTTCGCCCTGCCCTTCCCCGCCATCGATCCGGTGGCGGTGGCGATCGGGCCGATCACCATCAAGTGGTACGCCCTCGCCTACATCGTCGGCCTGCTGGGCGGCTGGTACTATGCCCGCCGGCTGGTGGCGGCGGACCGCTACTGGGGCGTGGTGCGGCGCCCGAGCCTGAACGACATCGACGACCTCATCGTCTGGGTGGCGCTGGGCGTCGTGCTGGGCGGCCGCATCGGCTACGTACTGTTCTACAACCTGCCGCTCTACATCGCCGACCCCATCGAGATCCTGGCCATCCGCAACGGCGGCATGTCGTTCCACGGCGGCTTCCTCGGCGCCGTGCTGGCCATGGTGCTGTTCGCCCGCTCCCGGAAGCTCCAGGCCCTCACCCTCCTCGACCTCGCCGCCGTCGTGGTGCCGATCGGGCTGTTCTTCGGGCGGATCGCCAACTTCGTGAACGGCGAGCTCTGGGGCCGCATCGCCCCGGACTTTCCCTACGCCATCGTGTTTCCCACCGGCGGCCCCCTGCCCCGACACCCGAGCCAGCTCTACGAGGCGGCCACCGAGGGTGCTCTCCTGTTCGTGGTGATGATGATCGCGGTGCGGGCCCGCGGCTTCCGCAGGCCCGGCCTCATGGGCGGCATCTTCGTCCTCGGCTACGCCGTCGCGCGCACGTTCTGCGAGTTCTTCCGCGAGCCCGACCGCCAGCTCGGCTACCTGTTCGGCACCGAGACCTGGTCCACCGGCGGCATCACCATGGGCATGGTGCTCTGCGTGCCGATGGCGCTCGTCGGCCTCGCCGCCATCGTCCTGGCCCTGCGCGGCACCACCCGCCCGCGCGTGGCGATCGAGGACGGGGCGGCGTCGCCCGCAAAGGTCGATCCGGCGTGACGAGCCCGCTCTTCGCCGCGATCCGCGACGAGATCCTGGCCTCGGGTCCGATCGGACTCGACCGCTACATGACCCTCTGCCTCGGACATCCGGTGCATGGCTACTACCGCACCCGCGACCCCCTCGGGGCGCGGGGCGATTTCGTCACTGCCCCCGAGATCAGCCAGATGTTCGGCGAGCTGATCGGGATCTGGATCGCGGCGACCTGGGAGGCGATGGGCGCTCCCCCCGACCTCGCCCTGGTGGAGCTCGGCCCCGGTCGCGGCACCCTGATGCAGGACGCCCTGCGGGCGCTGTCCCGCGCCGCGCCGGCCCTGCGCCCGGCCCTGCACCTCGTGGAGACGAGCCCGGTGCTCCGGGGCGAGCAGAAATCCCGCCTGTCGAGGGCGGCCCCGACCTGGCACGAATCCCTCGACACCCTGCCGCACGGCCCGAGCCTCGTGGTCGCCAACGAGTTCTTCGACGCCCTCCCCATCCGCCAGTTCCAGCGGGCCGAACGCGGCTGGTTCGAGCGCCTCGTCGGCCTCTCGCCGGACGGCAGCGCCCTCGCCTTCGGCCTGGCGGCGGAGCCCGACACGCGCATCGCCGCGAGCGGCCCCACCGGCGTCCTGATGACCCTGCCAAGCGCCGCCCTGGAAGCCGTGCGCGGCCTCGCCCGCCGCGTGGTCGCCCACCGGGGCGCCGTCCTCCTGGTGGATTACGGTCATGTCCGGCCGGGCTTCGGCGATTCGCTCCAGGCCGTGCGCGGCCACGCCTTCGTTCCGCCCCTGGCCGCCCCCGGCGAGGCCGACCTCACCACCCACGTGGATTTCACCGCCCTCAGCCGGGCCGCCACCGGCGAAGGGGCGATCCTGCACGGCCCCGTGGACCAGCGCGACTTCCTTCTGGCGCTGGGCCTGCGCGAGCGCGCCGAGGGGCTGGGCCGGACCGCGAGCGAGGCGCAGCGCGAGGCCATCACGGCGGCGGCGAACCGCCTGACCGACCCGTCCCGGCGCGGCATGGGCAGCCTGTTCAAGGCGATGGCGTTCTCGGACGCGACGCTCGCGGCGCTGCCGGGGCTTCCGCCGGCGGGGCGCTGATCGGACAGGTCGGCTCAGTGGGCGCGGCGGGCGAACCACAGGGTCCCGAGGCCCAGCGCCAGGGCGCCGAGTGGGAACAGCAGCAGCGTCAGGGTATGGGCGTCCATTACCGGAGTTCCCGCAGAAAACCTCTTGCCGCCCAATGTAGGGCTCCGCTGACGCAGATGCAAAGCAGCGACAGCACGGGCGTCAGCCAGGGCCTGTCCGGTGCCGCCGCCCCTGCGCCGCGCTGGGAAAAGAGTGGTGCCAAACCACCAACCGCGAGAACGGCGATGGCCACGCCATTCACGTAGGTGGCCGTCAGCTTCGCGCGTTCATTTGCGATCAATTGCGTCCTGGAATCGTGCGGCTCGCCCATGGCGTCTCAGCAAGGTTAGTTCAGGTTGGCGTCGCGATACGCGGGTTGGCGACATGCGTCGTGAGGGAGTGATCCGCCGACACCGAGCTCGTGGCTTTTGCCAGCCTGGACAGATCGCGCCAGCCATACGCCACCTCTGCCAGGGCCACGTCGCCGCTCGGGTCGATCGCTTCCCCCACGATCTCCCCACCCAGCCGCTCGTAGAACGCGCGCGCGCCGACGTTCTCGCGCAGCACCCAGACGCTCGCGGTGGACAAGCCGCGATCCATCAGGGTCGTCCCCATCCACCGCATCAGGCGACGGCCCAATCCCCGGCGCTGATGATCCTGCCGTAGATAGAGCGCGCTGATCTCGCCATCAAATCCGGCCGTCCGCAGCGTGGCGTCCCGCTGGCTGCCACAGGACGCGAGGCCGACGAGACCGCCGCCCTCCTCGGCTACAAGGACGGCGACCACCCCCCCGCGCCGCAGGAGCGTCGAGGATCGTTTGCCATCGTGCGACCCGCGCCGCGACGGAGAGGTCCGCCAGCAGGGTCTCGGGCAACAGCCCGGCATAGGATTCGTGCCAGGATGCGACATGCAGATGCCCCATGGCCGACGCGTCGTCCGGGGCGGCGTCACGGATCTGAACGGAACGCACGAGGCCTCCTGGCGAATCAACGCTTCGCCGCATTTTCGCACGCGACTGAAAGGAAGCGATCCCTTCCTTCGATCCGACCGAGATCAACGAAGGAATGGCGCGGCACCCGCAAAACTTGACTTGGGCCCGCCGTCGGACTAACCGCCTCCCTATTCATTCGACGGTCTGATCGTCACCACGAACGCCGACCGGCCCTGCGAGGCCGGAGGTCAACGCCCGACAGCGCGATGCGCCCTCGGGCGGGTTTCGCGTTGGGGACAGGGCGTCGGCCCCGGCCACACCGTCGTCGCGAGTCCCGATGCCCAACGCTGCCGCGAACACGACCCTGCGCATCGAGGATGCGGTGAACGACACCTGCCCGTGGTCGGGCAAGCCGATCGCGGCCGATTCGCTCACCCTCTACAACGGCGCGGTGGTGGGCTTCTGCGACCCGGGCTGCCGGGACAAGTTCGCCCAGGCGATCCGCGGCTTCGAGGACGCGCTCCAGGCGCGCCGGGCCGAGAGCGCGGGCGTCAACCAGTGACCGGTCCGACGACGATGCCGGTCCAGGGAGCCTGACGCATGTTCGAAGGCCTGTCCGATCGCCTCTCCGCAATCCTCTCCGGCCTCACGCGCCGCGGCGCCCTCACCGAGGCCGACGTCACCGCCGCCCTGCGCGAGGTCCGGCGCGCCCTGCTGGAGGCCGACGTCGCCCTCGAGGTGGTGCGCGGCTTCACCGAGAAGGTGCGCGAGAAGGCCGTCGGCGCCGTCGTCCTCAAGTCGGTCACCCCCGGCCAGATGGTCGTCAAGATCGTCAACGACGAACTCGTGGCGATGCTGGGCTCGGAAGCCGGCATCATCGATCTCAACGCCCCCGCCCCCGTCGCCATCCTGATGGTCGGCCTGCAGGGCTCGGGCAAGACCACCACCACCGCCAAGATCGCCCGCCGGCTGGTCGCCCGCGACAAGCGCCGGGTGCTGCTGGCCTCCCTCGACACCCGCCGCCCGGCCGCCATGGAGCAGCTCGCGATCCTGGCCAAGCAGGTCGAAGTCGAGAGCCTGCCGATCGTCGCCGGCCAGTCGGCGGTTCAGATCGCCCGGCGCGCCATGGACGCGGCCCGCCTCGGCGGCTTCGACGTGGTCATGCTCGACACCGCCGGCCGCATCACCCTCGACGAGGCGCTGATGGCGGAGGCGGCCGAGGTCAAGGCCGCCACCAACCCGCACGAGGTGCTCCTCGTCGCCGACGCCCTCACCGGCCAGGACGCGGTCAACACCGCCCGCGCCTTCGACGAGCGCCTCGGCGTCACCGGCATCGTGCTGACCCGCATGGACGGCGATTCCCGCGGCGGCGCGGCCCTGTCGATGCGCGCCGTCACCGGCAAGCCGATCAAGCTCGTCGGCACCGGTGAGAAGGTCGATGCCCTGGAGGAGTTCCACCCCTCCCGCGTCGCCAACCGCATCCTCGGCATGGGCGACATCGTCTCCCTCGTCGAGAAGGCGGCCGAGACCATCGACCACGAGCAGGCGCTCCGCACCGCGGAGAAGATGCGCAAGGGCAAGTTCGACCTCGACGACCTGTCGATGCAGCTCGCCCAGATGGAGAAGATGGGCGGCATCGGCGGCCTGATGGGCATGCTTCCCGGCATGGGCCAGATGAAGAAGCAGGTCGAGAACGCCAACCTCGACGAGAAGATGTTCAAGCGCCAGCGGGCCATCATCTCGTCGATGACCGCCCAGGAGCGGAAGAATCCCGACATCCTCAAGAATTCCCGCAAGAAGCGCATCGCGGCGGGCTCGGGGACGAAGGTGGAGGAGCTGAACAAGCTCCTCAAGATGCACCGGACCATGGCCGACATGATGAAGGCGATGGGCTCGGGCAAGCGCGGCATCGGCCAGGCCCTCGGCTCGATGTTCGGCATGGGGGGTGGTGGAATGCCGGGCGGCATGCCCGGCCTGCCCCCCGGCATGCCGGAGCCGACGCCGGAAATGATCGCCGACATGCAGAAGCAGCTCGGCGGCAAGCTCCCCCCGATGCCTCCGGGCCTCGGGGGCAAGATGCCGGGCCTGCCCGGGCTCGGGGGTCCCAAGGGCCCCGGCGGCCTGCCGGGTCTCGGCGGATTCCCCTTCGGGAAGAAGAAGTAGCGACGGGGGCGTAGCGCATAGCGAGTCGGGTTCGCGCCCACGGACTCGCCATTCGCTACGCGCGCCTCGCCCTCACACGACACACTGACCTTTGGAGTAGAACCATGTCCCTCAAGATCCGTCTCACCCGTGGCGGCGCCAAGAAGCGCCCGTACTACCGCATCGTCGTCGCCGACGCCCGCGCCCCCCGCGACGGCCGCTTCATCGACAAGGTCGGCGTCTACGACCCGATGAAGGCCAAGGACGATCCGGCCCGCATCGTGCTCGAGGCCGACAAGATCCAGGCCTGGCTCGCCAAGGGCGCCCAGCCCACCGACCGCGTCCTGCGCTTCCTCGACGCCGCCGGCCTCGCCAAGCGCCCCGCGCGCAACAACCCGCAGAAGGCCGAGCCGGGCGAGAAGGCCAAGGAGCGCGCCGCCAAGCGTGCCGAGAAGGCCGCCGCCCCGGCCGAAGACGCCGCGGCCTGAGGTCCCCCGCATGGCCCGTCGTCCCGGAGGCACATCGACCCACGGTGACGGCGGGCGCCGTGCGCGGCCCGGCCGCATCGGCAGCGCGGCGGCCACCTCGGCCCACCGGCCGCGGCCCGAGGCCGACGCGCCCCTGCCGCCCACCGACCCGAGCCTCGTCCAGATGGGCGAGTTCGGGCGGGCGCACGGGCTCAACGGCGAGGTCCGGCTGAAATCCTACACCGGCGACCCGCAGGCGATCGCGTCCTACGGGCCGCTGATCGGCGCCGACGGCCGCCGCGTCGAACTCACGGACGTCCGGCAGGCCGGCGGCGCCTCCCCCGACCTGCTGATCGTGCGGGTGAAGGGCGTCGGCGACCGCACCGGCGCGGAAGGCCTCAACCGCCTCGCCCTGTACCTTCCGCGCGAGCGTCTCGGCACCGTGTCGGACGCGGACGAATTCTTCACCGCCGACCTCGTCGGCCTCGCGGTGGTCGACACGCAGGGCACGGTCCTGGGCACCGTCGCGGACGTGCCGAACTACGGCGGCGGCGATCTCCTGGAGATCAAGCCGGCCCTGGGCGGCGCCACCGCCCTCCTGCCCTTCACCAAAATCTTCGTGCCCGAGCTCGACATCGCCGGCGGCCGCGTCGTGGTCGATCCGCCGGAGGACCTGTTCGCCCCGGCCCAGCCGCGCCCCCCGGACGAGCCCGCCTGAGGGGAAGGCGGCCGCGCGATCGCGCCGACGCCGCCGATTCCCGAAATCCCTCTTCCCCGGACGGGAAAGAGTCCTCCGCCTGCGATCTCCGCACCCGGCCGCGCGACGCACCCGGCCCTCAGGCGGCGTCGGCCTGCGCGCCCGGTGCCTCCTCGCCCGGTGCGCGCGCGCTCCGCGGCGGACCGATGCAGGTCCGGTTGCGACCACTCCCCTTCGCGGCGTAGAGCGCCGCGTCGGCGACGCGGTAGAGCTCTCTGGCCCCTCTCGCCCCCGCGCGGACCGACGCGGTGCTGGCCAGGCCGATGCTCACCGTCAGGGCGCCCGCCGGGATGCCGGCGGCGGGAAGCCCGAGGCGGCGGACTTCGGCATGGACGGCGTCGGCCACCCGCTGGGCGCCCGCCCCGTCCGTTCCGGCGAGCAGCATCACGAACTCCTCGCCGCCCACCCGGCAGACGAGATCGCCCGGGTGGCGCGCACTCGCCAGGAGGCAGCGCGCCAATCCCTCCAGGACCTCGTCCCCGACGGCGTGTCCGTGGCGGTCGTTCACGGCCTTGAAGTGATCGGCGTCGATGACCAGCAGGGAGAACGGCGCGCCGCCGGAGCGACCCGACCGTTCGACATCCGCCAGGGCCTCCTCGAAGCGGCGCCGGTTCGGCAGGCCGGTCAGCGGATCGGTGAGGGAGAGGCGCGCCAGTTCCACCTGCATCCGTCCCCTGTGCCGGAGCTCGCGCCCGAAGAGCAGCGAAAGGCCGGCGCAGAGCCCGCACAGGATCGACACGATGCTGCCGATCACCAGCGCCTTGGCGCGCCACTCGGCATCGATCTCGTCGGGCGCCAGGGTCACGGCGAGGATCAGGGGGAGGTCGCCGATCCGCGTGAAGGTGTGGTGGCGCGGCTCGCTGCTGCGGACGGCGCTGCCGAGGAAGCTGCCGCTGCCCTCCCGCACGAAGCGCTGGAAGGACGGCGAGGCCGCGACGCTATCCCCGATCGCGCCTTCGAAGAAGGGGTGCCGCATGATGCGCCGCCCGTCGCGGGCGTAGAGGTTGATCGCGCCCTTGGCGCCGAGGGCGAGATTGGCGAACAGGCGGCTGAAATAGGTGAGCTTCAGGGAGGCCTGGACCACGCCCCCGAAGCTGCCGTCCGGCTTGTTGATCCGGCGGCTGAGCACGATGATGGAGACGCCGAGCATCCGCGAGGTCATGGGCTCGCTGATGAACAGGCCGAGGTCGGGCCGGTCGCGATGGGCGCGGAAATAGCTCCGGTCGGCGTTGTTCAGGGGCCGGGCGGGAAGCGCGTTCGCGTCGTAGACGGTGTCGCCGTTCTCGTCGACCACGAGGAAGACCCCCATGTCCCGCGCCGTCACGGCCCGGTCGAAGAGGATGAGCTGGCGCAGGGCCGGGCTCACGGCCGAGAAGCCCGGCGCCGAGAGGCTGTCGACGGCGCCGCGCAGGGAGAGGTCGATGATCTCGACGTTGCGCGCGATGTCGCGCTCGATGACCTGGAGCAGGTTGCGGGAGGTCTGCGCGGCCTTGTCCCAGGCATCGTTGCGAAGGTCGACCAGCATCAGGCCGGACACCACGAGGAGGCCGAGAGGCGCCAGGACGCCGAGTCCGATCCAGGCTCGTGCCGCGCGCAGGCGGCCCGTGAGATCCGGCAGCATCCGCATCGGCGACTCTGAAACCTCCGGTTGTGCAGTCCGGACTCAGATGCCATGGAAAGTCCTAAGCGGAGCTTGTCGGTCCCGAAGCCGGAAACCGACGCGGTGACGCCGGAGCCCATTTGTCTCAGCAAACCACTTCGGGACGCCGAGGACGGGAGCCCTTGGGCGGTTCCGCGGCCTGGGGGGCCCGGTGGGGCACCTTTTCGGGTCACATGGCGCGGCAATCCGACCCGGAGGAAGGGCATGGCCCCGGCCGAATCAGGCCCCGCCTGGGCTGCCGCATGCCCGCTCCGGTCGAGTCCGACGGCACCTGTCACGCGCGGGTCCCCTCTCCAGGACGGAGAGGGACGGGGTGGAGTGTGGAACCGCGTCGGATGGGGCATGCCCCTCACCCCGGACCTCGCCCGCACGGAAGAGGGGTCCTGATCCGACCGAGCCACCCGAGGCCATCCATCGGACGGGGTCTCAGGCGGCGCGGACGCCCGAGAGGAACCGGCTCACCTCGGCGCTGAGGTGCTCGGACTGGCGCGACAGCTCGGAGGCCGAGGCGAGCACCTGCGTGGCCGCCGCACCGGTCTCCTCCGAGGCCCTGGCCACGCCCGAGATGTTGCCTGTGACCTCGCTCGTGCCCTGGGCCGCCTGGGCGACGTTGCGCACGATCTCCTGGGTGGCGGCCCCCTGCTGCTCGACCGCCGCGGCGATGCCGCTCGCCATTCCGTCGATCTCGCGGATCCGGCCGGTGATGCCCCCGATCGCGGAGACCGCCTGGTCGGTGACGCCCTGGATCTCGCCGATCTGGCGCGCGATCTCCTCCGTCGCCCGGGCGGTCTGCCCGGCCAGCTCCTTGACCTCCGTGGCCACCACCGCGAAACCCCGCCCCGCTTCGCCGGCCCGCGCCGCCTCGATGGTGGCGTTCAGCGCCAGCAGGTTGGTCTGCCCGGCGATGTTCGAGATCAGCCCGACCATGTCGCCGATCCGGGCCGAGGTGGTCCGCAGGGCCTGGACGAGCTGGCCCGTCTGATCCGCCTCGCCGACGGCCGCCTGCGCGAGCCCCGCCGAGCCCTGAACCTGTCGGCCGATCTCCTGGACCGAGGAGCCGAGTTCCTCGGCGGCGGTCGCCACGGTGCCGACGTTCGACGCGGCCTCCTCGGCCGCCGCCGCGACCTGGCTGGACTGGGCCGCCGTCTCCTGGGCCGTCGCAGTCATCTGCTGGGCCGTCGCCTGCAACTCCGTCGCCGAGGACGAGACGAGACCGACGATCCCGCCCACGGCGCGCTCGAAGCCGTCCGCAAGCTCGATCATCGTGCGCCTGCGTTCCGTCACCGCGGCCGCGTCGGCGATGCGGCGGATCTCGGCCTGCTCGGCCGCCTTCTGCGCCACCATCGTCTTGATGCCCTCAACCGCGCGGGCGACCGCGCCGACCTCGTCACCGCGGCGCGCCTCCGGGATCGTCGCCTCGAAGGAGCCCTGCGCCATGCGCTCGAGAACGCCGACCAGGCTGGCCAGCGGCCGGGTGATCCCCAGGATGCCCACGAAGGCGGCGGTCAGGAGGCCGGCGAGCATGCCGAGGGTGCTGAACAGGATCAGGCTGTGGCGGGTGGCATTGGTCTGGGCGGTCAAATCGGCCGACCCCTTCTCCATCGACGCGGTGATGTCCTCGCCGAGCTGGCTGCCTTCCTGGACCATGAGAGCGAAGGTCGGGTCGATGGCGCGGTGCACCAGAACGATGGCCTCCGCGTTCCGGTTCGCCGTCCCTAGCCGGCGGACCTCGGACACGTCTTGCACGAACCGCTCGACGCGCGCGGTCTGCGCCTCGACGCGGGTGTCAAAGGACGGGGCCTGCAGACGCAGGTCGGCGAGGGCCTGGCGCATCGGCGCGAGCGTGGCCTCGAATCCGTCATTGGCCGCCTTCATCTGGGCGTCCTCGGTTTCCGCGATGACCCGGTAGACCCAGTAATTCATCTCGAAAACGAGCCGGTTCACCCGGCGGGCGGTCGCCGCACCCTTGGCATCCCGTGAGATGAACAGACTATAGGCATTGTCGATCTCCGTCATACGCCCCTGAGCGAACCAGACACAGACGCCGACCATTATTGCGATGAGCGCTACGATGGCTCCCAGCTTCGGTAAAATCTTGACCCTGGATAAAAACGACATGGGAGCACCCCGAATTTGCCGGCCAAGATCCAGCACGCCGATTAAAGTTTAATGGAGATTGCGGAGGATTTCTTCTTATAGATGAACTGAAACCCGTCATTTCGAGAAGCCCGGTGGTACGGATCGATCCGAGATCGCTCGAAGCCGCGGATCATCCCCGATCCAGCTCGGTGCGAGCGCGGCCGAGGCCCACTCGCCTGCCCCGGATCAGGCGCCCGGGGAGACGTCGCGGAGCTGGCCGATGAGCCAGCGGCCGGCCGGGCCCGGCGGACGCTCCATCGGGTAGACGGCCCACATCGGCAGGAACAGACCGCCCTTCGGCAGGGCGGCGACGTCGAGGCGCACGAGCTGACCATTGGCGAGATCCTCGGCCACCACGTCCAGGGGCATGCCGCCCCAGCCGAGGCCGGAGCGCAGGAAGGCGTGCTTCGATCCGAGGTCGGCGAGCCGCCAAGTGCGCGGCGAGAACACGCCGAATTCCCGCCCCTTGGTCAGGTCGCTGCGGTCGGTCAGAACGAGCTGGACCTGTTCGGCGAGGTCGGCGGTGGCGATCGGGCCGGTCCGGCGGGCGAGCGGATGAGCGGGCGCCGCGACCATCACGAGTTCGATCTGCCGCAGGGGCTCGCGGGCAAGTTCGGGAGGCAACAGGGGCGTCGCCCCCGCCACCGCGAAGGCGCAGCGTCCGTCGAGGACTGGCGCGATCACCGCCCCCAGGGTCTCGACCTGAATGCGCAGGGGCGTCTCGGGGAAGGCCGGCTGGAAGGCCGCGACCGCCTGCGTCACCACCTGGATCGGAAACAGCACGTCGAGGACGATGCTCACCTCCGGCTCCAGGCCGCCGGCGAGGTCGCGGGCCTGCGCCTTGAAGGTCTCGGCAGCCGCCACCGTGGCGCGCGCATGGGCCAGGAGCACGCGCCCGGCCTCCGTCAGCACCGGGTACCGGCTGGTGCGGTCGAACAGCTTCACCCCCGACTGGGCTTCCAGGTTGGCCAGGGACTGGCTCACCAGGGACTGCGCGCGTCCGAGCTTGCGTCCGGCGGCCGAGAAGCTGCCGGTGTCCACGGCGGCCACGAAGGTGCGGAGCTGATCGAGGGTGAGCGGGTCGAGCATCCATCTGCCTGGGTGATGGGACGCATCGAATGATAGAGGCTTCGCTGAGAGAGGGCCACCACCTAGATCGGGACTCACAGCCGAGCCGCTCCGGCCCCGGCGATCGCAGACCCGGATGATCCCCCATGTCCCTCGCCCTCACCGCCTCTCCCGCTCCCACGCGCGCCCGCACCGTCTCGGCCTGGGCGCTGCAGGGTCTCCTCGCCCTCGTCTTCCTCGCGGCGGGCGGCGCCAAGCTCGCCGGCGCGCCGATGATGGTGCAGGTCTACGACCTCATCGGCGTCGGCCAGTGGTTCCGGATCGTCACCGGCCTCGTGGAGGTCGCCGGCGCCGTCGCCCTGCTGATCCCCGGCTTCGCGGGCCTCGCCGCCCTCTGGCTCGCCGCCACCATGGTGGGCGCCGTGATCGCCCACCTGGTCGTCCTGCCCACGCCCGCCGCCCCGGCCACCGTGCTCCTCGTCCTGACCGCGACCCTGGCCTGGCTGCGCCGGGACCAGACCCGCTCGGTCCTGGGCCTGCGGCGCTGATCGGCGGAAACCCTTCGCTGCCCGTCGCCCCCGCGTCACGTCGCCCCCGCCCGCGAGAGACCCCACCATGGACATCGGCATCGACAGCTTCGCCGTCACCCTCCCCGATCCGAAGACGGGCCGGACCCTCTCGGCGGCCGAGCGCATGGAACGCCTGCTCGACGAGGTCGAAGCCGCCGACCGCTCCGGCCTCGACGTGTTCGGCATCGGCGAGCATCACCGGGCGGAGTTCCTCGACGCCGCCCCCGCCGTCATCCTGGCGGCCGCGGCCGCCCGCACCCGCCGCATCCGCCTGACCAGCGCCGTGACCGTGCTGAGCGCGGCCGATCCGGTGCGGGTCTTCCAGGACTTCGCCACCCTCGACCTGATCGCCCGGGGCCGCGCCGAGATGGTGGTCGGACGGGGCTCCTTCGGCGAGGCCTACCCGCTCTTCGGCTTCGCGGCCGAGGACTACGACGCCCTGTTCGCGGAGAAGCTCGAGTTGCTGCTCGCCCTGCGCGCTCAGACCCACGTTACCTGGCGGGGCCGCTTCCGCCCCCCGCTCACCGGCCAGGGCGTCTACCCGCGCCCGTACCAGGAGCGCCTCCCGATCTGGGTCGGCGTAGGCGGGACGCCGGCCTCCTTCGCCCGCGCCGGCACCCTCGGCCTGCCCCTGATGGTGGCGATCATCGGCGGCCGCTTCGAGCGCTTCCGGCCCCTGGTGGAGCTCTACCGCGAGGCCGGCCGCCGAGCCGGGCACGCCCCCGAGACCCTGAAGGTCGGCGTCCACGCCATCGGCTTCGTCGCCGACACCGACCGCGCGGCCCGGGAGGCGTTCTATCCGGGCTGGGCCGCGATGTTCGGCAAGATCGGGGCCGAACGCGGCTGGCCGAGTTCCGGCCTCGAGGAGCAGTTCGCCGCCATGTGCGCGCCCGGCGGGTCCTACCTCATCGGCGCCCCGGAGACGGTCGCCGCGAAGGTGCGGGCCGCCGACGCCGCCCTCGGCGGCCTGTCCCGCCTCACCTTCCAGATGAGCTCGGCGATGCAGGAGCCGGAGGCCATGCAGCGCTCCATCGCCCTGCTGGGCACCGAGGTGAAGCCGCGAGTGAGGGCAGCCGCGTGACGCTCCCGCCCCGTTATCCCTGTTCGCCAGCGGCGGGCAGAGCACGCGCGCGTCGCAAGCCGACGGTGCGCGCGAGGCGGGCGGCCCGCCCCCCGGTCCGCCCCCGGACGGCGCGGCGTCCGGTTCCGATGACGGCACGACGAACGGCTCCGCCACGCGCGCATCGGTCAGCGACCTCCTGAGCAGCTTCATCAAGCAACTGCAGAGCGTTCAGGTCACCGGGTCCGCCTACGGCGCCAATGGAACGAACCGCACCAGCAGCGCGTCCTCGGCCCTGGTCCTCGACACCAGCGCCTGACGGCGGAGTCGCTCACCCGCTCACCGCGCGCGCTTGGACGCCCCATCCTTGGCGCCCCGGGTGGTCTCGTCCCGGCAGGGGCGGATGGAATCCGGATTCGGCCGGTCGGCGGCGGCGGGCGCCGCGAAGATCGCGAGGTAGCCGACGCCGCCCTCCAGCACCGAGAAGCCGGTCTGACGGTATCCGGCGGCCGTCAGCTCGCAGGCGAGCAGCGCCGGCGGCGTGCCGTGCCGCGAGGGCACGTCGTCGGCGTCGACGATCCCGATCCGGCCGCCCGGCTTCATCATCGGCGCGAGGTTGTGAAGCAGGCCGAAGGGCTGGGCGATCTCGTGGTACATGTGGACCAGCACGGCGGCGTCGAGGGAGGCCGGGGGCAGGCGTGGATCGTGCGGCTCGCCACGCACCACCGTGACGTTGGTGAGCGCGCTCTTGGCGATGCGCCCCTCCAGGCCTGCCAGGTAGCGCGGCGTCACGTCCTCGGCATAGACGTGTCCCTGGGGACCGACCCGCTCGGCCATCCGCACCGTGTAGTAGCCGCTGCCCGCGCCGATATCGGCGATGCTCTGGCCGGCCGCGATGCCCATGAGCCGCATCACCTGCCCGACCTCGTCGACCGAATCGCGCTGCGCCTCCGAGGCCCAGAGCGGGGCGACGATCTCGGCCACCGGCCGGTCGGGCTTCGGGAAGGCCGCGGCGGGCGTACTCGCCGGGGCCAGAGGCTCGGCCGCCCGGACGGGCCGCAACAGGCCGAACCCCGTCAGGGCCAGCGCCAGGGTGACGGTCCGGACGAGGGCAACGAGGAGCCGGGGACGGAGCGAGGGGGAAGCGGCCATGCAGGCTTAACCCGCCGCCGCCGGATCGGTGCCACGTTGACCCGGCGCGCCTGCGCGCGCCAGTAAGCACCATGACCGCCAGTCCCTGGAACGCCACCGTCCTCACCCTCTATCCGGAGATGTTTCCGGGGCCGCTCGGGGTGTCCCTGTCTGGGGATGCGCTGGCGCGGGGCACCTGGAGCCTGGAGGCCCGCGACATCCGCGAGCACGGCCTAGGCCGGCACCGGGCGGTGGACGACACCCCCGCCGGGGGCGGCGCCGGCATGGTGCTGCGCTGCGACGTCCTCGCCGCCGCCATCGATGCGGCGGGCGCGCCCGACGATCCCCGGCCCCGGCTCCTGATGAGCCCACGGGGCCGCCCCCTGACGCAGGCGCGCGTCCGGTCCTTGAGCGCGGGGCCCGGCGTACTCGTCGTCTGCGGCCGCTTCGAGGGCGTGGACGAGCGCGTGATCGCCGGGCGCGGCCTCGAGGAGGTCTCCATCGGCGACTACATCCTCTCCGGCGGCGAGATCGCCGCCCTTGTGGTGCTCGACGCCTGCGTGCGCCTCCTGCCCGGCGTGATGGGCAAGCTCGCCTCCGGCGAGGAGGAGAGCTTCGAGACGGGCCATCTCGAATACCCGCACTACACCCGCCCCCGGGACTGGGAGGGCCGGGCGATCCCTGACGTACTCACCGGCGGCAACCACGGCGCCATCGCGCGATGGCGCCGGGCCGAGGCCCTGCGCCTCACCCGGGAGCGCCGGCCGGACCTGCTGCGCTCCCGCGAGGACTGACGCGTCGCCTCCGGCCGGGTTGCCCCGCCACCCGCACCGGCCATAGTCGCCGGGATTCGAACCGGGAGAGGCCGATGCCGAACGAGCGCGTAACGATCCGGACGCCCGACGGGGATTGCCCGATGGACGTCCTGGTGCCCCCCGGCCACGGGCCGTGGCCGGCGGTGATCCTCTACATGGATGCCGGGGGAATCCGGCCGGCGATGCGAGACATGGCCCGGCACCTGTCCGAGGCCGGCTACGTCGTCGCCCTGCCGGATCTCTTCTACCGCTACGGGCCCTACGGCCCCTTCGTGCCGCGGGAGGTCTTCGCCGGCGACTTCCGCGCAACCCTCGGCCCGCTGATGGCCACGACCGATCCCCAGAAGGCGGCGGGGGATACGGACGCGATCCTGGCCTATCTCGATACGCGCGCCGACGTCGCGGGCGCGACCGTCGGTGCCGTGGGCTTCTGCATGGGTGGCGGCATGGCGCTGGCCGCGGCGGGGCGGAACCCGGATCGCTTCGCGGCGGTGGCCAGCTTCCACGGCGGCAACCTCGCCACCGACGCACCGACGAGCCCGCACCGGTTCGTCGCGAAGCTGCGGGCGGAGGTCACCATCGCGGCGGCCGAGAACGATGGCAGCTACCCGCCCGCGATGGCCGAGCGCCTGGAGGAGGCCCTGACGCAGGCGGGCGTCCGGTACACTGCCCGGATCTACCCGGCCGCCCACGGCTGGATGATGCCGGACTTCCCCGTCTACGACGCCGAGGCCGCCGCGCAGGGATGGGACGCGCTGCTTGCCCTGTTCCGCCGAACCCTGCCGGGCGGCCCCCGCGCGAGCGCATGAGGCCTGCGCGGACCGCGCGGGATGCCGCCGTCCCGCACGGCCCACGCGACCGTTTCAGGCGGCGAGGTCGCGCATCACCGCGATGAGGTCCGACTTGCCCTCGAAGCCGATGCCGGGAAGCTCGGGCATGACGATGTGCCCGGCCTCGACCCGCACCCCGTCCGGGAAGCCGCCATAGGGCTGGAACAGGTCCGGATAGCTCTCGTTTCCGCCGAGGCCGAGGCCCGCCGCGATGTTGAGCGACATCTGGTGCCCACCATGCGGGATGCAGCGCTTCGGCGACCAGCCGAACTGCTCCAGCACGTCGAGGGTGCGCAGGTACTCCACCAAGCCGTAGGACAGGGCGCAGTCGAACTGCAGCCAGTCGCGGTCCGGGCGCATGCCGCCGTAGCGCAGAAGGTTGCGGGCGTCCTGATGCGAGAACAGGTTCTCGCCCGTGGCCATCGGGCCCGGATAGAACTCCGACATCGCCGCCTGCAGGGCGTAGTCGAGGGGATCGCCGATCTCCTCGTACCAGAACAGCGGGTACTCGCGGAGCATCTTGGCGTAGGCGATGGCGGTCTCGAGGTCGAAGCGCCCGTTCACGTCGACGGCGAGCTGCGCGGCCGAGCCGATCTCCGTGAGCACCGCCTCGATGCGGCGCTGGTCCTCCGCGATCGGAACGCCGCCGATCTTCATCTTCACCACGGTGTAGCCGCGGTCGAGGTAGCTGCGCATCTCGGCGCGCAGCTGGGTGTCGTCCTTGCCCGGATAGTAGTAGCCGCCCGCCGCGTAGACGAAGACGCGCGGGTCGGCCTCGATGCCCTTCTGCTCGGCGAGCATCCGGAACAGCGGCTTGCCGGCGATCTTGGCGGTCGCGTCCCAGATCGCCATGTCGAGGGTGCCCACCGCCACCGAGCGCTCGCCGTGGCCGCCGGGCTTCTCGTTGGTCATCATCGCCGCCCAGAGCTTGTGCGGGTCGAGGTTGTCGCCGGCCGCGTTCAGCACGCTCTTGGGGTCGGCTTCCAGGAGGCGATTGCGGAAGCGCTCGCGGATGAGGCCGCCCTGGCCGTAGCGGCCGTTCGAGTTAAAGCCGTAGCCCACCACCCGGCGGCCGTCGCGCTCGATGTCGGTGACGACGGCGACGAGACTGGCGGTCATCTTCGAGAAGTCGATGTAGGCGTTGCGGATGGGCGAGGCGATCGGCTTGGTGACCTCGCAGACGTCGACGATGCGCATGGGAACTCTCCTGGGTTCACTGGGCGGAGGGAAATGGGTGGGGTGACGGGGGCGCGGCCTCAGGAGGCGAGCGCGGCGGGCAATGCCCGATCGGCTCCCGGCCGGGTCTCGGCCGGAACGACGTCGGCGGC
Organism: Methylobacterium sp. Leaf89; assembly: GCF_001422215.1. Lineage (NCBI taxonomy): Bacteria > Pseudomonadati > Pseudomonadota > Alphaproteobacteria > Hyphomicrobiales > Methylobacteriaceae > Methylobacterium > Methylobacterium sp. Leaf89. The sequence goes on along the minus strand of NZ_LMML01000029.1, from coordinate 517,381 downwards.
GGCGATGGCGGCCCGGTTGCGGTAGGCCTCCTCGGCCCTGCCGCGATCGAAGGCGCCCTCCCACTGGGCGATCGCGATGGTGGCCACCGCGTTGCCGATGAGGTTGGTGACCGCCCGCGCCTCGTTCATGAAGCGGTCGACGCCGAGCAGGAGCACGAGGCCGGCGACCGGGACGGTGTGGAGGCTCGACAGGGTGGCGGCGAGGGTGACGAACCCGGCCCCGGCCACGCCCGCGGAGCCTTTCGAGGTCAGGAGCAGCACCCCGAGGACGACGAGCTGGTCGCCGAGGCCCAGCGGCGTGTTGGTGGCCTGCGCCACGAAGATCGCCGCCATGGTCAGGTAGATGCAGGTGCCGTCCGCGTTGAAGGTGTAGCCCGTGGGCAGCACCAGGCCGACGACGGATTTCTCGCAGCCCAGCCGTTCCAGCTTGGCCATCATGCGCGGCATGACGGCCTCGGTGGAGCAGGTCCCGAAGGTGATGAGGATCTCGTCCTTGAAGTAGCTCAGCACCTTGGCGAGGGAGAACCCGGTCCAGGCGCAGACCGAGCCGAGCACCAGCACGACGAACAGGATCGACGTGGCGTAGACGCCGAGCATCAGGTAGGCGAGCGACCAGACGGTGCCGAACCCGTACTTGCCGATGGTGAAGGCGACTCCCGCCCCGGCCCCGATGGGGGCCAGCCGCATCACCATGGCGACGACGCGGAACAGCGCGTCGAGCAGGCTGTCGATGACGGCGACCACCGGCTTGCCGCGCTCGCCGGCCTGGACCAGGGCGAGGCCGAGCAGCAGCGAGATCAGGATGATCTGCAGCATGGCGCCCTTGGCGAAGGCATCCACGATGGTGGTGGGGATGATGTCCATCAGGAAGCCGACGAAGCCCGGCTGCGCCTCGGCCCGCTTGGCGTAGGCGGCGATGGCGCTGCCGTCGATGTGGCTGGCGTCGATGTTCATGCCCACGCCCGGCTGCATCAGGTTGACCACGACGAGACCGATGACGAGGGCGAGCGTCGAGACGACCTCGAAGTAGACGAGCGCCCGCACGCCGATGCGCCCGACCTCCTTCATGTTGCCCATCTTGGCGATGCCGACGACGATGGTGCCGAAGATGACCGGCGCGAGCAGCATCTTGATCAGCTTGATGAAGCCGTCGGCCAGGGGCTGGAGCGTCACGGCGACCTCCGGCAGCAAGACGCCGACAACACCACCCAAGACAATCGCAATGAAGACCTGAACATAGAGCCTGCCGAGCCATGACTTCATGCTCTGTTTCCTCCCATCTGCCACGTTCTGGGCAGTTTCCTCGGTGATCCCTCTTGTGGGGCTTGGCGTTGTGCTTACGCCTGGACAGCTGCGCTCGGCCAATGCCATGTTCGGTTCGCGCTATGCAGGGACGGCATCGGACGGGCGGATGGACCTGGACTGGCTGAAGGACTTCCTCGCGCTGGCCGAGCAGAAGACGTTCTCGCGCGCGGCCGAGGCGCGGAGCGTGACGCAGCCGGCCTTCAGCCGCCGCATCCGGGCCCTGGAGGACTGGGTCGGTACGTCCCTGTTCCTGCGCGGGGCGCAGGGGGCGACGCTGACGCCGGCCGGACTCCACTTCCAGCCGGCGGCCCAGGACCTGCTGCGGAGCCTCGAGCGGGCGCGGCGGGAGGCGCAGGGGGTCGGCGCCCAGGACACCGCGACGCTGTCGATCGCGGCGACGCACGCCCTGTCCTTCACGTTCTTCCCGGGCTGGGTCCGGCAGGTCATGCAGTCCCGGATGCTCGGGACCCTGAACCTCGTCTCGGACAGCATGGAAGCCTGCGAGCAGATCATGCTGTCGGGCGAGGTGCACTTCCTGCTCTGCCACTTCCACGCGGATGCGCCGACGCGCTTCGATCCGGACCGGTTCGAGAGCGTGCGGGTCGGGCACGACCTCCTCGTTCCGCTCTGCGCGCCGGCCCCGGGCGGCGCGGGCACCTGGTCGCTGCCCGGATCGCCCGACGACCCGATCCCCTACCTGGCCTACAGTCAGGCCTCGGGCCTCGGGCGCATCCTCGCGAGCTGCCGGACGGACGCGTCGCTCCACCTCGCGACCCGCTTCACCTCGCACCTCGCCGCGACGCTGACGACCATGGCGCGCGAAGGCCACGGCGTCGCCTGGCTGCCGCAGACGGTGGCGGCCGAGGACCAGGCCCGCGGCTGCCTCCGGCGCGCCGGGCCCGACCCCTTCGACGTGCCCATCGAGATCCGGCTGTTCCGATCGCCGGAGTGCCGCAACCACGCCGCCGACGCGCTCTGGGCCTATCTCCGCGACACGTGACCCGCGCCGTCATCGGGAGACCCGTTTCGCCCCGGCTCGTGTGCGGTCCGATCCCGGCCGGGCGGACGACCGCTTGCGTCCCGTGCGGCGCGGGTCCATTGGCGTCGGCGGGCCACTCCTCCCCAACGAGGAGCTCTCATCTGGAAGGATGACGCACGTGACCAACCGACCCGCCACGCGCCCCCGCGTGCCGAATTTCTCCTCCGGCCCTTGCACCAAGCGTCCGGGCTGGAGCCTCGAGGCCCTTGCCGACGCGCCGCTGGGCCGCTCGCACCGCTCGGCCATCGGCAAGGCCAAGCTCAAGGAGGCCATCGACCTCACCCGCAGCGTCCTGCAGGTGCCGGCCGATTACCGGATCGGCATCGTGCCGGCCTCCGACACCGGCGCCGTCGAGATGGCGATGTGGTCGATGCTGGGCCCGAAGACCGTCGAGGTCGTCGCGTGGGAGGCCTTCGGCCTCGAATGGGTCACCGACGCCCTGAAGGAACTGAAGATCGCGCCGCGGGTGCATGTCGGCGATTACGGCGTCCTGCCCGACCTGTCGGCCGTCGACACCCGACGCAACGACGTCATCTTCACCTGGAACGGCACCGCCGCCGGCGTCCGCGTGCCCAACGGCGACTGGATCGCCGCCGACCGCGAGGGCGTCACCATCTGCGACGCCACCTCGGCGGCCTTCGCGATGCCGCTGGACTGGGCCAAGCTCGATGTCGTCACCTTCTCCTGGCAGAAGGTCATGGGCGGCGAGGCCGCGCACGGCATGATCGTGCTCTCGCCCCGCGCCGTCGCCCGCATCGAATCGAACGTCCCGGCCTGGCCGGTCCCGAAGGTCTTCCGCCTGGCCAAGGACGGCAAGCTAATCGAGGGCATCTTCAAGGGCGACACCATCAACACGCCCTCGATGCTGGCGGTCGAGGATTACCTCGACACCCTGAAATGGGCCGCGCGCATCGGCGGCCTGCCGGCGCTGCACGCCCGGGCCGACGCCAACGCCCGGGTCATCCACGACTGGGTGGCGCGGACGCCCTGGATCGGCCACCTCGCGGCCGATCCCGGCACCTACAGCAACACCGGGATCTGCCTCGTCCTCACCGACCCGGACATCCTCGCCATGGGCGACGCCGTCGTCGGTGCGGTCGCCAAGGGCATCGCCGACACACTGGACCGCGAGGGCATCGCCTTCGACATCGGCGCCTACCGGGATGCTCCGGCCGGCCTCAGGATCTGGTGCGGCGGCACGGTCGAGTCCGCGGACCTCGAGGCCCTGACCCCGTGGCTCGACTGGGCCTTCGCGTCCGAGAAGGCGAAGCTCGCCCGGGCCGCCTGACGCCCGCGCGACCTCGATGTCACCCGCGTCGTATACCGTGCGCGCGACGGAGCCGCTGTCCGGCCCCGTTGCGCGTCGGTCCTCCCCCGCCCGAGCCGGACACCGCCATGCCCGCGCCCAAGGTGCTCATCTCCGACGCCCTCTCCGAAGCCGCCGTGCAGCGCCTGCGCGACCGCGGCCTCGACGTCGACTTCCGGCCCGAGCTCGGCCGGGATCGCGACGCCTGCGCCGCCCTGATCGGGGCCTATGACGGTCTCGCGATCCGCTCCACCACCAGGGTCACGGCCAAGCTGCTGGCGCGGGCTGACCGTCTGAAGGTGGTCGGGCGCGCCGGAATCGGGGTCGACAACGTCGACGTGGCGGCGGCCACCGCCCGCGGCGTCATCGTGATGAACACCCCCTTCGGCAACGCGATCACCACCGCCGAGCACGCCATCGCGATGATGTTCGCCCTCGCCCGGCAGATCCCGCAGGCCGACGCCTCGACCCAGGCCGGCCGCTGGGAGAAGGCCCGCTTCATGGGCACGGAGCTGACGGGCAAGACCCTGGGGATCATCGGCTGCGGCAACATCGGCGCCGTCGTCGCCGACCGGGCGATCGGTCTCAAGCTCAAGGTGATCGCCTACGATCCCTACCTCACGCCGGAGCGCGCCGCCGAGATCGGCGTCGAGAAGCGCGAACTCGACGCGCTTCTCGCGCGGGCCGACCTGATCAGCCTGCACGTCCCCCTGACCGAGCGGACCCGGAACATCCTCTCGGCCGACGCCCTGGCGCGGACGAAGCCGGGCGTCCGCATCATCAACTGTGCCCGCGGTGGCCTGGTCGACGAAGTCGCACTGCGCGCTGCCCTCGAGTCCGGCCGGGTCGGGGGCGCCGCCTTCGACGTGTTCGCGACCGAGCCGGCTTACGAGAACCCGCTCTTCGGGCATCCGAACGTGGTCTGCACGCCCCATCTCGGCGCCGCGACGAAGGAGGCGCAGGAGAACGTCGCCCTGCAGATCGCGGAGCAGATGGCGGACTACCTCCTGCAGGGCGCCGTCGTGAACGCCGTCAACACGCCGTCGATCTCGGCCGACGAGGCGCCGCGCCTGAGACCCTTCGTGGAGCTGGCCGAGAACCTCGGCTCGTTCCTGGGCCAGCTCACCGACGCGCCGATCCACGGCATCCGGGTGACGTATGAAGGCGCGGTGGCGGCGATGAACACGCGCGCACTCACGGCGGCTGCCGTCACCGGCGTGCTCCGCCCCGTCCTGTCGGGCATCAACATGATCTCCGCCCCGGCGGTGGCGCGCGAGCGCGGCATCCGGGTCGAGGAGGTCACCCGCGCCGGCGGGGCACCCGATTTCGGATCGGTGATCCGCATCACCGTCGAGGCCGAGGACATGCCCCGCGATGCCGCCGGCACGGTCTTCCACGACGGCAAGCCGCGCATGATCGAGATCCGCTCCATTCCGATCGATTCCGCCTTCGCGGAGCACATGCTGTACGTGCGCAATCACGACCAGCCGGGCTTCATCGGACGCTTCGGCAGCGCGCTCGGCGCAGCCGGCGTCAACGTGGCGACGTTCGCCCTCGGACGCGATGGGATGGGCGGCAATGCCATCTGTTTCTGCGCCGTCGATGCGCCGGTCTCGAAGGACGTTCTGGCTAGCATCGCCGCGATCCCACAGGTGAAGCGGGTGCGGCCGCTGCGGTTCTGAGAATTTTGCGGTCTCGACAGATCGGGCCGCAAGCTGGCCTCCCGACCGCATTCTGACGTAAACGCCGTCCAACGACGAGGCTTCTCGGCCTCGAAACCGCCAGCATCCGGATCCCCCCATGAAGATCGACGGCAAGCCCTACCGCACCATCTTCCCCGCAGAGGACGGCGCCTCCGTGGCAGTGATCGACCAGACCCGCCTGCCCTTCGCCTTCGAGCTGAAGACGCTGTCCACCCTGGACGAGGCCGCGGTGGCGATCCGCACCATGGTCGTGCGCGGCGCCCCGCTCATCGGTGTCACGGCCGCCTATGGGCTCGCCCTCGGCCTGCGCGCGGATGCCTCCGAAGCCGGGCTCGACCGGGCCGCGGCGATCCTCGCCGCCACGCGGCCGACCGCGATCAACCTGCGCTGGGCCCTCGACCGTGTCGCCGCCAAGCTTCGCACGGTGCCGGCGGCCGAGCGCGCAGCCTTCGCCTACGCGGAGGCCGGCCGCATCGCCGACGAGGACGTGGAGAGCTGCCACGCCATCGGCGTCCATGGTGCACAGATCCTGAGCGACCTGCACCGTCAAAAGAATCGCACCATCAACGTGCTGACCCACTGCAACGCCGGCTGGCTCGCGACGGTGGATTGGGGAACGGCCCTGGCACCCATCTACGTGGCGCACGATGCCGGCGTGCCGATCCACGTTTTCGTGGACGAGACTCGCCCTCGGAACCAGGGCGCGGCCCTGACGGCGTTCGAACTCAACGCCCACGGCGTCCCGCACACCGTCATCGCCGACAATGCCGGCGGTCACCTCATGCAGCACGGTGCCGTCGACGTCTGCATCGTCGGCTCGGATCGTACCACGGCCTCGGGTGACGTCTGCAACAAGATCGGCACCTACCTGAAGGCGCTGGCCGCCAGCGACAACCGGGTGCCGTTCTACGCCGCCCTGCCCTTCTCGACGATCGATTGGACCCTGGACGACGGCGTGCGCGAGATCCCCATCGAGGAGCGCGACGGACGCGAGGTCACGCATCTCACCGGGCGTCTGGCCGATGGCGGCTTCGCCACCGTCGAAGTCGTCTCGCCGGGAAGCCCTGTGGCGAACCCCGCCTTCGACGTGACGCCGGCACGCCTCGTCACCGGTCTCATCACGGAGCGCGGCGTCGCCGCGGCCGATGCCGAGGGGCTTCTCGGCCTTTACCCGGAACGGCGCAAGGCCGCCTGACGCCTCAGGCGTCGGATGCCCATTGCCAGAACACAGAGCCAGTGAAGGCGAAGACTTTCTCGCCGCGCTGGTTCACGCCAGTGTTCTGGTGGGAGGCGAGGCCCCAGCCGGGGCGCGACGCGGTCTCGCGCTTGTCGATTAGGGTAGAGCTGTATCGGATCGTGTCACCGGCATAGACCGGCGCCAGCCAGCGCATGTCGCGAAAGCCCGGTGAGGGACCGAGTTGCGGGACCGGACCGGTCTTCGCCGTATGGATGATGTCGCGGCCGCGGGTGATGTGGAGCCGTTTCATCCAAGCGGCAGCGGTATGCCAACCGGAGGCGCAGAGCGCGCCGAAATGGGTGTGCTGGGCGGCCTCCGGGTCGAGGTGGAACGCCTGCGGGTCGTAGGCTTGCGCGAAGGCCATGACCGCCTCCGGCGTGAAGTGGTGGCCGCCGAGATCCCGCACGGCACCGATGGGTGTCGCTTCGAGGAAGTGGAGCTGTTCGGCATCGTCGGGCTCTGCGGACGGCACGGCGTCCGCAGGCGATACGGCCCGCGGCGGCAAGGAGGCCACGCCGCGCCGCGGAAACATCACCGTGAAGATCTGTGTCATCACGCGCTCGCCATCCCCGTTCAGGACGGTCATCGCGAAACCGACGAAGCCGCGGTCCGGCTTCGAGTTCGAGGCCCGGCAGGTGTCGACCCGGACCGAGATGCTTAGGCGATCGCCCGGCAGCACCGGCCGGAGCCAGCGCAGCTCGTTGATCCCGGGCGAGCCCATCGAGGTAGCGCCGCGGAAGACATGCTTCTGCAGGAGACGCATCCCGAAGCCGGCGGTCTGCCAGCCGGAGCCGATCAGCTGACCGACGAAGGTTTCCTTGGCGGCCTCCGGGTCGAGGTGGAACGGTTGCGGGTCGAATTCCTGAGCGAAGGCAATGATCTCGGCTTGCGTCACCGTCAGCGGACCACCCTCGATCACCGTACCGGGCGTGAAGTCCTCGAAGGTGATGCCGGTCATGCGGATCCTTTCAGGCGCTGGAACTCGACGGGCCGAGGGACGGCCCGCCGATGCGGGAGCGAGGCCGCCCTCGCCCGTGTCAGATCAGTTGGCGAAGCGGAAATGCAGCACGTCGCCGTCCTGCACCACGTATTCCTTGCCTTCGAGGCGGAACTTGCCGGCCTCCTTGGCGCCGGCCTCACCCTTCAGGCTCGTATAATCGTGGAAGGCGATGGTCTCGGCGCGGATGAACCCCTTCTCGAAGTCCGTATGGATCACGCCGGCGGCGGCGGGAGCCCGGGTGCCTTTTTCGATGGTCCAGGCGCGCGCTTCCTTGGGCCCCACCGTGAAGTAGGTGATGAGGCCGAGAAGCTCGTAGCCGGCGCGGATGACACGGTTCAGGCCGGGCTCGGCGAGACCGACAGCCTCCAGGAAATCGCCCTGGTCGCCGAGCGGCATCACGGCGATCTCGCTCTCGATCTTGGCGGAGACAACGACCGCCTTGGCGTCTTCCGCCTTGGCGCGGGCCATCACGGCATCCGAGTAGGCGTTGCCCTTGTCGGCATCGCCTTCATCGACGTTGCAGACGTAGAGGACCGGTTTCGCCGTCATTAAGCCGAGGCTCTGGAACAGGTGCTCCTCCTCGGGCTTACGCTGCACGAGGCGCGCGGGCTTGCCTTCGCGCAGCAGCGGCAGGGCACGCTGGACGAGATCGAGGGTCTCCTTGGCCTCCTTGTCGGCGCCCTTGGCCTTCTTCTCGAGGGCGATGATGCGCTTCTCGAGGCTGTCGAGGTCGGCGAGCATCAGCTCGGTCTCGATCGTCTCGATGTCGGCCGCTGGGTCGACCTTGCCCTCGACATGCGTCACGTCACCGTCGGTGAAGCAGCGGACCACATGCGCGATGGCATCGACCTCGCGGATGTTGGCGAGGAACTGGTTCCCCAGGCCTTCGCCCTTCGAGGCGCCGCGCACGAGGCCGGCGATATCCACGAACGTGAGCCGGGTCGGAATGATTTCCTTCGAGGCTGCGATCCTGGCGAGATCGTCGAGACGCGGATCCGGCACCGCCACCTCGCCGACATTCGGCTCGATGGTGCAGAAGGGATAGTTCGCCGCCTGCGCCGCCGCCGTCTGCGTCAGCGCATTGAAAAGGGTCGACTTGCCAACGTTCGGCAGGCCGACGATGCCGCATTTGAAGCCCATGGGTCACCTGTCCGTTCGCGGGTCCGCTGAAAAGCTGCCCGCGTGAAATCCGATGTCACCGCTGCGGTCAATCGCGCGCGTTGACCTGTTTGACGTCGTCCCAGCCGCGCCCCGCCATGGCGAGGTGGACCTTGTTCTGAAAGCTCGCATCCTCGCCACCGGCCAGCAGGGGCGCATGGTCGGCGATGGCCCGGCAGAGGTCGTCGACCCAAGCCTCCTCCGCCTTGCCGAAGTTGTTCAGCACGTAGGCGTGCACCAGGGCCTTGTCCCCTGGATGTCCGATACCGAGGCGGACCCGGCGGTAATCGTTGCCGCATTGCGCCGTGATCGAGCGCAGCCCATTGTGGCCGGCATTGCCCCCCCCCGTCTTCACCCGCAGCTTGGCCGGGGCGAGATCCAGTTCGTCGTGCAAGACGATGACGTCGGAGAGGGCGATCTTGTAGAAGCGCTGCGCTTCCTGCACGGCACGCCCGGATTCGTTCATGAAGGTCTGCGGCTTCAGCAGGATCGCCCGCTCGGACCCAAGGGCCACTTCGGCGATCTCCCCCTGGAACTTGTGGCGCCACGGTCCGGCGCGGTGCACGCGCGCGATCTCGTCCACGGCGAGGAAGCCGATATTGTGGCGGTTCCTAGCGTAGCGTGGGCCGGGATTGCCGAGGCCGACGATCAGGCGCATTGCGCGAATCGATCCAGACAGGTTTTCGCATCGGAACGCCGCGGGCGTCCCCGGAAACGGAGATGCCCCGGCCTGATGGCCGGGGCACCCGCAGAGATGGGGTGAGACAGGGCTTGCGCCCCAGGCTCAATCCTCCTTCTTCTCGTCCTCGCCGGCCTCCTCGGTGGCCTCTTCTTCGGCCTTCTCCTCGGCGGCCTCGGCGGACTGCGCCTCAGCGATCGCGGCCTCTTCGGCCTCGACCTCGGCGCCAAGCACGGTCGGCGGCACGATGTTGGCGACGGTGGCGTCGGGCTCACCGGTGAAGGTGGCGCCGGACGGCAGCTTCACGTCGGTGATGTGGATGGCATCACCGATATCACGGCCGGTTAGATCGATCTCGATGGCATCCGGGATCGCGTCGGGTGCAACGTCGAGCGCAAGCGTGTGAAGCACGACGTTGAGCGTGCCGCCCTTCTGCTTGATGCCGGGGGCCGCGTCCTCGTTCAGGAAGTGGACCGGGACCTCAACCGTGATCGACTGGCCGGCAACGACGCGCAAAAAATCGACGTGGATCGGCACGCCGGACACCGGATCCAGGTGGAAATCGCGCGGGATTGCGCGAGTCTTCTTGCCGCCCGCATTGATCTCGAACAGGGTGGTCTTGAAGCCACCAGCGTAGATCAGCGTGCGGACGCGGACTAGGTCGACGGCGATGGACTGCGGAGCCTGACGGCCACCATAGATGACGGCGGGAACTTGACCCTGGCGACGAACGGCCCGGGCGGCCCCCTTGCCGACCCGGTCGCGTGCCACGGCCTCAAGCGTCTTGACTGCGCTCATGGTGTGATCCTTTTGAAAATGAAAATCTCGGGAAAACGCGAAAGGCCGCCCGAAACGGACGGCCATGCCCCGATCCCCGAAGCGCCCGTGCCTCCAAGGGTGTCTGGCGGGCGCTGGCGCGGCCTATACCCGCAAGTAGCGCGCGGCGCAACCGAGGCGTCGTCTGGACGCGGTCATTTCGGCGCGAGCCGATCGCCCCAAGGCGATCCATCCGACCCGGATCCGCATCGTGGACCGAAGCTAGGCTGACGATATCTCGGCGTGCAGCTAGGCGAGCCCGGCCCGAGACACGAGCGCGCTATCTTACTGATCGAATCTAAAGATCGGATAATTTAGATCGGATAATTTGAGAGATATTTCGCTTTCGGCCACGAGGCATTGACGAAAACGCTCCAATGGGAAACGTCCCACTGGAGCGCGGATCGGAGAGATACTGCCCTGACGCACGGGGCGGTCGTCTTAACGAACGGACACGTCAACGGTCTCGGCAATGACCCGCCGGGTGGCAGGCACGCGTGGGGTCAGGGAAGGCGTCGTCGTCAATTCGGAAGCGGGACGCACGGTGGCCGTTGCGCGGGCCTGCTCCCGATACAGCGGCGGCATAAGGAATGTACGATCGTCCGCCATCGCAGTATTGGCAAGGCTGGCCGTTGCGAGGGTCGCAAGAATCAAGATACGGCTGGTCATGACAGGTGTCCTTCTTTTCACCGGAGGTCCATGCCTCGTCCGGTGATCGCAATGTATTTGCACCGCACCATCATTCAAACAGATGATTTCAATAATTGATATCGATGAAATCAATGGGAGGGTAATGCGTATGGCTGGCCGCGTCCCCTTCAGTCGGCGCCACCGGCGTCAAGCCGTGCACCCGAGCCTTTGAGAGGTGTGGTTCGCTTGACCGCAGACGGAGCCAGCAGGCTTGCTCACGGTGACAATCCCGCCCGGGGAGAACGATAGTACCCGGGCACCCGTCGTGCGGGCAGCGACGCGCTCCGTCGCGGGGAAGGTCTCGGCCGCGCCCCGATTCCACGTTTCGAAGGTGTGGCTCCAGGCTTCATCGGTGCGCAGTTCGGCAGCATCAGCCCAAGCGACGCGTTCACCCCAATTGAGCCCCGCCATCGCAGCGACAGTAGAGTAGGCGTGTTTGAACTTCGCGGCCCAGCAGGCGGCCTGCGCCGAGCAACTTGCCAACGTTGGGTAGGACACCTTTTTATCCGAGGTCGCCGACCTCCAGGGTCAGCAATTGGGGTGCCGCAGCGCGATCTCATCAATCGATCCCGTCAGCGACTCTGAAACCATAAGCCTTGGTCACAGCGAATCACGAGAAGATTCCCACCCCAAACCGACGGCTCGTTCACCCTGGCGGATCTATTCTTCCGCATCGAGGAAGGAATGGGTGCTATGACGCGACCGATCGTATGGGCGTTCGGAGTGACGGCAGCCGCCGCAATCTGGGCCGTCGGGCTAGCAGAGCGATTTCAACGTCCGCCGACCCCGGAGACTGCCATCATTGCCACGCCGCTGGGCGAGCGCGCCATGGGCGCATCGGTGCGAGGCGGCCCGAGCACCCTGACGCTCTTCTCCGATGCGCAAGGACACTTCTCAACCGATGCGGTGATCGACGGGAAGCGTCTGCGCATGTTGGTCGATACCGGTGCAACAGCCTGCGCCTTCACTTACGAGGATGCAGAGCGCGCGGGCTTGCGGGTCGGCGAACACGATTTCCGCGTACCGGTCCAGACTGCCAACGGTACCATCCTGGCGGCGCCGGTGCGTATTCCCGAAATACGGATCGGCACCATCACCGTTCAAGGGGTCAACGGCATGGTCATGCCTCGCGGGCGCCTGTCCACCAGCCTCCTCGGCATGTCCTTTCTGAAGCGCTTGAACGAGTTCAGTATGAATGGAGGCCGCCTCACCCTGCGGGGGTGACCCTGTCGACGTCCCATCGGGTCCAAGGTGTCAACGATCAGGCCCCGCCCGTGGGCCCAGTCGTCGGCACCTGAGACCATCCGAGACGTCCTCAATGGCCCTGGCTGACCACAGCTTTGAGCCTGTACAGGGCCTCCAGGGCCTCGCGTGGCGTTAGCGCGTCCGGATCGATGGCTTCGAGGGCGAGGCGCAGGGTGTCGTCGGGCGCTTCGGAGACCGGCTCCGGCATCGGCGGCGGCGCCAGATTGGCAAAGAGCGGCAAGTCGTCGATGCGGGGCCTTGAGGGTCGGTCGCGCTCGGCTTTCTCGAGATGCTTCAGGATCGAACCCGCACGAGCGATCACGCCGGCCGGAAGGCCTGCCAGCCGTGCCACCTGCAACCCGTAGGAGCGCTCGGCCACGCCCGGCACCACTTCATGCAGGAAGACGACTTCGCCCTTGTGCTCGGCCACCCGGAGAGTCGCGTTGTCGAGGTGGGAAAGGCGCTGTCCAAGGGCGGTAAGCTCGTGGAAGTGGGTCGCGAACAGGGCGCGGCCGCCATTCTGCTCGTGCAGGTGCTCAAGGCAGGCCCAGGCGATGGAGAGGCCATCGAAGGTCGCGGTGCCGCGACCGATCTCGTCCAAGATCACGAGGGAGCGACGGGTCGCCTGATTCAGGATCGCAGCGGTCTCGACCATCTCGACCATGAAGGTCGATTGCCCTCGGGCGAGGTCGTCAGCGGCACCAACGCGGGAGAACAGCCGATCGACGACGCCGAGGCGAACGCGCGCCGCCGGCACGAACGCGCCGATCTGCGCCAGGACGGCAATCAGCGCGTTCTGACGCAGGAAAGTCGACTTGCCGCCCATATTGGGACCCGTCACCAGGCGGATGCGCCCGCGCCCCTCCCCCGACAGATCGCAGTCGTTGGCGATGAAGGGAGCGCCGGAGCGGTGGAGCGCCGCCTCCACCACGGGATGGCGTCCTCCTTCCACCACGAAGGCGTAGCTTTCATCGACCAGAGGGCGGCGCCAGTCGCGCTCGACCGCGAGTTCGGCGTGCGACGCGGCCACATCGAGCCGCGCGAGGGCCTCGGCCACTTCAGCAATAGCGGTTGCCTGCGTCAGGACTCGTCCGGCGAGGGCATCGAACACGGCGTTCTCCAAGGCCAGGGCCCGGTCGGATGCACCCGAGATACGGCTTTCGAGCTGGCCGAGTTCGACACTTGTGAAGCGCATCGCATCGACCATGGTCTGGCGATGGATGAAGGTCTCGCGCATCACACCTTTGAGGCAGGCCTCGCCCACCCCCTGCGGCACCTCGATGTAGTAGCCGAGCATGTTGTTGTGTTTGATCCGAAGGGTACGACAGCCAGTCTCCTCGGCGTAACGCGCCTGCAGGGCAGCGATGACCTTTCGTGAATCCTGGCCGAGCAGTCGGCTTTCGTCGATCTCCGAATCGTAGCCGGGGCGTACGAACCCCCCATCTTGACGCTTCAGGGGGAGGTCGTCGGCCAGCGCCGCACGAAGTTCCGACACCAGGGCGCGGTCCACGGCAGCAAGGCAGGTCGCGACCGCCAAGAGATCCTCCGGCAGACGCACCAGGCTCCCACATCGATCGGCGAGATCCTGCGCCGCGTCGAGACCATCACGGAGAGCCGCGAGGTCACGTGGGCCGCCCCGTCCTAAGGCAAGACGCGAGAGGGCTCGGGCGAGATCCGGCGCTCTTGCGAGGCCGTCGCGGAAGGCGGCGCGGGTAGGCGCATCATCGACCAGGAACTCCACAGCTGCGTGGCGGTGCCGGATCGCCTCGAGATCAGTCAGGGGGCCGGCGAGGTGCTCCGCAAGGAGGCGGGCCCCACCCGCGGAGACAGTCCGGTCGATGGCGTCCAGCAGGCTTCCCTTACGCTCACCGGATAGGGTTCGGGTCAGTTCGAGATTGGCACGGGTGGATGCATCGATGGAGAGGGTCGCGGCGGAGCTCTCTCGAGTCGGCGGTGACAGGGTCGGACGCGCACCGACCTGTGTGCGCTCGATGTAAAGCAGTGCCGCCCCTGCGGCGGCGATCTCGGCCCGCCCGAACTGGCCGAAACCCTCCAGAGTCGAAACCCCGAATTGCGCCTTGAGCCGCCGCTCGGCCGCGGAGAGTTCGAGTTCAGCCTGGGCCAACGGCGTTACGGGGGCCGAGCATTCGCGCCACAACCGGGCGAGCGCCGGATCGGCGTGAATGGTTTCCGACAGCACGATCTCGCGCGGATCGTGCCGGGCGATCGCGGAATCGAGTTCGCCGGACGCCACCTCGCTCAGGGAGAAGCGCCCCGTCGAGATGTCCAAGGCTGCAAGACCATAGACGGAGGCCGTTTCCCCCGCCTTACGACGGGCGATCGCGAGCAGGATATTCGCACGAGCCGGATCGAGGAGGCGATCCTCGGTGATGGTCCCGGGCGTGACAAGTCGGACCACTTCGCGCCGTACGACGGATTTTGGACCCCGCTTCTTCGCTTCGGCGGGATCTTCCGTCTGCGCACAAACCGCAACACGATGGCCGAGCGCGATGAGGCGGCTGAGGTAGTCGTCGGCGCGATCCACCGGCACGCCGCACATGGGGATGTCGGTCCCGCCGTGCTTCCCCCGTTTGGTGAGCACGATCCCCAAGGCGCGGGATGCGATCTCCGCATCCTCGAAGAACAGTTCGTAGAAATCGCCCATCCGATAAAACAGAAGGCAATCGGTGTTAGCGGCCTTGATCTCGATATACTGCGCCATCATCGGGGTGGCGCCAGCCGTCTCGAGGACGGCCGCACTGGTCGCGTAATCCGAGGGAGCGGAACCGGACTTGGCAACGGAGCGGGCGATGCGCTGTGACATGGGCTCAGCATAGCAGAGCGGCCGTCGTAGAATCAGCGCGAGGATGCGTCTCGCCTGGGGAGAAGCAGAAAAGCGCCAGGGCTGGGGAATCTGAAAAAGGCCGACGTGCTCTGCACGTCGGCCCTACGATCAACCGGACTGCTATGACCGACGCCGATGATCAGTAGCGCGGGCCGCCTGAGGTGTTGCCCTTCTGCTGCTGATAGCCGGGCTGCGACGGATTGCGGGAATTCGGATCGCTCATCATCCGAGAGCGCGGCATGCGGTGCATGCGGCGGTGATGACGGTGATGGCGCATGCCGCGGTGGTGACGGCGATAAGCGACCTGATCGACCGCTTGATCACCGGCGACGGCAAGGGCAGGCGCTGGCATCACGGGAGCGGCCGACGCAGACGTCAGTCCGATGGCGCCGAGCAGAGTGCTGGCGGCCAGAGCGATCGCAAGTTTCGTCATGAGTTCCATCTTCCGTCGACGCGCCCGTTGCGCATCCAGCGAACAAGTCCTTCCAAGTGAATCCGTTCCCATTCGTGGGCTTCGAAGATGCCATTCTTTCCGAAGATTTGTTGGGATGAAAGAGACGATGGAAGCCCGCGTGCGGGGCAGCTCAGCGAGCAGTCTTCCAATGCATTGCTCTTCGACGGCAGATCCGGACGGGTTCATGGAAAAGAACGCTGTCCGGGACCCACCGGCGATTGGTGCCTTCATTGCGCGCGTGCCGGTGCTGCGTGATGCCGAATGGCTGTTGAAGCAACGCCACCGTCGACATTTCGCCGATCCCCCCGCTTGAACGTTCAGCTGGAAAATTGGGCTTGTTTTAGGAGTAGGCGATGTCCTGGACCGTCCATTGGAGCGAACCGGTCGAAGCAGGCTTATCCGAGGAGGATATTATGCCGCATGTCTATCTCGCCATACGAGGCGAAGAGGAGGCCTTACGCGTCGCGAGCGAATTCTTGAATCAAGGGTTGATCGTCTGGTCGATCCGGCGGGATCATGGAATCCTAGAGATGCACCGACATCGCATCTTTCATCACTTCAATCCGCTCACCTCGTAGGTCGCCAGATCGAATCCGTGGATCTTCGCTTTGTCCTACCCCCGGGACGGGCCGGCACGCTCGTTGGATGATGCGAGGGATCGGTATTGGGCGAGCACGAGGATTTATCTTGCTAGACTACGGACAGAGGAAGTGAGCCTCAGAAGGCATTGGTGCGGCGGGTGATTTCGGCCAGGACGGTGCGCAGGAGGATCTGGAGGTCGAGGCGCAAGCTCTGGTGCTCGATGTACCAGAGGTCGAGGGCGGCGCGT
>NZ_LMML01000029.1:500766-500994 GCF_001422215.1 Methylobacterium sp. Leaf89 | reverse complement strand
GAGGAGCTGGGGCAGCTCGTCGATGCTGGTCCGGCGCAGCAGGGCGCCGACGCGGGTCACCCGTGCATCGCCGCGGGTGGCCTGGTGCACGACCGCCCCGTCATCCAGCACGCGCATGGTGCGGAACTTGTAGATCTGGAACGAGTGCCCGTCCTTGCCGGTGCGGGTCTGGCGGAACAGGACCGGGCCCTTGCTGTCGAGGCGCACCAGGAGGGCGACCAGGACCAG
>NZ_LMML01000029.1:240629-500703 GCF_001422215.1 Methylobacterium sp. Leaf89 | reverse complement strand
ATCGTGGCAGTGCCCTCAGAATAAGCAGACATCGATTCCCATCAGCCCGTGGCGCTGAAGCGATAAAGGCCAAGTCCACCCCGTCCTGCAGCGAACAATGACTACGGAGAGCGTCAATAGCAGGAATTAAGCCAAATTCCTTGTAAACCATACCCTTGAATTACGACAAACCGAAGGCAGCGGTATGCATGAAAATACAGGTTTGGCAGTATATTTGCCGGCATATTGAAACATATTTCAATTATCCAAAACGGTACTATCTGAAGTATCTATTCATTTTCGAATTTGTGCTCCCCGACCCCTGTACTGCACTAAGGAAGTGCATGTTGACGTCGATGATCCGCCAAATGCTTGACCCATCAGGGTGGCAAAGCCGATGGTTGCACATGCCATGCAGAGCCCGACGTCATGCGTGGTCGGTGCCCCCCCCCACGGGTCTATGGGCGCCTACTCATCTCTCAGGCTTACCCACCAGGCCGACTCGACCGCAACTTTCGAGTGTCGTGTTCCTTCGGGATTGGCGCGGGGGGACAGGTCGATGCTCGTCATCTCATGTGATGGACGACATCCGCAGGATCGGTCTGACCTTTCCGAAATCCTGGCGTGCCATTACGGCACACACGTCGACATTTGCAATCCGGTACGTTGCTGCGCCGCTGATTCTGCAGGTCGTTGCGCAATCGGATCCTGCGCCCTTAATTGGGCACATCTGAATGCAACCCTCAACACGTTTTCGAGCCTGCCGGCAGTCCTGAGCCGGCAGCGAACGGATACTTTCGGGCAGGGAGAAGTACGCTCAGCCCATGCTGAAGTTAGGCCGAGCGTTGCTCGCTTTCCGAACCTTCTTGCTCCCATCCACGAAACTTGCGGGAAAGAAGCCTCCGCCGACGATCCGTTCAGTTGGGTCGCTCAGTCGCGCCAAGGTCCAGTGCTACCACCAACCGTTCAGGGGCCGGCCGGGTCGAGGGGTCCATAGGTCGGGTTCGCCAAAACCGGCGGGCGGGCGTTCGGCCGTGGCGCGCAAGGCGGGACCTTCGGAATTCACCTCCCGGATCCGCGACCGCCGCCCTTCGTCCAGGGGTTTGGGTGCCGCCGTCAGGGCGGGCCCAGTTTGCGCCGTCACCGCGGGCTTCTTCTGCGCCGACCGCCGGGCTTCCGGGGTTTTGCCGTCCGCCCTGCGCGCAACCAATAGGTTTCCTGGGCTCAGGCCGAGGGCGATTTTCATACGGGAGTCGTACCCGTAGAGGTCGGGTAGGGTCCGCACCGTGCCGGCCTCATCCACCGACATCGTGAAATAGGCGAGGTGTACCGGCAGCTTTTCACTCAGGCGGATCTGGCGCTCGCCCTTCCCGATCAGCTTCTTCAAGCGTTCACTCGACCAGGCTTCAGGCAAAACTGCGTCGGCGAACCGGAAGGGATCCTCCACGCGCACACAGCCATGGCTTAGGGCACGGTGAGCGGAGGAAAAGAGGGTTCGGTTCGGCGTATCGTGCAGATAGACGGCGTGGTTGTTCGGGAACATAAACTTGATGAAGCCAAGAGCGTTGCGCTCCCCGGGCGGCTGACGCACCGAGACGTTGCCGTTGCGGTAGACCACTTCGTAGCCCCGACGGGCCGCGTAGTTCGGGTCGCGGGCGAGACCCGGCAGGAACTCGTTCTTCAGGATCGAAGGCGGGACGTTCCAAGAGGGATTGACGACGGCGTACTCCATCATCCCCGAGAAGATCGGTGTGGGCGATTCCGTTTTGCCGACGATCACGCGTGCTTCGTCGCGCTGACGCCCATCCCGGACGACCCGCAGGCGGAACTCCGGGATGTTGACCATGACGTAGTCGCGGCCGAGGTCGGAGGGCAACCAGCGCCAGCGCTCCATGTTCACGATGAGCGCGGCCTCCGCGTCGTCGGTGCGGGCTGCGGGCTCGGGCCGGGAAAGAGCGGACACGGTTTGCAGGGTCAATGTACCATTCGGGACTAGACCTCGCGCGCGCTGGAACGCCGTCACGGCCGCGACCACGCCGGCATCGTAGAATTCTGGATTGCCTGGTCCGGCATCGAGGGTGCCGGCCGTCCGGGTTTCGAGTCCAAATCGCCTACGCAGGGCCGGAACGCGCGGGTCCGTCATGCCGAGCTTGAGCACTGGCCCCGGCGGCAGATGCACACCGGCCGCGGACGGAGTCTGGCCGTTACCTCGCAACACCGCGAGGCGCGCCTTCAGGGAGAGGTAGCCCGACTGAGCCGGATTGTAGCCCTGCAGCAGCGAACCGGCCGACGCGCCCCCGGATGCGATGCGGGCGAGGACGGCATCCGGTGCCGGCAAATCGAGGACCGGCGTGATCAAGCGAGACAAGTTGGCAAGATGGATGCGACCACCGCGCGCATCCCGTGCATAGAGCACGACGGCGGCCGAGAGCTTCAGGTCCGCATCCGCGATCTGCGCTTCGGTGGCGCCCTGCGTTCCACGAACCGGCACGGGATAGGTGGACGCCGCGAGACCGTCCTCCCCGGCGGAGGCCAGACGAGCGGCCGCGGATTTTGCCGCAGGCGTGAGTGCTCCATCGACGATCCAGACCGGCTTGAAGGCACCCAACGCATAGAACGCCTGAATGGCCTCGCGATCCTTCGTCGAGAGCCGGGAGAGGAGCGGTGTCGGATCTGCAAGCCGGGTGGCGATGGCAGCGGCCTGCGGGTCGGTCGGCAGGGGCGGCGGTGCCGTTGCTTCGCTCGCAGAAGGCGTTCCCGGAATGGACGCGTTCGCGTCCGGTCCCCTCGCCGCAATCGGACCCGCGCTATCGGCAGACGGATCGGGCCTGGCTGCCTCGGGCGCGCCCGGATCGACCGAGGCGTTCCGCGTAACCAGGGT
This sequence comes from Methylobacterium sp. Leaf89, assembly GCF_001422215.1. NCBI lineage: Bacteria > Pseudomonadati > Pseudomonadota > Alphaproteobacteria > Hyphomicrobiales > Methylobacteriaceae > Methylobacterium > Methylobacterium sp. Leaf89. The sequence continues at coordinate 497,843 of NZ_LMML01000029.1, read as the reverse complement.
CGCGGAGGCTGCATCCGGAGCCTGTGCGTCTGAAGGCTGGGCCTGCGAGTTCTGAGCGGCGGAGGCGCGACCCTCTTGCTGCCGCATGTCGGAAACCTGGGCCTGGGCCCCATAGGCTGAGCAGCCCGCCAGCAGTGCGGACAGCGCGACGGAGGCAGAGCGCAAAACGCCCATGATGGCAACTCCTCGGGACCGACCATACCGGCCGATAGCATTAGGATAATCGGACCAGGCGGCCGCGTGCGCAATCGCACGATCGCCGATGAGAGGTCTCAGGCAGCAGCCTCGTCGACCTTGTCCTCTTCCGCGAGACCAAGATCCTTGAGTTTCCGGTAAAGGGTAGATCGGCCAATTCCGAGGCGGCGTGAGACCTCGGACATTCGGCCGCGATAGAATTGGAGTGCGAAGCGAATGATCTCTGCTTCCAAGCCGTCCATCGTCTTCATCTCGCCGGTCTCTTCGGCGACCAGACTCATGGCATGCGGATCGCGCACTTCCACCCGGACGATCTCCCTCACAGGCTGCGGCGCGCCGCCCTGCACCATCGGCTGGATCGGTGCGGCGGGAATCCGGACGTCGAAGCCTTCTACCTGGGCGGCGATCTGCGGGAATTCGGACACCGTGAGTTCGTCGCCATCCGCCAGCACCACCGCGCGGAACAGAGCGTTTTCCAGTTGGCGGACGTTACCCGGCCAGCCGTACCGGGTTACGAGCGCCATCGCCTCGGGTGTGATGGCTCTGACCTTCTTGCCTTCTTCGGCCGCGAAGCGCGCGCAAAAGGAGCGCACCAGATCAGGAATGTCCTCGCGGCGAGCCCGTAACGGCGGCAGCGTCATGGGGAAGACGTTCAGGCGATAATACAGATCCTCGCGGAATCGGCCCTGCTTGACCAAGTCGAGGAGCGAGCGATTCGTCGCCGAGATCAGACGGATGTCCACCCGTACGCTGCGCTTTCCGCCCACCGGATCGACCTCACCTTCCTGGAGAGCGCGCAGGAGCTTCACCTGTGCATCGAGGGGCAGTTCGCCTATCTCGTCGAGGAAAAGCGTTCCACCCGAGGCTTCGACGAACTTGCCGACATGACGCTCGGTAGCGCCCGTGAAGGCGCCCTTCTCGTGGCCGAACAGGGTGGACTCGACGAGGTTGTCGGGGATCGCGCCACAGTTGACGGTGACAAAGGCCTTGCCGCGTCGATCGCCGGACCCCTGGATCGCCCGTGCCAGCACCTCCTTGCCGACGCCGGACTCCCCTTCGATCAGCACCGGGATGTTCGATTTGGCCGAGCGCTCGGCGAGGCGGATCACGCGCTCCATATCCGGGCTCCGCGATGTCAGATCCTTGAAGCTCAGCGCGCCTGAGGCGCGCCGGCGCATGCGGCGGACCTCTTCCTCGAGCTGATCGACCTTCAGAGCGTTCTTGATCGAGACCTGCAGACGCTCGGCACCGGCTGGCTTGACCACGAAATCCGTGGCGCCCGCACGCATCGCCGTGACAACGGCATCGATCGAGCCGTTCGAGGTCTGAACGATCACCGGCACGTCGAGGCCGGTTCTGCGCATCTCGGACATGACGCCCAGTCCATCGAGGCCACCGGGCATGACGAGGTCGAGAAGCACCACATCGATCGCATCGCCGGCGCGCAACGCCTCGAGGCCCTGCTCGCCACTCTCGGCCACCCGCGCCTCGAAGCCGAGGCGCCGAACCATCGTTTCGGCGAGGCGGCGCTGCACGGGATCATCGTCGACGATCAGGACCGTTGTCGACATGGGGCAGCCTCGCTGTTCGCAAGCGGACGGCATCCGGCGACACGAGGGTCCTCCGGGCGTCATCGTCGCTGGCGTGTTTCGTTTCGAACCGCAGGGTGCCCCAAGAGCGTAAAGCCGTGCTTAACGACGATCCGACTTTTGCGGAGCGTAGAGCGTTCGGCACGCCCCCCACTTCACACCCGCTGACAAACCGTCCCGACCCGCAGGATTCTGATCGACTCGGATTGATCGGACGGCCTTTGCACTCGATATCACCGCGCACGGACCTGACCGGTCCGAGAGGGAACCAGATCATCATGCCGAGCCGAGCCGTCGCCACTGCCAGTCGTTCGGGCATCGTCGCGAATGCGGAAGGGGCCAGCGCTGCCAGAGCCGCCGCGCATGCGGCCGATCTGGGGGCTTTGCCGGAATGGGACCTTACCGACCTGTATGCTGGGATCGATTCTCCCGATTTCTCGGCTGACCTGGTCCGAGCCGAAGCGGATTGTGCCCGGTTCTACGAGCGCTACGCCGGTCGCCTCGCCGAGATGGCGGCCGCGTCGGATGCCTCGGCCCAGCTAGCCGAGGCGGTCGCGACATACGAAGGCATCGAAGATCTGCTCGGACGCCTGATGTCTTTCGCGGGCTTGGTCTATTCCGGCGACACCACCGATGAGCTCAGGGAAAAATTCTACGGAGACACGCAGGAGCGGCTGACGGCGGCCTCCAGCCATCTGTTGTTCTTTGCCCTCGAACTGAACCGCATCTCAGACGAGGCGATGGATCGGGCCATGGCGGATGGGCCGCTCAACCATTACGCGCCTTGGCTGGAAGACCTGCGGCGCGAGAAACCGTTCCAACTCGACGATCGCACCGAGAAACTTTTCCTTGAAAAGTCCGTCACCGGGCGCTCGGCCTGGAATCGGCTCTTCGACGGTACGATCGCGGCACTCCGCTTCCCCGTGCAGGGTGAGCAGCTTACCTTGGAGCCGACCCTCAACAAGCTTCAGGATCCGGATGGCGCCATTCGACAGGACGCTGCGGGCGCTCTCAGCGAAGTCTTCCGTGCGAACCTGCGCACCTTTACGCTGATCACCAACACTCTCGCCAAGGACAAGGAAATTTCCGACCGCTGGCGTGGCTTCAAGGACGTCGCGGATGCGCGTCATCTCTCGAATCGCGTCGAGCCCGAGGTGGTCGCCGCGATGGTGGAGGCCGTCCAGGCCGCGTATCCGCGGCTGTCGCACCGCTATTATCGCCAGAAGGCCAAGTGGTTCGGCGTCGAGGCTCTGCCCTATTGGGACCGAAACGCTCCTCTCCCCAAGGTCGATCAGCGCACCATTCCGTGGATCGAGGCGCGTGAAACTGTCCTCGACGCCTATCAGGCGTTCTCTCCGCAGATGGCCGACATCGCCCGGACGTTCTTCGACCGCAACTGGATCGACGCTCCGACTCGACCCGGAAAGGCGCCCGGCGCCTTCGCGCACCCGACCGTGCCCTCGGCCCACCCCTACGTCTTGGTCAACTACCAGGGCAAGCCGCGGGACGTGATGACCCTGGCGCACGAGCTTGGCCACGGCGTGCATCAGGTCCTCGCCGGCCCGAACGGCGCCCTGATGGCGCCTACGCCTCTGACCCTGGCCGAGACTGCCAGCGTCTTCGGTGAGATGCTGACCTTCCGCCGCCTCCTGGCCGCCACCACGAACACGAGCCAGCGCCGCGCCATGCTGGCGGCGAAGGTGGAGGACATGATCAACACGGTCGTGCGCCAGATCGCGTTCTACGCCTTCGAGCGGAAGGTCCACCTCGCCCGGGTACAGGGCGAGCTGACCGCCGAGCAAATCAACGGCCTCTGGATGTCGGTGCAGGCCGAGAGCCTCGGTCCGGCGATCGCGCTTGATGCGAGCTACGAGCCGTTCTGGGCCTACATTCCTCACTTCATCCATTCGCCGTTCTACGTCTATGCCTATGCTTTCGGCGATTGCCTTGTGAACTCGCTCTACGGCGTCTACTCCAAGGCCGAAGACGGGTTCGTGGAGCGCTACTTCGCCCTCCTGTCGGCTGGCGGTGCCAAACCCTACGGAGAACTCCTGGGCCCCTTCGGCCTTGACGCCCGCGACCCTGGCTTCTGGCAGATTGGACTGTCGATGATCGAGGGCATGATCGCTGAACTGGAGGGGATGGAGGCTGCGTAAGCGCTCAGCGATATGAGCGATGGAAGAAGGATGCCTCTCGTTGTTCGTCCCGGACAACGGGGGGTGGTTCGTCGGTGGACCCGGCGCCCCGCTCGTCCTGGGCTGACCAACTCGTCCCGTGGCATCGCGAAGGGCGATCCAAGTGAAACATGCCGGAGCTGTAAGGGTAATTCGCGAGCTCGCCACCGGTGAGAGTGACGTCGGCTGACTGACACGCCCAATTCTCGACGATCGGCCCGGCACTGGACTGTCGAGCCGCGACCCATGAGCCCGCTGCCCTGGCGTGATCGATCACTGCGCTTATCTCCGAAGAAAGTTTCTCCCGACGAGTTGATTGATCCCGATGGCCGACACCGATCGTGAAGCCAACCGCTTCTCCGCCCGCGCAAGTCGCTATGCCCGCGTCGGCGCCAATGTCGGAGGGGTGGCGGCGCGCATGGCCGGCGCGAAGCTGTTCGGCGGAAAGGAGGCTCCGACCAATGCGGCAGCCCTCGCGCAAGCCCTTGGCGGTTTGAAGGGCCCGATCATGAAGGTAGCGCAGCTTTTGGCGACGGTGCCGGACCTGTTGCCGCCCGATTACGCCACCGAACTGCAGAAGCTTCAGGCCGATGCGCCTCCGATGGGCGCCGCTTTCGTCAAGCGACGCATGATCGCCGAACTGGGGGCCAATTGGCAGACCCGATTCCGGACCTTCGACCTCAAACCGGCGGCAGCTGCCTCCCTCGGTCAGGTCCACCGCGCCACGGCCCTCGACGGCACGCACCTCGCTTGCAAGCTTCAATACCCGGATATGCAATCGGCCGTAGAGGCCGACCTTAAACAGCTTGAAGTCGCATTTGCCCTGCATCGGCGGATGTCCACGTGGCTCGATACCCGTGAGATCGCAAAAGAAATCGGTGCCCGTGTCCGCGAGGAACTCGACTACGAGCGCGAGGCCAAGCATGCCGTCCTCTACGGCGACGTCCTTCGCGACGTCGATGCGGTCCGCGTGCCCGCCATCCACAAGGATCTCTCGACGAAGCGCCTCCTGACGCTCGGCTGGCTCGACGGGCAACGCATCCTCGATTTTGCGGAGAGTCCAGTAGACGTCCGCAATCGTCTGGCCCGGTCGATGTTCAAGGCCTGGTGGCATCCGTTCAGCCGTGCCGCCGTCATTCACGGCGACCCACACCTTGGCAATTACACGGTCTTCTCAGAAGGGGGCGAGGCGCGGGGGATCAACCTGCTCGACTACGGCTGCGTCCGCATCTTCCATCCACGCTTCGTCGGCGGTGTCGTCGACCTGTATCGGGGCCTGCTCACCAACGACAACGCACGCATCGTCCATGCCTACGAGACCTGGGGGTTCAAGAATCTCAACAAGGAACTCGTCGAAATCCTGAATATCTGGGCGCGCTTTATCTATGGGCCGATCCTGGAAGATCGCACGCGAACCGTGGCCGACGGGGTCAAGCCCGGCGAGTATGGGCGCCGACAAGCCTTCGAGGTTCATCAGGCCCTGAAGGCACGCGGTCCGGTTACGATCCCGCAGGAATTCGTCTTTATGGACCGGGCGGCGGTCGGCCTCGGCGCCGTCTTCCTGCATCTCCGGTCGGAGCTAAACTATCACCAGTTGTTCGAGGCCGAGATCGACCGTTTCTCCCTCGCGGATCTCGAAGGGCGACAGGGCGAGGCATTAGCAAAGGCAGGACTGGCTTCTCCGGCTTGAAAGCGTGGCCACAAAAAGCCGTTCGAGGCGATTGCCCGGCGCGCATGTCGATTGCGAGCGACCTTGGCTTGCGCTAAATCCCCTTGGAACAAATCAAGATGATGCCCAAGGGGACGCCCACAAGATGGCTGATACCAAGACCGTGTCCGGCGCGCATTACAGCCCGGCGATGGATGAGAAGACCCACGAGCAGACCTATCGCGGCTTCGTTCGGTTCGTAGAGATCGGCACCGGTGTCGTGCTGTGTTGGGTTCTGGCCCTGGCGGTCGGCGGTATCCGCGAGGCCTGGCTGACGGCGATCTTCGGTGTGATCCTCTCCGGTATCGCCGGTGCGGTGGGTGCTCTCGCCCCCGCGATCGGCTGGAAGGCCCCCCTGGCGGTCGGCATCCTGCTGGCGCTGTACCTCGCTTTCGCCTGATCCCTCTCCAACCACAACTTGACTGATTTGCGGGTCGCCTTCGGGCCGTCCTTTAAGGAGCATTCCTGCATGCGCATCGCTGTATTATCGGAAACCGATCCCGCGGAGCCGCGGGTCGCGGCGGTGCCAGAGACGGTCAAAAAGTTCATCGGCCTCGGGGCCGACGTCACCGTCCAGTCTGGTGCCGGTCTGAAGGCCGGCGTTCCGGATGCCGATTACGAGGCCGCCGGGGCTTCCATCGCCGGATCGGCCTCCGAGGCCGCCGGGTCCGCAGACCTTGTTCTGAAGGTCCGGCGTCCCTCGGCCGAGGAGATCGCCCTCTTGCCGCGCGGCGCCACGGTCATCGCCATCATGGATCCGTACGGCCACGAGGCCGAACTCGGCGCCATGGCGGAGGCCGGTCTCGACGCCTTCGCTATGGAGCTGATGCCCCGCATCACCCGCGCGCAGGTGATGGACGTGCTGTCGTCCCAGGCCAACCTTGCGGGTTACCGCGCCGTGGTCGACGGCGCGTCCGAATACGGTCGTGCCATGCCCATGATGATGACCGCCGCCGGAACCGTACCGGCCGCCCGCGTCTTCGTCATGGGTGTCGGCGTTGCCGGCCTCCAGGCTATCGCAACGGCCCGCCGGATGGGCGCGGTGGTCACCGCCACCGACGTGCGCCCGGCCACCAAGGAGCAGGTCGAATCCCTCGGCGCGAAGTTCGTCGCGGTCGAAGATGAGGAGTTCAAGCAGGCCGAGACTTCCGGCGGATACGCCAAGGAGATGTCGACCGAGTACAAGAAGAAGCAGGCCGACCTCGTCACCACCCACATCGCCAAACAGGACATCGTCATTACCACGGCGCTGATTCCGGGCCGGCCGGCGCCGAAGCTTGTCTCGGAGGCGATGGTCGCCTCCATGAAGCCCGGCTCGGTCCTGGTCGACCTCGCAGTCGAGCGCGGCGGCAACGTCGAGGGCGCCAAGCCCGGCGAAGTCGTGGTGACCGATAAGGGGGTGAAGATCGTCGGCCATCTCAACGTGGCCGGCCGCCTCGCGGCGACGGCCTCCAGCCTCTACGCCCGCAACCTCTACGCCTTCGTCGAGACCCTGGTCGACAAGGAGTCCAAGGCCCTGGCGGTGAAGTGGGACGACGAACTCGTCAAGGCGACCAACCTGACCCGCGACGGTCAGGTCTCGCACCCCTCGTTCCAGCCCCAATCCTGATCCCGCCGGAGGATACGATGGCTATGCTTCCCCCCGATCAGGCCGCCGAGCAGGCGCGCGCCGCCGCTGCCGCGGCCCGAACTGCCGCTGACATCGCGCAGCAGCACGCGCTCCAGGCGCAGAAATACGCCGACGGCCTCGGTCACGGCCTCAGCGCCGTGACTCACGGAGCCGTCGACCCGACGGTCTTCCAGCTCGCGATCTTCGTCCTGGCAATCTTCGTGGGCTACTATGTTGTCTGGTCAGTCACCCCTGCCCTGCACACGCCGCTGATGTCCGTCACCAACGCGATCTCGTCGGTCATCATCGTCGGCGCCCTGCTCGCCGCCGGCGTGCCTTACGTCGAGCACGGCACCGGCTGGGCCCGCTTCTTCGGCTTCGTCGGTATCATCCTCGCCAGCGTGAATATCTTCGGCGGGTTCCTCGTCACTCAGCGCATGCTCGGCATGTACAAGAAGAAGGCCTGAGACATGTCCCAGAACGTCTCATCCCTTCTCTACATCGTCTCCGGCGTCCTGTTCATCATGGCGCTGCGGGGGCTTTCGCACCCGACCACTTCGCGACAGGGCAACCTGTACGGCATGATCGGCATGGGCCTCGCCATGCTCACCACCCTGGTCGGCCATCCGCCAGCCGGGCTCGGCGCCTGGGTCATTGTCATCTTGGGCCTCGCCATCGGCGGCGGTGCCGGCGCAGTCATCGCCAAGCGTGTGCCGATGACGGCGATGCCGCAGCTCGTGGCCGCCTTCCACTCCCTCGTCGGCCTTGCGGCCGTAATGGGCGCGGCGGCAACGCTCTACGCGCCGCAGGCGGTCGGAATCCTCGAGAACGGCCACATTCATAAGGAATCGCTGTTCGAAATGGCGCTCGGCGTCGCCATCGGCGCCATCACCTTCACGGGCTCGGTCATCGCGTTCCTGAAGCTCGATGGCCGTATGTCCGGCAAGCCGATCATGCTGCCGCAGCGGCACCTGATCAACATCGGCCTCGGCGTCGCCCTGGTGGTGCTGATCGCAATCTTCATCGGCAACGAGAGCAAGGCGATCTTTTGGCTGATCGTGCTGCTGTCCTTCGTACTCGGCGGCCTCCTCATCATTCCGATCGGCGGCGCGGACATGCCCGTCGTCGTCTCGATGCTGAACTCCTACTCGGGCTGGGCCGCGGCTGGTATCGGCTTCACCCTGGGCAACCTCGCGCTCATCATCACGGGTGCGCTGGTCGGATCGTCCGGTGCGATCCTGTCCTACATTATGTGCAAGGCGATGAACCGCTCGTTCGTCTCCGTCATCCTCGGTGGCTTCGGCGGTGACGCCGCAGCAACCGGCGCCGGTGGCGCTGTCGAGACCCGTCCGGTCAAGCAGGGCTCGGCCGACGACGCGGCCTATATCATGAAGAACGCCGAGCGCGTCATCATCGTGCCGGGCTACGGCATGGCTGTAGCCCAGGCCCAGCACAGCCTTCGCGAGATGGTCGATATGCTCAAGAAGGAAGGTGTGGACGTGAAGTACGCGATCCATCCGGTCGCCGGCCGCATGCCCGGTCACATGAACGTGCTGCTCGCCGAGGCGAACGTGCCCTACGACGAGGTCTTCGAGTTGGAGGACATCAACGGCGAGTTCCCGCAAGCCGACGTGGCCTTCGTGATTGGCGCCAACGACGTCACCAACCCGGCGGCCAAGACCGACAAAGCCTCGCCGATCTACGGCATGCCGATCCTGGACGTCGAGAAGGCCAAGACCGTCCTGTTCATCAAGCGCGGCATGGGCTCAGGTTACGCCGGCGTCGAGAACGAGGTGTTCTTCCGCGACAACACCATGATGCTGTTCGGTGACGCCAAGAAGGTGGTCGACAACATCCTCAAGAATCTTTGATGCGACCGCGGGCGATGGCCCGCGGGACCTTCCTCGAGGGGCCGGCGCATGTTCGCCGGCCCCTTTGTCGTTTCGGATGCAGTCCTGCGTCCCAGATGGCGCTATGATCCCCCCGTGTCAGCCGCCCTCGCCCTCGACGCGCCTCGCGCGTTCCTCGACGTCTCCCACTCGGTTCTCGGCCGGCCCTGGCGCGACCGCTGCGCCGATCCGGCCCTCCAGGCTTACGCGGCGACGATGGTGCAGGCGCATGCCCTGCCCGAGTTGCTGGCCCGGGTCCTGGCCGGGCGCGGCATCCGACCGGCCGAAGCGGAGGCGTATCTGCAGCCGCGAATGCGCGACCTGATGCCGGACCCGAACTGCTTGGTCGATATGGCGACGGCTACCGAGCGGCTCGCGCGCGCTGTTCTGACCGGCGAGCGAGTGGCGGTATTCGGCGATTACGATGTCGACGGTGCAGCCAGCGCCTCGCTCCTGGCCGGCTACCTGCGTAGCCTCGGCCTGATCGTCCAAATCCACATTCCTGACCGAATCACCGAAGGCTATGGCCCCAACGTCGCCGCCGTCGAGGCTCTGCGGGAGGCCGGCGCTACACTGCTGATCACCGTCGATTGCGGCACGAGCGGACACGCGCCCTTGGAGGCCGCAGCGGCAGTCGGCCTCGATGTCGTCGTCCTCGACCATCATGGCGCCCCAGAGCACCTGCCCCCGGCCCGTGCGCTCGTGAACCCGAATCGCCTCGACGACTTGTCGGGGCTCGGCCATCTCTGCGCCGCTGGGGTCGTCTTCCTTACGCTCGTTGCGCTAAACCGGCGCCTTCGGCGAGAACCGGAATTCGTCGATCGGCTGCCTGACCTCGCCGAGTCGCTCGACCTCGTTGGCCTGGCCACCGTCGCGGATGTCGTCCCGCTGGTTGGCCTGAATCGCGCCTTCGTCGTGCAAGGCCTTAAGGTGATGCGCGCCCGCGGCCGCATTGGTCTCGCAGCGCTTCTGGATGCTGCGTCTCTGACTGAGCCGCCAGAGGCCTGGCACCTCGGCTACCTTGTCGGCCCGCGCATCAATGCCGGGGGACGCATCGGGAATGCGGCTCTTGGGGCAACCCTCCTCACCACGGCCGACCCGGCCGAGGCTGCACGGATTGCGGCGGAACTCGATCGGCTCAATCGCGAACGTCAGGTCATCGAGGCGACAGCGGTCGCCGCCGCCGAGTCCGAGATGGACCACGCGCTCAGTCTCGATCCCGAGCAACCGGTGCTGGTGGCCGCGTCCACCGACTGGCATCCCGGCGTCGTCGGGCTCATCGCGGCGCGCTTGAAGGAGCGCTTCGGCCGCCCGGCCTTCGCTTTCGCCCTTCGGCCGGACGGCACTGCAACCGGTTCGGGTCGATCGATCGTGGGTGCGGATTTAGGGCACGCGGTCCGCACGGCGGTCGAGGCAGGGGTTGCCCTGAAGGGTGGAGGCCACGCTATGGCGGCGGGCGTCACGCTGCCTGGTCCGAACGTCACGGGTTTTCGCGATCACCTCACGGCTGTTCTATCCGAGACCGTTGCCAAGGCACGGGCTGTCGAAGCGCTTCTGGTGGATGGCGCAATGAGCGCAGCCGGTGTCACCGCCGAACTCGTGCGCACGATTCACCGGGCCGGCCCATTCGGATCCGCGGCCCCGGAGCCGACCTTCGTCCTGCCGCGACACCGCATCGTGGACGCCGCGGTCGTCGGTCATGGGCACGTTCGAGCCCGTCTGCGAAGTCGGGATGGCCAGGCCATCGGAGCCATCGCATTCCGTTCGGCACAGGGTCCTCTCGGACAGGCAATCCTATCCAGCGTCGGCCGAGAGGTGCATGTCGCTGGGACGCTGTCCGTGGATACCTGGCGTGGCGCTGAGCGTGCCCAAATGCGCATCTGCGATCTCGCATATTTCGATTGAGCGATGCGGTTGACTCCCGCCCTGGCGGTCATCATAAGGACGGCGCGCCGTCGAAAGACGGTCGGTTTGGGGGAATGTCCCGAGCGGCAAAGGGGGCGGACTGTAAATCCGCTGCGTAAGCTTCGTAGGTTCGAGTCCTACTTCCCCCACCAAATCTTTACCGAGATCCCGAAACTCTCCGGGATGTCTCTAGCCTCGATGACCTATTACAAAGGTCGGCGATGCGGGTGTAGCTCAATGGTAGAGCAGCAGCCTTCCAAGCTGAATACCCGGGTTCGATTCCCGGTACCCGCTCCATCGGATTTCTGAATCCGACGCTGCTGAAGCGGCATAAAAACTTCTCCATGGTTTGCCGAGGGTCCGAACGAGGCCGATTAATCGGTTGCTTGGTGTGGGTTGGCTCGCGCGAGGACGTTTTGCGTTGGCGTTCCAGCGGTTGATATCGACGGATGGGGATGTCCTCTCCTGGCGAACCGAGGGGGCGAAGCGGCGAACCCTCCGTGACGATCTCGACACATCGGCGCGCGGCCGTCGCATCGATCAGCCCTTCGTCCACGTTCCTGCCCAAATCGCGTTCGCCGCACCTAGGCTTTGGTACACCTTGGACACGGGCGGGCGTGGAGGAATCGCTTCGTGCAGCGGGAGCGCCTACCTTTGCCCCAGAGGCGTTAGGAACAAAATCTGCCCTGTGCGCCCGCGCACACCCTGGCACGATTTCGCCACGGTTCAGACTTAGCCGTTGAATGTAGAGCGGCGAAGTGTCGAGGCCCCGGTAAACCGGACGTTTACGGTTTTCGGCAACCTTGCGTTCACCATGATCCGTGCCCCGCGCGCGAATGGGTAGAGGGTGAGACCACGGTGGGTAAGCTTCTGCGGAACGGCCGGACGACCCATCGCCCCGGCTCTTGGAAGCGGGCCGGACGTCTGACCGTCTTCGGTGTTAGTTTCGGTCTGGCTCTGGCGGGTGGAACCCGCGGCACCCAGGACGCCGTCGCCAACGGTGATACGCGGACTCTTTCGATTTATCACACCCATACAAAGGAAAGCCTGACGGTCACCTTCAAGCGCGACGGACGTTACGACAGGGCAGCTCTGGAGCAATTGAATTGGCTCTTGCGCGACTGGCGATCCGATGAGCCGATCAAGATGGACCCTCGCCTGTTCGACACGGTCTGGGAAGCCTACCGTTCGGTAGGTTCGCAGGAACCGATCAACGTCGTCTCTGCCTATCGCTCGCCCGGCACCAACGCGATGCTGCGCCGGCGATCCAAGATGGTCGCCGAGTACAGTCAGCACATGCTCGGCAAGGCGATGGATTTCTACCTGCCGGATGTGTCGATCGACCAAATCCGGGCCATCGGCATGCGAATGCAGAGGGGCGGCGTCGGTTGGTATCCCCGCTCAGGCTCCCCCTTCGTGCACCTCGACGTTGGCTCGGTCCGCTCATGGCCGCGTATGACGCACGATCAGTTGGCCCGTCTATTTCCGGATGGAAAGACCGTTCACCTGCCCTCGGACAATCGCCCCCTGCCCGGCTACGAAATGGCCCGTTCCGAAATCCTCTCGCGCGGCGGAACCGTTCTTGGGGTCACCGAGGTGGCGCAAATGGACGAGGACGACGGGCCGAGCATCAAGGGGTTCTTTGCCAGCCTCTTCGGCGGCGGCCGCGCGCAAGATACCGCACCGCCCGTGCAGGCAGCGACGAAAGCGTCGGAGCGAGCCCGCACGAGGACGGCAGCCGTGGTGGTCGCCAGCGCCGATCCCGAGAACCCGGTCGGTGCGCGCACGGCGCTCGCCTACGCGGCACCCGCCGCGGATGAGGCCCTCAAAAGCAATTTCCTTCGTCGCGACGGCCGTGACGCTCAGAGCCTCCTGACCAGCGAAACGCCCACATCTGCAACGTCAGCCTCGGATACGGTCGCTTCTGTGGCCCTGCCGCTGCCGCCCCGTCGTCCGGCGGAATTTGCAGCGGTGACCGCCGCCCTGACGATGCCTCTACCGCCCCCACGGCCCGTCGTACAGCTTGCCGGCCTCGGCAATGCCGGCATGGCCAATCTCTCCCCGTCGATGCCCCCCCGTGCAGCCCTCGTGCCAGCTAATGCCGATCCGCGAACGCAGCTCCATGCTCTCTTCGTGGCGGCTGCCGCGAATGTCGAGCCCGCGAGTCGTGCGGCGCCGGTGAGGCTTGCCAACGCGAAGGCAAAGCTCGACGGAGCGCCAACCGCGATTGTCTTGCCGCAAGCCGGCGTCGCCACCCGCTTTTCGGCCCGAAGCCCCGGCGACGACCTTGCGGCCTCACGATTTACTGGCTCGGCCACACGCGTCGTACCCGGCACACGCTGATCGCAACGCGGTCACTTGCCCGTAACACAACAGATTAATTTTGCATCCCGCTCGAGGTGGGAGGAACCGCCGACGGTCCTCGGACGCGAGCGCACGAAATGGTAGGCCGCGGCGCGGTGGAGTGAGGCTCGGGACTGACCGTGGAGGTCGTCCACCAGAAGCGCGACGGGCGTTCGCATCACGAGAACCAAGAGGGTAGTTCGCTGCCACGGACCATGTCGTCCGCCCCTGAAATATCTGCCCCGAACACAACCTGTGGCTGGGCCGGCATTTTCCTTGCCGATGCCAAAAATTTATAAAACGTCCCACCAATCAGAAGCATCGCGATAGACGATCAACCGAACAAATCTTCACCGAACAGCCTGGAGGTAAATTAAGTTATCATCGAACCCATAGTCCAAAATGAAAGGCGAATCTGATGTCGGCCTATCAAACTGGATAATCTGAGTGCTTTCGTAGGACGATGCTTAAACGCATAATTTGCAAAAAATAGTTTTCAAAAATTGGCAGAACATTCTGCAATTACAAATTTCAATTTCAAGCGGCAGCCGGCTTTCGCCAAGATTTCTATTGTGTGCAAAAGCCTCGCCGATCCGCCAAATGGGGTATGCCATTCCGAATTCATTCCAAAGACAAGGAGGCGTCTGCGGCGTTGGAAGGATCAGGCAACCTTTCGATGAGGACCGCAATAGCTCAAACACTCAAGGAAGGCGGTTCTTGATGTTCACGGTAAGTGCAAGCTTCCTGCTGGCGGGCATTGCTCTGGCCGCCGCTGCCCAGGCCTCGCCGCGGCGTCAGAGTGCCTTGGAATGGGCTGGGGGTACGCTGCTCATTGCAGGCCTTGGTCTTCTCGGCGCAGGACTCCGTTTGTTCCGATAACGTGCCGGTCGGCGGGCCCGGTAAGCCGATCGCTCCGGGATGTACCGAACGGGACTCCCGATCCGGCTGCCCTATGTGCAGGACATGACACGCATCCACATCCGCACGCTCGGGATGGCACTCCTGATCGCCCTTAGCCCGATACGCGCTTTGGCCTCGGGAGACGCACCGGCCTTCCTGCTTGTCGGCCTCGATGGCAAAACGTTCTTCGCGCCGGATGGCAGCCGCAACGGACCGAACGGGAGTGATGCCGTTGGGATCATCGACGCCAGTGATGAGGCACATCCTCGCTTGATCCATACCCTCCTCGACAACTCGGTGTACGGACCGCCGACGAACCTACGGGTCACGCCGGACGGGCGTCTCGGTTTGGTCGCAAGTTCGGTGCTGATGCACCAGGACGGTACCGCTTGGTACGCTCACGCGGACAATCGCCTGCATGTCATCGATCTGACCGCAACGCCACCGCGCCTCATTGAGACAGTCGAGGTTGGACAGCAACCCTCCGGTATCAGCATTTCGAGGACCGGCGATCTCGCGCTCATCGCCAATCGCGAGGGACGCAGTGTCACCATTCTCTCAATCCTCGGCTCAAAGGTTCGGCCGCTCGCAACGATCGATGTGGGCGATGAAGCTGCGGCGGTCGCCTTCGCTGCGAATGGACGGCGCGCCTTCGTCGCAAAGAACAAAGCGGCGCGTATTGGCGTCCTGTCGATCAATGGCACTTCGGTGCGCTATGAGCCGGAGTACGATATGCCCGTTGGCGCAGGGTTCTACGGGCTCGATGTGACGCCCGACGGAACGCTCGCGCTCACTGGGAACACCGGACAGGAGCCAAGCGACGGGCACGCCGATACCATCAGTGTCATTCGCGCCGATGGTCGACGCCCGGTCGTCCTCGATCACCTGGGAATCGGCGACACGCCGGAAGCACTGGTGATCGCGCCGGACGGCCGACATGCCGCCGTCTCGATCGTCCGGGGGTCGAGCGCAGCACGTGGAAGCCCGGGCTATACGCCGACTGGCGCTGTCGCGTTGCTGACCCTCTCGTCACAGAGCGTGCAGATGACGTCCCAGGCGGAAACGGGCGTCGTCACGCAGGGTATCGCATTCAGTTCCTCCAGCGATTACGTTTATGTCTGTAATTACGTCGACCGGAACTTGGGCATCTACCGCATCTCGGGCGATACCCTGATCGATACGGGCAATCGCCTATCGCTTCCCGGCCAACCCGCGTTTCTGGCCGGACGATAGGATCGTCGATGCCGAGGGATTTACGCAAAACCTCACCTCAGCCGCTTCTCCATCGCCCGAGACAAAGCCATGCCTGACGAACCGGCACAGGCCGCTCGAAGCGTTCACTATGTGGGGTTTCGCGATGATCGCTATTGGAACGCGTACCGTCTCTTCGGCGGTCCCCGGATCATCCACCGGCGCTGGGACTTCTACGCCACGCGCGACGTCGGTCCCAACGATATCGTAATCTTCGCGCAAGGTGACGACACCCAGCCGATCACCGATCGGAACGCGACGGACCTCGATGAACGTTGGCTCTAGAACCCGTCGAATACCCAGCCACGCGGTTGATGCAACGACCGCCGAGGTCACGCGCCGTCAAGGGGGAGCGTAACCTCGACAAGGCGCGAGGCGGTGACTTAAGCAGCCTGTTTGCGGCCCTTGGTCTTCGGCGGGACTTCTTCGTCTTCGTTGCGGTTCGCAACCTGACCGAGGCCGATTGACTTTGCGAGTTCCGAACGCATGGCGGCGTAGGACGGGGCGACCATCGGGTAATCGGCCGGGAGGCCGTAACGCTGCCGGTAGCTGTGGGGATCAAGGCCGTGGCTGCTGAGGTGACGCTTCAGCGTCTTGTAGCTCTTGCCGTCGAGAAAGCTGATGATGCCGTCCGGCATCACGGATTTGCGGATCTGGGCGGGCGTCGGCTTCTCGGGCGCAACCTCCTCGGCGGTCTGGGCGGCACCGGTGACGAGGCCGTTGAGCGCGGCGTGCACATTGCGGATCAGATCCGGTAGATCGGTGGTCCGGACTGGATTGTTCGATACATACGCCGCGACGATGTCGGCGGCGAGATCGACGAAGTCGGTCGTTTGAATTTCGGTGCTTTCGGACATGCGTAATTTTCTTTTCCCTGTGCCCCCAAGGCAGCAGATCGCCCATTCGTAGACATTTATCAAGCGCCCGAGGCCAAATTCGGCGATGAACATGCCTGACATGCGCATCACAGATAAGAGATGTCCACAACAGAGACGCTGCATGCGGAAGCGTACTCGCGATTATTGCTTGTGTGCTCGGCCACGTCCGCCGGCACAACCATCGGGCCGCGGTGGATAGGTCGAGCGTTGTCCATACTGCCCGATCCGATGTGGAATCGCAGCGATTTCCGGTTTGTCGCGTGACGCCGCCACGCCCAGAACTCCTTGGCATCGGGGCTTGCTACCGGCCGGTTGCGGTCTGATCCTGCACGATGCTGTCCTGACGCGCCTGACGCTCCCCTTGCCGACGCCCGAGCCAGAGACTGTTCAGAAGCCATGCCACGGACAGCGGGACCGCCGTCACGGCGACAGCGGTCGAACCTAGCCCCAGAGCGGCGATCCCGGCGAATGACCAGGCCCCGACCTGATCACCGACGCGATACACCACCGTGTCGATGAAGTTCTTCGCCTTATAGCGATCCTCTCGCGGTACGACCGTGAACAGCACCTCACGGATAGGCCGTGCAATGGCGAAGTTTCCGGCGCGTCGCAGAACCTGGAAGAGCACAATGGCGGTGATCGTTGGCGAAACGGCCAGGACCGCGAAACCCAGGATGCTGGCCGCTGGCAGGACGGCCAGGGCCGGCCCCACACCGATCCGGCGCACGATCCGTCCGGTCAGGAAGAATTGCACGCCAAGAGTGAGCGCGTTCACCAGCAGATCCACGCTTGCGAAGAAGGCCGTCTGCGCACCTCGATCGGGAAAGCTGCGCTTCGCGATGCCGGCTTGTTCGAAATACAGGAACGTCGATGTGGTCGAGAACAGCAACAGGAACAGACTGATATTTAGAAGGTAGGGTGACCGGAGCGTCCGCGTGATACCCGCGAAGGCGCTGCCACCGATGGCCTCGGCGGCCGGTGCATCACCGGCGGTCGGTGCCTGACGCAGGCGGTCCGACAAACGGGCGAGTCCGCGCATGCTGAAGACCGCCGCCTCGAGAAGGACTGCCGCGCCGATCAGGAGGGCCCAGGTCGGCACGTCGCGAGCGAGGATGGCGGTGGTCGCCGAGCCCGCGATGGCCCCCAGGGTCGCCCCGGCTGCGATGAAACCGAACAGCCGCTTACCCTGCTCCGTCGAGAAGACATCGACGATGGTAGCCCAAAAGACCGAGACGACGAACAGGTTGAAGATCGACAACCATATGAAGAACGCACGGCCGATCCAGATATTCCCTTCCGGACCCGCGAGGTACAGAGTAGCGGCGAAGACGAGAATGTTGGCCGCGAAGAACCGATAGGTGAGCGGTACGAACCGCGCCCGCGGCAGCGTTTTCACGAGCCAGGCGAAGGGCAGGTTAAGAGCCAGCATCCCCACCAAAGTGCCCGTGAAGAGCCAGGGCAGATTCTCGATGCCGCCCGCCAAGCCCATCTGGTCGCGGATGGGACGTAGCACGTAATAAGCCGCCAGGATCGAGAAGATGTACGCCCACGACCAGGCAAGCGCCGGTGCCTCGCCCGGCCGCATATCGACGAGGCGCCCAAGCCAAGCAGCGGCCTGCTGACCCGCCGGCACTTTGGGTGATGCGCCGGCGGACGTTTCACCACTCAAGGTGTGACACCCAGGCGCGTGCGCAGGTCCGTAGCGGTAAGTTCGAGCCCGAAGCCGGGCGAGCCCATGGCGAAGCTGTCCGCCGTCCTGAGAGGTCCGACGACCACCGGATCGAAGCCCGCATCGGTGACGAGCTTCGACACTTCCGCGACGGACTGGGGGTCGTCACCTGCGAGGGGGATCGCCATCCGGCCCCCTTCGCGGTGAGCGTTCTTAGCGAACACCTTGTAATTCGCCGCGTTGAAGGCACGAACGATGTGGGCGCCAATCAGGTACTTCGCCGAAACGGCTGCGATGCCGCTCGCCTGGACCTCGCCGTAGACCTCGCCGTCGCGGGCTTGGGTGGCGTTACCGGCATCGATGACGATCTTGCCCTTCAGGGCGGCACCGTGATCCTGCGCGATCTGTGGATACGCCTTATAGGGAACCGCCACCAGCACGACGTCGCCGAAGGCGATCGCTTCGGCCGGAGTTCCGGCGCGGGCCTTGGGTCCCAGCCCGTCGACGAGGCCCTTCAGGTCTTCTGGGTGCCGAGACGACAGCATTACCGGATGGCCGGCCCTAGCCCACATGCCGCCGAGTGTGCCGCCGATATTGCCGGCACCGATGATCCCGATGCGCATCGGCTCCGATTCGGTCTGCGCCCAGGCGGAGCCGACTAGAGCGAAGGCGACGGCAGCGCCGGAGACGTGCGCGAGGATCGAGCGGCGTGTCACGAACTCAAAGTGCATCGACGAGGGCCTCCATGCGGGTGCGTTGCGCGGCATCGGGCAGACGGCCCCGTGCGGCGCCGAGGTTGTCCTCGACATAGGCCACCTTGGCCATGCCGGGGATCGGGCAAGTCACCGCTTGGTGCGCGAGGACGTATTTCAGGAAGAATTGGGGCCAACTCGCGCAATCGAACTCCGCAGCCCAGGGTGGCAGCGCGCGCCCCTGCACGGCCTTGAACAGGCGATCGCGCCCGAAGGGAACGTTGACCATCACGGCGGTCCCGCGCTCCTTTGCCAGGGGCAGGATGCGCGCGGCAGCGCTGCGATCGTCGAGGGCGTAATTCACCTGGATGAAGTCCAGGGTCTCGCGCGTCATCAGCGCTTCGAGATCCGCAAGCTAACTGTCGCGCCAGACCGTTGCGCCGAGATACCGGATCTTCTCCTGCGCCTTCAGATCGCGAAGGGTCGCGAGATTTGCATCCGGATCGATGAGGTTGTGGACCGCGATGAGGTCGATCACCGATGTCTTCATGCGCTGAAAGGATCGCGCGATCTCCGCCGCGCCGGCCTCCCGGCCCGGCGTCCCGACCTTGCTGCACAGGAACACCTTCTCGCGTAGGCCATCCTGGCTGAGGATCAGTCCAAGCACGTCCTCGGCGGTGCCGTAGCTCGGCGCGGTATCGATGACCGTTCCACCGAGCGCAACGAACCGCTGGACCGTCTCGCGCAACGGCGCGATCTTCTCCGGCGTTGGTTCGACCTCGTAGCGACGCGACGTACCGATGCCGATCACCGGCAGGGTTTCGCCGGATGAAGGAATTGGGCGGAGGAGTAATCCGGAGGATTGCGCCGTCTCGGCCATCGCCCTGCGCTTCAGCGGACCTGCCGACAGAGGCAGAAGAGCGGCGCCGGCGATGACGGCGCGTCGATTGGGATGCATCGGGGCACGAACTCCAGCGAGGCGAGCGTCCGGACCATCTAGGGCCCGGTGCCGGACTTCGACATATCCACTGGCGCACGGATCGTGCCCGCGACGGCCGGTGGCGAAGGACGGCGTATCCGTCACGGGCCGGAGCAGCGGGCGATGCAGGGCGGCGTCAACGTCGCGCACGGAAGGTCCGTGCATCGACCTCCAGCGCCTTCATCCGCGAGGCCAGGGTGGTCGGCCGCAGGCCGAGCAGTTCGGCGGCGCCCCCCGGGCCGAAAACCTTGCCGCCGGCCAGGGTCAGGGCTCCCTCGATCTCGGAGCGGTCGCGGGCGCGCCGCTCAAGCTCCGTCAACGGGTTCAGGATCGGCAAGGCCATGGCGACGGCGTCACGGCCGCGCGGCGGTAAATCGACTTCCGGTAAGTCGAGATGGAGCCGCCCACGCACCGCGAGGATCGCCCCCCGCTCGATCACGTTCTCCAGTTCGCGGACGTTTCCCGGCCACGGATAGCGGCTGAGTCGGCGCGCGTCGCCTTCCGTGAGCCGCGGCTCGGCGATGTTGAGCCGCCGCGCCGCGCCCTTGAGGAAGTGCTGGGCGATCAACGGAATGTCCTCGGGCCGCTCGCGCAAGGGACTCGCGGCGATCGGAAAAACGTTAAGGCGGAAATACAGGTCCTCGCGGAAGCGACCGCGCCGCACCTCCTCCCGCAGGTCGCGATTGGTGGCCGCGATCAGCCGGACGTCGACCGCGCGGGTGCGCTCCTCTCCCACCCGCTCGAAGGAGCGCTCCTGCAACACCCGCAGCAGCTTGCCCTGGAGGTCCAGGGGAATTTCACCGACCTCGTCGAGGAACAGCGTGCCGCCATCGGCGAGTTCGAAGCGCCCGACCCGGTCGCGGACGGCCCCGGTGAAGGCGCCCTTCGCGTGGCCGAAGAACTCGCTTTCGAACAGCTCTCGGGGCACGGCGGCGCAGTTCACCCGGATCAGGGGGCGATCGGAGCGGCGGCTGGCCTCGTGGATCGCTCGCGCGATCAGCTCCTTGCCGGTGCCGGATTCACCGGTGACCAGCACGGTCGCGTCGGTGCCCGCCACCACGTCGATCTGGCGAAGGGTCGCTTCGATGGCGGGTGAGCGGCCGATGATGCCCTGGTGATGGCTTTCGAGGCGAATTTCTTCCTTAAGGTAGGCGTTCTCGAGTTCCAGGCGCTCACGCAGGGAATCCACCTCGGCGAGCGCCTGACGCAGCCGCTCGTCGGCCTCGCGCCGGGGGCCGACGTCGCGGAAGACGATGACGGCGCCGAGGAGTTGGCCTCGATCGCGGATCGGCGTCGATGTGTATTCCACGGGGAACGCGCGTCCGTCACGCCGCCAGAACACCTCGGTGTCGACCTGATGCACGACACCGTCGCGAAACGCCGCGTAGATCGGGCAATCGTGGTGGTGATAGTGCGCCCCGTCCGGATGCGTGTGATGCACCGTGGCGTGCATGTCCCGCCCGACGAGGTCGGCGGCGGTCCAGCCCAGCATGCGCTCGGCGGCTGGGTTGACGAAGGTCGTCACCCCCTCCGCGTTGACGCCGTAGATGCCCTCCCCGGCCGCCCGCAGGATGAGCTGGTTCTCGCGTTCGAGATCGCGGAAGACCCGCTCCATCCGCTGCCACTCGGAGAGGCCGGCCCGCATATGGGCATCGGCCTGCGCATCCACCTGGCGCCGACGGCGCGCGTCGAGGTCGGCCAGGGTCACCAGCATCAGCGGTGGGTGGCCGAGGAGGAGCGAACCGGCATATTCGAGGCGCAGGGCCTTGTCCGCACCATGCCGCGGCGTCAGGGCGTGGGTCCACCAATGGCCCTTGGCCTGGACCGCCTGCGTGAACACGATCAGCGTCGGGAGTTGGCCCGGATGCAGGACGCTGGCCGGCAGGCCGCGCAGCACGGTGGCGGGATATCCGAGCAGATCGGCGGCCGCCGGGTTGGCATCCACGACGCAATCTCGATCCGGGTCGAGGACCAGCATCGCCTCGCGGCTTTCGCGAAACGCGATGCCAAGATCGAGCGGAGCCGGCGGAGCGGGCGGAATCGTCATCTGCACTTATGTTGTTACGAGATCTCGTTGCGCAACCACGATTTTTCGTAAACCACGAAATTTCGTGTTCAGGCCCTACGCGGTCAAGCACTTGCTTTCACTCAACAAACAGTCGTTTTCGATCCTGGCATGGGGGTTGCTCATAAGTGTGCAGTTTTCAGTGGCGAGGCGACCATGGCCCTGTTCGACAATCCCTTCGATGCCGCCCGACGCCTTGGCCGAGGCGGCTGCTCCTGCGGCGCTCACCGTTCGCAGGGTGAACACGATGCGGCCCAGCCGACCGGCGACGCGGCCCTGCAGCGGGTGATCGACGGGACGGTGATGCGGGCTCTGTTTCCCCACGATGCGGAGCGGCGGGCGTTCCTGCGCAGCGTCGGAGCCGCGACAGCCTTGGCGGCCGTCAGCCAGTTCCTGCCCACCCGCCTGATCGCCGAGGCCTTTGCCGAGGGCGCCAAGCCCGAAAAGACGGACCTGAAGATCGGCTTCATCCCGATCACCTGCGCCACGCCGATCATCATGGCGAAACCCATGGGCTTCTACGAGAAGCAGGGCCTGAACGTCGACGTGGTGAAGACGGCCGGCTGGGCGGTGATCCGCGACAAGACCCTGAACCGCGAATACGACGCCGCCCACATGCTGGCGCCGATGCCGATCGCGATCTCGCTGGGCGTCGGTTCGAACCCGCAACCCTACACGATGCCGGCGGTGGAGAACGTGAACGGCCAGGCGATCACGCTCGCCATGAAGCACAAGGACCGGCGCGACCCGAAGGACTGGAAGGGCTTCAAGCTCGCGGTGCCGTTCGACTATTCGATGCACAACTACCTGCTGCGCTACTACCTCGCGGAGGCCGGCATCGATCCCGACACGGACGTGCAGATCCGCGCCGTGCCGCCGCCCGACATGGTCGCGAACCTGCGGGCCGACAACATCGACGGGTTCCTGGCCCCCGATCCCGTGAACCAGCGCGCGGTCTATGACGGCGTCGGCTTCATCCACATCCTGTCGAAGGAGATCTGGGACCGGCACCCCTGCTGCGCCTTCGCCGCCTCGCAGGACTTCATCACCCAGACGCCCAACACCTACGCGGCCCTGCTGCGGGCCATCATCGAGGCCACCACCTACGCCTCCAAGCCGGAAAACCGGAAGGAGATCGCCGCTCAGATCGCCCCGGCGAATTATCTGAACCAGCCCGTCACGGTGGTGGAGCAGGTTCTCACCGGCACCTTCGCGGACGGCCTCGGCAACGTGCGCAAGGTGCCCGACCGCGTCGATTTCGATGCCTTCCCGTGGCAGTCCTTCGCCGTCTGGATCCTGACGCAGATGCAGCGCTGGGGTCAGATCAAGGGCGATGTCGACTACGCGGCGGTAGCCGCCAAGGTCTATCTCGCCACCGATGCCGCCCGGCTGATGAAGCAGAACGGGCTTACCCCGCCCGAGACCACCAGCAAGACCTTCGCGGTCATGGGCAAGACCTTCGATCCGGCCAAGCCGAAGGAATATCTCGCGTCCTTCAAGATCAAGCGGGCGGGTTGAGCCATGGCCATCAGCCTGTCCCTCCGCGCCGGCCTCGTCTCGCTGGGCCTGCTGCTGGCGTTCCTGCTCACATGGCAGATCGCGGTCAGCGGCACGGGCAAGACCGAGGCGATGGACCCGGAATACGCCGCCCTGATGGGCACCAGCGCCACCACCGGCAAGTCGGCGATGCCGGGGCCCCTCGATGTCGGGGCGACGATGTGGAAGCACCTCAAGGACCCGTTCTACGACCGGGGGCCGAATGACAAGGGGCTGGGCATCCAGCTCGCCTACTCGATCGGCCGTGTGGCGCTGGGCTACGGGCTCGCCGTGATCGTGGCGATCCCGATCGGCTTCCTCATCGGCATGTCGCCCCTGATGGGCCGGGCCCTCGATCCCTTCATCCAGCTCCTGAAGCCGGTTTCGCCTTTGGCCTGGATGCCGCTCGCCCTCTACACGATCAAGGATTCCGGGCTCTCGGCGATCTTCGTGATCTTCATCTGCTCGCTCTGGCCCATGCTGATCAACACCGCCTTCGGCGTCGCCGGGACCCGCCGGGAATGGCTGAACGTCGCCCGCACCCTTGAGGTCGGACCCTTCCGCCGGGCGGTCACGGTGATCCTCCCGGCAGCCGCCCCCACCATCCTCACCGGCATGCGCATCTCCATCGGCATTGCTTGGCTCGTCATCGTGGCGGCCGAGATGCTCGTGGGCGGCACCGGCATCGGTTACTTCGTCTGGAACGAGTGGAACAACCTCTCGATCACCAACGTGATCACCTCGATCCTGGTGATCGGCCTCGTTGGCATGATCCTCGACCAGTTGCTGGCGCAGGCACAAAGCCTCGTCACCTTCCCGGAGTGAGCGCCATGACCGCCCTCCTCCCGTTCCGCTCCAAATCCTCGGACAAGACCGGAGACGCCCGCATGTCGTCCCAGACCATGCCGTCCTCGGAAAAATTCATCTCGATCGAGGGCATCGCCCGGCGCTATCCGGCGCCGGGCGGCAAGAACACCACCGTGTTCGAGAACCTGTGGCTGCCCATGCGCCGGGGCGAGTTCGTCTGCATGATCGGCCATTCCGGCTGCGGCAAGACCACGGTCCTGAACATTCTGGCCGGGCTGGAGGCGCCGAGCGAGGGCGTCGTCATTGCCGACGGGCAGGCCATCGAGGGGACCAGCCTCGATCGGGCGGTGATCTTCCAGGGCCACGCGCTCCTGCCCTGGCGTACGGTGCTGGGCAATGTCGCCTACGCGGTCGCGTCGCGCTGGCGCCAGGCGCCCCGGGCCGAGGTCGAGGCCAGGGCCCGCAAGGCCATCTCGACGGTGGGGCTCGCCGGGTCCGAGCACAAGCGGCCGTCGGAACTGTCGGGGGGGATGAAGCAGCGGGTCGGCATCGCGCGCGCTTTGGCCATCGAGCCCAAGATCCTGCTCATGGACGAGCCCTTCTCGGCCCTCGACGCGCTCACCCGGGGCACGTTGCAGGACGAGGTCCGGCGGATCTGCGTCGAGACCGGACAGACCGTGTTCATGATCACCCACGACGTCGACGAGTCGATCTACTTGGCCGACCGCATCGTGCTGATGACCAACGGCCCCCAGGCCAAGGTGGCGGAGATCGTCGAGAATCCGCTGCCGAAGGTCCGCGACCGCACGCAGTTGCATCATGCGCCCGGCTACTACGCGCTGCGCAATCACCTGATGGACTTCCTCGTCAGCCGCTCGAAGACGCTACGGGACGCGATGCCGGCCGGTTACGACCAGCGCCACCCGCCCGTGATCCGCCCGAGCCTCAGCGAGGCCGATGCCACCGCCCTGTCGGCGGACGCGCCCCCCGCCCG
The DNA here is from genome assembly GCF_001422215.1 of Methylobacterium sp. Leaf89. Lineage (NCBI taxonomy): Bacteria > Pseudomonadati > Pseudomonadota > Alphaproteobacteria > Hyphomicrobiales > Methylobacteriaceae > Methylobacterium > Methylobacterium sp. Leaf89. The sequence goes on along the minus strand of NZ_LMML01000029.1, from coordinate 472,660 downwards.
GCGCGCCTGACCTTCCCTCACCCACTCGCCACGGAGACCCAAGCCATGAAGCGCGAAGACCTCACCGAGAAGCTGCTCGACATCAAGCGCGAGAAGGGCTGGACCTGGAAGTACATCCAGGATGAGATCGGCGGCATCTCGCCGATCCTCATCACCGCCGCCTGCATGGGCCAGATGAAGCTGCCCAAGGCCCAGGCCGCCAAGGCCGCTGCCTTGTTCGGCCTCAGCCAGTCAGAGGAGCGCATGCTGAACGAGGCGCCGTTCCGCGGCTCGATCGCGCAGATGCCGCCCACGGACCCGCTGATCTACCGCTTCTACGAGCTGGTGATGGTCTACGGCACCACCTGGAAGGAACTGATCCAGGAAGAGTTCGGCGACGGCATCATGTCGGCCATCGATTTCAACATGACCATGGAACGTGAGCCCAACAACAAGGGCGACCGGGTCAAGATGAATCTCTCGGGCAAGTTCCTACCGTACAAGTACTACGGCAACGAGGAAGGGGTCCCGGATTACGGCTTCAAGGAAGGCTGATTGAAGCGAGGCCGCTCGGCCTGCGCGTGAGCGGCCTCGACGCATCGTTCTGTACTTCGGCTTTCATCAAGCCATCGCGGATCCCCGTGGGGCGTGACGGCACGGCCATCCGTGAAAGGCAGGCGATCGCAAGCCTGACAGCTTCTTCATTCCGGGGCGCCGCAGGCGCGCCCGGACCCGAAGGGGCGCGACCGGAGGCGTGCAATCCAGAACCGCCGACGCGTGGAAGGTCTGCGCCTCCTGCATGTCTGGATCCCGGGCTCCGCAGCGCGGACCCGGGATGACGTGGTGCTGCAGGCAACCTGGTTGGAAGTCTCGCACCGGGACGGTCCCACAACGCCCGGGTGCCGTCTGGTCTCATTCCATCGTGGGCGCGAGCTTCTTGACGCTTTCCACGTCCTCGCCGAGCCAGGCCGCGTTCTTGGCCGTGCCGTCGAAGGTGGCGGAAGTCTTGAACAGCTCGTACTTGCCCTGGAGCGCGTAGGGCTTGCTGCGCTCAAGAAGCTCGGCGACGGTCGCCTTGTCCATGGGCTTGAAGGTCTTCACCGCCTCGAAGGCCTGGTCGAGGTCGCGCTGGCTCTCGATGCCGGTGATCACCACGGTGGTCGGCAGGTTCAGGGAGAAGTGCAGGTATTCCAGCGGCTTGATCGGCGCGTCGCTCTTTAGGATGACGCCGTCGCCGAAGGTTTTCATGCCGAGGGCCGCAATTCCGTGCTGGACCAGGTAGGGCAGCACGAGATGCCCGAACGAGCGGAAATGCGCGTCCATCACGTTGAGCGGCATCTGCACGGAATCGAACTGGAATCCGCGCTCCTCGGCGACTTCGAGCATCTTAAGATGGATGCGCGGGTCCTTGTGGCCGGTGAACCCGATGTAGCGCAGCTTGCCGGCCTTCTTGGCCTCCACGAAGGCCTCCATGGCGCCGCCCTCGGCGAAGACCCGGTCCGGATCGTCGAAGCGCAGGATTTCATGGTGCTGCACGAGGTCGATGCGATCGGTGCGCAGGCGCTTGAGGGATTCGTCGATCTGACGCATCGCCTCCTGCTTCGTGCGACCGTCCATCTTGGACATCAGGAAGACCTTGTCGCGGTAGCCGCCCTTTGAGAGGGCGACCCCCATGCGCAGTTCCGAACGGCCGCCGTTGTAGTCCCAGCAATTGTCCATGAACGTGATGCCGCGTTCGATGCCGGCATGGATGAGGCGGGTCGCCTCGTCGTCGGAGACCGCGTTCTTGCCGAGGTGGAAGCCGCCCATCCCGATCGCCGAGATCTTCTCGTCGTGGCGACCAAAGGACCGGTACAGCATCTCGCCCCGGCGCTCGCCGGGATCGCTGAGAAGAGGCAGGTCGGCCGGGTCCTTCGGCCGGGTGTTGGGCAGGCCGGGGGCGGTCACGGCCGCGCTGGCGCTGCTGGTGGCGGCGAGTCCGGCGCCGGCTGCGGCGCCCTGGAGAAAGCTGCGGCGTTCCATGTCTGCTCTCCGGTGTGAAGGGGGGTGTTGCGGGATGCGCGCGGCATGTCAGGCTGCCGTCCCCTCGACGCGATTGGCTTCCGAGAGGGTGCGGGCGGCCTGGAGCAGGCGCATCGCCGCGCAGGCGGCCCCGTAGCCGTTGTCGATGTTGACGACGGTGATGCCGGGGGCGCAGCTCGCCAGGATGGCGTCGAGGGCCGTACGGCCGCCCTCGGCAACCCCGTATCCGACGGAGGTCGGCACCGCGATCAGGGCGCTGGCGACGAGGCCGCCGACGACGCTCGGCAGGGCCGCGTCCATGCCGGCGGCCACGATGAGAATCGGATGAGCGCGGATCTCGTCGAGCCGGGTGGTCAAGCGCCAGAGCCCGGCGACCCCGACATCGGCGAAGAGGGTCGTGGCATGCCCTTGATAGGCCAAGGTCCGCACGGCCTCCCGAGCGACCGGAACGTCGGAGGTCCCGGCGGCGACGATGCCGATCCGGGCCGGCCCGGTGAGCGGCCGAGCTCGCCCGAAGATCGCCGTGCGCGACACTGCGCAGTAATCGATCCGGTCTCGGTGATGCCCGGCAAGGGCCGCGTGCTTGTCGGCGTCGAGGCGCGTCAGCAGCAGTGGCGCGCCGCGCGCCGTGGCGGCGTCCAGGATCGCGTCGATCTGCACCGGGGACTTGCCGGCCGCGTAGATCGCCTCCTCGAGGCCGATCCGCTCGGGTCGGGCGAAATCGAGGACGAACTCGTCGGAGACGCTCATCGTGCCGCTCCCGTCAGAAAGGCACTGCCGGTGCGGTAGGCCGTGAACCGCACCGGAGTCTCCGGCAGGTTTGCCGGGGCACCCGCGCGGATCTGCGCCGCCAGCGCGGTCTGGCGAGTGCCGTCCAGGGCAGCGAGGCTGACGGGGTCGAGCTCCACCACGATCCCGGCGGCCCGGACGCGGCAGCGCACGGCACGGCGTGGTCCGATCCCCGCCTCGAGGCTGCGACTCACCAGGCCCTCGACGGCGTGGATGAAGGCGAGGGTCTCGGGCTCGATTCGGATCCCGGTCTCGACGCGGCTCGACAGGCAAGGCGCCGCCGGAAGCTCCGCCACCGATCCGAGACCGAGCGCTCGGGCGAGCGATCGCACCGTGGCCTTGTCCAAGCCGGCCTCGACGTAGGGATGGCGGACGCCGTGCTCGCGCGCCGCGTCGAGGCCCGGGCGGTACTCGCCGAGATCGTCGAGGTTGGCGCCCGACACCATAATCCGGTCGGTGACCTGACGAATCGTGCCGTAGAGGTTGGTCTTGCAGAAGAAGCAGCGATTGACCGGATTGGCCCGGTAGTTCGGGTCGGCGAACTCGCCGGCCTCGACCACGCGCAGGGACCAGCCCGCCCGCGCCGCCTCGTCCCGGACCCGCTGCGTCGCCTCGACGGGAACCGCCGGCGAGGCCGCATGGACCATCAGCGCCCGGTCGGCCCCGAGCAGGCGGTGAGCGGTCTCGGCGAGGGTCAGGCTGTCGACACCGCCGCTGACCGCGACCGCGAGGGGTCCGATCGCGAGCAGGAGGTCGTTCAGACGTTGCAAGACCTCGGGGCTCATGCCGCGCCTCCCGCCTCGTCATCCGCCCGGAGCGCCAGGGCCTCGGCGGCGCGGCGCAGGCCGGCACGGGTGGCGTGGGTCTCCTGCGCGACCGCGTCGTCGGCCTCCGCCTTGGCGGTGCGTCCACTCGGCCGGTCGACCACCTTCACCCGCACGGTCTGACCCTCCACCGTGACCGTGTGCATCCGCCGCGGCAGGGCTGCGCCGTAGACGATGCGATGTCGCAGGCCGATCGTGGTGGTTTCGCGGAAGCAGGCCGCGATCGCCTCGTCCAGCGCGCTGGCTCGGGCGAGCGCCCGCACATGGGTCATCATCCGTCCCTTCTTGCCGAAGACCGGCATCTGGACGACGTCGAAGATGTCGGGGTGCCTGCGCAGGCGATCGAGGCCCATGCCGAGGTCCTCCGCCGATTGATCGTCCACCTCGAACTCGATCACGCCGAGGTCGCGGTGCTCGCCGCTCCCGTTCGACGTCGCCGCCTCGTACGCCACCGCGCGCAGGCAGTTGCTCAGGCCCGGGAGGACCTTCGTGCCGAAGCCGACGCCCGACCCCTTCAGGATCCGCGGCGCCGCAGGAAGCGGCGGTGCGATGTTCCGCAGGTAGCGCAGGATCGCGGCCCCCGTCGGGGTGACGCGCTCGCCCGGCACACCGTCGTCCAGGGTCTCGAAGCCCTCGACAAGGAGACTCGTGGCCGGGGCCGGCACGGGCAGCGGCCCGTGCTGGGTCTGGACCCGGCCCGAGCCGAGGGGCAGGGCCGACACGCTCCAGGCCTCCGCATCCAGGGCCGCGATCAGGTGGGCGGCCGCCACGATATCGGCGATCGAATCCCAGGCGCCGACCTCGTGGAACGCCACCGCCTCGACGGCGATGCCATGGACCCGCGCCTCGGCCTCGGCCAGACGGGTGAAGATACCGATCGCGTGGGCGCTGACGGTGGACTCGAGCGGACAGGCCTGCAGGTCCGCGCGAATCTGCGACCAGTGGCGATGCCCGTGACCGGCTCCGCCGGCGGGATCGTGTCGGTGGAAATGCTCGTGCGCGTGATGGCGATGCGTGTGACCGGGAGCGACGCCGTCCCGATGCTCCGCACTGCGCGCGACGACGAAGCGGCGCCCGGCGAGGATACCGTCGTTGTGACCGACGAGTTCGCACGAGACCCCCGGCAAGGCGGCTCGGATGCTCCCCAGCACGCCAGCTTCCCGGTCGGGAAAGAGATCGAGAAGGGCGGCGGCGAACATGTCGCCGGCGACGCCGCCAAGGGCGTCCAGATGAATCTGCATGCGCGTCGTGTTCGTTGTCCCGTCACCGCGAGGAGCGAACGCGACATCGTTCGGAAAGGTCCGGCGGCAAGCGCCTCGGCCTGGAGACCGAAGGCCGCAGCGACGGTGCTCAGTCAGCCCGGATCTGGAGCGGGCCGACGATCTTCGCCCAGAACGAGCACCCGCACGGCAGCGGCTGCACGGTCCTTACGGAGGACGGGGTTTCGCAGGTGAGCAGGTGCCGGAGCAGCCGCTCCATCTGAGCCACCTGATAGGGCTTCTGCATCACCGGGATGGCCTGGTAGGCGGGCTCAATGCCGGAGAGACCGTAGCCCGTCGCGAAGATGAAGGGGATGCCGCGTTCGAACAGGGCGTCGGCCACGGGATAGCTGCAGGTTTCCCCGAGATTCACGTCGAGGATCGCCATGTCGAGGTCCGCCCTGCGGGCCAAGTCTATCGCCTTGTCGAGGCGCATGGCGACCTCGACCTCACAACCCAGATCGAGGAGCATGTCCTCGCCGAGCATGGCAACAAGGCTCTCGTCTTCCACCAGTAGAACGCGCCGTCCCTGAAGGCCGCTCATCGGGCGGTCCGTCCGGTCACCCGTTCCTGCCCATGCCACCCGAGGGCGGTCAGCGGGATCCGGAGACGGCAGGTCACGCCTGTCGGTGCGAAGGTCAGGTCCGCGCTGCCATCGAATTCCATCGGCAGTTGGCGCTCGATGAGCCGGCTGCCAAATCCCTTCCGCGTGGGCTCCGCGACCGGCGGCCCGCCCGTCTCGGTCCAGACGAGTTCGAGGCGCTCGCCCGACTCCCCCGGCTCCAGGGTCCAGGATACGCCGACCCGGCCTTCCGGGACGGACAGCGCGCCGTACTTGGCCGCGTTCGTCATGAGCTCGTGCAGCGCCATCGCGAGGGTTACGGCGACCTTCGGATGCAGGCGGGTGTCCGGGCCGACGAGGTCGAAGCGCGCCGTATCGACCTCGGCCAGAGCGTGCGGTGCGAGGGCGCCCTCGACGACGCTGCGCAGGCTCGCGCTCTCCCAGTTCTCGGCCGTGAGCACGTTGTGCGTGTTCGACAGAGCGACCATCCGCGCATCGAAGGTCTGGCGCACGGCGGCGTCGGTGTTGCCCCTGAAAGTCTGCGCGGCGATCGACTGAACGGTCGCCAGCGTATTCTTGACCCGGTGGTTGAGCTCGTTGGTGAGCAGGCGCTGACGCTCGGCGGCCGCCTTCTCCTCGGTGATGTCACGCACCTCGATGATCGTGCCGATGATGCGGGTTTCGTCGTCGCGGATGGGACTGGCGGTGAATCCGACCGGGTAGAAATGTCCGTCCTTATGAACGAACACCTCCTCGCCGCGCTCCTGGTTGTTCTCCGGAAAGGCGCGGTCGATGGCGCATTCCGCGAGCGGGAACGGGCGGCCATCCGGGTAGGTGTGATGGACGATGTCGTGCAGCGGACAATCCCGCGCGAGCACCTCGGTCAGGCTGAAACCGGTGAGCAGTTCGGCGGCACGGTTCATGTAGACGCAGTGCTGGCGGTCATCCATCAGGAAGATGGCCACCGAGGCATTGTTCAGGACCGCGTTGAGTCGCCGCTCCGTTTCGTACAGCTGCGAACCGCGCCGCAGGGTCGTCAGGGTGGTCGTGGTCGTATCGAACGTCTGCATCGGTCCAAAACTCGGCACGAACGATCGTTTCCCGGAACGGACAGCGATGCCGCTGGCCAGTGAACAACGAAAAGGCGGTGCAGGGTCATCCATCGGCCAGGGCCGACACACTGCAGGCACAGGTCTAACGTCAGCGCCTATCGCAATCCATGGTCCGCGCAATGGTTCCGACGCCTTCGCCGTCATGCTCGACAGCGCGTGAGCGACGCGCCGACGGGCGTGGGATAGGGAGGCGTGACGCGGCAGAACCCGCGATGGACACGGCTTCGAACTGTTTCGCAACGCCTACGCGGTCGAGGATCTATTCCGGAACCTCCGACGCGCGGTGGCGCATGCCGCGAATCATCGGCGCCATGGGTGAGAGCGCGCTCGTGATCGGACGCGGATGAACCGGAGCGGCCGGCTCCGGGTTGACGCGCAACAGGGCCGTGCGACCGACGAACGCCATGGGACGTCCTCCCCCCGGCGTGCGGCCGAACCATCGGGATACGTAAAATGAGCGACGGTGCGACCGCCAGCGACAGCCCCTTCATCAAGGGCCGCAATGCCCGCCTCTACGGCAGGCAGCGCGAAAGTTGCCCCTATGCCGAGGGAAGCGAGGACCGAGCCGCCTGGATGCAGGCGTTCGACGAGGCCTCCGACGATCGTCCGGAAAGCGAAACCGGTACGATCGATCCCCAATCGTCCGTCAAAGCCTGAGCCGGGCCTATCACCCGGTGCTCTAAGAACCGGCGGCTCGGCACCCGAGCCTCGAACCGAGGCAGACCGACGCCTCGGTTCGAGTCATCCATCCAGACTCCGGCGACCGAGTTGCAGGTAGCTCGGGTTGAATTCGGCCAATTCGCTGAGGGTGGCCCAGTCTAGGATGGTCAGCCGCTTGCCGGACAAGGCGATGAGCCGCTGGCGGCGAAGGGCCTGCAGGGAACGGTTGACGTGCACGTTCGACAACCCGACGGTGACAGCGATGTCGCTCTGCGTGAACGGTAGTTCGTAGGTCATCCCCCGAGTCAGTCCCACCGCGTTAAGGCGCAGGTGCAGTTCGCAGAACAGATGCGCGATGCGCTCGACGGCCGTCCGGCATCCGATGTTGACAATCCACTCGCGGAGCGTGGCCTCGTTGACGAGGATGCTCATCCGGAGGGCCTGCCGGATGGCCGGGTGTTGCCGCAGGATCGCCTGCAGGGCATCCGCGTTCACGCGCGCCACACGGCAGGGTGAGAGCGTGCTCACGGCGTGATCCATCCGATTGATGAGGCCGGCTTCCAGGTTGCAATGGTCACCGGGGACCAGGAAGGCGGTGATCTGCCGTGCACCGTTCTGACGGAACTGGTTGCGACAGGCGAACCCCTTCACCACGATCAGAACGCCGTCGGCGGGCTCTCCCTCGCGCAGGATGTCGGTATGAGCGGGGTAGTCCCGCGCGGTCGTCGCCAGACGTGACAGTGCATTCCGATCCTCCGTCGACAAGTCCTGGAACGCTTCGAGCTTCTGTATCAGCGCAGACGCGGGCGACTCCATCATGGGGACGAGGACGCGATCGCCGGACGTTTGACTGCTGAGGGCCTGTCCCATGTCACACACTCCCGATCGCAAATTCGTCGTGGGCCCTCACGACGTCCCAGGGGATCGTGGGCTTCGCGAGCCAAGCCGCGTCGCCGAAGCCCCGCGTGATCGGATCCTCGCGATGGCAGGTCGTTGGCAGAACGAAGGTCACACTGTGCCTGGGGAAACACCGAAAGGGCTTTGAGCGGTCGCCATCCTGGCGCCGTGGCTCGATGACGGGCGGATCGACGCGTTGGCGCCTCCGAAGCGCCTCGGTCGCCGCCGCCGTCGTCAGCGGGCCGGCAACGCGAGAAACGGCCTTCCGGAGGATTTCGTACAAGTCGAGGGGGAGAATCGTGTCGCTTTCGGCGACCGGCCCCCGTGATGTTCCGGCTTCTTCCATCACTCGACCCTGTTTTCGAGACGGAGCCAGATCCCATCAGACCCGGAACACAAGTAAGCCCCTTATCCATTATCGATGCAAGTGCAGTTGCCGATTTCGATCCGCAAGATTCCATGCGTCAACTGTGTGTGCGATACGAAACAATCATTTGTTAGACGTAGAGATTTGTCCAAAATCCATTACACGAAGATGTGTCGCGCTGACGTGATGGATCAGCCATCGGATATGCAACTTAAGATAGATGCAAAACCGTGGGTGTTCCGCGGGCCGGAAACCCAGCGGCCGCCATGGCTCCGCGCCATGGCGCTCACCGACAAATCATCCACTAGTATCGATGAAAAACGACATGTTGGTTTATGCATTCTGCACTTAAGGATCCATTCAGTCTTCTGTTCAAATCAAGCGCCGAAAGTCGATGATTGCATTGCGGTTCGCATGCGGACCCATGACTTTCGGTCGGAGAGGGTCAGAGGATCTCGAATGGAAATTGCACGCCTGCTTCACACTTTCGCGGGTCCTGTGATGGCCCTCGTCGGCACGCTGCCGTCGTGGCGGCGGCCCGCCGCACCTCCCCCGGTGCTGGAGGGACCGGTCGAGCGGACCTACGACTTCCCGGCGCTTCAGCCGCGGGAATCCGCGTATTGGCCTGAGCGCTCACACATCCTGTTGGGCAAGCCGGAGCAGACGGCGACCTACGTCTACAGAAGCCCCGACGGCCTGTTCGCCGCCGGCATCTGGACCTGCCAGCCCGGCAAGTTCCGCATCGACTTCGGCCGGGCGGAGTTCATCCAACTGATCGCGGGCGTGGTGACGGTGACGGACGCGGAGGGCGTCGCGAAGACCTACCGGGCCGGCGATGCCTTCGTCACGCCGGCGGGCTTCTCCGGCACCTGGGATGTGATCGAACCGGTCAAGAAGCACTTCACCTGGTACGGTCCCGAGCCGGTCTGGTAGGGCGGCCTAGCGCCCTACTCGGCGGCGTCGGTGATCCGGAAGCCTTCGATGCCCTGGCGCTCGGGATTGATCGCCGCCAGGGCGCGCTTGGCAGCTTCCAGGGGGTGTTCGGCCTCGATTCGCACGGAGGAGAGATCCGGGCTCTTGTAGACGGTAACGATGGTGTCCATCACCTCGGTCAAGGTCGTCCGCTTGTCTTCCGGGGCCGCGATCAGCAGTTGCAGCCCCCACGCCTGATAGAGATCGACCAGGGCCTGACTGTTGCGCACGTCGAGCTTCGAGAACGCCTCGTCGAGAAGGCAGAGGCCGAGGCCGGGGTTCTCGTCGCCGGGTCGGTCGCCCGGATAATACGCCGAGGCGAGCGACGCCGCGATGGCGACGTAGAAGGGCGCCTGCGCTTCGCCGCCCGACCCTCGCAGCGCGCGGTTCGACATCGTGGTGCGGTTTCCCGCCCGATCGCGCATGCCGATCTCGTAGACGAAGTAGTTCCGGTAGTCCGCGAGACGCGCGGCGCTCTCTTCACCGGCGATCAGGGCGGTGATCTCGTCGATCGCCGCCGCGAGCGGGCCATCGGGAATCGCGCCGCCCTCGTCCGGCAGGATCGCCTGGGCCGCATCCGGCGAGCGGGCGACCTCTGTCGCCAGGGCATGGACGGCGGCGTAGCGCCGATCCACCTCGGCCTCGAAGGCATAGGTCTGCCCCGTGAAGGTCTGGCTCGACAGGCGCTCGTTGAGGGCCTCGAGCCGGGCGCGTACGCGCTCGAACTTGTCCGCGAGCCGGGTCAACAGGTCTTCGATCATCAGGCGGCGCATCTCGCTCTCCGCCCGCCGCGCCTGGTCCCGGTAGCGCCGCAGTTCGTGGCTCGCCACCTCGTCATGGGCCCGCTTCGCCCAGCCGTAGCCGAAGGAGGCCGGCACGTCGCCCGCCCCCAGCGGATTTTCCACCCGCCACTGCACGCAGTACTCGGCGAGGTCGCGCTCGGCCGCCCTGCCCTGCGTTCGCGCCGTCTCCGCCGCTTCACGGGCTCGCGCACGCCCGGTATTGGCATGGCTCGCCAGCGCCTTGGCGTCGAGATCCGCACGCTCGGCACGCAGCGTCGCGAGCGCCTTCGGGTCGAAGGCGTCCGGACGCACGAGCCGGATGCGCATGCTGTCGCCGCCGGCCCAGCGCTGATACGCGGTCCGGCGCGCCTGGAGCGCAGCACGGGCGGCCTCGCGGCTCGCCGCAACCTTGGCCTTCAGGCCGGCCTCCTCGCCCAGCAGCAGGTCTCGCTTCGGCTCCAGCACCTGGACAAGCTCGGTGAGATAGGCCGAACGCTCCTTGGCGAGCTCCGCGAGCTCGGCCTCCAGGACGCCGGTCTCGGCCCGCTCGACGCTCTCCCGCTCCGTGGTCAGGCTGCGGCGTCGGCCCTCGATCGCGTCCGCCTCGGCGCGCAATTCAGCGAGATCCAGGTTCGTTTCGGACAGGCGGCGCGCGAGGGCGGTCCCGATCCGGGCCGCTTCCCGCAGGACATCGGCCTCTGCCCGAGCTCGGCGCGCCTCGGCGACCGCTTGCTCCCAATCCTGGCGGCTCTCTGCGGTCGGACCCCGGTGGCCCCGGGTCATCATGAGCTGGACCGGGCGCACCACCGAATAAGCCATGCCCGAGGTCGAGCGCCCGCTCGGGGCCACGGCCCGGCTCATATGCGTGAGGGCCGCGTCGTTCGGGGCGAGATCGTAGCCGCCGAGGCGCGCGCCGAGGAAGGCCTGCGCGTGGGGATCGGCCGTCTCGATCAGGGCGAGCGGACCCTCGTCGTCGCGCCCGCCGCGCCGCCGGGCCGTATCGGTCGTCTTTACGAGGAGACAGCGGTAGAACTGGCTCTTGCGTGCTTCGAGATGCGCGAACGCATCGTTGAGGCGGTCTGGTTGCACGACCAGCGCCTCGCGGGCGCCGCCGAGGAGGCCCTCGAGGGCCTGCCCCCATTTTGAATCGATGATCTCGGCCAGCTCGCAGATCGGTGTCGCCACGATGCCGAGGCGGGACAGCTCTTCGCGGAACGCCGCCACGTCCGAGGACAGACGCGGCGCCGCCCCGCGCCCCGCGCTCGGTGCCGGCGCGCGGGACTGCGCCTCGTTCTCCAGGGCGCGGGCGCGCAGCGCCGCGTCCTCCGCCGCCCGCTCGAGGGGTGCGGCGATCGGGGGCATTCCAGCCAGTCCGGCGAGCAACGCGGCGAGCGATCCGTCGGACCGCAGCGTTTCCTCGGGATTGGCCTCGCGTCGAAGACCCGATCGGGCGCAGGCCTCCACCAGGCGGGCGGCTTCGGGCGAGACCGTGCGAATCGTGCCGAGGATCACCGCGAGCTTGCCGGTGTCGAGGACGATTCCGACCAGTTCGGCGACCCGGGCGGCCAGGTCCCGTCGGTCGCGGGCCAGCATGGCGAGGCCGGCGTTCGAGGCGGCGAGGCGCCCCTCGGCGGCGGTGCCGGCGAGCAGCGCCTTCTTACCCGCGATCTCGCCGTCGATTTCGCGCACGAAGCCCTGGCTGGTGGCGACGCTCTCGCGCGCGATGCGCAGGCGCTCGGCGACGTCCTTGAGGGTCTGGCGGGCGGTCACGGTGTCGATGATGCGCCGACGCAGGTCCGCATCAGCGGCGCGCAGGTCTCCGAGAACCGAGGCGAGGCTCGCCTCGGCCCAGGTCTCGTAGCGCCCGACGATCCGGGCGAGGTGGGCGAGGCGCCGTTCCAACTCCTCGATGGTCTCGAGGAGGCGCCGCCAGGTCTCCACCGATTGCCGGATGCGGGCGACGTCCAGGGGCTCGGGTTCGAGCACGAAGGACCGGACGAAGGCCGAGGAATCGAAGATCGGCTTGAACGCCACGGCGTTGGAGAAGGTGCGCAGGAAGTGGCGCGGCTCCGGCACCGCCGCGCCCTCGCGAAGGTTTCGGAGGAGTTCGGCGGTGAAGCGCTCGCCGGACGCTCGGTACTCGTCGAAGGTGCTCCCGCGGGTGCGCAGGTCCTTGGCGATCTCGGCCCAGGGCGCGACGAAGCTTCCGCCCGGCGCCTCACGGACGTAGTCGGCGACCTCGAAGCGGTGGCCGACATGGACGAAGCGGGACAGGGTCGTCTCGCGGCTGTCTTCTGCCCGGGCCGCCAGGGCGAGCCCGGCGGAGACGACGCGCCCCGTGGTCTCGTTCTCGAAGACCAGGACGATCAGTGTCTCGCAGGCTTCACGGGTAGGGCGTCCGCCCTCGGCCGGATCGCTGATCCAGCCGAGGCAGTAATCTCGCACGGTCCGGGCGCTGCGTCCCGAGGCCGAAGCGTTGAGGGCGAGGCGGCTGGCATTGTTGCCCGCCAGCACCGTGCCGACCGCATCGAAGATGGTCGACTTGCCGGCCCCCGTAGGTCCCACCAGCGCAGCCGCGCCCCGGATCCGAATCTGCTCGCGGCGGATCAGGTACCAGTTCGAGAGGACGATATCGGTAAGGCGGTACACGGCCGGCGCTGACGATCCCGAGTTCGAGAAGACACCCCTCGCATGAACGCTGAGCGCCCGGGATGCAAGCCGGCGGGGCCGCCGGCCTGGGGACGCGGCACCGCTGGGCGAGAGTCGGGACGATCCCACGCTCCCCGCGCCGCGTCGCGTCGTGGGTGGCTGCGGAGTTGGGACTGGCGAGGGAGGCGATTAATGCGGCAATCTCCTCCAAGGCGATGTTGCGCTGACTCAGCGAGAGGGGGCGGTGGACCCGGAAGAACCCGGCGTCCAGGACATCGGCCGGCGCCGTTGGGTCCTCCGAGCGGATCGTCGGTACCGCTCGATCGCGCCTGTTCCGGCCGCATCCCGCGATGGTCGCGCCGCCGGGCGACCGGAACCGATGCTCGAAGGCTGCAAGCCAGGGGATTGCGAGGACAAGAACGCCCTCGACGCGGTGGGCGATCGACTCTCACCGCGGATGCGCAGCCTCCTCGATTTCCTCGGCAAGCGCGTGCGGATCGACGCCTGAGACCTCACGCCTCCTCGTCGCCGCGCGCAGCCCCCCAGGCTCGGACCTGATCCATCCAGGCGTCCGGCGACAACACCGCGATCCCGGGCATCACCATCAAGGGTGTGATCTTCTCGACCTTGTCGCGTTCGCCCAGGCGCAGGGCCCCCTTGCGCGCGAACAGACGGAGGATCTCGGTGAGTCGAGCCTCTTCCGGCGGATCGCTACGCGTAGCGGTGCGGATCGATTCGACGATGTCGTCGGTCGTGCATTCCACGACACCCTCGGTGGTCACCCGGTGGGCACGCAGGCCTTCCTCGTAGGCGAGACGAAGGGCGAGCAAGACCAGAGTCTCGTCCTTGCGCAGGCGCTCGGCCTGGGCATCGTGACGGACGCCCTCGGGCGGAACCCGCAGGCACACCATCTGATCGCGATGCATCACGTCGAACTGGTAGCCGAGGCACGCGAAGTAGGCTTGGAAGAAGGGCGCGTAGTGCCGTGCGAGCTCATAGGAGCGCCCGATGCCCGGTGTTCCGGCGTAGACGCATTGGCTCTTCAGGAGGACCTGAAGCGCCCGGGTCAACTCCTCTTCCGAAGGCGCGCGGGCTCCGGGCGGCGGCAAGTCCTCACCATCGACGATGGCGCGAAACGATTCGAGCATGGCTGGCCTCGCGGTCGCGGGATCTACCCGCACCGGCCGGTTTCTCTAGCGCCTCGCGGCGACGCGCGCCAACGGTCGTGGCCGCGAGCGGGTCCGCGAGAGTGCGACGCCAGTTCCGCGATGTCGTTCAGGCCGCGACGGCCGGCGTCGCACGGAAGAGCGAGAGGCAGGCCGTGTCGCGGTGCATGCTGAGGATCGAAGCGCGGTCGAGCGAGGGATTCGCCGCGAGAACGCGCTGGACCTCGGAAACGATCGCCTCGTAGCGGGCCGGATCGTAGTTCGGCTCCAGCGGGCTGACCGCAATGTAGGTCTCGACCACCAGGACCCGCTCACAGCGCTCCCGGCCGACTTCCGCGGCAATCCAGGCGGACTTGATCAGGCATTTGGCGCTGGTCATGGACGAACGCTCCCGCAGTCTTCTCGAATTTCGTGTCGCATCGCGCGAATGAAATCCAGCGGAGCATGAACCCGTCACAGTATTTTGCCAAGGCCCGGGATTAAACCGGGATCATCAATTCAACCGTTCGCGACGAACGCCGTCGCGCAGAGAATTCGGCCGTGAAGGCAGCATAGCCGCGACCGGACTCGGACGGCCCCGGATCTAGCGGCGCAGCGCCGGCGCCCGCTCCAGCAGGAAGTCCGGGCAATCGAGCCAGCCATTCGACACCCGACCCTCCATCCGCGAAAGCCGATAGCGGCCGCGCAGGCTCCCGTCGAACAGGACGTCGATCTCCCGCAGGCGCTGGAACACGACGAAATCGTCGACGTCGGCGATCCGGATCTGGGAGCCCCGGATGGTGCGCTCCGGCCCGAGCCGTGCCTCGATGAAGGCCACGATCCGCTCGGGCGTGACCGCGACGCGCTCCCGGAACGCGTCCTTGGCGGCGATGAAGGCTTCGATAACGGGATCGATCTCGATCTCGGGCAACGGCTCGGATTCGATCGCCGCCCGGCGCAGGCGCGGTGCGTAACAATGCGGCTCGCCGATCGGGGTACGGAACAGCGAGACCTGGGGATCGGGCAGGCTGGCGAGGTCGTCATCGCCACCAGCCACCGCGCGCAGGGCCGCGGCCGTGCGCTCGATCCGGTCGGAATCCCGATGGTCCAGGTAGCGCAGCGTGGCGGCGATCCGGCGCTCGAGCCGGGCGACGATGTCGGCGACCACGTCGAGGTGGCGATCGAGACCCTCGAAGATCGCCAGGATCTCGGCCAGATCGCCGCGGACGGCGCGCTCGGCCGTCTCCCGGTCGGGCGCCCGCCCCTCCCGGAGACCCGCATCGGTCAGGGCGCGCAGGGTGAGGGGATCGCGCAGGGCACGGCCGGCCTCGCGCACGATTCCCGACCGGAAGCGGAAAGGATTGAAGCGGGTGTGCAGCGTCCGGTAGTCGCTGACGAGGTGCCGCGCGACGAACTCCTCGAAGTAGAGGCGCAGGGCGACGCCCTGATCCGCCTCGCGCAGGATGCGCTCCTCGCTCTTGCGCATCGATCCAGCCAGGCTGCGCAGATGACTGAGGAAGGTACGGGCCGACTTGGCCGCGTTGACCAGGGCCTCGGATCGCTCGGCTGGGTTGGCGATCGCGCTTTCCAGACTGCCCAGCACGTCGAGGACGGCACCGCCGTAGGAGCGCCGCTCGCCCCTGTCGAGCCGCGCCAGTTCCTCGATGACCATCCGGGCCTCGGGGTCGAACTCGACCACTGGAACATAGCGCTCCCGCCGCTCCACCAGCCAGCCGGCATCGAGAAGGCGGCGATAGACGACCGAGCGGCGCTCGCTCGGTTCCACCGTGCCGGAGGCGTCGTCGTCGATCTCCCGGTCCACGAAATCGGCGGCGAAGTCACCGATCGCCGTCAGAAGTTCGCTCTTGCGCAGGGGTTCGGCGGTGTCCCCGAAGACCCGACCGTGCAGGTGCAGCAGGAGCGCCGCATTGAAGGCCCGGCTCGGCGAGGCGAGCGGCTTGAACAGGTCGTCGGAGAGGTGTGTGAACAGCATGGCGAAGCCGGCAGAGATCAGCCCTGCCCGGCGCGGAGAGTCAAATCGCCGGAGGGGTGGCGCGCGGATCGCCCTGAACTCAGGACGTGAACCGCGCGTTGTCCACCGGTCGTTCGCGTTCTGCGAAGCCAGTTGTTTTCGTGGAGTTTGCGATGTCTGTCCGCCGCCGGAGTACCCTGCTCCTCGCCCTGTCCGTTCTCGCTCTGCCGCTGGCGTCCGGGGGGCCGGTCCATGCACAACCGGCCTCGGACGGAACCGGCGCCGGGTTTGCCCAGCCGCAGCCGGGGGCGATGCGGGGATCCAAGATGATCGGCCTTCCGGTGGTGGGCATGGACCATGTGCGGGTCGGATCGATCGAGGACGTTCTCATCGGCGACGCCGGGAAGGTCGAGGCGGTGGTGATCGGCGTCGGCGGCTTCCTCGGAATCGGCGAGAAGCTGGTGGCAATTCCCTACGACTCGCTCGCGTGGAACATGAAGGACGTTCCCCTCACGCGTGGGCCGACCTCGGTGGTCACGCCCGAGACGAAGCCCAGCACCGAGGCCGCAGCCCGCGTGCAGCCCGAGACCATGCCGGGGGCCGACACGACGCGCGAGGTCCTGGGCGCCGTCCAGAACAAGCACACCGATCAGGTCACGGCGACCACCGGCACGGTCGACGAAAACCGGAAGGCGCCCGCCGATCGCGCCACGGTGCTGGCCGGCGGTGTGCCCGTCGAGGCCGAGATCCGCATGACCAAGGCACAGCTCAACGCGGCGCCGGCCTTCCAGTACGGAGCGGCCCGCCAGGCCGACAAGTAGCCGTGGAGACCACGATGACGATGACCCGAACTCTCACCACGAGTGCCTTCCTGTGGACGGCAACGCTCGGAAGTGCGCTTGCCCAGCAGACCAATCCGGCCCCACCGATCCCGGAGACGGGACCCGCCGGCTCGAATTCCGCCGCCGCCAACGCGGCGGCGACGGATTTCAACTGGATCTGGCTGAGCCTCGCCATCGCGGTCGTCGCGCTGGCAGTCTGGTACGTCGCCCGGCGCCGGCAATCGGGAAACATCCGCTGAGAGCACAACGCCCGTCGATCCGATCGGCAATTCGTGAATGCCGTTTCCGCGAGAGGGCAACGGCGTTCATCGAACCGACAGCTCACGACGCAGATGCTCTGCCCATTCAACCGGGCCCGAGGGGCTCAGAAATCGGACGAGGTTCAGCACATGACCCAATCCAAATTCACCCTCGCCACCTTATCACTTTTTCTCTCAGCCTCAGCGGTGCTGCCGGCCCTTGCGCAGTCTGACGCAGCGATTCAGCGCCGCGACAACGGGCGAGCGGCTGCGGAGCGCCGCGATCTGAACCGCGCTGAGCAATCGAGCGCCGATGATCGCAGGTCCGTCGGGACGGACCGGGCCAGGGAATACCATGATGGCGCAGTCTTGCGCCGAGACGAACGGCGCGGAGACCGAGCCGCCATCGCGCGGGATCAGGCGGCCGTCAATCAGGACGGGGCAGGTCTGCGCAGAGACAATCACGCTGCGGCTGTCGGTCGGAGTGCCGTGAACCGAGATCGTGCCAGGGCCGATCACGGCGCTGCCGTCGTCCGTCGCGATCGGCACTGATTAGATGAGAGCGCCGGGCAATCGCAGGATTGCCCGGCAGATCGATCCGGGAAACCGTCCTGCGGCACCGTTCGGACCGCAGGTGTGACGAGGTGCGGCCCGGAGGACTCGTCGTTCGTACGAGCGGCGGGTCCAGCGACTACTCAGCGACGCCTTCCACGACGTTCACGAAGCGCGCGCTCAGGCCCTCACACCCGGGGCACCACGGCGAGCGATAGAGGCCGTAGGCGAAGAAGCACCCGGCGAAGTTGGCGTAGCCCGTCGGGCCGGCGTAATCGACGATGAGCTTGTCATCGACTCTCACTTTCAGCAGGCCCTCGCCGCCGGCCCCGTCCGCGAAGTCAATGGCGACCGCATAGGAGCGATCCCGCTGCAACGGGACGACGGCCTCCGGTCCCAGATCGACGTGGCGGCCTTGTTCCTGAGATCCGGCCGTGGGGAAGGTGGCGAGATCGACGTAGAGGACTTCCTCCCGAGCGTGAGGGGCCTGCGGCCTGACCCCGATCGAGAAGGGCGGATTTCGCCAGCGCTCGCCCGGGCTCGGGCGTGCGTTGTATTGGCTGATGATGCACCAATCGTGCGTCATCAGCAGGCCTGGGAGAACGTTGATCGTGAAACTGGCCCGCATTGTTTTTCCGGGTGGATGAACATCGCGTCGACTTGCGTCGAAGACCGCCATCGCCCTGGCCGGCGCGTCCCGCAGCCGGCCCGCGTAATGACGCGCCTCATTCGCGGAAAGGTCGCCCTTCTG
Organism: Methylobacterium sp. Leaf89; assembly: GCF_001422215.1. Taxonomy (NCBI): domain Bacteria; kingdom Pseudomonadati; phylum Pseudomonadota; class Alphaproteobacteria; order Hyphomicrobiales; family Methylobacteriaceae; genus Methylobacterium; species Methylobacterium sp. Leaf89. Next base: position 454,285 of record NZ_LMML01000029.1, on the reverse strand, counting down.
GATGCTGAAGGTTCGCACCCTTCGGCCATCAGACAACTCGTCCCTGCACGCCCCTCGGGTGACAGGGAGGTCGAACCGCCATGCCGGCAGGATGAAGCGGACCCCGTGACCGTCTTCCAGGATCTCCTCGCCGTCGGTGTGCTCGATGAACTCGGTCATGATTCACCGATAGGCCCTGGAGCGAGATGGCGGCAAGGCACTCGACGTGGCGACGTCCGCATGCCCGCATCGCATCCCGATCGGTGTCAGGGCGCGCACCCTGCGCGACGCATTCTCGTCGCGCATCGCCGCAGCCGGCAGGCTTGCGGGAGCCGACGTCACCCGTCTTGAAGCAAAGATCCATGAACGATTGCCCCGCCCGGAGGGCAGCTCGACCCGACGCTTTCCCCGATGATCCGGCTTTCCCGTACGAAAGCTTCGGCCCTACTTGCTCGCGTTGGGGAAGAACAGCTCCTTGCCCTCGATCTTGTAGCTCGCGATCGCCGCCTGCCCCTCTTGTGAGATCAGCCAGTCGATGAAGGCTTGGCCCTCCTTCGCCTTCACGTTCGGATGCTTGGCCGGGTTTACCAGCATCACCCCATAGGGATTGAACAGGCGCTTGTCGCCCTCGACGAGAATGGTGAGATCGCCGCGATTCTTGAACGCGAGCCAGGTCCCGCGGTCGGCCAAGAGGTAAGCGTTCAGGGCCGAAGCGGTATTGAGGGCCGGTCCCATGCCCTGGCCGATGTCGCGGTACCAGTCGCCCTTGATGTCCGCGAGATCGACGCCGGCTTCCTTCCAGGTCCGCAACTCGGCACTGTGGGTGCCGGACCGGTCGCCGCGCGAGACGAACGGAGCCTTGGCCACCGCGAGCTTGCCGAAAGCCGCGACCGCGTCGCCCCCACGGACACCGGCCGGGTCGGATTTCGGTCCGATCAGGACGAAGTCGTTGTACATCACGTCCCAGCGCTTCGTGGCGAAGCCCTCGGCCAGGAACTTCTCCTCGGCCGGGCGATCGTGCACCAGAACCACGTCGGCATCGCCCCGGCGGGCCGCGTCGAGGGCCTGTCCGGTGCCGAGGGCCACGACCTTCACGGCGATGCCGGACTTCGCCTCGAAGAGCGGCAGCAGGTGCTTGAACAGGCCCGATTGCTCGGTGGACGTGGTGGAGGCAACGACGATAGAAGCCGGTTCGGCTCGGACACCGGATGCGGCACCGAGCGCGAACAGGAGGCCGAAGGTCAGGAGGCCGCGGCGAAGGATGTCCAAGGAAGTTCTCCGGTGATGTAGGCCCGCGTTTCGGGGGCCCGGGGCGAGGTGAGAAGCGTGCGGGTCGGACCCTGCTCGACGGCCCGCCCTCGGGCGAGCACGACGACGTCGGCGGCGAGCCGCGTGACCTGTCCGAGATTGTGGGAGACGAGCACCACCTTCGTGCCCTGCCGGGCGATCTCGGCGATCAGGCCCTCGACGAGTTCGGTGGCGCCCGGATCGAGATTGGCTGTCGGCTCGTCGGCGAGGAGGAGATCGGGTTCGACCGCCCAGGCCCGCGCGAGGGCGAGGCGCTGCTGCTCGCCGCCGGAGAGGCGGGTCGCCGGCGCCGAAGCCCGGTCGCCGAGGCCGACGCGCGCAAGGGCAGCGTGGGCGCGCCGTGTCCGCTCGATCCGCGACAGGCCGAGGGGCGTCAGCGCGAGGGCGACATTGGCGAGCGCGCTGGCCCGCAGGAGAGCCGGGCGCTGGAAGACGAAGGCGCGCCGCACAGGGCCGGCGCCGACGATCCGCACCGACCCGGCATCGGGTGCGAGCAGGCCGTCGATGACGCGCAGCGTGGCGCTCTTGCCGGCGCCGTTCGGCCCGATCAGCGCCGTGATGCCGGCGGCGGAAATCCCGGCGCTTAGGCCATCCAGGATAGTAGTGCCGTTCCGGGCGAGCGCGAGGTCGCTGAGTTCGATCGCGGGCATCGGCTCAGCCGTAGGCGCGCGCGGCGTGGGCGCGCAGGGTCGCCGCCAACGCGTTGATCAGGATGACGAGCCCGATCAGCACCAGCCCGAGCGCGAGGGCCAGACTGAGGTCGCCCTTTTGGGTCTCCAGAGAGATCGCCGTGGTCATCGTGCGGGTGTGACCATCGATGTTGCCCCCGACCACGAGGACGGCGCCGATCTCCGAGATCGCGCGCCCGAAGGCGGCCAGGGCCGTCGTCACGAGGGAGAAGCGCGTATCGTGGATCAGCGCGAGCGCCCGGCGCGGGGCCGACAGTCCGAGCGAACGCAGTTGCTCACCGAGATGCGCCTCAGCATCGGCGACCACCTGCCGAGTGAGCGCCGCGACAAGGGGCGTCGCCAGTACGGCCTGGGCAGCCACCATCGCGCCCGGGGTAAACAGGAGACCGAGCGACCCCAGCGGGCCGGAGCGCGACAGCACGAGGTAGAGCACCAACCCGACGATCACCGGGGGGAGCCCCATGAAGGCGTTCAGCAGCCCGACCAGGACCGATCGCCCCGGAAACATGGCGACCGCCAGAAGGGCCCCCACCGGGATCCCGATGCCGAGCCCGATGCCCACGGCGGTGAGGCTGACACGCAGGGAAAGCCACGCGATCACGAGGACATCGCGGTCGAGGGTCGCCAGACGCGAGATCGTCTCCTGAAAGGTCTGAAGCATCGTCACCGGGCTGCACGGGGCCTCGCGGGATGATACGGGGGAGCGGGAAAGATCAATAGGAAAGACTTTGCCGATGCGCGTATCGACGCCTCTCACGCTGCAAGCCGATGGCGATTGGAACGGTCTCGCGCTGCGGCCGACCTTCGCCCTGCTGCACGCGCTTTCCACCTCCACCTCGCTGCTCGTCGCCGCGCGAAGACTCGGAGTTTCCTATCGTTCGGCCTGGAGCCGGGTCTCGGACCTCGAAGCTGCCCTCGGACAACCGGTGGCGATCAAGACCAAGGGGCACGGCACGGTGCTCACACCGTATGGCCGTACGCTCCACGCGACGCTGTCAGGGATGTACGATCGGCTCGGCCCCCTTCTCGCCGCCGAGGCGGACCGGATGACGGATGCCTTGCGCAGGCTGGAGGCCCGTCAATTGCCCCCCCTGAGGCTCGCGGCGAGCCACGATCCGCTGCTTCTGGGTGTCGTCGAAGCCCGGGCGGACGTCGAGCTCGCGATCGCCGGAAGCCTCGACGCTCTGTCGCATCTTCGTACCGGGAGCGCGGATGCGGCGGGCTTCCACTACGGCTCCGAAGGTCCGGCCCCGGATCCCTTCGGTGCCGTGTTCCGCGATCCGGACCTTCACGTTCGACCGTTGTTCCGGCGTCAGCAAGGCCTGATGCTTCCGCCCGGCAACCCGCACGGGGTCACCGGCGTCCGCGACATCGCCCGCCTGGACCTGCGCTTCGTGAACCGCCAGCGGGGTGCCGGGACGCGCATCTGGTTCGAACGTCTCTGCGCCGAGGCCGGGTTGGAGAGCCGCGCGATCCGGGGGTCGCAGACCGAGGAATTCACCCATCAGGCCGTCGCCGCGCTCATCGCCACCGGCACCGCGGATGTCGGCATGGGGACACCCGCGATCGCCGAGCGCTTCGGCCTCGCTTTCCAGTCCCTGGGCTGGGAAACCTACTTCCTGGCCGCCCGCACCACCGTCGACGAGGCGTTGTTAACGCAATTGACGGAGGCCGCCGGACGAGCGGCGTCCGTCACCCTCGGCTACCAGAGCACGGCGTGCGGATAGAAGGTGAGGATGTCGCCCGCGGCCACGGCCGTCACCGTTTCGTCGAGTTCGACGAGGCCGTCGCTCTCCGTCAGCGACGAGAGCACACCGGCACCTTCGCGGGGGTACTTCACGGCCTCCAGGACGGCATCGGGCCCGAGGGCGACGCTGACGCGGACGAATTCGCGCCGGCCCGCCTTCTTGCGATAGGCGAAGGCGGCCCGGATGGGCTGGCCGAGGGGTGCAACGTCGTTTGCGCCGCCCAGGCGCGCGAGGAGTGGGCGCACCACGAACAGGAGCGTGACGTAGACGGCACCGGGATTGCCCGGCAGCCCGACGAACGGCGTACCGTCGACAACGCCCATCGCGACCGGACGGCCGGGCTTGATCGCAAGGCGCCAGAACATCAGCGCGCCGACCGCCTCGACGGCGGCCTTCACGTGGTCCTCCTCACCGGTGGAGACACCGCCCGAGGTCAGGATCAGGTCATGATCCCGGGCCGCTTGCCGCAGGCGCGCCGCGAGGGCATCGGGTTCATCGCGCAGGATGCCGAGATCCGCGACCTCGGCTCCGAGGCGGGCGAGCAGGGTCGCGAGCATCACGCGGTTCGAATCGTGGATCGCGCCGGAGGGAAGCGGCGCGCCCGGCTCTGTAAGTTCGTCGCCGGTGGAGAACAGGGCGACCCGCAGGCGCGTGCGCACGGCGATCCGGTCATGGCCGGAAGCGGCCGCGAGGGCGAGATCCTGTGGCCGCAGACGCCGCCCAGCCGGGATCGCGCAGGCCCCGCGGGCGATGTCCTCACCGGCGTCTCGAGCGTTGGCGCCGCGTTTCAGCCCGGGGGGCAGTACGACGACGTCGCCCTCGCGGCGCACGTCCTCCTGCATGAACACCGTGTCGGCCCCGGGCGGCATCGGAGCCCCGGTGAAGATCCGGATCGCGCCGCCAACGCCCGAGATTCCCTCCGCGGCCGTCCCCGCGGGGAGCCGACCGCGGACCGGGAGCCGCGTCTCGCCCTCCAGGCTGAGGTCACCGTGGCGGATCGCGTAGCCGTCGACGGCGGAATTCGGGAATGGAGGCACGTCATGGAGCGCCAGGACGGGCTCGGCCGCCACGCGTCCATCGGCCAGCCCGAGCGGCAGCCACTCGGTCCCGGCCAGGATCGGCAGGCGCTCGCCGATCAGCGCCACGGCGTCCTCGATGCGCATCAGGGCACTGCCGAACGCGAAGCAGTCGTCGGTCAGCTGGGCCATGGTCCCTCCAGGTGCGCCAGCGCCGTCTCCAGCGGTTCCGACAGGGCGAGGACGAGGTCGGCGATTCGCGCGATGGCGTCGAGATCGACGATTGGCACCGGAGCATCCGTGAAGGGCTGGTCGCTCGCGACCGCTACGATCCGGGGATCGTTGGGGTAGATCGGCGGCTTGCCGTTGGCGGCGCGGTGGACCTCGAGCTTGGCATGCACGTCGCGCTTGAAGCCCTCGACGATGACGAGATCGCAGGGCGAGAGCCGGCGCAGGAGCTCGCCAAGCCGCGCTTCCCGCTCGGCGCCGATCTCGTGGATCTGGACCCAGCGCCGCGACGACGACACGATGACCTCGGACGCCCCTGCCTCGCGATGGACGTAGGAATCCTTGCCGGGATGATCGACGTCGAAGGCGTGGTGCGCGTGCTTGATCGTCGCGACCTTCACGCCGCGCGCCGCCAGCAGCGGGATCAGCCGGGACAGGAGCGTGGTCTTGCCCGCGCCGCTCCAGCCCGCGAGGCCGATGACCCGGGCGGGATTCACGGCGCCTCCGCGGGCGAGAACCCGGCTTCGCTGAGGAGGGCGCGGGTCTCGGGATCGCGCAGGCAGGCGAGGAAGGCGGCGAGTGCCGGCCGTTCGCGGTGCTCGGCGCGGTAGGCGAAATCGTAGCGCTCATCGGCGAGCGGAAGGAAACCGAGGCCGTAGGCCCGTGCCACGGTGGCGATGGCGACGCCCCAATCGGCCCGCCCCTGGGCCACTGCCGCCGCCACGGCGTTGTGCGAGCGCGGCTGGTTCCAGAACCCGGGCGGACGGGCGCCCTTCAGGAGGCCGTCGACCAGGGCGCGGGTGCCCGAGCCGGTATTCCGGTTGACCATCACGATCTCGGGTTCGGCCAAGGCCGCGGCGACAGCCTCGTCCGGCAAGCAGCCCTCGAACAGGGGATGGCCGGGCTTGAAGACAACGCCCTGCAGGCGTCCCCAGCCTTCGGCCAACTCCAGTCCGGGCCCGAGGAACGGCCGGTTGTAGATGCCCGTCTCGGTGTCGAGGAGATGCATCGCGGCGAGGTCGCACTCCCCCCGGCCCAGGGCGGCGAGCCCCCCGGCTGAGCCGACCCAGATGGGCCGTGCACGAAGTCCGTGCTCCGAGAGTCGCCCGATCACCCGGTCGAGTCCGACGCAGTGACTGCCGATGATAGTCAGATCCGGCGGCCGGACGCCGGCACCGAGCCGGGTGACCGACACGGTTTCCCCGGCCTCCAGGCCGGCCCGGGCAGCGGGAACTGCGAAGAAGCCGTCGGCCTGCGAGAAGGCCGTCACCGAGCCGGATCCCTTGGGCAGCGGCAGGGCGCGCAGGCCGCCCTCCGTCTCGGCCAGGGCGGTCATCACGAATTCCGTGCGCCCGCGCTCGGAGGGCACGCGCTGAGGCAGGATCGCCGTGACAAAGGTGTCCTCCCGCGGCGCCAGGCCGGCCATCGCCCGCACCAGCGGCACCACGACGTCGTGGAACGTGAACATCGCCGACGTCGGAAAGCCCGGCAGGACGACCACGGGCGTCTGTCCCGCGACCGCGAGGCAGAGGGGCTTCCCGGGTTTCAGGGCGACCCCGTGCACGAGGATGCCGGGTTCGCCGAGGCGCTGAAGGATGCGGTGCGAGACGTCGCCGGCCCCCTTCGAGGTCCCCCCCGACAGGACGACGATGTCGCTGTCGGCGATGGCGGTGCGGAGGGCCGCGTCCAGGGCGGCCTCGTCGTCGCGAACGATACCGAGTGGCCAAACGGTGCCGCCGTTCTCGCTGACGGTCGCGGCCACGATCGGCCCGTTGGAATCGTAGATCGCCCCGGGCTTCATCGCCTGGCCCGGCGCCACCAGTTCGTCGCCGGTCGAGAGAATCGCGACCCGGGGCCGGCGGACGACGTCGATGGCGGCGAGGCCGCAGGCGGCCAGCATGCCGATCTCGCGTGCGGTGATCGGCATGCCCTTGCGCAGGACCGTCTCGCCCGAGGCCATGTCGGCCCCGGCATAGCCGATGAACTGGCCCGGCCGGGCCGGACGGACGAGGTCGATCGCGAGGCTGTCGGGGCGGAACTCGGTCTGTTCGACCATCACGACCGCATCGGCGCCGCGCGGGACGACTCCGCCGGTGGCGATCGGCGTCGCGGTGCCGGGGGCCACGGCCATGACCGGCGCGACCCCACAGGCGAGGATCTCGCGGTTCAGGATCAGGCGCCGCGGCCGCGCCTCGTCCGCGCCCTCGGTATCCGCAGCGCGCAGGGCGAATCCGTCCACGAGGGCGCGATCGAAGGGCGGCACGTCGATGGGCGAGGCGACGTCGTGGGCCAGGACGCGCCCGAGTGTGTCGACGAGGGACACGGTCTCGGCCGCGAGGGCTGCGTGCGGCACCGCCGAGCGGAAGCGCGCGAGGGCCTCTTCCCGGCTGACCACCGTGAGGAATTGCTCCTGGCGCGCGGCCTGCGCCAGCCGGTCCAGGAAGGCGTCTTCCGCGGCGGTGTCGGCGGGCACGGCGTCGCTCACAGCGCGAGCCCCGGGACGACGCGGCCGGCCGGATATCCTTCCGATTCCGGTCCGACGAGGATCGCCGCATCGGCGTGGATCAAGCTGGCCAGCGCAAGGTCGCTGCCGCCCAGCGGCAGAAGGCCGTCAGGCATCCGGCGGGCGAAGACGATCTCGCTCATGCCGATGGTGGAGGCGATCTTGCCCAGAAGCGGTGCGCCGCTTCCCGCCGGAGCCCGAGCTCCGGACAGGCTCGCGATCAGCGGGCGCGCGAGGGCGACGAAGGCGCCGAGCGCCGCGTCGGGCCGCCCCGGCAGCAGAATGACGGGCCGTCCTCCAACCTCGCCGAAGCCCGCGGTGTCCCCCGGCTGGAGGGCGATGCCATGCGCCCGCACCGTTCCAGCCAGGGCCAGTCCGGCGGAGGCGTGGTCGCTGTGTCCGAAGCCCGTCCCGCCGATCGTCAGAATGGCGTCGCCGTCCTGTATTCTGAGCACATCCGCGATCGCGTCCGGTGTGTTGGCGGCCACGATGCTGAGCACCAACGCGCCCGCCGCGGTGATCCAATGCGCCAGGAGGGGGGAGAGCGTATCGGCTTCGGGCGCTCCCGCGACGATCAGGGTCAGGCGGGGACGGCGTAGGGCGAGACTCGCGAAGCCGGCCGCCTGTAGGGCCAGCCGGTGCAGGGCCGTCACCCGCTGACCGGTGGCGAGGAGCAGGGTGCCGGGCGAGGCTTCGGCACCGGCCGTACGCACGCCCTCCCCCATCGGGACATCGGCCACGATGGACGATCCCTCGATGGCTTCGGGGGGCAGGATCGTGTCCGCATCCTCCGGCAACCGCGCGCCGGCCTCGACCCAGGGCGGGCGGCGCACGACGAGAATCGGCGCGAAGGGCGAGGCGCCGACGACGTCCGCGCCGCGCACGGCCCAACCGTCCCGCAGGGCCGTCGCAAATTCCGGAATGGCCCGCGGCGCATGGCAGTCGACGGCGCCGGTCCCGCCGAGGCCCTCGGCGAGCGGCACCGCCTCCGGTGCGACCGGGACAAGGTGCTCCGTCAAGAGACGAACGGCCTGCGTCAGTGGCATGAGGGCCGAGGATGCGGTCCGGCGCGGACCGGGTGCCGCTGCGGGCGAGCCGGCCTCCGGTTCGAGGGCGCTGCGGTCGGATGCGATCATGCGTCGAGCGATGCGCCATCGCCGAGCGATGATCAAGCGCCCCCCGGGTCTCCCGCGTCACCGGGTCCCGGCTCCATGCAGCGACATCTCTCTGGCGGATCGTCTAAATTCGCGCGCCGGGCCGGTATCCCGGCGTTTCCTCGCGGGGGATTCAGTGCAGGTATTCGGCAAAGCCTTGGTCGATCGTGTCCCGTCCCGGCGGGCACTCGCACTCTGCTTCCTCGCGTCCCTTGTCTCAGGCTCACCCGCCGCCGCGCAGTTGCGCGGCCACGGCGGCCCGGTTCGGGCCCTGGCGGTCGCGCCGGGGGGTGCTCTCGCGATCTCGGGCGGCTTCGATCAGGCCGCGATCCTGTGGGCGATCGACAGCGGCAGCGCGCTCACCGTCCTGCGCTTTCATGACGGGGCCGTAAACGCGGTCGCCGCCTTGTCCGAGGGCGGCTTCGTCACGGCCTCGGAAGACGGCCGTATCGCGCTCTGGCGCGCCGGCCAACCCGAGCCGGAGCGGGTCTTCACCGAACATGCGGGGCCGGTGGCGGCGCTGGCGGTCTCGCCTGACGGATCGCTGCTGGCCTCGGCCGCCTGGGACGGAACCGCCCGGATCCGCCCGATCGCCGGCGGCCCGGCCCGCGTGCTCGCGGGGCACCAGGGCAACGTGAACGCTGTCGGCTTCCTGCCGGATCGGCGGCCGGTCACCGCCGGCTACGACGCCACCGTGCGGATCTGGCCGCGGGCCGACGACCCCGCGGGCGTGCCCATCGTGGTCACGCTGCCCACCATCCTGAACGCGCTGGCAGTGACGCCGGACGGCGAAATCGCAGTCGCGGGCGGGGACGCGGTCGTACGCCTGTTGCACCCGGACGGATCGGTCCGCGCCTCGGTCGATGTCGGGCCGAACCCGGTCATCGCGCTCGCGCCCTCCCCCGATGGCCGCCAGATCGCCGCCGCCACCGCCGGCGGCGCGGTCGCGGTGATCGACCGGGAATCGGGTACGATCCTGCACCGCCTCGTCGGGCCGGGCCTGCCAGTGTGGTCCATCGCGTGGCGCCCGGACGGACGCGAACTCCTCACGGGCGGCAGCGACCGAATGATCCGGCGCTGGGATGCCCTGAGCGGCGAGCCGATCGGTCCCCTGGCGATGCCGCGTCCGTCAGATGCCCTGGCCGCGTATCACGGGGACCGGGGCGCCGAGGTGTTCCAGGCCTGCGTCGCGTGTCACGCCCTCACCCCGGAGGACGGCCCCCGCGCCGGCCCCACGCTCGCCGGCATCATCGGCCGGCGCATCGCCACCGCGCCGGGCTACCGCTATTCCGACGCCCTGAGGGGCATGGACATCGTCTGGGACGCGCGCACCATCGCTCGGCTCTTCGAGGTCGGCCCGACCCGCTACACACCGGGGACGCGGATGCCGGAGCAGACGATCAACCGGGCGGAAGACCGGGATGCACTCGTGAAGTTCTTGGAGAGCGCGACGGCGACGCGCTGAATTCGGCTCACAGTGTCCGGATCATGTAACGGGCCTCGCCGCCGTAGCTGGCGAGCGTCCTCGCCGTCGCGTCGCCCGGCGCGCAGCTTCGAAAGCCGTGGCGCTCCCAGAACCGCACGGTCCCGTTGACCGCCACCAAGGCCAGGTCGTGCAGCCCGGCATCCCGCATCCGGCCGATCAGGAGCGCCAGACCCGCTCTGGCCTGCCCTGCACCGGCGAGCGCCGGGTCGATGCCGAGGTCATGCAGGTAGGCAGCGCCCTCCGCCGACGGCACGGGCGCGAGTGATCGGTTCAAGGGCGGAACTCGTCCAAGCGGCCAGGGATACGCAACCGCATACCCCGCGACGCCTGCATGCGCGTCGCTCAGAGCCAGACACAGGCGGGATCCCAACACGAGCCGTTCGCCGAAATGCGCCGCATCCTCCGGATGGTCCGGGAACAGCCGGTCGGCCAGGGCGACGACCTGTACGAGATCCCGTTCCTCCATGCTCCGCCACGTCCAGTCGCCCATGGCAGCGGCCGATCCGGCTAGATCGCCTCGCCGCGGGCGGCGCGCTCGCGGAGATAATCCTCCGTGGTGCGCGGGCGGTCGCGCTCGGGGCCGGCATGGGGATCGAAGCCCTGATTCACCGCGACCTCGACACGACAATCCTCGCACATCATGAGGGCCTGCACGCGCGCTTCGCCGGCTTCGCCCCGGAACATCCAGTGCCGGTCGCGCAGCTTCTCCACTACGCGCGCGATGGTGCTGCGCGTGCCGAAGGGCTTGGCGCAGGCGATGCACGCGAAGGGCTCCTCCTCCTTCACCACCCGCCTTGGCGCGGCCCAGGCCTCGAAATCGACGCCCGGCTTCAGGGTGATGACACTCTCCGGGCAGGTATTGGCGCAGAGACCGCACTGCACGCAGAGGCTCTCCTCGAAAGCGAGGAACGGCCGGTCGGCACTGTCCGACAGTGCATCGGTCGGGCAGGCGCCGACGCAGGCCAGGCAGAGCGTGCAATCCTCGGTGCGGAACTCCAGGCCGCCGAATGGAGCCCCCCCGGCCAGCGCGATGCGCGCCACCGGCTCGGGGGCTGCCGCATGCATCTCGTTGAAGGCAAAGCGTAGAACTTCTCGCTTGCCGCCGATCGGCATGAAACGAGAGGGAACGCCGGCCGCTTTTCCGACCCGCTGTCCTGCCAGGGTGGCGCCCAGAACATCCGGGTCGTCGGTTTCGATCAGGGAGACGACCGGCTCTGAGGTTCCGCTGCCAAAACCGAGCCCGCGCGCCAGGGTGTCGCCGAGGGTCACCGCCCGGCGCAGACTGTCGAGGTCATGCTTGGGTCGGTCGCGGGCGAGAATGCGGACCCCGGCGGCGCCGTACGCAAAGAGTGCCGCGAAGGCCTCCGGGCCCAGTTGCGTGATCTCGTTCACCCGCACGGGCAGCACGTGGGCCGGCAGGCCGTCTCCATGACGGGCGAGGGCGTCGATCAGGGGTTCGCCGTGGTCGCCATCGTGAAACAGTATCACGCCGTCACGACCGCCAGCGGCCTGGTAGGCGACCATCAGGGTCCGCAGCCGGCGCATCAGCGCATCGGCCGGCGGCAGCGCATAGGCGGCAGCCCCGGTCGGGCAGACCGAGGCGCAGTTTCCGCACCCGGCGCAGATATAGGGATCGATCGCCACCGTATCGCCCGCTGGCGCGATCGCCCCCGTCGGGCAAACCTCGAGACAGCGGGTACAACCGGTGATGCGGGAGCGTGAATGAGCGCAAAGCTCGGCGTGGAAATCCACGAAGCGCGTCTTGTCGAAGGTGCCGACAAGGTGTGACGCCTCCGTGATCAGGCGCTCGACCGCCGCCGGATCTCTCGGATCTGCGCGGAGATAGCCGAGCCGGACCTCGTGCGCCGGAAACAGGGCGGTGCCGCCGGTGACGTCGAGGACGATGTCGCAGGTCGAAGTGGCGCCGTTGCGGCTCGCTCCGAACAGGAGATGCGATCGGGACGACGGAGCCGGCAGGGCATAGTCGTCGATGCGCAGCTCGAAGGCCCCGAGCCGTCCCTTGGCGCCGGCGATCGTCCCCTGCACGATCGGAAAGTCATTGCGCTTAGGCGGCTCGACCGTTTCCGGCCGACTTAGAAGCACCGTCACGTCGAGGTGCTCCGCGAGACGGCGGCCGATCTCGATGGCGGTCGCATCGCGACCATAGACAAGTGCGATGCCCTGGCTCACGATCGCGACGGTGGCTGCATCCGGGACCGGCTCGGCGCTGGCGGCGAGCAAAGCTGCCATCTTCGGGCCAGCCGCGTCACCCTGGGACGACCAGCCTGCCGTCTCGCGAATTTTGGCGTAGACCACCCGGTCCTCGGCGCCGAGCTCGGAGGCGACCTCGTCGAAGAGGGGCGACTGCAGGGTGCAGGACACGGTAACCGCACCGCCCGCCTGCACGGCGCCCCGAAATCGGTCGAGCTCGTGGCCGCAGAGCTGATCGGCCACCCTGAGCGTCCCGCCGCACCCACGCCCGATCGCCTCGGCGTCGAGCGACATCGTCTTCTCGCAGGTGCAGGCGAATACGATACGGTCGGACACGGACGAACCCTGGATGGATCTGAGGAAGCTGAAGCAGACGACGGGCCGGCACAGCGATGGCCTCTTCGCGTCGTCGTTCGTATCTCATATACTCAAATGGTTCAAAACTGCGATCCGACACCGGAGCGCAGCGACGACACGTCCCGCGCGCATCTTGCGCCTTGTGCCTCGGTCGCCGGGACGACATCTCGGTGGCAGCGCTTCTCCCGCAACCGGTTCCTCGCGAGTCCTGCCTTCTCCGTGACGACAACCCCAGACCTCGATCTCCGATCGACAGCACTCGCTCTGCCACCGGCATTCACCGGCCGCCTGGTGGGAGGTGCCTGCGATGCCTTCACGGAAGCCCGGTCGCTGGCCGAGCATCAGGGGGCTGATGCGGCGGGCACCCTCGTGCTTACCGAACGCGCGGGCATGCTCGACCTTGCAGTGGTTCTGGCGCCGGAAGAGCCGCTGGTCTCGGCGCGCCGCGCATTCCTGGCTGCCATGACGGCCCTGGCCGACGCTGTCGGCGCGCATGGTCCACCGGAGATGCCGCTGACCTTCGGCTGGCCCGACGTGCTCGTCTTCGACGGCGCCCGGCTCGGGGGTGGGCGGTTGGGCTGGCCCGCCCACTGCCCGGAGGAATCGACGCCGGACTGGCTCGTCTTCTCGGCCATGCTTCTTCTCTCGAAAGGAGCCACCGGCGATCCGGGGCTCACTCCTGGTTCGACGGCCCTCGACGAGGAGGGCTTTCCGGCGGACATCCGGTTTCCGCTGGTGGAGAGCTTTGCCCGCAATCTGATCCGGACGTTCTCCCTCTGGGCGGAAGATGGCTTCGACGGGATCGCCGCCCGCTACCTTGCGCACCTGCCGACACCGCTGGGCGTGCCGGTCCATATCGATCGGGCCGGCGACGTCATCCTGGGTGAATCCGAGCGCTGGCCTCTGGCGCGGCTGCTGCGCGAACCGGCATGGCTTGATCCTGAAACCGGGACGGTCCGTTTATGACGGCGCTCAAGCTGCCGCGCACACTGCGGCTCGACCCCTCTGATACCTTCGTCTTCGCGCATCCGGCCGAGCCGGGTGAATGGGCGGTGACGGGGTCGTTTCTCTTCTGGGACCAGGATCTTTCCGCCCTGGAGGGGAAAGCGCGCGCCGCCTTCCGGTCCGGTTTCGTCGGAGTGACGTCTCTCGGCTTCTCGACCCTGGTGGTGGTGACCGAAGCGTCCGAAACCGAGCGCGATGCTGCGGTCGAGGATTTGGCTCGACATCTTCACGAGCGTCTCGGTGCACCGGACCGGGTGACCGCACGGGCGGCGGCCCGCGAAGAGCTCGACTTCGCAGCCTCCCTCTGCGGCGTTCCCGTCGGGAGCGTCGTAGCGATGCACCGGACCCAGACGGACGGCGAGATCACCGAAGCCTTCCGGACGTTGCACCAGCGCGATGCCGGAACGCCGGGAGCCGACCGTCTGCATGCCCATGCCCGCGCCTTTCGCTTCGTGGAGACCGATGAGGAGGAACCCGAGGAACGCGCCGATCTCATCGGGCTCGCGCGCGCTTCGGCGTCCTCGGGAAACTGATCGATGCCAGCCCTCGTACCGGGACAGACCCTGCCATGACCGAATTCTGGGTCTCCAGCGGCCACCACCTAACGCAGCGCACCGAGGGTGGCGGATTGGCCGTCACCGACGAACTGATCCTCGCCTATCTGGCCCGCCCGGAGGTATTGCCGCCCGACGACGCCTGCGCCGCGGAGCGTGCCCTGTATGCCGACCTGCTCGCCCATCCACGCCGCGTCGTATCGATGGAGGCCGTGAGGGCCATCGCGGATCCGGATGCTCGGGAAAACTGGGAGGTGCTGCTTGCCTTCCGCGACCGCCTGTTGGCGGCGCGCTCGATCGAGGCAGCCTATCTCGGAATGATCCGGGAGGGCCTGCAGGGCATTCCCTCGCTGTTCCTGAACCAGCTGGTCCACCTGATCCTGCGCAACGCCCTCGACGGCTGCGACGACCCGTTCGTGCTGCGCGCGGCGGAGCTGTTGTTCCGGCCTCAACGGATCAGTCGCCTCGACAACGCCGTTCTCCTGGCCGACGCCGAGGTAATCGAGGCGCGGGAAGGGAGCGCCCCCCTGTCGCCGCTGGTGAGCATGCTGGGCAAGGACGCGGCGAACGAACTCGACATCCTGAACGAGGACAATGCCTGGAGCTATTGGAGCCGCTCCGATGCATTCTCGATGGCGCTGAACCTCGGCTCCAGCATGCGCAGCCGCGAGGCGCTCGCCCGGGTGATCGAGGCCTTCGTCGGGCACCTCCTGAACGTCGAGGTTCGGGTCAACCCTCTCGACAAGCTCGAGGATTCCGACTGGCGCTGGTTCGTCGGCCTGGATGCGGAAGCGACGCGGATCGGCAACGCTCTCTGGCGCGGAGACCCGGTCTCGAACGCCGACCAGGAACGCGTCATCGCGCTCTTCAGCCTGACGTTCACCGACCGGACGCGCCTCGAAGACTCGGTCGGCGACCGTCCGGTCTACCTCCTGCTGGCGGCGACGGGCGCGAACCTCGTGACGCTGAAGCCGCACAATCTGATCGCGGGTCTTCCCCTTAAGACAGCGCAGGCGCCTTGCTGATGCCGAACGATCCGACAATCCTCGACGAAGATGCGGGCGGACGAGCGCTGGACGACCCTGAGCAGGATCGCGCCAGGCCGCAGAATCATTTCGAGGTCGGTATCCTCGTCGCCCGCCGGCGCCTGCGCGGCCCTTGGGCGACCCATGCCTGGCTGCCGGTCGCGGCACTCCCGGCGGCGCCTCCCGTCGCGAACTGGACCCAGCTCGCAGAAACCGAAGAGGAATCAACGTTCTACGCCGGATCCTACGAGGTTCTCCTCCACCCCGCGGAGACCTCGCATTATCGCGACAACCTCGTGTCCGGACGTCCTTCCCTCTGGGTCTCGTTGCGCAAGCTCGGTGAGGATTCCTACGAGATCGCGACCGTGACGGCGGACCCCTACGAGGGCGAGGCCATGGCGGAAGGCATCGGCGAGATCGTGGAGGCGGTCCCGATGCCGACGGAATGCCAGGGCATCCTGCTCGCGTTCTTCGAGGCGTTCCATGTCGAGCGGAAGTTCGAGAAGCGGAAGCGCGACCGCGCCGATCCGGAAGCGCTGGCGCGGGGCGGTCAGGGCAAGGGACGCGGCGAATGAGCGAGAGCCTTCTCTCACGCTGGGCGCGACGCAAGCAGGAGGTTCGTCAGCACGAGCGCGCGCAGGCGGTCACGGAACCGTCGGCGCTCGCGGTCCCGCCCGAACCGCAAGGCGTTGACGAAGCTCTGGTTTCCTCGGAACCAGCGCTCGACGACGAGAGCCTGGCGGACGCGATCGCCCGGTTGCCGAAGATCGAGGATCTGACCGCGGAGACCGAGCTCGTTCCGTTTCTCAGGGCGGGGATTCCGGCGGCGCTGCGAAAAGCCGCCCTTCGGCGGATGTGGTCCGTCGATCCGGCGATCCGTGATTTCGTCAGCGAGGCCCGGGAATATGCCTACGACTGGAATACGCCCGGTGGGGTGCCCGGGCTCGGACCCATGCTCCCCACGGACGACATCACGGCAATGGTCGAGCGGATCATGACCGGCCACGCCCCGAGGCCGCCGCAGGAGCCCGTCGGTATCCAAGAGGGTGACGTCGAGGTCGCGCCGTCGACCGTCCCGGTCGCGGATGAATCCGCCGCGGAAACGCAGATGGTCTCCATCCAGGACACGCCGACCGCGCACGTCGGCGCGGAGGACCTTCATCCATCGCAGAATGGCGAGCGCACGTTTCAATCGGCCCCGATTGTTTCGCCCCTGCGACGCCATGGCGGCGCGATGCCGAGCTAATCCGAAGAAACGCGATTGCCGTTCGGTGAAACCCTTTTTATTATCAATACAAACTAGACCGCACCTCAGGTGGAGCGGCGGGGGCCGGAAGGGTCGAGGAGTGGTATGCGTTCCGGTGCGCCGTTTTCAGAGCCGTCAGGGGAAGTCGGCGTTGGGGTGATGGATCGGATGGACGAGGCCACGACGGTGAGCTTGGCCCTGGACGAGGTCGATCACCTGCGCGCGCAGCAGTACGACCTTCTCGCGGTCCTCCTCGGCCGTCCTCCCACGGCGGATCTTCTTCGTGCGTTGGCGGGACTCGCGGGCGGCGACAGCGTCCTGGGCCGCGAGGTCGCTTCCCTCGCAGCCCTGGCCCGGGAGACGTCGGCGGATGCTGTGGAGCGGGAATATTTCGCGCTCTTCGTCGGTGTCGGGCGGGGAGAGCTTCTGCCCTACGCCTCCTACTACCTGACGGGGTTCCTGAACGAGCGGCCCCTTGCCCGGGTTCGCGAGGATCTCTCGGGACTGGGCATCGAGCGCGACCCGGCGACGACCGAACCCGAGGATCATCTCGCGATTCTCTTCGACGTGATGGCCGGGCTCACGGCCGGACGATTCGAGGCCGAGCCCGGTGCCGCACGCGTGTTCTTCCTCCGGCACATCGCGCCGTGGGGCGAACGTTTCTTCACGGATCTGGAGCGGGCCAAGGCGGCGCGCTTCTATCGCCCGGTCGGGGCCCTGGGACGGGCCTTCCTCGAGATCGAGGCGGCGGCTTTCGCGATGGATGCCTGAGGCATCCGTCTCTTTGGATCATGGCGCTCGACCCCGTGTCGGAGAGCGCCGGAGGGAGTGTGTGGGCGATGGGACAGGATCAGAAGGACCAGCTCGGCCGTCGCCAGTTCTTCCGCGCGCTCGGCGGC
Source organism: Methylobacterium sp. Leaf89 (assembly GCF_001422215.1). Classification (NCBI taxonomy): domain Bacteria; kingdom Pseudomonadati; phylum Pseudomonadota; class Alphaproteobacteria; order Hyphomicrobiales; family Methylobacteriaceae; genus Methylobacterium; species Methylobacterium sp. Leaf89. Next base: position 436,877 of record NZ_LMML01000029.1, on the reverse strand, counting down.
GGCACGGTGGCGGCCGCGGCCGGCATGGCGTCGCCGCTCTCGGTCACCGAGGCGCAGGCCTATGACCCCGGCACGGACGAGACCCGGTCGCGCTACCGCCTCACGGACGAGGTGAAGGCGTTCTACCGGACGAATGGCTACGAGACCCTTCAGAACAGCACGAACGCCGGAAAGAAGTGAGCCTGCGATGCTGACCAAGCGCAAGAGCGGCGAGGCGAGCCGCACCAAGCACCAGGCCGTCGCCGCGGGCCTCGCGGCCGGCGTGCTCGACCGTCGCGGCTTCCTGAAGAAGTCGGGCCTGACCGCCGGCGCCCTGGCGGCGGCCGGCACGATCCAGCTCGGATCGGTCCGGCAGGCCCGCGCCGCCGGCTCCTCGGCCGTCGGCCCCGACGTCCAGATCAAGAAGAACGTCTGCACCCACTGCTCGGTGGGCTGCACGGTGACGGCCGAGGTGGTGAACGGCGTCTGGGTCGGCCAGGAGCCGTCCTATGCGAGCCCGATCAACCGTGGCACGCACTGCGCCAAGGGCGCGGCGATCCGCGAGCTGGTCTCGTCCGACCGGCGCCTGAAGTACCCGATGAAGCTCGTCGGCGGCCAGTGGCAGCGCGTCTCCTGGGAACAGGCCATCGAGGAGATCGGCGACAAGCTTGGCGCCATCCGCGAGAAGAACGGCGCGGACTCGGTCTACTGGCTCGGCTCGGCCAAGTTCACCAACGAAGCCGCCTACCTGATGCGCAAGTTCGGCGCCTTCTGGGGCACCAACTCCGTCGATCACCAGGCACGCATCTGCCACTCGACCACGGTGGCGGGCGTCGCCAACACCTGGGGCTACGGCGCCCAGACCAATTCCTACAACGACATCCGCAACGCCAAGACGATGATCATCCTCGGCGGCAACCCCGCCGAGGCGCACCCGATCTCCATGCAGCACGTGCTGTCGGGCAAGGAGATCAACCGCGCGAACATGATCGTCATCGATCCGCGCTTCACCCGCACGGCGGCCCACGCCACCGAGTACGTGCGCATCCGCTCCGGCACCGACATTCCGGTGGTCTGGGGCATCCTCTGGCACGTCTTCCAGAATGGCTGGGAGGACAAGGAGTTCATCAGCCAGCGCGTCTACGCCATGGACGACGTCCGCAAGGAAGTCGCCAAGTGGACCCCCGAGGAGGTCGAGCGCGTCTCCGGCGTGCCCGGCGAGCAGCTGCGCCGGGTGGCGGAGAAGTTCGCCAAGGAGAAGCCCGCGACCCTGATCTGGTGTATGGGCGCGACCCAGCACACGGTGGGCACCGCCAACGTGCGCGCCCTCTGCATCCTGTGTCTCGCCACCGGCAACGTGGGCAAGCCCGGCACCGGCGCGAACATCTTCCGCGGCCACACCAACGTGCAGGGCGCCACCGATCTCGGTCTCGATGTCACCTCGCTGCCGCTCTACTACGGTCTCGTCGAGGGCGGCTGGCGCCACTGGGCCCGCGTCTGGGACGTGCCCTACGAGTGGCTGCAGTCCCGCTTCGACGAGGTTCCCGCCGCGGCCGGCCGCAAGGCCCGCTCGCGCAAGGAGAACATGGAAGCGCCCGGCATCACCTCGACGCGCTGGTTCGACGCCGTGAACCTGCCGCCGGAGCAGATCGACCAGCGCAGCCCGATCAAGGCGTTCATGGTGTTCGGCCACGGCGGCAACACCGTGACCCGCCTGCCCGAGGCCATCGAGGGCATGAACAAGCTCGAGCTCCTGGTGGTCGCCGACCCGCATCCGACCACCTTCGCGGCCCTCGATGCCCGCCAGGACAACACCTACCTGCTGCCGATCTGCACCTCGCTGGAGATGGAGGGCTCGCGCACGGCCTCGAACCGCTCGCTCCAGTGGGGCGAGCAGATCGTGAAGCCGGCCTTCGAGTCGAAGAACGACTACGAGGTGCTCTACCTCCTCGCCAAGAAGCTCGGCTTCGCCGAGACGCTGTTCAAGAACATCAAGGTCGAGAACAACGTCCCTTCGGCCGAGGATCTGCTGCGGGAGATCAACCGCGGCGGCTGGTCGACCGGCTATTGCGGCCAGAGCCCCGAGCGGCTGAAGGCGCATATGCGCAACCAGCACAAGTTCGACCTCATCACCCTGCGGGCGCCCAAGGACGACCCGGAGGTGGGCGGCGACTATTACGGCCTGCCCTGGCCGTGCTGGGGCAAGCCCGAGCTGCGCCATCCGGGTTCGGCCATCCTCTACAACACCTCCCTCCACGTGAAGGACGGCGGCAGCACCTTCCGGGCCCGGTTCGGCACCGAGCGCAACGGCCAGACCCTGCTGGCCGAGGACAGCTTCACCAAGGATTCCGACCTCACCGACGGCTACCCGGAATTCACCTTCGGGGTGTTCAAGAAGCTCGGCTGGGACAAGGACTTGACGGCGGACGAACTCGCCACGATCCTCAAGATCGGCGGCGACAAGGCCGACACCGTGAGCTGGGCCACCGACCTGTCGGGCGGCATCCAGCGGGTCTGCCTCGATCACGGCGTGATCCCGTTCGGTAACGGCAAGGCCCGGGCGAACGCCTGGAACCTGCCCGACCCGGTGCCGGTGCACCGTGAGCCGGTCTACTCGCCGCGCCCCGACCTCGTGGCGAAGTACCCGACCCGCCCCGACGAGCGGCAGTTCCGCATGCCGAACATCGGCTTCTCGGTGCAGCAGGCGGCCGTCGAGCGCAACGTGGCGCGCGACTTCCCCATCATCCTCACCTCGGGCCGCCTCGTGGAATACGAGGGCGGCGGCGAGGAGACCCGGTCGAACCCGTGGCTGGCCGAGTTGCAGCAGGACATGTTCGTCGAGATCAACACCGGCGACGCCGTCGAGCGCGGCATCAAGGACGGGTCCTGGGTCTGGGTCACCGGCGCCGAGAACAGCTCGAAGGCCAAGGTCAAGGCGCTCGTCACCGACCGTGTCGGCAAGGGCGTCGCGTTCATGCCCTTCCACTTCTCGGGTTGGTACGAGGGCAAGGACATGCGCGACTACTACCCGAAGGGCACCGACCCGGTGGTGCTCGGCGAGAGCGTCAACTCGGTCACCACCTACGGCTTCGATCCTGTGACGGGCATGCAGGAGACGAAGTGTACCCTATGCCAGATCAAGGCCGCGTGAGAGGAGCGCATCGACCATGGCCCGTATGAAGTTCCTCTGTGACGCCGACCGTTGCATCGAGTGCAACGCCTGCGTCACCGCCTGCAAAAACGAGCACGAGGTGCCCTGGGGCATCAACCGCCGTCGCGTCGTGACGCTCAACGACGGCAAGCCCGGCGAGCGCTCGGTCTCGATGGCGTGCATGCACTGCACGGACGCGCCCTGCGCGGCCGTGTGCCCGGTGAACTGCTTCTACACCACGGCCGACGCGGTGGTGCTGCACTCCAAGGACATCTGCATCGGCTGCGGCTACTGCTTCTACGCCTGCCCCTTCGGCGCGCCCCAGTATCCGCGCGTCGGAAACTTCGGCTCGCGCGGCAAGATGGACAAGTGCACCTACTGCTCGGGCGGCCCGGAGCCGGACCTGTCGGTGGCCGAGTACGAGAAATACGGCTCGAACCGCCTCGCCGAGGGCAAACTCCCCCTCTGCGCGGAGATGTGCTCGACCAAGGCCCTGCTCGCCGGCGACGGCGAGATGATTGCCGAGATCTACAAGCAGCGCGTGATCAAGCGCGGCTACGGCTCCGGCGCCTGGGGCTGGAAGACGGCCTACCGCGAGACCGTGGCGATCTGATCGCCCCCTCGCCCCTGGAGCCGGCGGCCGTCCGGCGGCTCCAAGACGACATGCCATCGAAAGGAACGCCGATGCGGCGGGCAGTCACGCTCCTCAGCACCCTCGTCGTCGCGACGACGCTCCTGGCCGCGCCGGGCGCGTTCGAACCGGCACGCGCCCAGAATCCGATCACGCAGGATGGGCAGAACCCCATGGGCGCCAGGCCCACGGCGGATTCGGTGAACGAAGAGTTTCTCTTCAAGAACGCGGACAAGATCACCGGCCGGATCAGCATCCCCGATCGGAAGGCCGCGAACCTGATCCAGCCGCAGGGTCGCGAGTACCAGTCGTTCCGCGAGCACTACCTCCCGTGGATCGGGGCCGCCCTCATTCTCGGCATGATCGGCGCGCTGGGGGCGTTCTTTCTCTGGCGCGGGCGCATCCTCACGGAGCACAGCCAGGAATCGGGCCGGAAGATCCTGCGCTTCAACACCTTCGAGCGCTTCACCCACTGGATGACGGCCGTGTGCTTCATCATCCTGTCGCTCTCCGGCCTGAACTACATCTTCGGCAAGCGCCTGCTGATGCCGCTGATCGGCCCCGAGGCCTTCGGCGCCCTGGCGCAGTGGGCCAAGTACAGCCACGTCTATCTCGCCTGGCCGTTCATGTTCGGCGTGGTGATGATGTTCGTAGTCTGGATCAAGGACAACATCCCGAACCGCCTCGACTGGGACTGGATCAAGGCCGGCGGCGGGTTCATCGGCAAGAAGCACCCGCACGCGGCCCGCTTCAACGCCGGCCAGAAGGGCGTGTTCTGGATGGTCGCCGGCTTCGGCGCCGCCATGAGCATGACCGGCCTGATGATGCTGTTCCCGTTCGCGCTACTGGACATCAACGGCATGCAGGTCATGCAGGTGATCCACTCGCTGATCGGCATCGCCTTCATCGCCGGCATCCTCGCCCATATCTACATCGGCACGCTCGGCATGAAGGGCGCCTACGACGCCATGGGCAGCGGCAAGGTCGACCTGGCCTGGGCGCGCGCCCACCACGATCTCTGGGTGGAGCAGGAGCAGGCGAAGACGGCGAGCGGCCCGCAGCTCTCCGGTCGCCACCCCGCCCCCGCCGAGTAACCGAACACCCTGCACGCCCGCGCGGCGAGGACCCCGACCATGAAAGCCTTCATCCTCGCCATCATCGCGGCCATCGGGCTCGGCGTCGTGGCGATGTACGCCCTGACGAGCAATCAGACGTTCGCCTATCAGGCCTTCGCGACGTCGGGCGCCCGCGTGTCGGAGCCGGGCACCAATCTCGTCGGGGAGAAGTGGAACGGGGATCCGCAGACGAACGACACCGGGGAATCGGCTCACGGCAAGGCCACCGGCGAGCCCTCCCATCCGAAGCGGTCCTGATCCATCCTGCGATCGCCGATACGAACGAAGCGCCCGGACCACAGGGGACCGAAGATGATCCGACGCCTGCCCTTCGCCGCACTGCTCCTGTCGGGCTGCCTCGCGGCGCCCGCAGCCTTCGCGCAGGATGCGGCGCCCGCCCCGGCGGCGGCGCCCGCGAAGGGACCGGCGAACCTGTGCCAGGAACTGATCGCGTTCGTGCAGAAGCCGGAGGAGAAGAAGCAGGAGGCCGCCACGCCGCCCAAGCAGGCCACCGCCGTCTCCAATGCCTCCGGCAAGAGCGACGGGCAGCCCTCCACGGCCGGCGGTGACCCGCAGCAGAAGTCGGGGCTGAGCGGGCCCACGAACACCGACACCAAGGCGCCCACCAGCGACACGCGGGCCCCCGTCAGCGACGGCAAGACCGTCCTGGCGCAGGCCAATGCCGCCGCAAAGTCTCCGCCGCCGCCCGGTGCGCCGGCGCCGAGCCCGAAGCCGGATCCCGCCGTCGTGGCGCAGCTCGAGGCCGCCGCCGGAGCGAACGACCAGACCGCCTGCCGCGCGGCCGCGCGCGCCATGCGTGTCGCCGGCGTCATCATGCCCCCGCCCCTCCTGGCGCTCGCCGCCCTGAACCCGAAGCTCTTCGCGGGATCGCAGCCCTGAGGGTGGGCGGGACGGCGGAGAACGCGGAGGCGGGTCTGCCCGCGCGTCCCCCGATCGGACGGGACACGACGCTCTGCATGTCCCTGTCGGCCCGGCCGGGGCATTTCGGGTCGCGGTTCCACAACCGGCTCTACGCGCTGCTCGGTCTCGACTACGTCTACAAGGCGTTCTCGACCACCGACCTGCCCGGGGCGATCGGCGGCATCCGCGCCCTCGGCATCCGCGGCTGCGCGGTCTCGATGCCCTTCAAGGAGGCGGTGATCCCCCTCCTCGACACCCTCGATCCGTCCGCGCGGGCGATCGACAGCGTCAACACCATCATCAACGACGGCGGCACGCTGACCGGCGCGAACACGGACTATCTCGCCGTGCGCGCCCTATTGGCCCGGTACGCGATCGATCCGGCGACGCCGTTCATCGTGCGCGGGTCCGGCGGGATGGCCAAGGCGGTCGTGGCGGCCCTGCGCGATTCGGGCTTTCGGCATGGGACGATCGTGGCGCGCAATGCGGCGGCGGGTGCGGCCCTGGCGGAGCGGTCCGGCTTCGCCCATGCGACCGAGGTCGGCGACCGCACGGCCCCGCTCCTCGTCAACGTCACGCCCCTCGGCATGGAAGGGCCGGATGCCGGGGCCCTGGCCTTTCCGGAGGCGGCCATCGCCGCCTGCGCCATCGCCTTCGACGTGGTCGCCCTGCCCTCCCGGACGCCGTTCCTCGCGGCGGCGGAACGCCTCGGGAAGCCGTGCATCACCGGGCACGAGGTCCTGGTCCTGCAGGGCCTCGAACAGTTCATCCGCTACACCGGCGTGACGCCGTCCTCCGCGCAGGTGGCGGATGCAGCCGCCTACGCCCGGACCTGACGGGACGAGGGCGCGCGGGCGTTCAGCCCGCGGTCACCCGGGCGATGACGGCGGCGATCGACGCCATCGTGCCGAGGAGGCGCCGCGGTCGTGACCGGACCGGCACCCTTGGCGTTTCGTCCTCGGCGCGGACCATCCGGCCTTCGCCGCGGGGGACACCGGTCATTCGCGAACGAGCCTCACGGGACCTTCGGCGACCGTTCGCCGGGTGAAGGCGACGGCGCGCTTCGGGCGAGCGTCCGACGCGAAGACGGTTTGATCCGATGCCGGCAGCGCCGGTGTCGGGAGAGCGGCAGTCTACCCGCGCGGAGGGCCGTGCCGATGCCCGCCGCCTGTCCGCGCCGCGACGCGGGCCGGCGCCTCCGCCGCGAAGAAGGCATCCAGGACACGCACGAGGTCCGGGTTCGGTTTCTTCATGCCGTTGATGAAACGCGAGATCCGCGGCTGGTTGATCCCGAGTTCCCAGGCGAGGCGCGCCTGGCTCCAGCCGGTGCGATGGAAGAACTGGCAGACGTCGGCGGGTTGGACCGGCATGGCTCCACCTGGGGCGATGGATTTCGCGCAGGGGCCTAAGGGTAGGCCCCCCGACTGGCCAAACCAGACGATCGCCGCCCTTAATCCCTCCAGGACAATCACGTTGCCGTGATAATCGTTGCGGTTCGCATTACTTTTGAAAGCGGCGCTTTAGCTAGGTTTCACCACCAGAACGATCTGCGAGGAAACCCCATGCGACACACGATCTACGGTGCTCTGTTTGCCGCCCTGCTCCCGATGGCCGCGCATGCCGAGGGGGATGCCGCGGCGGGGGAGAAGGCGTTCGCACCCTGCAAGGCCTGTCACGCCTTCGGCAAGAATGGGGTTGGACCGAACCTGACCGGCGTCGTCGGCCGCAAGGCCGCCTCGGAGGAAGGCTACACCTATTCCGCCGCGCTCAAGGGCTCCGGGATCACCTGGGACGAGGCCAACCTGCACGAGTGGCTGAAGAACCCGAAGGCGAAGGTCCCGGGAACCAAGATGGTGTTCGCCGGCTATCCCGACGACAAGAAGATCGACGATGTGATCGCCTACCTGGCCTCCAAGAAGTAGTCCCGCGCGACGAGACGCGTCACTCGTCGCGGACCGTCTCCGATCGTCGAAACGCCGCCGGAGGCCTGTCCAGCGGCGTTTCGTGTCCGATCGGGAGACGGCCGGCCTATTGCGGCGTCGGAACGGGCATCGCGGGCTGATCCGGAACGGGCGATGGGGTGACCGGCGGATTGGGATCGGCGGCGCTCGCTGTCTCGGTCAACTTGGCGAGCTCGGGATAGGCGTCGATGACGTTCGCACCGTTCAGGGGCTTGCTGACCCCGTTGTGGCAGGTGGTGCAATTGACCTTCGGCACGTCACCCAGAGCCCCGAGGCGGTTCGGGGGGAACGTCGAGAGCAGCGGCTCGAGGTAATTGCCGTTGATGTCCCGCACCATCCGGATGCCGTGCCAGGCGGTGGTCCGTTGCGGCGTGCTCTGCGACCAGTTCGAGATCGCCCGGGTGTTGTGACAGAAGGTACAGTTGACCCCCAGTCCCTCCGACATGTGGATCATCAACCCGTAGGTCTTCTCCGCATCCTGGATCGGTTTGCCCTTGGTCGTCGGCAGCGCCGTCGTCGCGTTCACCCGGATCGCGTTGTTGTCGATGGTCTTGTCGGCGAGGTATTCGGTGAGGGTGTCGTAGGGGAGCGAGGCCAGGCCGACCGACGGCGCGGCCATGTTCTGCCCGTTGTTGCGGGCGATGAAGCCGCCCGGGCGATTGGGACCCGGCTGGGTGAACCAGATATTGGCCGGCACCGGCTGTCCCCGGTGGCAGGTGTAGCAGGTGACGCCCGCACCGCCGACGTGGTTCTCCTTCCAGGAACTGTTGATGTGCTGCGTCATCTGCAGCATCCGCCGGGCGACCTTCTTCTGATAGAGGCTGTCGTCGGCCATGTTCTCGGTATTGTGGCAGTAGGTGCAGCCTTGTTCGGGGCTGACCCACTCGGTCATCGACGCCATCAGGCGATTGAACTCGTTGACGCTGACGTTCTTGAGGACTTGGACGTTCTCGTAGGTCGTACCGGCGAGCTCCTCGCCGGGCTCGGCGGGATCGGCGGGCGCCGGCGCCAGGTTGGCGTCCCGGGTGTCCTCGACGGCTTCGCGGGTGTGGACCTGCGCCATCGCGGTCCCGCGAAAGCCATTCTGTTGAACCGCCAGCGGCGGTCGGTCCCAGTCGGTCAGACCGACCATCGCCACGGTGAGGAAGAAGGCGATGGAAGCTCCGAGGACGGCGAAGAAGGTCTTCATGGAGCTCCCCCTGGCAGGGTTGTGGGCGACACACTCAGCGGATCGACGACCGGCGGATAGACCTGCGGGTAGGACGGGGCGACGCCGTGCTTGACGGCCCAGAGGTACCAGTTGTCGACGACCGTTCCGGTGAGCAGGATTCCGATGCCGCCGGTGAGCGTCGTCAGGACCGCGAACCACCAGGCCCAGCGGTGGACCGATTCCATGGTGGCGTTGAAGCCCATAGTCCAGCGCCAGAACAGGGCGGCGCGCTCGGTGGCGGTGCCGCGGTCGACGATCTGGTCGATCTCGCGCTCGCCGCCGAAGCGGCTCACGGCCAGGATGGTGCCGCCATGCATCGCGAAGAGCAGCGTCGACCCGTAGAGGAAGACGATCGAGAGCATGTGGAAGGGGTTGTAGAACAGGTTGCCGTAGCGCAGCGAGAAGGCGGCGGTCCAGTCGAGGTGGGGGAAGATGCCGAACGGGACGGCCTCGCTCCAGGATCCCATCAGCACCGGCCGGATGAAGCCGAGCACGAGGAACAGCCAGATCGCGGAGGCGAAGGCCCAGGGCACGTGGTAGCCCAGGCCCAGCGCCTTGGCGCGACGGAACAGCCGCAGCCACCAGAGCAGGATCGAGGCAGTCAGGAAGAAGCCGGCGATCAGCCACCAGCCGCCCTCGGCCAGCGGCGGCAGGACTTTCAGGCCGTATTGCGGACGGGGCGGCTCGAGGGCGAGCCAGGGCAACTGCCGCACGAACTGGATCGGATCCCAGTTCACGCTCGCCAACATGTTGAGGCCGATGATCTCGAAGGCGATCAGGCCACAGGCGAAGGAGAGCGCCCCGAGATAGCCGATGTAGATCGGGCCGACCTGCGCATTGCCGATGAGGCCGAACAGGTAGGAGTTGAACGGCGTGCCCCAGCGCTTGTTGGAGTCGACCGGGATGCCGAGGTCCGGCTGGACCGGGCGGACCTGCACTTCGGAGAAGATGTTCTGGTAGTAGGCCATGGTGTCGCGAGCCTCCCTATTCCGAGATCAGCGCCAGACGGGGAGATTGAGCCACCAGCCCCACCATTCGGGCCAGCCGCGGGTCCAGAACGGGCCGCTGATGACGATGCAGACGGCGCTCCAGAAGCCGGCCGACAGCGCCAGGAACAGGCCGAGCCGGTGGATGCCGAGCGTGCCGATCGAGTAGCCGATGGTGTCGCGGAAGAAGGTGTCCTCGTGCTCGGGGGTCTTCACCACCTCGCCCTTACCCGGATTGGTCGAGGACAGGATCAGCGAACCGTGCAGCGAGAGCGCGAGCGTCGTGGTGAAGAAGAACGTCACCGCCAACATGTGCGCGGGATTGTAGTGGAAATGCAGGTACTGGTAGCCGGTGTTCGAGACCCAATCGAGGTGGCTGAGGATGCCGTAGGGGAACCCGTGCCCCCAGGCGCCCATCAGGAGCGGCCTGATCACGACCAGGGTCACGTAGGCGAAGATCGCCACCGCGAAGGCGAAGGGCACGTGGTAGCCGATGCCGAGCTTGCGGCAGATCTCGACCTCGCGCAGGGCCCAGGACGAGAAGGCGCCGACAGCGCAGAAGGTGATGATCTGCCAGAGGCCGCCCTCCTGGAGCGGCGCCAGGGCGAGCCCGTACTTCAGATCGGGCGGCGCGATGTTGATCTGCCAGATGTTCCAGGTCGGTCCGAGCGCCGCACCGTAGATGATCAGCGCCGTTCCAAGCACCGAGAAGAACAGCGTCGTGACGCCGAAGAAGCCGACGTAGAACGGCCCGACCCAGAAATCGAACAGGTCGCCGCCGACCAGGGTGCCGCCGCGGATGCGGTATTTTCGCTCGAAACTCAGCATCGCCATCGCGACCTCCCCGCTCCACCACGTCTCTCGACCACGTCTGTCGGCGATGGCCGACGGGGGGCTTTTGGGGCCCGCCCGCCGATCATCCGTGCTTGCGGTGCGCGCCGGTCAGGCGGGCATCGTGGGCAGAACCAGCGTCTGCGCGTTGGCGGCGCGCGGCGCCTTGGGACCTTCCAGCCAATTGAACCGGTCGGTGCTGAGCAAGATGAAGTGGATCAGCAGCGCCAGAATGAAGAGGAAGGTGAAGAGCGCCACCAGGGTGCGGCGCGGATCGAAGAGAAGCCAGACCTTGTGCATGATGAGGGTCCTTCTCAGGAGAGCAGGGAAGCGACGCCCTGGGCGGCCGTCTCGAGGGCGGCGTAGCCCTTCGGTCCGGGCAGCCAGGGGCGCCACAGCCACACGAGGATGTGGGCGACCACGGCGATCGCCGTGAAGATGATGAAGCTGGTCAAGAAGATCGCGTGGAACTCCTTGGCTTCCGGTTCCGTCAGCCCGGACAGGCTGCTCGGTTTCTCGACAATGCCATTGGCCATTGGGTCAAACCTCCGCTTTGGCTAGCCGCGCCCGCACGTCCGGGTACGGTGGGTGTCACCGGACCGCGCGGAGCGGCCTCGGCGGTCCTTCCCGCCTGTTCGGACGGGAGGTCGATCGGGGGCGGGCGGAACGCCTCGACCCGAGGGCGAAGTCAGCCCATGAACACGAAGGGAATGGCCGAGACGGCCATCGCCCGGGCCTCGGCGAAGACCGAGCGCCGCCGCTGCGGCAGCGCCGTCCGGGCCTGCGGGATCACGCGCTGCACCAGCGCCGCGATGAGGAAGAACGGATAGGTGCTGGCCAGGATGATCCGGAACTGGACCTCGTCCTGATGCAGGCGCGACACCGGATTGAGCGAACGTTGCATGGGATGGGTCTCCTCTCGGCGTTCCGCGGCGGGACGCGTCCGGGTCGGGACGCGCGGGGTCGGCATCGACCGCTTGGACGGCGCCGCGCCGTTCCAATCGGAAAAGGAATGGGCGCCGAGGCCGGGACGCGCGCTCATGCGGCGGCTCCCAGGCTGGCCTCGGCGCGGGCGCGCTCGACGTGATCGGCGATCACCCGGCCTCCGCCCTCGCCGCGCGCGACGCGCTCGGCGGCATCACGCAGGCGCTTGGCCGCCGAGATCCGCACCAGCACGGGATGGGCCTCGACGAGTTCGTCGAGACGGGCCCGGGCCGCCTCGTCCCAGGGCAGCTCCCGGTGGAGCCGCGCTGGGGTCGCCTCGACCCTGTCCATGTCGCGGGCCAGCGGCAGGATGTGGAAGAGCATGTCGAACAGGGCGTTGCAGACCTCCTGGACGAGGTAGGTCGCGCCGGCGAATCCCATGAAGGGCGTGCCGGTGTGGCGCCGGATGATCGCGCCGGGGAACGAGGCCGGCACGAACACCGCCCGGGCACCGGACTCGGCCGCATACATCCGCTCGTTGAAGGAGCCGAACAGCACCAGAGGCGGGGTCTTCGCGATGAGGTCGCGGATCTCGGCGTTGTCGGTCTTCGCACCCGCCTTGCGAGCCACGGCGAAGTGGCAGGGCAGCCCCATCTCGTCCTCGAGGAAGTGCCGGACGCCGCGCGCGTAGGTCTCGGAGGCCACGATCCCGAAGCTCGCCGTGCCGAAGAAATCCTGCGTCACCGAGCGCCACAGGTCCCAGACCGGCTTGATCGTGGTGTGCTTCTCGCGGGCGATGAACGGCTCGGGGTCCAGGCCGAGGGCCTCGCCGAGCGCGCGCAGGAACCGCGTGGTCGAATGGATGCCGATGGGCGCCTGGAAGTAGGGGCGCTCCAGGGCCTCGCAGAGCAGGCGGCCGAACTCGCGGTAGAGGCAGATGTTGGCATCCGCGTTCACCAGGGCGGGCACGTCGGCGAGGTGCGAGCCGAGGGGAAACACGAGGTTCACCTCGGCGCCGATGCCCTCGACGAGGCGCCGGATCTCGGCGAGGTCCGAGGGCATGTTGAAGGTGCCGTAGGCCGGCCCGATCAGGTTCACCCGCGGTTTCACGCCCTCGCTGCGGGCGGGCCGGGCCGGAATGCCCTTCTTGGCGAAGCGCTTGGCGCCGTACTCGTTCCAGAGCCAGGCCATGGCCCGGTCGGCGGCCTGCCACTGATCCTCGTCGATGGTGCGCGGCAGGAAGCGCTGGAGGTTGGTGCCCTCCGGCGTGACGCCGCCGCCGATCATCTCGGCGATGGAGCCGGTGACGACCACGCTGGGCTGGGCGGGATCGAGGGTGGCGTGGGCCCGCTTCATCGCGGCCTCTGTGCCGTGCCGGCCGAGTTCCTCCTCGGCCAGGCCCGTCACCACGATGGGCAGTTCGTGCGGCGGCAGCGCGTCGGTGTAGTGCAGCACCGAGGTCACCGGCAGGTTCTCGCAGCCCACCGGGCCGTCGATGACGACCTGCAGACCCTTGATGGCGGTGAAGACGTAGACGGCGCCCCAGTAGCCGCCCGCCCGGTCGTGATCGAGGACGAGCATCAGGCCATCTCCCCGATCGGCGCGTGTTCGAACTGTCCCGGCGCGGGCTTGGCCCGCACGGCCGAGGCGACGTTCCGGCGGAGCTTGGGCACATCCTCCCAGATGCCCGCGGCATGACCCTCGCCGACCCCGTCGAAGAACGCCCGCATGGCATCGAAGCGGCCGCGGTTGCCGAGCGCCGCGTTGATGACCTTGGCCAGCGACCCGGCGCCGGCGACGCCCATCAGCGGGCGGGCCGAGATCAGGTTGGTGAAGTAGAGGGCCGGGATGCCGAGGGCCTTGGCCTTCTGCACCACCGGCGTGGTGCCGATGGCGAGGTCCGGCCGCGCGTCCCGCATGGCGCCGAGGTCGTCCTCCAGGGAGGCGCGGTAGCGCACGGTGACGCCGCGCGCCTCGAGCCAGGCCTGGTCGGCCTCCGAATAGGGCGTGCGCGGACAGGCGGTGCCCACATAGGCCAGGTCCGCGCCGCTCTCGACGAGGAGGCGCCCGACCAGCAGTTCGGACCCCTCGTACCCCGACAGCGTAATCCGGCCCCGGATCGGGTTGGCGGCGAGCGCGCCCCGGATCATCGGCAGGAGCCGGTTCTTGGCGGCCTCGACGGTGGCACGGGGCACCGCGCAGGCTTCGCCGATCCGGTCGAGCCAGTCGGCGGTGCCGTCATGGCCGACCGGGGCCGAACCCACGACGGGGCGGCCGGCGGCGGCGAATTCCCGGATGGAAGCGGTGTAGAACGGGTGGATCGCCGCGACCGCCGTGCAGTCGAGGGCCGCGTAGAGTTCGCGCCATTCCCGCGTCGGCACCACCGGTCCGGCGCTGAGTCCGAGGGGCTCCAGCAGGCCGCCGATGACGACCGGGTCGGCCGGAAACATCTCGCCGAGGAGGGCCACGGTCGGGCGCTCGGCCCGCCCCGTGCGGGGCGCCTGGACGGGCCCCTGCTCGGCCTCCGAGCGGGCGAACTTCAGCATCGCCCCGGCGAGCACGTCCTTGGCCTCGGCATGGGTCGGCACCCCGAAGCCCGGCACGTCGATGCCGATGATGCGGACCCCGTCGATCGCCTTCGGCAGGAGGCGCAGGGGCACGCCCGAGGCGGTGGGAACGCAGAGATTGATGACGACGACGGCGTCGTAGTCGGCAGGCTTGGCCACCTGGAACACCGCCTCGCGGATGTCCTCGAACAGCTTGCCGGTGACCAGGGTCTCGGAGTTGAAGGGCACGTAGCCCACGCTCCGCCTGGCGCCGTAGAAATGCGACGTGAAGGTCAGGCCGTAGACGCAGCAGGCCGAGCCCGAGAGGATCGTCGCCGTGCGGCGCATCCGCAGGCCGACCCGGAGCGAACCGAAGGCCGGGCACATGCTCTGGGGCTGGTCGTGCGGGCCGGCGGGGTAATCCGTCCGAAGCTGCTCGAGCGTCTCGGACATGCCGGCGGCCTCGGCCGCCGCCCGCATCGTCGCTCTGCCCGAGTGGCAGCCCAGGCCGTCCGCCTTCGCGGCGGCGAGGTTCACCACCTCGGCCGGGGCCGCGACGGGGGCCAGGGTCGAAGCCGGGCGCTCATGGCCGGCGCGAAGGGTCTGGCGGGCGCGGAGGTCGGCGATGTCGAGGGTGACGGCCATGATGCGTCAGACCTCGTCGTAGACGACTTCGAGGGACGGCTTCACGACCCGCGTCGTGCCGCACATGTCCGCGAAGGTGGCGGGCACCAGGGTGACGCCCCGGCCGACGGCCTCGCCCTTGAACAGGCCGAGGAGACCGTCCTGGCTGAGGGGCGTCGGGTGGTTCGGCGCCGCGTCGTGGACGTTCTGGGCGAGATCGGCGAACAGGGAGCCCCAGGGGCTCTCGGGCCGCCCGATGATCTCGTAGTTCGCGCTCTTCTTGCGGATGTCGTCGTCGGCCGGGATCGAGGCCAGGACCGGGATGCCGACGGCGGCCGCGAAGGCCTGCGCCTCGCCGGTGCCGTCGTCCTTGTTGATGACGAGGCCTCCGACACCGACGTTGCCGCCGAGCTTGCGGAAGTATTCCACTGCCGAGCAGACGTTGTTGGCGACGTAGAGCGACTGGAGATCGTTCGAGCCGACGACGATGACCTTCTGGCACATGTCGCGGGCGATCGGCAGGCCGAAGCCGCCGCAGACCACGTCTCCGAGAAAGTCGAGAAGGACGTAGTCGAAGCCCCATTCGTGGAAGCCGAGCTTCTCCAGCAATTCGAAGCCGTGGATGATGCCGCGCCCGCCGCAGCCTCGCCCGACCTCGGGGCCGCCGAGCTCCATGGCGTAGACGCCGTCGCGCTTGAAGCAGACGTCGCCGATCGCGACCTGCTCACCGGCGAGCTTCTTCTTGGTCGACGTCTCGATGATCGTCGGGCAGGCGCGTCCGCCGAACAGCAGCGAGGTCGTGTCGCTCTTCGGGTCGCAGCCGATCAGCAGGACCTTCTTGCCCTGCTGGGCCATCATGTAGCTGAGATTGGCGAGGGTGAACGACTTGCCGATGCCGCCCTTGCCGTAGATCGCGATGATCTGCGTCTCCTTGGAGGCGGCCACCGGCACGGGATCCGGCTCGATGCCGGCCTCGGCGCGAAGGGTCTCGGAAGCCGTCAGGGCGCCGCCGTTCAGCTGCGTGGCCTTCAGCTGGATGTTCATGCGGCTCTCCAATCCAGGATCATCTTCAGGCATCCGGCGTCGCCGAAGGCCGTGCGATAGGCGTCCGGTGCGTCCGCGGCCGGGCGCCGATGGGTGACGAGGTCGTCGAGGCAGAGGCGCTCCTCGGCGATGAGCGCGAGGGTCGCGGCGAGATCCTCCGGCCGCCACTGGGCGGCGACGCGGATCCGGGCTTCCCGGAGAAAGGCCGGCGCGAAGGCGAAGCCGAGGCGGTCTTCGTAGAACCCGGCGAGAACGACCTCGCCACCGGGCGCGAGGCGCGCGATCCCCGTATCGAGGATCGTGGAATCGCCGCTGACATCGAGGATCGTGGCGTAGTCGCGCCGCGCATCGTCGTCCGGAGCGAGGACGGGATAGGGACCCTCGCTCGCGCGCCGCACCGGGTTGGTCTCCCAAACCTGCGGCGTCCCCCCGAGGGCCTGGGCGATCCGCGCGACGAGGCGGCCGAGGACACCGTGGCCGATGACGAGGAGCGGCTGGCGCAGGTCGATCCCCGCCAGGGCGTGCCGCGCGGTAGCGGCCAGGGCGATCAGGGTTCCGCGCTCGCCCCACGCGCCGTCGATGGGCACGAGGCGCTCGCCGGCGCTGACGAGGTGGGACGCGGCCCCGCCGAACAATCCGCGGACCGGACCGAAGCATCGCGCGCCGGGGACGAACACCGTCTGCCCGACCCGGACGCCACTCGCGACCCCGGCCTCGACGACCTCGCCCACGGACTCGTAGCCGGGCACCAGCGGGTAGCCCATGCCGGGAAACGACGGCATCCGGCCCGACCAGAGCAGGCGCTCGGTTCCTGTGCTGATGCCGCTCCAGCGGATCGCCACGACGGCATCGGCCGCCGTGGGAGCATCGAGAGCCAGGCATTCCAGGCTGATCCGACCGGGATCGCGGAGGACGACGGCATCTGTCTGCATCGCGCCTGCCCTCCCCCCATCCAACGACTCGGTCCGTTCAACCCCGAACCCTTATGTCATCCTAGATAGACACTTTTAAACGTCAAGACAAACTTACACCAGACGTGGCTTATCGCGTTGACACCAACAGGCGCGTCAGCAGGGGACGGCGCGTTGCGACCTCGACGGTGCGCCGGAAGCCTGCTTCGGAGAGAAGCGCCCTGAGTTCCTGCGCGGAGCGGCACTGCCCGCTGCCCATCGCGAGAAGGTAGAGGCCGAAATAGGCGTCCGTGATGGGCTCGCCGCCGGGCGTGCCACTCATGGGCTCGGCGAGGATGAGACGCCCGCCGGGGGGAAGCGCTTCGCGTACCGCCGCGAGCAGGATGCGGACGGTTGCGTCGTCGTGATCGTGCACCACCCGCACCAGGGTGATCGCGTCGGCGCCGGGCGGTAGCGGGTCCGTCCGGAAGCTGCCGCCGAAGGCCTCGAAGCGGCCCGCGAGCCCGTCGCGCATCATGCGCTCCTCGGCGCGATCGGCCACCGCCGGCAGGTCGAAGAGCCTGAGCTGAAGGTCCGGCGCGACGCGGCCGGCCGCCGCCAGGAAGGCGCCCTCGCCGCCGCCGACATCCATGAGGCAGCGGTGGCGCCGCATCGGGTAGGCCTCGAGGAGATCCTCCGCGATCAGCGCCTGGGAGGCCGACATCAGCCCGCTGTAGGACGCAACCGCGTCGCCCTGCAGATCGGGCCCGTCTCCGGACGCATAGGGCCAGTACCCGGCGAGACGGGTCGGTCCCGCCTCGCCCCGCAGGAGGGCCACGGGGTCGCGCAGGTCCTCATAGAGCAGCGCGTGGTGCTCGATCATCCGGCCGATCGCGGGGTTCCCCACCAGGGCGGCGCCGAGATCGGCCAGGAGGCAGTGGCCGTCCGGCAGCCGGCGGATCAACCCGAGGGAGGCCGCGGCCTTGAGCAGACGCGTCCCGGCCTCGGGCGCGAGCCCCATCCGGTGGGCGAGCGCCGCTTCCGGCACCGGACCCTCCGACAGCATGCCGAAGAGATCGAGCCGAACGCAGGCGAACAGGGTCTGCGAATAGGTGAAGCCCGCGCAGAGATCGAACAGGGCGCGCGTCCGCGCCTGGGCGATCCGCCGCGTCAGGGGAAAGCCGGCCGCCCAGCGCTGGAATCGCGGATCGGCGACGAGGCGGGCCCGTAACGCGAACCAGCGCGCCCGAAGGCCACCGGCGCCGGCCCGGGCCGGTGGATCGAGGGTGGCGCCGCGCGCCACCTTACGCCAACTCCCGTGCCAGGCTCGCCGGCAGGAAGAGCCGCGTCTGCGCCTCGATCTCGGCGCGGAGCGTCTCGGCTCCCGGACAATCCGGAATGACGTCGACGGCCTCGCGCACCAGGCGCTTCAGGCGCGTGAGCGCCCCGCTCATCCCGAGGAGGGCGGCGGCGTTCGGGCGACCGAGGGTCGAGTCGCGGCCGACGGGCTTGCCGACCTCCTCCTGACGGCAGGCGACGTCGCGCAGATCATCGGCCACTTGGTAGGCCTCGCCCAGGCATTCGCCGAGGAGACGCCACGGGAGCGACGGTACGCCCGCCGCGGCGGCCCCCGTGACCGTCGCGGCGGCGAACAGGGCCCCGGTCTTGGCCTGTTGATACTCGGTCAACGCCACGGTCGGCTCGGACTCCCAGGCCTGGCCGGCGGCGATCCCGGAGGGCGAACCGGCCGCCCGGGCAACGAGGCCGACCAGGGCGGCGAGCCGCTTCGGATTCCGGGCGGCGCCGCGCGCCAGCGTCTCGAAGGCGGACACGATGAGGGCGTCGCCCGTCAGCACCGCCAGGGGCTCGCCGAAGGCCGCATGGACGGACGGCTGGCCGCGCCGAAGGGGCGCGTCGTCGAAGCACGGCAGATCGTCGTGGACCAGGGAGGCACAGTGCAGAAGTTCGATGGCGGCGGCAGCCGCGTCCGAGGCTGCCGGATCGTCGTCACCGCAGGCGCGCGCCACCGACAGGCACAGGCGGGGGCGGATCCGGTGTCCGCCGGGGAAGACGGCGTAGCGGATCGACTCCGCGAGTCGTGGCGGCGCTCCGGGTGCTTCCAGGTGGGAAACGGCGGCGTCGAGCGCCTGCTCGATGCGACGGTTGGCGTCCATTGGCCGTAACTCCCATGCCGCTTGTTCTTGGACATCGAAAGTGTCAGTATTTGTTGACAGTCGTCAAGTCAGATTTACTTGACGGGAGGGAACCACGTGAAGATCGTCATCATCGGCGCGGGGATCGGAGGTCTGGTGGCGGCCCTGCGACTCGCCCATGCGGGCCTCGACGTGACGGTGCTGGAGCGGGCGCAGCGGCCGGGCGGCAAGATGCGACGCGTGCCGGTGGGCGAGGCGGCGGTCGATGCCGGTCCGACCGTGTTCACGATGCGCTGGGTCTTCGAGGAGATCTTTGCCGAATGCGGTGCGGATCTCGCCGCCCATGTCGGGCTGGAGCCGGCCGCGATCCTGGCCCGCCACGCCTGGGGACCGGGCGAACAGCTCGACCTCCACGCCGATCCGGACGCCTCCGAGACGGCCATCGCGGACTTCGCCGGGGCACGCGAGCGCGACGGATACCGCCGGTTCCGCGCCCGGGCGGCCGAGGTCTACGCCACCCTGGAGGGGCCCTTCATTCGTGGCGAGCGCCCGAGCCCGATCGATCTGACCCGCCGGGCCGGCCTCTCGGGACTGGGCGACCTCTGGCGAATCCAGCCCTTCACGACCCTGTGGCGCGCGCTGGGCGACTACTTCGAAGACCCGCGCCTGCGCCAGCTCTTCGGCCGCTACGCGACCTATTGCGGCTCGTCGCCCTTCGCGGCCCCCGCGACCCTGATGCTGGTGGCCCATGTGGAGAGCCAGGGCGTCTGGCACGTGGCCGGTGGCCTCAGCCGCCTTGCCGCCGCGGTCGCCGATCTGGCGGCGGAGCGCGGCGCCGGATTCCGCTACGGGACGGCTGCGCGGGGCATCGCCGTGCAGGGCGGCCGCGTCGTCGGCGTCGATCTCGACGACGGCGAGCGGCTGACCGCGGATGCCGTCATCAGCAATGCCGATGTGGCGGCCCTGGCCGACGGCCTGCTCGGACGCGACGCCGCCTGGGCGGCCGAGACCGTCCCGGCCTTCGAGCGGTCGCTCTCGGCGGTCACGCTCTGCGCGCAGGCCCGCGCCGAAGGCTTTCCGCTCTCGCGGCACACAGTGTTCTTCTCGGGCGACTACGCCGCGGAGTTCGCGCGCATCCGTGCCGGGCATCTGCCGGACGATCCCACCGTCTACGTCTGCGCGCAGGATCGCACCGACGCGAACGTGCCGTCAGGACGGCTCGAGCGCCTGCTCTGCCTCGTCAATGCCCCGGCCCGGACCTTCAGCCCCTCGGAGATCAAGACATGCGTGACCACGATGCGGCGGCGCCTGAGCGCGAGCGGATTGACCCTCTCGGAGACGGCGGATTCGGTGACGACGGGCCCGGCGGAGTTCGCGCGCTTGTTCCCGGGATCGGCGGGCGCCCTCTACGGACGGGCGTCCCACGGCTGGATGGCCTCGTTCAAGCGCCCGGGCGCCCGCACGCGGATTCCGGGCCTCTACCTCGCGGGGGGGAGCGTCCATCCGGGACCGGGGGTGCCGATGGCGGCGCAGTCCGGGCGGATCGCGGCGGACAGCCTGCTGCGGGACCGGAGCGGCGCCCGCGCTTCGATACGCGGGTGGATCGCGACGGCTACGTCTGGTGGTACGTCGATGCCCTGAGCGAGGACGGCCGCCAGGGCCTGACCATCATCGCCTTCATCGGCAGCGTGTTCTCGCCCTATTATGCCTGGGACCCCGCCCGCGACCCCTTCGATCACTGCGCCGTCAACGTCGTGCTCTACGGGGAGCGGGCCAACCGCTTCTGCATGACCGAGCGGGGCCGTGCGAGCCTCTACCGGGATGCGGACCACATCCGGATCGGCCCGAGCGGCCTGTCCTGGGACGGCACAACCCTGACGATCCGCCTCGACGAGGTGACGGCGCCGATCCCCTCGCGGGTCCGGGGGACGGTGCGCCTGCGCCCGGGCGGCTTCACGCCGGGCCCCTGCACCCTCGACGCGCGGGGCCAGCACCGCTGGTGGCCGATGGCGCCCTCCTCGCCGGTGGAGGTGGCGCTGGAGGAGCCCGGGATCGCCTGGCGCGGAACCGCCTACTTCGACACCAACCACGGCGACACGTCGCTGGAGGCCGCATTTCGCGATTGGACCTGGTGCCGTGCCGACCTGCGCGACGGGGCCGCGATCCTGTACGACGTGAACCGGACGGACGGCACCCGGCAGGAACTCACCCTGTGCTTTGCCGCCGACGGAACGCCCCGGGACATCGATCCGCCGCGGCGTGTCGCGCTGCCGCCGACGCGGTTCTGGCGCATGCCGCGCGAGACGCGCAGCGACGATGCGCGTGTCGAGGTCGCGCGGACCTTCGAGGAC
The DNA here is from genome assembly GCF_001422215.1 of Methylobacterium sp. Leaf89. NCBI lineage: Bacteria > Pseudomonadati > Pseudomonadota > Alphaproteobacteria > Hyphomicrobiales > Methylobacteriaceae > Methylobacterium > Methylobacterium sp. Leaf89. Next base: position 415,560 of record NZ_LMML01000029.1, on the reverse strand, counting down.
ACGCCGTTCTATGCGCGCTCGTGGTTACGCTCGACCCTGCGCGGCGAGGCGGTGCGCCCGGTTCACGAGAGCCTGTCGCTCGCGCGTTTCCGTCACCCGCTGGTCCGGCTGATGCTTCCGTTCCGGATGCCGCGCCGGACGCGCTGAAACGGATCAGGCCGGCGGGTCCTTCGCCCGCTCGGCCACCGCGCGCTGGGCCGCCGCCCGGTCGCGCCGGATGCCGCGCTTCAGGACGACGAGCTGCCAGGTCGCCAGCCCGAGGGCGAGCGCGAAGACGAGACCGATGTCGAAGGCGGCGAAGAGCGGGTCCGTCATGGGCCGGCCGGCAGCGCGGCCTCGCGCGCGCGAAGGGTCTCGACGAGGTCGAGGACCCGGGCCGCCTGGGCGGGGACGTTCCACCAGGCCGTCGGCACCGGCATGGGCTGGGCGGCCACGGCCTCCACCAGGAAGGCGGTCTCGGCCAGGGCCGGCTCGGCAAGGTCTCGCCCGATCAGGCCCGGCGCGGCGGCCAGGGGCAGGAGGGCCCGGGCCATCAGGGCGGCCTTTCGCCGGCCGGGAACGCGGGCGCGGGTGGCGACCGGGTCGAGGCCGCCACGCTCGAGGTCGCGGCCGATCTCGGCGTAGATCAGGCGGGCGGCACGGATGGCGGGCCGGCAATCGAGGGGCAGCCCGGGGATGCCCGCCTCGGCCCGGGCGTAGAGCGAATCGGCGACAGCGAGCAGACGACCGACGATCGCCCGCAGTTCCGGGCCGGCAACCGGATCGGCGACGAAGGCGTCCGGGTCGAGGCCGGCCTCCCGCATCCAGGCGAGCGGCAGGTAGAGGCGCCCGGCCCGGGCATCCTCGCCGACGTCGCGGGCGATGTTGGTGAACTGCATGGCGACGCCGAGGTCGCAGGCCCGGGCGAGCACGGCGGCGTCGCGCACGCCCATCAGCACCGTCATCATCGCGCCGACGCTGCCGGCGACCCGGGCCGCATAGGCGGTGAGGTCGGACAGGGTCTCGTAGCGCCGCCCCTGCGCGTCCCAGGCCAGCCCCTCGATGAGGGCGGCGGGCAGGGCCTGGGGCAGCGTGTGGCCGGCCACGAGGTCGGCCATGGCCCGGTCGGCGGGGGAATCGGAAGGGGCTTCGTCGTAGATGCGGGCAAGGCGGGTGGCGAGGCGCGCCAGGGCCGCCGGACGGTCGCGGGCCGGGGCATGGTCCACCGCGTCGTCGGACAGGCGGCAGAAGGCGTAGAGCCCGTAGGCCGGCCGCCGAACCCGGGCCGGCAGCAGGGCGGAGGCGGCAAAGAAGCTGCGCGAGCCGTCCCGGATCGCGGCCCGGCAGGCGGCATGGTCTGCGGCATCCGCATGGGGAATCGCCCAGAGCGGCGGCCGCTCCGGTTCGCGCCGGACGGCGTCGAAGAACGGGCGGGCGGGCCGAACGATTTCAGGCGAAGAGACGCGCATCCGGCACCACCGTGTCGAGAACCTTGGCCGAGGACAGGACGCCGGGAAGCCCGGCACCCGGATGGGTGCCCGCGCCGACGAGGTAGAGATTGCGGAACGCCGACGAGGCGTTGTGCGGCCGGAACCAGGCCGACTGCGTCAGCACGGGTTCCAGGCCGAAGCCGGAGCCGCGAAAGCTGAGGAAGTCGCCGGCGAAATCCGCCGGGGTGGTGACGCGGGAGGTCACTATCGAACCCGCGAGGCCCGGCATCACCGAACGCTCCAGGCTGTCGGCGATGGCCTTGCGGTAGGGCTCCGCGAGCACCGACCAGTCCTGCCCACCGGCGAGGTTCGGCACCGGCGCCAGCACGTAGAACGCGTCGCAGCCCGGCGGCGCCAGGAGCGGATCGGTGGCGGTGGGGCGGTGCAGGTACAGGCTGAAATCCGGCGCCAGCACCTTCCGGACGAAGATGTCCTCGATCAGTTCGCGATAGCGCGGCCCCATCAGGATGGTGTGGTGGGCGAGGTCGGGGAACTGCCGGTTGGTGCCGAAGTACCAGACGAAGAGGCCCATGGAGGAGGACGAGGCCTTCAGCTTCGCCCGGTGCCAGGACCGGCCCTCCCCGCCGAGCAGCGACAGGTAGGTCTCGGCGGAATCGGCGTTCGACACGACGATGTCGGCGGCGATGCGGGTGCCGTCGGCGAGGGTGACGCCGGTGGCCGCCCCGGCGGTGACGTCGATGCGGGCCACGTCGGCCCGGCAGCGCAGGGTGCCGCCCTGCCCCTCGATCAGCTTGACGAGACCGTCGACCAGACGGCCGGTGCCGCCCATGGCGAAATGCACGCCCCAGCGGCGCTCCAGATGGGCGATCAGGCAGTAGATGGCGCTGGCCCGGAAGGGCGAGCCGCCGATCAGCAGGGGATGGAAGCTGAAGATCGTGCGCAGGCGCTCGTCGCGGATGTAGCGCGCCACGAGGTCGTAGACCGAGCGGTGACCGCCCAGCCGCAGCAGCGACGGCGTGATCCGCAGCATGTCGCGGACCGAGGAGAAGGCGACGTGCCCGAGCTCCTCGAACCCGATCCGGCAGATCGCGGCGCTGCGCTCCATGAAGCGCTCGTAACCGGGAACGTCCTCGGGCGAGAACCGCGCCACCTCCGCCCGCATCGCCTCCGGGTCGCCGCTGTAGTCGAAGGTGGCGCCGTCCGGGAAGCGGATACGGTAGAAGGGCAGTATCGGCGCCAGGGTGACGTCGTCGGCCATGCGCCGCCCGCACAGGGTCCAGAGTTCCTCGAACAGGAACGGCGCCGTGACGATGGTCGGCCCAGCATCGAAGGTGAAGCCGTCCTGGCGGTGGACGCGGGCCCGCCCGCCGGGCTGGTCCAGGCGCTCCAACACCGTCACCCGGTAGCCGCGCGCGCCGAGACGCACCGCCGCCGCCAGTCCCCCGAATCCGCTGCCGATCACCACCGCGTGCGGGCGGGGAGACCGGGTCGTCGCGAGGCTCGGCGAGTCGGCGAGTGTCAACATAACCTGACACTATTCGTGGTCAGGCGTCGGGCGCAAGGGCGGATTCATCGGCCGTCGACCATCGGCCTTCGATTCCGCGCATCGCGATCCGGCTTCGCAGGGAGCCGGTGCCGCCTCTTGCAGGACCGCTGTAGCGGGCAAGGATGACGCATCCTTCGCCGGAGAGCGGTTCGTGGCGCTTCGCAGAGATGTGCCTGGTCGCGCCGCACCCGACGATACAACCCTGAGTTATCACGCCATTAGATGCGACGGGCGGACAATCGGCTCTCGGATGGGGACGCCTCGAATGACTGTCACGCCAGGACCGGTGACAGAGAACCTTGCGATCCTTTCCGTGCGCGGCCCCAGGACACTGACAATGGACAAGTTCTTTAAATCGCTAGTGATCTATGTCATCGCAGGGCCGATCATTGGCCTGCTGACGTTGCTTTGTATTCGGTCAATCGTTGTGTCGGATTTAAAAATCTTCAACCTTGATATGTTGGTCGTCATGACTTTTGCCTATGGTATTGGCATCATTCCGGCAGTGATCAGCGGCCTACTATACCAGTATCCAATCTTTCTGATCGAAAAGAAAGCCATGAGAATTATCATCTCGATGCCGATCGGCGCAGTCGCGATGTTTACTTGGATTGATGGCAGCTCAAGATACTTCATCGGTTATTTCGGTGGCTCGATGCTTTATTCGGTTCTGTTTGGAGCTTTCGTCTCGCTACTCTGCTCGATCATCATCGAACTGTGCATGCCTTCTGCGCGGCTCGACAAAAGCTCCTGAGTCGCCCCGCAGGAGACGGTGCCGAAACACCCCCTTCCCCGTCGTCGGTCAGCGATGGAAAACCGCTTCAGCGCCGCGCCTCGGTCATCATCCGGACGGCGAGGCCGGCCAGGACCGTTCCCATGATCCAGCGCTGGACCATGGCGAACGAGGGCCGGCGCGTCAGGAACAGGGCGATCGACCCGGCCGAGACCGCGATCGCAGCGTTGACCAAGACGCTGAGGACGATCTGGATCGCCCCGAGGCCGAGGGCCTGGGCAAAGACGCTGCCCCGGGCCGGATCGATGAACTGCGGCAGCAGCGACAGGTACATCACCGCGATCTTCGGGTTGAGCAGGTTCGTCAGGAAGCCCATCAGGAACAGCTTCCGGGGACCGTCCTGCGGCAGGGCCTTCACTTCGAAGGGGGAGCGTCCCCCGGGCCGCACGGCCTGCCAGGCGAGCCAGAGCAGGTAGAGGCCGCCGACGATGCGGATCGCGTCGTAGGCAAACGGCACCGCCAGGACCAGGGCGGTGAGACCGAAGGCGGCGCACAGCATGTAGACCACGAACCCGAGGGCGACGCCGCCGAGCGAAATCAGGCCCGCCCGCGGGCCCTGACAGATCGAGCGCGAGATCAGGTAGACCATGTTCGGCCCGGGCGTCAGCGCCATGCCGAGGGCGACCGCCGCGAACGCGAGGAGGCTCGTGGTTCCGGACATCGTCGGGTCCCCTTCCGTGAGAAGCCTGCGGGCGGGCGAGCCCGGACGGCTGGAGCGGCCGGCGCACGATCCGCGCCGGTCCCCCGTCATCGGACATCGGGCGCGCGATGGCTACGGGACACAGCCGACCAACCCCAGCCATTTCCCTCGGACCGGGCGGAGACGATTTCGGCGCGGACCCGTCTTGCGGACCATCGGCGCGCGAAGCCACCTCGATCTCGGCGCTCGTCCGAACCGGGGCTCCGTCAAGCCCGCATGTTCGAGGAACTCGTCGTCGCGGTCACGCTGCTCGTGGCGGCCACGCTAGCGCGGCTTCGCGAGTTGCCAGGTCAGGTGGGTCCGCACGGTGGGCCAGTCCGGCGCGACGATGCTGTAGACGCAGGTGTCCCGCAGGGAGCCGTCCGCGAGGCGCTGGTGGTGGCGCAGGATGCCGTCGAGGCGCGCCCCGAGGCGCTCGATGGCGCGCCGGCTCGCCTGGTTCAGGACATGGGTGCGGAACTCGACGGCGAGGCAGCCGAGGGCCTCGAAGGCGTGGCCCAGAAGCAGGCGCTTCGCCTCGGTGTTGAGATGGGTGCGCTGGACCCGCGCGGCGTACCAGGTCGAGCCGATCTCCACCCGCGGCCCGGCGGCGTCGATGTTCATGTAGGTGGTCATCCCGACGGGGCGCCCGCCGGGCCCGTCGAGGACGGTGAAGGGCAGCATCGTGCCGAGGTCCCGCAGGCCGAGCCGGCGCTCGATCTCGGCCGCCATCGTCTCCGGGGCGGGGATCGCCGTGTACCAGAGGCGCCAGAGCTCGCCGTCCTGCACCGCCTCGGCCAGGGCCGCGGCGTGGTCGTGCGCCAGCGGCACGAGTTCGACGTGCCGGCCGGTGAGGGTGACGGGCGTCAGCGCCATGGGCAGAAACCTCCCGGACGGGGGCCGAGCCGGCACCGTCGTCGGACATCCAAGATCGGACCATCCCCAGTCGGGCGTCCTCTCGCCCGTCGGTGCGGCCGGGCTGCGTCCGCGTCAAGTCCCGGCGGACGGTTGGACGGCGACCTGCTCCCGGTAGGCCGCGACGATCTCGTCGGCGACGCGCGCCGGCGCCTCCTCGTGGGCGAGGTGCCCGAGGTTGCGGATGAGGCGGACCCGGGCGTCGGGCAGCCGGTCCTTCAGGGCGAAGGCGGTCTCGGGGGCGATCGCCTTGTCGTCGCCGCCGACGAGCAGCAGCGTCGGCACCGCGAGCCGGCCGATCTCCCGGTCGAGAGCGGCGAGGTTCCAGTTCGCCATCATGCCGAGGGCGCCGGCCACGTGGCCCGGGCAGCGGAAGAGGCGCCGGTAGAGTTCGAGGCCGCGGGCGTCGAGGCGCGAGCCGGTGCCGCGGATCAGGCGCTCCACCGCCGGACGGTCGGCGGTCCAGGCGAAGATCCTCGGGGTGACGGGGTTCAGGAACAGCATCCGGGCGAGCCCCGGGAACAGCACCGAGGCGAGGCCGGGAAACGGCGTCAGGGCGCCGTTCAGGGCCACCAGCAGCCGGGGTGCCAGCCCGTCCAGGCAGAGCCGCACCAGGATCGCCGCGCCGGCGGAATGCCCGACCACGAGGTCCGGCGACAGGTCGAGGGTCCTCAAGAGGTCGCGGATCGCTCCGGCCATGCCGGGCAGGGACAGGCGCCCGGCGGGCAACGGATCCGTGAAGCCGTGGCCCGGCAGGTCCGGGGCCACGACCCGGAAGTGTTCGGCGAGCAGCGGCGCGAGGCCGGCCCAGGAATGGGTGGCCGCGCCGGTGCCGTGCAGGAGCAGGACGACGGGGGCCTCCGGCGCCCCGAACTCCTGCACGTGCCAGGTCAGGTCGCCGGCGCGGACGAACCGGCTCGCGGCGCGGTTGGGCCAATCCGCGCCGTCGCGCTCCCACTGGGGCCGGTCGCTCGGCGCAGGCATCGCAGATCCTTCAGCGGGCCGAGCGGATCGCGGTGCTCATGGCCGCGGCATCGGCATAGGGAAGCGGGACATAGCGCGCGCCCATCGCTTCGGCGAGGCGCCGCGCGGTCTCCTGCGACCGCGCCGCGGTGTCGATGAGGATCGTCCGGATGGCGTCGGCCCGCAGAAGGCCGGCGGCGTTCAGGGCTTCGGCGCCGGCCGCGACCCGGCCGGGCGCCCCGGAGCGGGCGACGTTGGCGCGCCCGTCGGTGAGCACCACCACCACGGGGGTGCCGCCGCCGCGCCGGACGGCGCGGGCGAGGGTGCCGGCGGCGTCGAGGCCCGAGGCCAGCGGCGTGCCCCCGCCCCCGGGCAGGGCCGAGAGGCCGCGCCGGGCCCGCGCCAGGGCGCGGGTCGGGGCCAGGACGATCTCGGCCCCGGCGCCCCGGAACGCGACGAGGGCGACCTTGTCGCGCCGGACATAGGCCTCGGCCAGGAGCAGCTCGACGGCGCCCTTCGCCTCGGCCAGGCGCTCCAGGGCGGCCGAACCGGAGGCATCCACGGCGAAGATGGTGGTGGTTTCGCTGCGCTGGCGGAACCGCATGATGCGGAAATCCTCGCTGCGCACCTGGATCAGGCGCGGGGCGCCCTCCGCCCCGGAGCGCAGGCGCTGCCAGGGCGCGGCGGCCCGCAGGGTCGGCAGGAGGGCGAGCCGGGCCGTGCGCGGCGAGCCGGGCCGGGTGCCGGCCGGACGGCCGCTGCGCGGGGCCTGCATCACCGCGCCGACGCGCCCGGCCTTCGGGGCGGCCGGCGCCGCGCCGGCCTCGCCCAGGCGGGCGAGGAGATTCGGCGGGATCGCCGCGCGGGCGGCCTCGACCAGGCTCTCGGCACCCGGTTCGAGACCGGGATCGGACGACTCGGTCCCGTCCGATGCGGGCGACTCGGGCCGATCCGCCGGCGCCGCCTCCGCGTCCTCCGGGCTCGACGGCAGGCGCGTCGCGCGCGGGGCGAGGACGAGGCAGGAGGCCTCGCGAACGTCTCGCGCGCGAAGCGCCTTGTGCCCCGCCAGCAGGCGGGCGATCCGCAGGGCCAGCAGGGGCGCCCGAAGGGAGGCGATGCCGAGCGCGGCCGCGACCGCGCAGAGATCCGCGACCGCGGCGTCGGGTTCGAGGTCCGGGTCGTCCGGTTCCGGATCGCCTTCAGTCGCCGCCCCTTGCGTGTCGCCCCAGGCGAGACCGGTCAGGTCGAGACGGAAGGCCAGGCGATCGGCCAGGGCCTCGGGAACCGCGGCGTCGTCGCCCTCCCCCTCGTCGAGGAGGATGAGGCCGATCCGCGTGCGGGTCCGCGTCGCCAGTCCGTCGCGCTCGGCGCGCACCTCGCCGGCATCCAGCGCGGCGGCGAGGCGAGCGGCGGTGCCGGAGGACAGGCGCTCCGCCATGGGCACCACCACGAGCCCGCCATCGGCCTCGGCCAGAAGGCCGGACTGGGCGACGGGCCGCCCCGCCGCCAGGGTCGCGGCGAGGTCGAGTCCCCCGAGGAGGCGGTCGTCGGCGATGCCCGCCGGCATCCGGCGGACGGGCCGGGCGGGTGCGAGTTCGCCTGCGAGACGGTCGAGCCAGAGGTCCCGCACCGGGCCGGCCCCGGCCCGGACGAGGACGCCGCCGCAGGCATGTGGGTCGCGGGCGACGAGGTGCGCCACGCGCAGGGCGACGGCCCAGGCGGGGCTCATCGGGCGAGGATGTCCTCCACGGCGCGGGCGACCCGCGCGGTGGAACCGGATTCGTCGAGGGGGTTGCGGCGCAGGCGGTGGCGCAGGGCCGAGGGGGCGATCCGGGCCAGGTGATCGAGGCCCACGGTCTCGGCGCCCTCGTAGGCGGCGAGCGCCCGGGCGGTGCGCATCAGCGTGAGTTCGCCGCGCAGGCCGTCGGTGCCGAGCGCCAGGCAGAGGCGGGCGGCGGCCTCCAGGGTGGCGTCGGGCACGGCGAGGGCGGGAAGCCGGGCGCGGGCGGCGGTGAGCGCCTTGCGGATGGCGCGGTCGGCCTTGGCGTAGCCGGCACAGAAGGCCGCCGGATCGCGCTCGTAGGCGTCGCGGCGGCGGACCACGTCGATGCGGGTCGGCAGGTCGGTGGGCGTCGTCACCTCGACGGCAAGGCCGAAGCGGTCGAGGAGCTGGGGCCGCAGCTCCCCCTCCTCCGGGTTGCCGCTGCCGACGAGGACGAACCGGGCGGGATGGCGGATGCTGAGGCCCTCGCGCTCCACGGTGTTCACCCCGGAGGCGGCGACGTCGAGGAGGAGGTCGACGAGGTGGTCCTCCAGCAGGTTGACCTCGTCGATGTAGAGGAAGCCGCGATTGGCCCGGGCGAGCAGGCCCGGCTCGAAGGCCTTCTCGCCGCGGGTCAGAGCGCGCTCCAGGTCGAGGGCACCGACCACCCGGTCCTCGGTGGCGCCCAGCGGCAGGTCCACCACCGGGACAGGAATAGATTCGGCGCGCAGCTCCACCTGCTCGCGGCAGCGGTGGCAGTGCTCGGCCGGCCGGCCGGGATCGCAGGCATAGGGGCAGCCCGCCACCGCCGTCATCGGCGGCAGCAGCGCGGCGAGGCCGCGGATCGCCGTCGACTTGCCGGTGCCGCGGTCGCCGAACACCAGCACGCCGCCGACCGACGGGTCGACGGCCGCGATGAGCAGCGCCCGGCGCATCTCGTCCTGGCCGACGATGGCCGAGAAGGGGAAGGTCGGCGTGGCCGAGGCCGTTTGGGCCTGCGGCGCCTTGACCGGACCCGCGGCCCGGAGGATCGGCGGCGTCTCGCTCGAAGGCGTCGCGGAGACCGGTTTGAGGGACATCGCTCGGATCGATCCATTCACGATCATGGGCTTGATCTTCCTTGCGCGAGACCGTGTGCGGGCTCCCCTGCCCCCATGCGGGGTGCAGGGTTCGCGGGCGTCCTACTCGGCCGCCGCGCGCTGGACGCCCATCCGGCCCCAGATCGTGCTCAGCGCGCCGACGAGGTGGTCGATGTCGCCGTCGGAATGCAGGGGCGACGGCGTGATCCGGAGGCGCTCGGTGCCGCGGGGCACGGTGGGGTAGTTGATCGGCTGGACGTAGATGCCGAACTCGTCGAGCAGGGTGTCGCTGATCGCCTTGCACAGCACGGGATCGCAGACCATCACCGGCACGATGTGGCTGTCGTTCGGCAGATAGGGGATGCCGGCGGCGTCGAGGCGGGCGCGCACCGCGGCGACCCGCTCCTGGTGCCGGGCCCGCTCGGCTCCGCTCGCCTTGAGGTGGCGGATGCTCGCCGCGGCCCCCGCCGCCACGGCGGGCGGCAGCGAGGTGGTGAAGATGAAGCCTGAGGCGAAGCTGCGCACGAAGTCGCAGAGCCTGGCCGAGCCGGTGATGTAGCCGCCATGGACCGCGAAGGCCTTGCCGAGCGTGCCCTCGATCACGTCGAGGCGGTGGGCGAGGCCGTCGCGCTCCGAGATGCCGCCGCCGCGCGCCCCGTAGAGGCCGACGGCGTGCACCTCGTCGAGGTAGGTGAGCGCGCCGTGCGCCTCGGCGACGTCACAGATCTCCGCGATCGGAGCGATGTCGCCGTCCATCGAGTAGACCGACTCGAAGGCCACGATCTTCGGGCGGCCCGGATCGACGAGGCGCAGCTTGCGGTCGAGATCCTCGGGGTCGTTGTGGCGGAAGATGTGGCGCTCGGCGCGGCTCGCCTTGATCCCCTCGATCATTGAGGCGTGGTTGCCGGCATCCGAGAAGATCGCGCAGCCGGGGAGCTGGCTCCCGAGGGTGCCCAAAGCCGCCCAGTTCGAGACGTAGCCGGAGGTGAAGAGCAAAGCGGCCTCCTTGGCGTGGAGGTCGGCGAGCTCGCGCTCGAGGAGCACGTGGTAATGGTTGGTGCCCGAGATGTTGCGGGTGCCCCCGGCCCCGGCGCCGCAGCGGTCCAGGGCCTCGTGCATGGCGTCGAGCACGGCCGGGTTCTGGCCCATGCCGAGATAGTCGTTGGAGCACCAGACGGTGACGGGCCGCGTGCCGGCCGGCGTGTGGTGGGTGGCGTGCGGGAAGCGGCCCGCCTGCCGTTCGAGGTCGGTGAAGACGCGGTAGCGACCCTCGCGATGCAGGCCGGCCAAAGCAGAGCCGAAGATCTCTTCGTAGTTCATGCCCGTCCCCTTCCCTCGTTGCACGGCGGGTTTCGGCCCGCTCGCCTCTCCTGCCGCCGCGGCGGCGTCGATCGCGCCGGTCCGCCGGGGCGGACCGGGAACCTGTTTCAGCGTCCCTCGGCCTCGGCGAGGCGGGGCTCGCCGACGCGAGGGCTTTCCCCGCGCGCGGCCGGGACGGGCGAGGACACCGGGCCGCCCCGGTCCGGTTTCGGCAGGCTCCACTGCCACAGAGCGGCCGAGGGCAGCGGCAGCATGAGGAAGCCGTGTTCCAGGGTGGCCAGCGCCATCAGGGTCGCCAGGATGCTGAGGCCGGCGACTTCGTGGGCGGTGATGCCCTCGGCCAGGGCCGCCAGCACCAGGGCGGCGGTGGCGAGGCCGGCCGCCGTCACCGAGACCGGGAACAGCGGGTTCATGGCGCGCACCCGCAGGTAGCTGCCGAGATAGGCGAGGTGCTCGGGCAGGAATTCGGCGTTGAGGTTGCGCACCCCGAGGAAGAGGTTCAGCCGGGCGGAGAGATTCATCCCCCACAGGACGAGGTAGGTCCACAGGGCGAAGAGGTTCGGCTGGCGCCAGGTCAGAACCAGGATCGCGAGGCCGCCGGCGACGATGGCCGCCTCGTGCCACAGGCTGGTGGCCGCCGCCGCGCGAAAGCGCCGGAAGCCCCGTGCGTCGGGCGGGCAGCCCTCCGCCCGGGGGCCGGAGACGTAGCCCATGTAGTAGCTCATCTCCTGCCAGCCCCAGACCACCAGGGCCGCCGTGAAGGCGACGTATGCGCCGCCCGCGCTGGCATCGCCGGCCGAGGCGCCGATGGCCCACAGCGCCAGAGCGAGCACGCCCGTGCCCGCCGCCATGCTGACCCCGTGCGTCGCGCGCGGGCGGTGGTCGAGGAGCAGGATCAGGCCGGTGGAGAACCACCAGACCAGCACCGCATAGAGGGCGGGAAGCGCGTAGGCGGCCATCCTACCAGACCGGCTCGAGGCGGATCTCCGCCGGCATCGGGTTGTCGCGGGTCGGCAGGGCGTAGAGCCGGGCGAAGTTCACCGCCGAGGCGGCGACCCAGGCGCCCTGCTTGAGCTTACCGAGGAAGCCGCCCTGCGCCTTGGCATCGGCGATCCCCACCGAGCAGGCGAGCAGCCGGTCGAGGGCCTGCTTGAAGCGCGGATTGTCGAGGTCCAGCGTCAGGGGGAACGTCTGCTTCGAGATCTCCGAAGTGATCCGGAAGACCTGGAAGTCGTAATCGGTCGGATCGACCCCGAGGGCCTCATGGAAGGCCGGCCGGCAATGATCGCGGACATACATGGTCGCGAAGACCGCCAGGAGGAAGAACTTGATCCAGTAGCGGTTCACGCCGGAGGTCAGCTTCGGGTTGGCCCGCATCAACAGGGCGAAGGCCTCGCCGTGGCGGAACTCGTCGTTGCACCACTTCTCGAACCACTTGAAGATCGGGTGGAAGCGGCGCTCGGGCCTGCGCTCCAGCTCGCGGAAGATGGTGATGTAGCGGGCGTAACCGATCTTCTCGGAGAGATAGGTGGCGTAGAAGATGAACTTCGGCCGGAAGAAGGTGTACTTCTTCGATTTGGTCAGGAAGCCCAGGTCCACGCCGATGCCGAAATCCTTCAGCACGTCGTTGATGAACCCGGCGTGGCGCGCCTCGTCCCGGCTCATGAAGCCGAACAGCTCGCGGATGTCGGGGTTCTTGGCGCGCTTGCGCATCTCGGCATAGAGCACGCAGCCCGAGAACTCGGCGGTGATCGACGAGACCAGGAAGTCCATGAACTCCTTGCGCAGGGCCGGGTCGAGCCCGGACATGTCGCAGTCGAACTCCGAATTGCGGGTGAAGTGGCGCTTGTTCGGATCGGCGCGCAGCTCGGCGATGAGCTTGTTCCACTCGGCCCGGACGGGCTCGACGTCGGTGCGGTCGAGTTCCTCGAAGTTGGTCGTGTAGAAGCGCGGCGACAGGAACGTCGTCTCCTGCGCGGCCTTGGTGGCCTCGTTGAGGGGCAGTTTGGGCGCGGGAGCCTTGGGAACGGACTGCTGAATGGCTGCGGTCACAGGCGCCTCCTCTCGGAAAAGCTGACTTCGTAGAGTTCGGTGAGCTCGAGGTGGCCCGCGAGCTTGGTCCAGAGCCGCTCCAGGCGTCCGGCGCGGGTCACGGTGGCGGTCCGGCGCACCACGAGGCGTTCGCCGTAGGGCACCGAGGTGGGCGCGTCGTGCACCTGCACGGCGTCGCCGGGCTCGATCTCGAAGCTGGCGTCGAGGACCACGTGGGCGTGCAGGCTCTCGGGCGTCTGTTCGATCTCGACGGTGCAGGGGACGTCGACGGTGCGGCGTCCGTTCAGCCAGGCCATCATCGTGCGGCTCCGTCGTTCGGCATCAGGCGGGCGAAGGCGGCGAAGTTCGAGGGACCGAAGGCGCCGAAATCGACGCTGCGGCCGGTGAGCGCGTCGTCGAGCCGGAGGGAGCCGTCGTCGAAGCGCGTCAGGCGGAAGGGGACGTCGCGCGGCAGGCCGGCCCGGAGCCGCCCCTGTGCGAAGCCCCGCAGGGTGGCACGGATGAAGTTGTCCGCGCCCGGCCGGACGGTGGCGACGAGGTCGCCGTGCTCGGCGTCCCGCAGGGTGATCGAGCCGTCCGCCGCGTCGTCGACCCGGAGGGCGAGGCTCTGGACGGGGCGCGCCGGCTCCATCCGGGTCAGGCCGATGCTCTCGACCCGGCCGACGGTCACGGCCACCACGACGAAGCCGAGGAGGAGGCCGACGCCGGCCACGAGTCCCCGGGAGGTGCGGCCGGCGGTGCGTGCGAGGGGATGCGGGTTGGATCGGGTCATCGGATCAGCTCGCAGTGGCGAGGCGCGGGCCGGGCGCCACGCGCGGCCGCAGGATGACCGGGCCGGCCGTCTCCTCCGGCGCCGCGCGATGGGCCGCCAGCGCGCGGGCCAGGATCGCGGCCACCTCGCCGCCCTGCGCCACCGTGCGCAGCATCGGCTCGGGCCGCTTCACGTGCCAGGGCCGGGCATGGGGCCAGAGGTGGAGGTAGGCGACGCGGTTGCCCGGGCGAAGGCGCAGGGGAAGATCGGCGCTGCTGTCGCCATAGAGGTGGCAGCCGGCCCCCTCCACCAGGGCGAAGGGCAGGTTCAGGGTCATCGGCAGGGCGATGCCGATCCGCATGACCACCCGGCGGTTGGTGATGGTGTAGGTGGTGGTGCGGGCCGAGAGCCAGCCGAGGAGGCCCAGGAGCAGGACCGCACCGGTGCCGATCCCCAGGGTGGGCAGGGCGAGCGACGCGGCCTCCCGAACCTGTCCGGCGAGGGCCGCCGGGAGCGCCGCCCACAGGGCCAGCCCGACGAACCAGAGGCCGACGAGGCGCAGATGCAGCGCCCGGAAGGCGATGCCGAAGCCGCAGGGGCGTCCCTGCCAGAGGATGTGCTCGCCGGCGGGCAGCGGCGCCGGCAGGCCGGGCGGCGCGTCGAAGGCGTTGGCGGGCAGGTGCGGCACGGGCCGCCTGATGGACCGGTTCACAGGATGGCCTCCTGCCGGGTGGGGGTCGCGTAGAGGGTGCCGCCGCCGTAGAACGCCATGATCCGCTCCTCTTCGTTGAGGGTGACCGAATCCGGATCCTTGGTGGTGGGGACGTCGGCGAACTGGTGCGCCAGCAGGGCTTCGCAGGTCACGCGCTGGGAGAACCGGCCGGTCCGGCAGAAGGTGGCGGGCATCAGCACCCGCCGGCCGCCGGCGCCGAGCTCGACCTCGTAGTAGCGCACCATGGATTCCCCGCGATCGACCCAGAGATCGCTTACGGTGCCGGCCACCTGCCGGTCGGCGCCGAACACCGACATGCCGATGGGGTTCGGGCCGAGTTCATGGACCACGAAGTGCGCCGCGACCCGCAGGGGCACGATGCGCTTCTCGCGATCCCAGGTCTCGTCGTGGCTGTCCTCGCGGTCGGCGTAGGAGCCGGGACCGATGGCGTCGTGCAGTCCATCCGTATCGGGCTCCAGCGGCGCGCCCGGCCAGACCTCGTGCTTGTGGCCGCGATAGGTCCAGGGGGTGCGCTCGCCGGTCTGGGGCGCGTGCTTCACGTGGCCGTTGGAGAGGAAGAAGGCCTTCGGCGACGGGATCAGGAACGGGTCCGGGGGCATCGCTCGGCCGCGGGCGGCCTCGGATTCGAGCGGGTAGCCCTCGCGGCGATCCTCGCGGCGCAGATAGAAGACGAGGCCGGCGAAGAAGATCCAGAACGCGTAGAGGACCAGCTGCGCGACGTCGACGTAGCCCGTGATTTCACCTCTCGGCATGGCCGGTCTCCTTCAGGCTGAGCGAGGCAGGGATCGAGGAAGAGGCGTGCGGCTCTCGGGCCGGACGAGCGGGCCGATGGCCAGCAGCGTCGCGAACAGCAGCGCGATCTCCAGATGGTAGACGATGAGGTACCCGGTGGAGGGCAGGTTCAGCGCCTCGCCGAGCCGGCCGGTCTCGGCCAGATGCGCGCCGAGATCGCGCAGGATGCCGCTCGCCGCGATGGCGAGGCCGGCCGCGCTGGCCTGGACCGCGCCCCAGGCGCCGAGGGCGAGGCCCGTATCCTCCGGGCCGGCCTTGGCCATGGAGGCCGTCAGTGTCCCGTGAGCGAAGAGTCCGCCGCCGAGGCCGATCAGGGCGACGCCCACGGCGAAGAGCCGGGCGGAATCCAGGGGCGCGGCGAAGACCACCGCGGAGAAGGCCGCGATGCCCACGACCGCCCCGGAGGCCGCGACCCGGAAGGCGTCGCCGCCCCGGTCGAGCCAGCGCGCCGCGATCAGGAGCCCGAGGCCGCCGCCGGCGGCCAGCAGCGCGGTCAGGGCCGTGGTGGCGGCCACCGGCAGGTGCAGGATCTGGCCACCATAGGGCTCGAGCAGGATGTCCTGCATCGAGAAGGCGGCGGTGCCGAGCCCGGTGGCGACGAGGCGGCGGCGCGCCCGGCCCTTGCCGGCATAGAGGGCCCAGGAGTCCGAGAAGGTCGGCCGGGGCAGGTCGCGCGCCGTGCGGGTGGGCGACCGGGGCTCCTGCTTCCAGAGGGCGATGCCGTTGAGCACGACGGTGAGGAGCGCGGCCCCCTGGATCACCTTGATGAGGCGCAGGGCCGAGAAATCCGCCAGCAGCAGCCCGAAGGCGATGGCGCTCACCACCATGCCGGCCAGCAGCATGACGCAGAGCAGCGCCACCACCCGCGGTCGCGCATGGGCCGGGGCGAGGTCGGTGGCCAGCGCCAGGCCCACGGTCTGGGTGGTATGGAGGCCGGCGCCGACCATGACGAAGGCGAGCGCGGCGGCCACGTGGCCGGGCCAAGCCGGGCCGGTGGTGTCGCCCGACAAGATCAGCAGGGCGAAGGGCATGATGGCCAGCCCGCCGAACTGCAGCAGCGTGCCGAACCAGATGTAGGGCACCCGGCGCCAGCCCAGGACCGAGCGGTGGGTGTCCGAGCGGAACCCGACGAGCGCCCGGAACGGCGCGAAGATCAGCGGCAGGGACAGCATCACGGCCACGATCCAGGCCGGCACCGCGAGTTCGACGATCATCACCCGGTTGAGGGTGCCGATGAGCAGCACCGCGGCCATGCCGACCGTGACCTGGAACAGGGCGAGCCGCAGCAGGCGCCCCATGGGCAGCTCCGCCGTCGCCGCGTCGGCGAAGGGCAGGAAGCCGGGACCGACGCGTTGCAGGGCGCGGGCCATGGAGGCGCCGAGGCGGGTCATGGCAACCGCCGGAGTTCGAAGGCCTGGGACAGGTAGAACCCGCTGTTCACCCGGTGCGCGCGTGCGACCCGGACACCGGCCAGGGCCGGCTCCGCCGCCAGGCGACGGCGCAGGTCCGCCGCGCCGACGGGCACGATGGCGGGCGCCCGGTCGCCTCGCGGGAAGGCGCGGCCGGCCATGTGCATCAGCGTGAGAAGGGGCGTGCGCGGCGCGACGGTGAAGAGGATGCCGGCCTCGGTCCGGGCCGCCAGAGCCGCGAGCGCCTGCACGATGTCGGGCGTGGCGTAGTGGATCAGGGAATCCATCGCCACGACGTGGTCGAATCGGCCCAGCGCCGGGTCGAGCATGTCGCCGACCCGGAAGTCGATCCGCCCCGGGGCCGACAGGGTGGTGCGCTCCCGGGCGAGGCCGATCAGCGTCGGCGACACGTCGATGGCGACGACCTCGGCGCCGCGGCGCGCCGCCTCCAGGCTCAGGGCCCCGGTGCCGCAGCCGGCATCGAGGAGGCGCCGGCCCGTGAGGTCGTCGGGCAGCCAGGACAGGAGGTTGGCCCGCATGGCGTCGCGGCCGGCCCGCACCGTGGCGCGGATCTTCGAGACCGGCGCGTCCGAGGTCAGCCGGGCCCAGGCTTCGACCGCGGTGCGGTCGAAGTAGGTGGTGAGCTGGGAGCGGCGGGCGGCGTAGCTGTGCGAGGTCATGGTTCGGCGCCCGCTCAATCGAAGCCGAGGAATTCGAACAGGTCACGGTCCTTCATGGGGATCGCGTTGAGCGGCTTGCCGCCGGCCCAAAGATGCGCCGCGAGACGCATGTACTCGGTGGTGACGGCTTCGAGTTCCGGCGTCGGCTCCATCTCGAACAGGGTCGACTTCTTGAGGCGCGAGCGCCGGACCACGTCGAGGTCGGGGAAGTGCGCGATGCGCTCGAGGCCCACGGCGGCATTGAAGCGGTCGATCTCGTCGGTCTTGGCCGAGCGGTTGGCGATGACCCCGCCGAGGCGCACCGGATAGTTCTTCGCCTTGGCATGGATCGCGGCCACGATGCGGTTCATGGCGAAGATCGAGTCGAAGTCGTTGGCGGTGACGATGAGGGCCTGGTCGGCGTGCTGGAGCGGCGAGGCGAAGCCGCCGCAGACCACGTCGCCGAGCACGTCGAAGATCACCACGTCGGTGTCCTCGAGGAGGTGATGCTCCTTGAGGAGCTTCACCGTCTGGCCGACGACGTAGCCGCCGCAGCCGGTGCCCGCCGGCGGGCCGCCGGCCTCGACGCACATGACGCCGTTGTAGCCCTCGGCCACGAAATCCTCGATGCGCAGCTCCTCGGAGTGGAACTGCACGGCCTCCAGGGCATCGATCACGGTCGGGGCCAGGCGCTTCGTCAGCGTGAAGGTCGAATCGTGCTTGGGGTCGCAGCCGATCTGCAGCACGCGCTTGCCGAGCTTGGAGAACGCCACCGACAGGTTCGACGAAGTGGTCGACTTGCCGATGCCGCCCTTGCCGTAGACCGCGAACACCTTGGCGGTGCCGATCTTGAGGTTCGGGTCGAGCTCGACCTGGACGCTGCCCTCGGGCTGGCGCGCGGTGACGGGATTGCGGATGGCGATGTTCATGCGGCGACCCCTGCGGTGATGCCTTCGACGCGGTCCTCGAGTTCCTCCTCGGCGCGGTCGAGCGCGTCGCGCGTCTCCGCGTCGGGGGTCCAGAAGCCGCGCTGGTGCGCCTCGATCAGCCGGTGAGCCACCTTGGCCGAAGCGGTCGGGTTGAGGGCCGCCATGCGCGCGCGCATGGCGGGGTCGAGGACGTAGGTCTCGGTGATGCGCTGGTAGACCCAGGGGGCGACGCCGTTGGTGGTGGCCGACCAGCCCAGGGTGTTGGTGAGGTGCGCCTCGATCTGGCGCACGCCCTCGTAGCCGTGGCCGAGCATGCCCTCGGTCCATTTCGGGTTGAGCATCCGGGTGCGGGTCTCCAGGGAGACCTGCTCCGTCAGGGTCCGGACCACGCCTTCGCCGCGGGTCTGGTCGCTGATGAAGATCGGTACCGCCGCGCCGCGGGCTTCGGCGACGGCGCGGCCCATGCCGCCGAGACCGTCGAAGTAGTGGTCCACCGAGGTGACGCCGACCTCGACCGAATCGAGGTTCTGGTAGGCGAGATCGACGGTGGCGAGCACGGCCCCCATCAGGGCGCGCTGGGCGGTGGGCACGCCGGTGCGGCCGTAGGCGAAGGATTTGCGCCGCGCGAAGGTCTCGGAGATCTCGTCGGCCTCTTCCCAACGGCCGGATTCGACGAGCTGGTTGACGTTGGCGCCGTAGGTGCCCTCCGCGTTGGAGAACACCCGCAGGGCCGCGGTTTCGAGGTCGATCCCGTGCTCGGCCTGGAGCGCCAGGGCGTGCTTGCGCACGAAGTTCCGGTCGGACGGCTCGTCGGCGGTGGCGGCGAGATAAGAGGCTTCGGCCAGGAGCTTGGTCTGGAGCGGCAGCAGATCGCGGAAGATGCCCGACAGGGTCACGACCACGTCGATGCGCGGGCGACCCAGGGTTTCGAGGGGGATCAGAATGGCGCCGCAGAGGCGGCCGTAGCCGTCGAAGCGCGGGGCCGCGCCGATCAGCGCCAGGGCCTGGGCGATGGGACCGCCCTCGCTCTTCAGGTTGTCGGTGCCCCAGAGCACGAGGGCGATGCTCTCGGGCAGCGCCGCGCCCTCGTCGCGGTAGCGGGCCAGGAGACGCGCGGCCTGCCGGGCGCCGTCCGCGAGGGCGAAGGCCGAGGGCAGGCGGTAGGGGTCGAAGCCGTGCAGGTTGCGGCCCGTGGGCAGGATGTCCGGGTTGCGCAGGAGGTCCCCGCCGGCGACGGGGGCGATGAAGCGGCCGTCGAGGGCGGCAAGGAGGCCCCGGATCTCGTGATCCCGTGACAACAGGAGATCGGTCTCGCGCAGGGACGCGAAGGCGGCGCGGTTCGCATCGGAGGGGCCGAGACCGCCCTGCGCCAGGGCGGCGTCGATGGCCGCGCCGGCCACAAGGGCCTGGAGGCCGGCACGGGTGGGCACGAGGCCGTGGCTGGCCTCCGCCAGGGCGAGGAGGATGTCGGTCCGCTCCTCCGGCGGCGTCGCCTGCCCGACCACGTGGAGGCCGTGCGGGATCAGGGTGTGCTCCAGTTCATGGAGTGCCGTGCCGAGGCCGTGGACGTGGCCGGCGAGATCGGCGGTCCAGGCGGGCTCGGCGGCAACGAGGTCGAGGCCGGCGCCCTGGGCCTGGATCAGCTCGGCGAGATCGCGGCGCTCGCCCACCGCCTCCGGCTCCAGGCCGCGCCAGCGTTCGATCGAGGCCTTGAGGTCGATCAGGCCGCGATAAAGTCCGGCCTGGGCCAGGCTCGGGGTCAGGTAGCTTACCAGGGTCGCGGCCGAGCGGCGCTTGGCCAGCAGGCCCTCGGACGGGTTGTTGGCGGCGTAGAGATAGATGTGGGGCAGCGCGCCGATCAGCCGCTCGGGCCAGCAGGCGCCGGACAGGCCGGTCTGCTTGCCGGGCATGAATTCCAGCGCCCCGTGGGTGCCGAAATGCAGCACCGCGTCGGCGCGGAAATCCTCGCGCAGGTAGCGGTAGAAGGCCGAGAAGGCGTGGGTCGGGGCGAAGCCGCGCTCGAACAGCAGCCGCATCGGGTCGCCCTCGTAGCCGAAGCCCGGCTGGACGCCGACGAAGACGTTGCCGAACTGCGCGCCGAGCACGAAGATCTGCGAGCCGTTGCTGTTCTGGCGGCCGGGGGCCGGCCCCCACTGCGCCTCGATCTCGGCGAGGTGGCGCTCGCGGCGGACATGGTCGTCGGCCGGGATGCGGTGGTGGACGTTGGCGGGCGTGCCGAACCGGGTGGCGTTGCCGTCGAGCACCGCCCCGCGCAGGGCTTCCACGCTCTCGGGCAGATCGACCGCGTAACCCTCGGCCTTCAGGGCCGCAAGGGTGTTGTGGAGGGAGTGGTAGACCGACAGGAAGGCGGCGGTGCCGATGCTGCCGGCATTGGGCGGGAAGCCGAACAGCACCACGGCGACCCGGCGCTCGGCCCGCGCCTTGCGGCGCAGGACCACGAGGCGCTCGACGCGGGCGGCGAGCATGTCGGCGCGCTCGGGATGCACGACCATGTCGCGGGCGCTGGCGCCGAGGGAGCGGCTGGAGCGTCCGCCGAACACCATCGGACTGGTCGCGCCGTCGAGCTCGGGGATCGCCACCATCATGGTGGCTTCCACCGGCGACAGGCCCCGGTCGGAGGCTTCCCACTGCTCCAGGGTCTGGAACTCGAGGGCGTGGGCCGCGAGGTAGGGCACGTCGAGGTCGGTGAGGAGCGCCTGGGCCCCGGCGGCGTCGTTGTAGGCCGGGCCGCCCACCAGGGAGAAGCCGGTGAGCGAGACAAGCGCGTCGATGGTCGGGCGCCCGTCGCGCCGGAAGAACGCATCGATGGCCGGGCGGTTGTCGAGGCCGCTGGCGAAGGCTGGCACGACGCTGAGCCCCCGCGCCTCCAGGGCGGCGATGACGCCGTCGTAATGCGCCGTGTTTCCGGCCAGCACGTAGGAGCGCATGACGAGGAGGCCGACGCGGCCCTTCAGGGCGCCGGCGGGTGCGGGCACCTTCGCCCCATCCTCGCCGATCCGGCCGGCCATGCGCGGATGATACAGCCCGGTCTCGGGGTAGCTGAGCGGCGCCGGCGCGGCGGCGATTCGGCGCCAGCCCTCGCGCGGGCCGGCGGCGTAGCGGCCGACCAGGAAGCGCACGAGGTTGGCGATGTTCTCGTCCGAGCCCGAGAGCCAGTATTGCAGGGTAAGGAAATAGGCCCGGACGTCCTGGGCCGAACCGGGAATGAACCGCAGGATCTTGGGCAGCTTGCGGATCATCGCCATCTGGCGGGCGCCGTTGCCCTGGGCGCCGGGCTTGCCACGCAGCTTCTTCAGGAAATCGAGGGCGCCGCGCTTGGTGCTGTCCATGTCGAAGCGGTTGAGGCGGGTGGTCTTCACCACCTCGCTCGCCGACAGGCAGCCGATCATGGCGTCGCAATGCGGGCGCCGGGCCAGCAGGGACGGCAGGATCGCCCGGACGTGCTCGTCCATGAACAGCATGGTGGAGAGGACGATGTCGGCGCGGGCGATGTCGGCCTTGCAGGCCTCCAGGGCGGTGGCGTCGGTGTCCCAGGCGGCGGCCGCGTGGAAGTCCAGGGTGAGGCCCGGCAGGTCGCGGGCGAGCCGTTGGCGGGCGCGCTCCAGCGCGCTCGCCACGTGGTTGTCCATCGTCACGAGGACGACCCGGAGCGCCGGGCGCTCAGCGTCCGAAATGCGCTTTGGCATCGTACAATGTCTCGACGGTGATGAGCGGCAGGGCACGTTCCCGTGCGAAGCGCTCGGTGTTCGCGCGGGCCTTGCCCCGCACGAAGAACGGGATCTTCTTCAGTTCCTTCTCGGCATCGGTCGCCCAGGTCAGGAGAATCGGTTCTGCGGCCACAGAAGGTGCCGGGGCGACCGGCTGCGGCGCAGCGACGCCGTGCCGGGGCAGGTGCGAGGGCGCGGCGGCACCGTGGAACTCGGCATCCTCGCGGAACATGCCGAGCAGGTGTTCCTCCAGGCCCATCATCAGCGGGTGGACCCAGGTGTCGAACAGGACGTTGGCGCCTTCGAACCCCATCTGCGGCGAGTGGCGCGCGGGGAAGTCCTGGACGTGGATCGGCGCCGAGATCACCGCGCAGGGCAACCCGAGGCGCTTGGCGATGTGCCGCTCCATCTGGGTGCCGAGCACGAGCTCCGGTCCCGCGGCCTGGATCGCGGCCTCGACGTCGAGGTAATCGTCGGTGATCGTGGCCTCGATGCCGTGGAGCGCCGCCTCGGCCCGGACCTCGCGGGCCAATTCGCGGGTGTAGGTGCCCAGGCCCACCACCTTGAAGCCGAGTTCCGTGGCGGCGACGCGGGCGGCGGCCAGCGCGTGGGTGGCGTCGCCGAAGATGAAGACCCGCTTGTCGGTGAGGTAGGTCGAATCGACCGAGCGCGAATACCAGGGCAGGCGCGAGGGGGCGCCGGCGAGGACGGGGGCGGGATCGACGCCCGCGGCGGCGGCCACCGCCTCGACGAAGCGGATGGTGGCCTGGACGCCGATCGGGACGATCTCGACCATCGGCTGGCCGAAGGTCTTCTGAAGGTGCAGGCCGGCGGCACGGGCGATCTCGGGATAGAGCACGACGTTAAAATCCGCCGCCCCGAGGCGCCCGAGATCGGCGGGCGTCGCACCGAGCGGCGCCACCACGTTCACGTCGATGCCGAGGGCGGCGAGGATCTTGGTGACCTCCACGAGGTCGTCGCGATGGCGGAAGCCCAGTGCCGTGGGGCCGAGGATGTTGCAGAGGGGGCGGCGCCCGTTGCGCGCGCTCGGCGTGCCGCCGGCCAGCGCCCGGACGAGGCGGTAGAGGGTCTCCGAGGCGCCCCAGTTCTCCTTCTTCTGGTAGGCCGGAAGCTCCAGGGGGATGACCGGGATCGGCAGGTCGAGGGCGCGGGCGAGGCCGCCCGGGTCGTCCTGGATCAGCTCGGCGGTGCAGGAGGCCCCGACGATCATCGCCTGCGGCTGAAAGCGCGCGTAGGCCTCTCCCACGGCGTTCTGGAAGATCGCGGCGGTGTCGGCGCCGAGATCGCGGGCCTGGAAGGTCGTGTAGGTCACCGGCGGGCGGGCGTCGCGCCGCTCGATCATGGTGAAGAGGAGGTCGGCATAGGTGTCGCCCTGCGGCGCGTGCAGCACGTAGTGCAGGCCCTGCATGGCGGTGGCGATCCGCATGGCGCCGATATGCGGCGGTCCCTCGTAGGTCCAGAGCGTGAGCTGCATCGCCTCAGACCTCCAGCCGGGCGCGGCGCTTCAGCGGGCGCGCAAACAGTTCGGCGAGGTCTCCGGCCTGGTCGTAGCCCTGGATCGGGGTGAACAGCAGCTCGATCGACCACTTGGTCGCCAGCCCTTCCGCCTCCAGCGGGTTGGCGAGGCCGAGGCCGCAGACCGTGAGGTCGGGCTTTTCCGACCGGCAGCGATCCATCTGCGCGTCGAGGTTCTGGCCCTCCACCACCTTCGTGCCGGCCGGCAGCAGCGCCAGTTCCGGCGCATGGTGCTGGCGATGGAGGTAGGGCGTGCCGACCTCGATCAGCGCCGCCCCCATCTCGCGCGACAGGAAACGGGCGAGCGGCAGTTCGAGCTGCGAATCGGGAAAGAAGAACACCCGCTTTCCGGCGAGGCGCTCCCGGTAGAGGTCGAGGGCGACGGCGGCGCGGGCTCGACCCGGGGCGGTGACGCGGGCGAATCGCTCGGCCGGGACGTCGAAGGTCTCCGCGGTGGCAGCGAGCCAGCCTGTCGTGCCCTCCGCCCCAAGGGGGAACGGCGCCGGGAGCCGCTTCGCACCCCGGGCCTCGAGGGCGCGGGCGGTCTCGGCCAGGAAGGGCTGGGCGAGGAGAAAGCGGGTGTTGGGCCCGACCGCCGGCAGCGCCCCGGCGCGGCGCGCGGGCAGGAAGGCCACGTCGGCGAGGCCGAGATCCGCGAAGAGGCGGGCGAACTGGTCCTCGACCACGTCGGCCAGGGCGCCGACCACCAGGAGCGCGGGCGCCCCGGTCTCCGCGGCGCGGGGCATCTCGGGGACGAGGGCGGCGAGGCAGGCATCCTCCCCTTGCGTGAAGGTGGTCTCGATGCCGCTGCCCGAGTAGCTCAGCACCCGCACGTCGGGGTGGAAGCTGCGGGACAGGCGCTGGGCCGCCCGCGACAGGTCGAGCTTGATCACCTCCGAGGGGCACGAGCCCACGAGGAACAGCAGGCGGATGTCGGGGCGGCGCTCGATCAGACGGGCGACCACCCGGTCGAGCTCCTCGTTGGCGTCGACGAGGCCGGCGAGGTCGCGCTCGTCGAGGATCGCGGTGGCGAAGCGCGGCTCGGCGAAGATCATCACCCCGGCGGCGGACTGGATGAGGTGGGCGCAGGTGCGCGAGCCGACCACGAGGAAGAAGGCGTCCTGGATCTTGCGGTGCAGCCAGACGATGCCGGTCAATCCGCAGAACACCGCGCGCTGGCCGCGCTCCTGGCGGATGTCGCAGCCCGTCTCCAGGGCGGGAAACAGCGCGTGGGCGTTCATCGCGCGGCCTCCGCGACGAGGCGGGACGGCCGCGTGTGGAGCCGGGCGGCGCGCAGCTTCAGCACGAATTGCGCGGCGTTGACCGCGTAGGAGGCGTAGGCGGCCAGGGCGAGGCCCATCAGGCCGGCGGTGTCGAGGGCGCCGGCGGCCAGCGCCACGAGGTAGGCGGTGTGCAGGGCCAGCACGAGCATGCTGACCATGTCCTCCCAGTAGAAGGCCGGGGCGAAGAGGTAGCGGCCGAAGACGGCCTTCTCCCAGATCGAGCCCGTGACCATGATCGCGTAGAGCACCAGGGTCTTCACCACCACGGACGCGTTGGCGGCGGTCGCGCCTTCACCTGTCCACAGGGTGCGCAGGACGAGGCCCAGACTCACGGCGAACACGAGGAATTGAAGGGGGGCCAGAACCCCCTGGACCAGGGTCCAGCGGGTGGCGTCGCGACGGGCGCGCTGATCGGCGTCGTAGAGAGGTCGTCTGGGCCTGTCCGCACTCCGGATCATGCTGTCCGCCCCCCTGTGGAGACCCCTTGCGACCAAGTCGCCGAGCCTCGTTGAAGGGGAGGTTAGGAAGGCGGTCCCGATGTGTCAAGCCAGCTTTACGTCAAAACGAAATGACAGATTGAATGCAAAATAGTTACAGGGTGCGTATTGATAAAGTCAGTTTCGGGCGTATCGTGCGGCTTCATTGCAGAGGCCGGCCAAGCTGGCCCTCCCCGGCGCCGGGGTACTGAGGCGCGTGCTCAGACGTCCCGGAATTCGACGCGCAAGATCGAACCGACAGTAAAGCCGTCAGCCACATTGGGAGGGACCAATGGATGATGTGAGTCAGTTCGGTGATCGCTTGCGCTACGAACCATCCAGCCGGGATGTCGCTGACCTGTGCGAATCCCGCATCAGCGCCCAGCTCGCAGTCTTCGGACAGGCGATCCGGCTGCAACGGGATCTGGCGCGCGTCGTCGAATCCGAGATCATTCCCCGCCTGATGCTGGCGCACCGGATCGAGCCAGCCCCGGAGCCGACGGACGTGCTGCCAAGCGAGGAGCAGATCGCGGCCTTCACGGCCCTCATGCTCGACCCGGCGGGCGACGACGTGGAGGGCCGGCTCGCGGAACTCCTGGCGACCGGCCTTGGGACCGACAGCCTCCTCCTCGATCTCCTCGCACCGACGGCCCGCCACCTCGGCACCCTGTGGGAGGAGGACCTCTGCGACTTCGTCGAGGTGACCCGCGCCATGGGGCGGCTGCAGCGAATCATGCGCGAGATCACGAGCCGCTTTCGCAGCGAGCCCGTGGCCCCCGCCGTGAACCGGAAGATCCTGCTGCTGCCCTGTCCGGGAGATTCCCACAGGTTTGGCCTCACCCTGGTGGAGCAGTTCTTTCGGGAAGCCGGCTGGTCGGTGACCTCGACGATCACGCAGCCGGAGACGGACAGCCTCCGCTGCATCCAGGAGGAGTGGTTCGACGTCGTGGGACTGTCCCTCGCCTCCGAGACCCTGCTTCCGACGATGACCGAGACCGTGGCGGCCTTGCGCCGGAATTCTCGGAACGAAGCGCTGCGGGTCCTCGTTGGGGGCCCGGCCTTCGCCGCCAATCCGGACAGCTTCCGGCGCGTCGGGGCCGACGCGAGCGCCGGCGACGCCCGCACGGCCCTGTCCGTTGCCGAATGCTTGCTTGATCTGCCGGTCAGACCCTGCTGAAAGACAGTTTCGATCGACACAGCCTCCCTCCCTGATCCGACCTGCCCGACCACATCCCGACGTGGTGATCCGTGACCAGCCTGGCGCTTCCTGCCGCGAGCCATGCGCTCGCGGCGCTTCAAAAGTCACTCGGCCCTCTCGACGCGCAGGCGGCGGGATTGCTGGTGGCTGCCGCGACGGACCTGTCCCTGGTCATCGACGGTGACGGCGTCGTCCGGGAAGCGACGTTCGGCAGCGCCGATCTCGCGGACGAGGGCTGCGAAACCTGGCTGGGTCGGCCGTGGGTCGACACGGTCACGGTGGAGAGTCGCCCGAAGATCGCCGCGCTCCTCAAGGATGCCGCGCCCGGCGCCGTCACGCGCTGGCGCCAAGTGAACCACGTCTCGCCCACCGGCACCGACCTGCCCGTGCGCTACGCCGCCATGCGGTTGGCCAAGGACGGCCAGATCCTCGTCCTCGGGCGGAACCTGCGTGCCATGGCCTCGCTGCAGCGGACCCTGGCCGAGACGCAGCAGGCGCTGGAGCGCGACTACCTGCGCATGCGCGGCGCCGAGACCCGGTACCGCCTGCTGTTCCAGCTCGGCTCCGAGCCCGTCCTCGTGGTCGATGCAGCGACCCGCCGGGTGACCGAGGTGAATCCCGCCGCCTCCCGGCTGATCGGGCGGGCCGAGAAGCGCATCGTCGGCCAGGATGCGGTCGACCTGTTCGACGGCTCCTGTGTCCGCGACCTCGAATCGCTCTTCGCCGGCCTGCGGATGACCGGGCAGGCGGCCGACCTGGAGGCAAGGCTCGGGCATGGGCGCGGCGTCGTGCGCGTCGCCGCCTCGCTGTTCCGCCAGGAGAACGCCACCAGCATCCTGCTGCGGCTGGCCTCCCCCGAACCCCTGGAGACGAGCGCGGCCCGTACGGGCGCCGGGGCCCTCGACGTCCTGCGCAATCTGCCCGAAGGCTTCGTGGTCACCGACCCCGCCCGCCGGGTGCTCACCGCGAATCCCGCCTTCCTGGACCTGGTGCAGCTCGCCACGGAGGAGCAGGTTCGCGGTCAGCCCCTCGACAGCTGGATCGGGCGGGAGGAATCGGAGGCCGCCGCCCTGTTCGCGACGCTGTCGCAGCATGGCTCCGTCCGCCACTTCCCCACGCAGGTCCGCGGGGCTTACGGCAGCGTCGAGGATGTCGAGATCGCCGCCGTCTCGGTCCCCGGCGGCAGCCAGCCCTGCATCGGCTTCACCCTCCGTGCGACGCCCCGGCGCGCCGCGGCCGTGGCCGGCGGGCGCGAGCTGCCCCGCTCCGTCGAGCAGATGACGGAGCTCGTCGGGCGCGTCTCGATGAAGAACCTCGTGCGCGAATCCACCGATCTGATCGAGCGCCTGTGCATCGAGGCCGCTCTGCGCATCACCCGCGACAACCGGGCCTCGGCCGCCGAGATGCTGGGTCTGAGCCGCCAGGGCCTCTACGCCAAGATGCACCGTTACGGCATCGGCGATCTCGAAGGCCGCGACGCCCCCGACGAAGCCTGACCTGCGGCGGAGAACCGGTCGTCACGAACGTCTGACCGGGCGACCGGATGCGGCGTCGCCGGGGCCCGGCCTCACGACAATATTGTAAATCAAACTTGACACTCAGGTATGTAAAACTCTAGCGTCGTCGGTATGGCAACGCCTGCACCCAGCGCCCTCATCGAGCTTCTGAAGCCGATCACATGGTTCGCGCCGATGTGGGCATTCACCTGCGGTGTGGTCTCCTCCGGCGCCTCGCCCACCGGGCAATGGCCGGTGATCGCCGCGGGGGTGATCCTGGCCGGCCCCCTCGTCTGCGCCACTTCGCAGGCGGTGAACGACTGGTACGATCGCCACGTCGACGCCATCAACGAGCCGCAGCGGCCGATCCCCTCGGGTCGGATGCCCGGGCGCTGGGGTCTCTACGTCGCCGCGGGCTGGACCGTCCTGTCCCTCGTCGTGGCCGCCGCCCTCGGTCCCTGGATTCTCGGCGCCGCCCTGTTCGGCCTCGTGCTGGCCTGGATCTACAGCGCCCCGCCCCTGCGCCTGAAGCGCAACGGCTGGTGGGGCAATTCGGCGGTGGCGATCTGCTACGAAGGGTTGCCCTGGTTCACCGGAGCGGCGGTGATGGCCGCGTCGGTGCCGGACCACCGGGTCCTGCTGGTCGCCCTGCTCTACTCGGTCGGTGCCCACGGCATCATGACCCTCAACGACTTCAAGTCGGTGGAGGGCGACGGCCGGACCGGCATCCGCTCCCTGCCCGTTCAGCTCGGAACGCTCGGGGCTGCCCGTCTCGCCTGCCTCGTCATGGCCGTCCCCCAGGTAGCCGTCATCCTCGGTCTGTTCGCCTGGGACCGGCCCTGGCACGGAACGGTCATCGGCCTCCTGCTGCTCGGTCAGTTCATCCTGATGCGCCGCCTCCTGGCCGCACCCCGCGAGCGGGCCGCCTGGTACAACGGCACCGGCACCACCCTCTACGTGCTCGGCATGCTGGTGGCGGCCTTCGCCCTCCGGCCCCTGGTCCAGGGAGGTCCATGATGCCGAACCCGACCTTCGGCTGGATCGCCATCGTCCGGCTCGGCCTCGTGCAGACGGCCCTCGGCGCCGTCGTGGTCCTGATGACCTCGACCATCAACCGCGTGATGGTGGTGGAACTCGCCCTGCCGGCCATCGTGCCGGGCGGCCTCATCGCCCTGCACTACGCCGTCCAGGTCCTGCGCCCGCGCTGGGGCTACGGCTCGGATCGCACCGGCCGGCGCACGCCCTGGATCGTGGGCGGCATGGCGGCCCTGGCCCTCGGCGGCTTCGGCGCGGCCGTGGCCACCGCCCTCGCCGAGACGCACCAGGCCGCGGGCCTCGCCCTGGCGGTGGCGTCGTTCCTGACGGTCGGCATGGGCGCGGGCGCCGCCGGAACCTCGCTCCTCGTGCTCCTCGCCACCGGCGTCGACGCCCGCCGCCGCGGGGCCGCCGCCACCGTCGTCTGGGTCATGATGATCGCGGGCTTCGCCATCACGGCGCCGCTGGCCGGGCACTTCCTCGATCCCTTCTCGGGCGACCGCTTGATCGCCGTGTCCGGCACGGTCTCGCTCCTCGCCTTCGCGATGGCGGTCCTGGCGCTGCGCGGCGTCGAGCCGGCAAAAGGGTCGTCCGGCAGCACCGAAACGGCGGAGAAGCGTCCGTTCCGCGAGGTGCTGGCGCGGGTGTGGGCCGAGCCGGAATCCCGGCGCTTCACGATCTTCATCTTCATGGCGATGCTGGCCTACAGCGCGCAGGAACTCATCCTCGAACCCTTCGCCGGCCTCGTCTTCGCGATGACGCCCGGGGTGACCACCAAGCTCGCGGGCCTGCAGCACGGCGGCGTGCTCGCCGGCATGCTGACCGTGGCGGGCCTCACCATGGGCCTCGGCGGTCCGGTGCTCGGGTCCCTGAAGGTCTGGACCACGCTGGGCTGCCTCGGCTCGGCCCTCGCCCTCCTGGGCATCGCGGCGGGTGGCCTGGCGGGCGCCGACTTCCCCTTGCGGGTGCCGGTCTTCGCCCTCGGCCTGTTCAACGGCATCTTCGCCGTAGCGGCCATCGGCTCGATGATGGCGCTGGCCGGGGCCGGCGGCGAGGCCGAGCGCGGCACGCGGATGGGCGTCTGGGGCGCGGCCCAGGGCGTGGCCTTCGGAGCCGGCGGATTCCTCGGCACCGTCGCAGTGGACCTGGCCCGCCTCGTCACGCCGCGCGTGGTCGACGCCTATGCCAGCGTGTTCGCCGCCGAGGCGCTGCTCTTCGTTCTCGCCGCCGCCCTGGCCCTGCGCATCGCCCATGCTCCCAGGACCCAAGCCCCAGCAACCCAGGTGCCGCGGGGCCGGCGTCAGCAGCTGTCGTTCGAGACATCGCTATCCACGAGGTGAGATCATGGCGGCCGATCGGGACACCGACCTCGAAACCTACGATGTGGTGGTTGTGGGCGGTGGCCCGGCCGGGGCCACCGCGGCCACCGACCTCGCCCGCAGCGGGCGGCGCGTGCTGCTCCTCGACAAGCCCGGACGGATCAAGCCCTGTGGCGGCGCCATCCCGCCGCGCCTGATCCGCGATTTCGCCATCCCCGACCATCTCCTTGTCGCGCGAATCTGCTCGGCCCGGATGGTCTCACCCCGGGACAAGCGCGTGGACATGCCGATCGGCGACGGCTTCGTCGGCATGGTCGACCGGGCCGACTTCGATCCCTGGCTGCGGGAGCGGGCCGCCGCCGCGGGCGCGGTGCTCCGGCCCGCCACCTTCCGGCACATCGAGCGCGACGCGGAGGGGGTCGCCGTGCACTATCTCCAGGACGGCTTTCCCCGCGCCGCCCGGGCGCGCCTCGTCATCGGGGCCGACGGGGCGAGTTCGGCGGTGGGCCGCGCCGAGATCCCCGGCCACGCCGCCATGCGGCAGGTCTTCGCCTATCACGAGATCGTCCGCCTGCCCGAGGGGGATGCGCACGACGTCGAGGCCACGCGCTGCGACGTCTATTACCAGGGTAAGCTCTCGCCGGACTTCTACGCCTGGGTGTTCCCGCACGGCGACACGGTGAGCATCGGCACCGGGAGTGCCCGCAAGGGCTTCTCCCTGCGGGGCGCCATCCGGGCCCTGCGCGCCTCCACCGGCCTCGAGGCGGGCGAGACCGTCCGCCGCGAGGGCGCCCCCCTGCCCCTGAAGCCCCTGCGCCGCTGGGACAACGGCCGCGACGTCCTCCTCACCGGGGACGCCGCCGGCATCGTCGCGCCGGCCTCCGGCGAGGGCATCTACTACGCCATGCTCGGCGGACGCCTCGCCGCCGAGGCGGGCCAAGCCTTCCTCGCCACGGGGCAGGCTCGGGCCCTCGCGGGCGCGCGCCGCAACTTCATGCGGCTGCACGGACGCGTCTTCCTGATCCTGCGGATCATGCAGGCGGTCTGGTATCGCAACGACGGCCTGCGCGAGCGCTTCGTGTCGATCTGCCGGGATCGCGACGTGCAGCAGCTGACCTGGGAATCCTACATGAACAAGGAGCTGGTCCGGGCCAAGCCCGCGGCCCATGCGCGAATCTTCTTCAAGGATCTCGCGCACCTGTTCCGCTGGGTCTCGCCGTGAATCCCGCCATGGCTCTCGACGGGGCGAGCGGCTGGGCGCCGGCCGGAATCGCCGCCATCTTGGCGATCCTGGTGGCGCTGGCGGGTGGCCTCCTGACCACGACCGGGCCCTGGTACCAGGCCCTCAGGCGCCCCGCGTGGAAGCCGCCGGACTGGGCCTTCGGCCCGGTCTGGACCACGATCTTCACGCTGACGGCGATCTCGGCGGTGCTCGCCTGGAACGCCGATGCGAGCCCGGCGGCCCGGGCGGCCCTGGTGGCCGCCTACGCCGTCAACGCCGTGCTGAACATCGCCTGGAGCGGCCTGTTCTTCCGCCTGCGGCGGCCGGACTGGGCCTTCGTCGAGGTGCTGTTCCTGTGGCTGTCGATCGCGGTGCTGATCATCGTCACAGGGCGCGTGCACGGGATGGCCGCCCTTCTCCTGCTGCCCTACCTCCTCTGGGTCGGGATCGCCGCCTGCCTGAACCGGGCGATCGTCCGCCTCAACGGTCCGTTTCGGAGCGCGTGAGCGATGGAGGCCTTTCTCGCCAGCGGTCACCTCGTGGACGCCATCCTGCTCCTCGTGGCCATCGAGGCGTTGGGGCTGATCCTGTGGAGCCGTCGGGCGCAGGGCGTCTGGCCGCTCGCGCTCCTGTGCAATCTGGCCGCCGGCGCGGCCCTGATGCTGGCGCTGCGCGGCGCCCTGACCGGTGCCGGCTGGCCCGTGATTGCCGGATGCCTCGCCGGGGCCGGGCTGGCGCACCTCACCGAGATGGCGCTGCGCCTCGGCCTCCTCGCCCCGCCCGTCCGCCTTCGCGATCCCCACGACACGCCCATCTGACCACCCCCCAGACCCCACAGTTCCGGAGAGACGCCATGGACTACCGCCGCACCGCTCTCCGTCTGGGGACCGGCCTCGTCGTGGGATTGGCCGCCCCGGGCGTCTCGATCCATGGCGCCTCGGCCCAGGATGCCGAGCTGATCAAGCGCGGCGAGTACCTGGCGACCGCCGGAGACTGCGTCGCCTGCCACACGGCACCGGACGGGAAGCCCTTCGCCGGCAACTACGTGCTCAACACGCCGATTGGGAAGATCCGTACGCCGAACCTGACCCCGGACCCGGAGACCGGCCTCGGCCGGTGGAGCGCGGACGACTTCTACCGCGCCTTCCACGAGGGCATCACCAAGGACGGCTCCTACCTCTACCCGGCCTTTCCCTTCGCCTGGTACACGAAGGTCACCCGCGCCGATTCCGATGCGATCTTCGCCTATCTGAAGTCGCTGCCGGCGGTGCATGAGCCGCGCAAGCCCTCCGAGATTCCCTTCCCCTTCAACATCCGCACGGCGCTCATCACCTGGCGCACCGCCTTCTTCACGGCCGGCGAATTCCAGCCGGACCCGCAGGCGAGCGCCGAGGTCAACCGCGGCGGCTACCTCGTCGAGGGGCTCGGGCATTGCGGCATGTGTCACAACGCCAACAAGATCGTCGGCAACAGCGGCTTGGCCGGCAAGCTCGGCGGCGGCGTCATCGACGGCTGGTACGCCCCCAACATCACCCCCGACGACCATACCGGCATCGGTGGCTGGAGCGACGACCAGGTCGTGACCTACCTGAAGACCGGCGCCGCCCCAGGGAACCAGCCAGGCGTCGCGGCGGGCCCGATGCGCCAGACCATCCAGGAATC
Source organism: Methylobacterium sp. Leaf89 (assembly GCF_001422215.1). Taxonomy (NCBI): domain Bacteria; kingdom Pseudomonadati; phylum Pseudomonadota; class Alphaproteobacteria; order Hyphomicrobiales; family Methylobacteriaceae; genus Methylobacterium; species Methylobacterium sp. Leaf89. The sequence goes on along the minus strand of NZ_LMML01000029.1, from coordinate 382,793 downwards.
CCTGTCGAAGATGACCGATGCGGACCTGAAGGCGATGGTGGCCTACCTGCGCACGCAGAAGGCCAAGGAGAGCTACAAGGTCAAGGACATCCAGGCCTTCAACCAAGCCGACGCCCCCGGTGCGGCGACCTATCTCAGCTACTGCTCCTCCTGCCACAAGCCGGACGGGAAGGGCGTCGAGGGGGCGATCCCGGCGCTCGCCGGCAACACCTCGGTGCAGGCGCAAGGCCCCGAGACGGTGATCCGCGTCATCCTCGGCGGCCTCTCGGCCCAGAACGGCTACGCGCCGATGCCCGCCATCGGCGCGGGCATGACCGACCAGGAGGTGGCCGACGTCACCGACTACGTCCGCAATGCCTGGGGCAATGCCGCCCCGGTGATCAGCGAGCGCGGCGTCGTCGCCACGGCGCGCAAGGCGACCGAGACGATGCTGGCCGGCACCGCGCCCTGCGCGGAGATCGCCCAGCCGGAGATCGCCAAGGCGGTGGCCGAGTCGGGGGCCGCCCAGAGCCTCGCGGGCCTCGACCCCGAGAACTTCATCCCGATCCTCAACGCGCTCTTGCCGAAGATCAAGGCCGCCGTCCCGGACGCCAAGGGCGACGACATCGTCAACGGGCTGACGACGGCCTTCTGCAAGGCCGGACGGAACGACACGCGCTACGACAAGGCCGGATGGCACGCGGTGATCGGCAGCTTCGCCAGCGTGACCTATGCCCAGCTCAAGAATCCCGAGCTGAAGGCCTCGACCATGGGTTCGACGCCCACGCCCTGACGGGATCGCCTTGAACGGGGCCGGTCGCGAAGACGGTGGATCCTGCGCCGCGGATCCTGCTGCGACGGGTCGCCCGGCACGGGCTCCGCTTCTGCGCCGGTGGTGCGCCTCCCTAGCTCGCCATGGTGACGACGAGCGGGCCGTTGCGGGTGGCGACGACCGTGTGCTCGTACTGGACCGTGGGCGCCTGCGGCCGGCTGTAGAGGGTCCAGGGATCGTCCCCGTCCTCGGCGAATTCGGCCCCGAGGGAGAGGAACGGTTCGACGGTGAAGACCAGGCCCTCCGTCGCGACCCGGCGCTCGGAGGCGTCGGGCCAGGTGGCGATCTCGGTGGGCTCCTCGTGGAGGGAGTGGCCGACCCCGTGGCTCGCTAGGTTGCGCACCAGCGTGTAGCCGTTCCGGCGCGCAAAGGCGCCGACCGCCTGGCCGATGGCGGCGATCGGCTTGCCGGTGCCGACCTGGCGCAGGCCGGTCCACATCGCCCGGCGGCCATCCTTGCACAGCCGCTCCACTGCGCGGGTCACGGGCGGCACGGGGAACGAGGCGCCGGTATCGGCGAAGTAGCCGTCCTTCGCCGCGGAGACGTCGATGTTGACGAGGTCGCCCGGAGCGATCCGGCGGTCCCCCGGGATGCCGTGGGCGACCTCTTCGTTGACGCTGATGCAGGTGGCCCCGGGAAAGCCGTAGGCCAATTCCGGCGCCGGCTGGGCGCCGGCCGCCTCCAGGAGCTGGCGTCCGATCCGGTCCAGCTCCGCCGTCGTCATCCCGGGCTCGATGGCCTTCCCCATCGCGTCCAGCGTCTGGGCAACGATGCGCCCGATCCGCTTCAGCGCCGCCAAGTCGTCGTCGCTCGATACCGTCATGTCGCTGTCCCTCGGGGCCGCCCGAATGGCCGGCCGCGCGCATCGCCGCTCGTCGCGGCATTCCCATAGCGGATCGTCGGCCCCGGGACGACCGGGGGTTCGGCATGGCGGCCATCAGCCTTCATCGGGCGATGCCCCGGCTTGCGGATCGCGCCGGATCGCGTCACCAGCACCGCGATGGCTCAGACGCTTCCCGCCACCGCCGTATCGGACCTGCCGATCGAGGACGCCCTCCCGGCCCTGCGCGACGCCCTCGCCGGAGGGCCGGCCGCGGTGCTGGTGGCACCGCCCGGCGCGGGCAAGACCACCCGGGTGCCGCTGGCCCTCCTCGACGCGCCCTGGCTGCGGCCCACCGACAAGATCATCCTGCTGGAGCCGCGCCGCCTCGCCGCCCGGGGGGCCGCCGAGCGCATGGCCGCTACGCTGGGCGAGCGCGTCGGCGACACGGTCGGCCTGCGGGTCCGCCTCGGCTCGAAGATCTCCGGCCGTACCCGGATCGAGGTCGTCACCGAGGGCGTCTTCACCCGCATGATCCTCGACGACCCGGAACTCACGGGCATCGGCGCCGTCCTGTTCGACGAGTTCCACGAGCGCTCCCTCGACGCGGATCTCGGCCTCGCCCTGGCCCTCGACGCGCAGGGCGCCCTGCGCGAGGACCTGCGGATCCTCGTCATGTCGGCGACCCTCGACGGCGCCCGGGTCTCCGGGCTGCTCGGCGCGGCGCCGGTGATCGCATCGGAGGGGCGCGCCTACCCGGTGGAGACGCGGTACTGGGATCGCGACCCGAACCGTCGGATCGAGGAGGTCATGGCCGAGGCCATCCTGCGGGCCCTGCGTGCCGATCCGGGCTCGGTCCTGGCCTTCCTGCCGGGCCAGGGCGAGATCCGCCGGGTCGCGACCTTGCTGGGCGACAAGGTCGACGCCGTCACCGAGATCGCGCCGCTCTACGGGGCGCTGACGCCCGCCGAGCAGGACCGCGCCGTGGCGCCCGCGCCCCCGGGCCGGCGCAAGGTGGTGCTCGCGACCAGCATCGCCGAGACCTCGCTGACCATCCAGGGCGTGCGCATCGTCGTCGATTCCGGACTGTCGCGCGTCCCCATCTACGAGCCCGGCCTGGGGCTGACCCGCCTTGTCACCGCGCGCGCCTCCCGGGCCTCCGTGGACCAGCGCCGGGGTCGCGCCGGCCGCACCGAGCCCGGCATCTGCCACCGCCTCTGGGCGGAGGCCGCCACCAACGCCCTCGAGCCCTTCACCCGCCCGGAGATCCTCGCCGCCGACCTCTCGGGCCTGGTGCTCGACTGCGCCGCCTGGGGCGTTTCCGATCCCGCATCCCTCGCCTTCCTCGACCCACCGCCCGCGCCCGCCCTGACCGAGGCGCGGGCGATGCTGCGCGACCTCGGAGCGATCGAGGGCGAAGGGCGGCTCACGGAGACCGGCCGGGCCCTGCGTGCCCTGCCCCTGCCGCCGCGCCTCGCCCGCATGGTCGTCGGCGCGGCCGGATACGGCACGGCCCGCGCGGCGGCGGATCTCGCGGCGGTGCTGGTCGAGCGCGGCCTCGGCGGGGACGACACCGACGTGACCCATCGAGCCGAGCGCTACGGCCGCGACCGCGCCCAGCGGGCCGCGGACATGCGCCGCCTCGCCCAGGGCTGGGCCCGACAGGCGGAGGGCTTCGCCGGCAAACTGATCAGCGCACCGGCCGGCCTCGACATGGGCGAGGCCGGACCGCTCCTCGCCCTGGCCTATCCCGACCGCGTCGCTCGCGCCCGCGGCCGTGACGGCGAGTTCGTGATGGCCAATGGCCGGGCCGGGCGCGTCGATGCGGCCTCCGCCCTGGCCCGCGCACCCTTCCTCGTCGTCGCCGAGCTCACCGGCAGCGCCGCCCAGGGGCGCATCCTGTCGGCGGCCCCGATCACCCTGGAGGCGATCGAGGCGTTGTTCGGACCGGCGATCGAGGCGGCGACGCAGATCGCCTTCGATCGGAGCGCCCGCGCCCTGCGGGCCCGCTCCCTGCGGCGCCTCGGCGCGCTCACCCTGGGGGAGCGCACCCTGCCCGTCCCGGCCGACCTCGCCTCGGCGGAGATCCTAGCGCGGGGCGTCGGCGAGATCGGTCTCCAGGCCCTGCCGTGGACGCCCGCGCTGACGCAGTGGCGCGCCCGCCTGCAGTTCCTGCGCACGGCCGATCCCGAGACCTGGCCCGACCTGTCCGACGCCCACCTCGTGTCCACGATCGAGGCCTGGCTGGCGCCCGAGATCGTCGGGCGCACCAGCCTCGATGCGATCGGTGCCGACGACCTGGCGCGCGCCCTCCAGGCGCTCCTGCCCTGGTCCCTGCGCGCCCGGCTCGACGCGGAAGCCCCGACACACGTCGAGGTACCCACCGGCTCACGCATCGCCCTCGACTACGAGGCCGAGGGCGGGCCGGTGCTCGCCGTCCGGGTGCAGGAGCTGTTCGGGCTCGAACGCCATCCGAGCATCGCCGGGGGACGCATCCCCCTGGTGCTGCACCTGCTCTCGCCGGCCTCGCGGCCGATCCAGATCACCCGCGACCTGCCGGGCTTCTGGCGCGGGTCGTGGAGCGCCGTGCGGGCGGAGATGCGCGGACGCTATCCCCGCCATCCCTGGCCCGAGGACCCGGTCGCCGAGCCGCCGACCCGGCGGGTGAAGCCGAGGGGCACGTGAGCGAACGCCTCCACTCCCCCCTCGCCCTCTACGATCCGCGCGGGCGGCTCGCGGTCTCCGCCTACCGGTACCTGCTGATCCGCGCGCTGCTCCTCGGCTCCGGGCTGCTCTGCCTCGGTATCTGGCTCGCGAGCCTCGGCCTGCGCTGGGTCGGGTTCCTCGCGGTCGCCGGGATCCTGCCGGTGATGGGGGCGACGGCGATCCAGACGGTCCGGCGCCTGCACGACCGGAACCGCGGCGGCGGCTGGCTCGGCCTGTATGTCCTGGCGGAAACCGTCGGCGTCCTGCCCCTGGAGCGGGCCGTCGACACCCATCCCCTCCCCGTCATCGCCCTCGTGGCGGCGATGCTCGGCGTCTTCGTCTGGTTCTTCGTCGAGACGGTGTTCCGGGCGGGGAGCCCCGGGACCAACCGGTACGGTCCGGTCCCCGCAGCGCCTTGAGCGGGTCAGGCCGCGCGCCGGGCGGCCAGGACGATGCGGGCGGCGCTCCGGCTCGGGGGCTCGTCGTCGGGCAGGCGCATCAGGCTGTCGATGCGGGCGAGCGCATCGACCTGCGCCTCCCGCGCCGGCTCACCCGCGAGGAGCGGCGCCACCGCCTCGGCGAGGCGCGGGGCCGTGCACTCGGCCTGGATGAATTCCGGCATGGCATTCCGCCCGAGGATCAGGTTCGGCAGCACGATCGTGGGCACCTGGATGAGGCGGCGGGCCACCGCCTCCTCGATACGCGAGACCTTGTAGGCGACCACCATCGGCACGCCGGCCAAGGCCAGTTCCAGGGTGACGGTGCCCGAGGCCGCCAGGGCCGCCCGGGCCCGGCGGAAGGTGGCGTGCTTGGCCGCCTCGCCGTGTACGAGGGTGACCGGGCTGTCCCACGACAGCGCGAGGCGCTCGATCAGGGCCCTGTGCCGGGTCACCGCCGGCAGCACCGCCTCGATCGGGCCGAAGCGCGCCGTGAGCCGCGCCAGGGTGGCGCCGAAGACCGGCATCAGTCGCTCGATCTCCGAGCGGCGCGAGCCTGGCAGGATCGCCAGGACCGGTCGCCCCGTCATCCGGGCCTCGGCCTCGACGGGGTCCGGCCGCAGCTCGCCGAGCCGCTCGATCAGCGGGTGGCCGACATAGGTGCAGGCGGGGCCGTTGAGGCGCCGGTGCGCCTCCGGCTCGAATGGTAGGAGGGCCAGGACGTGGTCGATGAAGGGGCGCATCTTTGCCGCCCGCCACGGACGCCAGGCCCAGACGCTCGGGGAGACGTAGTCGACGATGGGCAGGTCCGGCATCCGCTTGCGCACCCGCGAAGCGACCGCGTGGGTGAAGCCGGGGCTGTCGATGATGACGAGGACGTCCGGCCGGGCCTCGACGACGTCGCGGACGGTCTGGCGGATACGGCGCAGCAGGGTGCGCAGCCGGGCGGCCACCGGCAGGTAGCCCATCACCGCCACGTCATCGATGGGAAACAGCGAGGCGAAGCCTTCCGCCGCCATGGCCTCGCCGCCGACGCCGCCGAAGCGGATCGGCCGGTCGGACAGCTCGCGCAGGCCGCGCATCAGCTTGGCCCCGAGCTGATCCCCGGAATCCTCGCCGGCCACCAGCCAGATCGTCCGCTCACTGTGCGGTGCGCTCATGATCCCGATCCCGTTCCAGCCTCCGGGCCGCCCGCGTCGGCGCCGAGGCCGAGGAGAAAGAGGCCCGCCCGGTCCGCGGCCGCGATCGTGGCCGGACGGTCGATGATCAGGGTGAAGGCCGCCTGGATGGCGAGGCCGGCGCAGCCCGCCGCCGCCGCGTTCGCCACCGTGCGGGGGCCGATCGCCGGCAGGTCGACGCGCAGGTCCTGACCGATCTTGGCGCATTTCACCAGCACGGTGCCGGGCTGCGCGCTGCCGTAGCCGAAGGGGCGGCGTCCGAGCATCCGGGCACGGGCCAGCATCCGGTCGGTCCCCTCCGGACCCTCGACGGCCAGGGCCCGCTGCCCGACGACGACGGAGGCCTGGCCGACATCGAAATCCGACAGGGCCGCCAGTAGGGCGCGGCCGGTGACGATGGACTCCCGCGCCGCGGCATCGGGCGCGTGCCGGCCGAGCAGGCCCTCGGGCGTGAGAAGATCCGGGGCGACCTCGTGGACGCCGACCACCCCGTGGCCGTGCTCTTCCAGGAGCGCCAGGGCGCCGCGCAGGAGGCGGTCGTCGCCCCCGCCGGAGATGGCCTTGAGGGCGTCGCGGTTGCGCAGGGCCGCGGCGGCGTTGAGGATCGCGGCCGGGTTCGGCCGGGACACGCCGCCGGCCGGCACCACGGCGACCGGCCCCCAGGCCTTGAGGATCGCCAGGATGCCGGCGATGTCGAGGAGGTCGACGGTGGCGTCCGCACGGGCGCGCATCGCCCGCTCGGCGAAGCCCCGGATGGCCAGGACGCGGAACGGCCGTCCGGCCCGGTCGAGGGAGGTGGCTACGAGTTCCGGCAGGCGGCCGGCGCCGGCCACCAGGACCAGCGCCGCCGGTGCGGACGCGATGCGCGCCGCCGGCACCGGGTTCGCGCTCAAGCGGCGCCCGGCGTCTCGCGCGGGGTGCAGAGCGAACGCTTGCCACCGGCGCGGATGAAGGCGACGATCTCGGCCACGGCGCGGTGGGTCTCGAACTCGGCGGCGACGTCCTCGAGCCGCTCCATCAGCGTGCCCTCGTTGGCGAAGAGCAGCCGATAGGCACGCCGCAGGGTGTGGATGTCCTCCCGGGCGAAGCCACGCCGCTGAAGGCCGATGATGTTGAGGCCCGACAGGTAGGCCCGGTTGCCCAGGGCCATCCCGTAGGGGATGCAGTCGTTCTCCAGTCCCGACAGGCCGCCGACGAAAGCGTGGGCCCCGACGCGCGCGAACTGGATCACGGCGGCACCGCCGCCGAGGATGGCGTAGTCGCCGACGCTGCAATGGCCGGCGAGCATGACGTTGTTCGAGAACACGACGCCGTCGCCGACCCGGCAATCGTGCCCGACATGCGAATTGGCGAGGAAGGTGCAGTGATCGCCGACCGTGGTCTCGAGCCCGCCCCCGGCCGTGCCGGGATTCATGGTCACGCCCTCGCGGATCAGGCAATCGGCGCCGATCGTGAGGGTCGAGGCCTCGCCCTTGAACTTCAGGTCCTGCGGCGGATGGCCGATGGAGGCGAAGGGATAGAGCCGGGTCCGGGGGCCGATCGTGGTCTGGCCGGCCACCACGACGTGGCTGACCAGCTCGCAGCCCGCCCCGAGGGTCACGGCCGGGCCGACATGGCAGAACGGACCGATCCGGACGCCCTCGCCCAGGGTCGCGCCGTCCTCGACCACCGCGCTCGGATGGATCTCCGCGGCGGCGCTCACTCCGTCACCAGCATCGCGCCGATCTCGGCCTCGGCGACGAGGACGCCGTCGACCCGCGCCTCGCCTCGGAACCACCACATGGTCCGCCGGTGGTTCGTCTTGGTCATGTGGTAGCGGACGGTGTCGCCGGGCACGACGGGCTTGCGGAACTTGCACTTGTCGATGGTCATGAAGAACACCTGCTTGGTGCGCAGCTCGTCGCTCATGATGTGGCGGCAGCAGATGGCGCCCGCGGTCTGGGCCATGCCCTCGATCAGCAGGACGCCGGGAAACACCGGCAGGCCGGGGAAATGCCCGGTGAATTGCGGCTCGTTGATCGTGACGTTCTTGATCCCGACGCAGCTCCGGTCGCCGTCGATCTCGACGATCCGGTCGATCATCAGGAAGGGATAGCGGTGCGGCAGGAGTTCCAGAACCGTCTGGATGTCAGCCGAGCCGAGTTCACGCGGCATGTCGCTCATCGATTGCAATACCCTGCTGCGCGTCGGCGCCTCCGCCGCCCGCCTTTTTCCCGTGTGTCGCCAGACCTGGAGGATGCGCCTTCATTCGGCAGAAGCCCGGCGGATGCAAGCCCTCGGCGACGAATGCGGCGGCAACATGCCGTCTCCGCGCCCGGATGGACGCGGCCGCGCCTCAGGCCTTCGGCTCGTCTCCGCCGGTGGACCGCTCGGCCAGGCGCGCCAGCGTGGTCAATTCGCGGAACCAGGCCCTCACGGGCTTGGCCGGGGTCCCGCCCCATCGGCTGCCCGGGGGGACGTCGCGGTTCACGTTCGACGACCCCGCGATCTGGGAGCCCATGCCGATCCGCAGGTGGCCGACGACGCCGACCTGACCACCCAGGACGACGTAGTCCTCGAGGGTGGTGGAGCCGGAGATCCCGACTCCCGAAACGATCACGCAGTGGCGTCCGACGACGACGTTGTGGGCGATCTGCACGAGGTTATCGATCTTGGTGCCCTCACCGATGATGGTGTCGCGGCTGGCGCCACGATCGATCGTGGTGTTGGCGCCGATCTCGACATCGTCCTGAACGATGACCCGGCCGATCTGGGGCACCTTCAGGTGCCCGCCGGGGCCCATGGCGAAGCCGAAACCGTCCTGCCCGAGGCGGGCGCCCGGATGGATGATGACCCGGTTGCCCAGGAGGGCGTGGGTCAGGGTGGCCCCGGCCCCGATCGCGCAGTCGCGCCCGATCCGGACGCGGGGGCCGATGCTGGCATTCGGCCCGATGACGGTGCCGGAGCCGATCTCGGCACCGGGGCCGACGACGGCCCCCGGATCGACCCGCACGCCGGGTTCGAGGCGGGCCTCGGGATGGATGTGCGCGCCCGGGGCGACGCCGGTGGAGCCGAAGAGCGAGGCGGGCCGCATCGCCTCCGGATGAAGCCGGGCCAGCAGGCCGGCGTAGATCCGGTAGGGATCCCGCAGGACGAGGGCCACGGTCTCGGCTGGGACGCGCGGGGCGAACCGGGGCGACACGAGGCAGAGCCCCGCCCGGGTCGCCGCGAGGGCGTCGCCGTAGCGGGCATTGTCCATGTAGGCGACGTCGGCCGGCGTGGCGGATTCCAGCGGCGCGGCGCCGGTGATCACGCCGTCGGGGTTCGCCCCCTCGGGAAGCGAAACGCCAGCAGCCTCGGCGATGGCGCCGAGGCTGAGGGTGGTGGTCGCGGAGAAGAAGATCGGATCTGACATGCCGTCACAACGCGCTGCCTCCCCGAAAGGAGGCAGCGCTCCGGGTCAGAACCGCGAGCCGCCGGAGAACCGGAAGGCCTGGAGCTGATCCTTGCCGACGCGGCCGAGGTAGTTGCCGGTCGCATCGTAGGCCTTAACACCTTCATCCTTCGAGAGGGCGTAGGCGTAGTCGAAGCGGATCGGACCCAGCGGAGAGTTCCAGAGGATCGATGCGCCGACCGAGGAGCGGATCGTCATCTTGTCGCGCACGTTCACGCATTCGGGTTCGACGCCGATGGTGTTCTGGTTGAAGTTACAGGCGCCGCCCGGAGCGATACCGTTGATGAAGGCATCGCCGTTCACGTTGAACTGCGTCCGGCCGTTATAGCCGAACAGCGTACCGGCATCGGCGAACACCGCGCCCTTCAGGCCGAGATCGCGCGGCACGCCGGGAAGCGGGAACTGAACTTCGACCGTACCGCCGAAGTAAGTCGAGCCGCCGATGGCGTTCGAGCGGCTGTCGCTGATGCCGACGTCGCGCGGGCCGATGCCGTTGGGCGCGAAGCCGCGGACCAGCGACGGTCCGAGGAAGAACTGGTCGGTGATGCGCAGGGGCTGGTCGTTCAGCGCCGTGATGTGACCGCCCTGGAAGCGGACGAAGCCGACCACGTCCTCGTAGAGCTCCTTGTAGTACCGGGCGTCGCCGGTCACGCGGAAGAACTTCGAGTCGCCGCCCAGGCCCGCGACGTCGGGCTTCAACTCGGCGTAGAGACCGTTGCGGGGCGAGCCCAGGTTGTCGAGGGTCGAGTAGGCCAGCGTCAGGCCGGCGAGCGAGGTCAGCGTGCTGCCCTGCGAACCCTTAAGCGCGATCGAGGCCTCGCCGTCGAGGGCACAGTTCGGATAGATCGCCTGACCACCGACGTTTCGCACCGGGTCACCCGGGTTCAGACCCGGAAGCGTCGCGTTCGCGGCGTAGGTCGCGGTGTAGCCAGAGATCGGGTTCGAACAGTCGTTGTACGGCCGCTTGACCGTGTTCGGGACCTTCAGCTCGGTGTTGTAGAGCGAGTAGCGCAGCGTGATGCCGAACTCTTCGGTGATCGGCAGGCCGACGCGGAGCTGGCCGCCATAGACCGTGGTCTCGTAGCGCGAGTAGCGGGTCTGGTCGCTGTACTTGTAGAAGGCGTCGAAGCCGGCGGCGAGGCGGTAGCCGAGGAAGTACGGCTCGGTGAACGAGAAGTCGAAGCCGCGTGAGTACTGGCCACCGGTACCGGCCACGCGGACGTACTGGCCGCGTCCGAGGAAGTTCGACTCCGAGATCGAGACCTCGCCGATGATGCCGTCCTGGGTGGAGTAGCCGCCCGCCACCGAGAACGAGCCCGTGGGCTGATCCTCGACGTCGATGTTGATGATCACGCGGTCGGCCGAGGAGCCCGGCTCGTTGGAGAAGCGCACCTTCTTGAAGAAGCCGAGGCCGTTCAGGCGCCGCTCGGCCCTGTCGGTCAGCACCCGGTTGTAGGCATCGCCCTCGGTGATATCGAGCTCGCGCCGGATGACGTAGTCGCGGGTGCGGGTGTTGCCGCGGATGTTGATGCGCTCGACGTAGACGCGCGGACCGTCCTCGACCACGAAGCCCAGGGCCACGGTGTGGGTGGCGCGGTCGCGCTGGCCGGTGGGACGTACCTGAGCGAAGGGGTATCCCTGGCGCCCGACCTGGTTGGTCACGCCGTTGAGGGTCCGCTCCACGTCCTCTGCGTTGTAGACGTCGCCGACCTGGGCGCGGATCTCGCCGTCGAGGGTCTGGGTGTCGAGGCCCGGCAGGCGGGAATCGATCGCCACCGCGCCGACGCGGTACTGCTCGCCCTCATCGACGGTGACGGTGACGACCCAGCCGGCATCGCCCTCGCCCTCGACGTAGCGGGCATCGGCATTGACGACGCGGAAGTCGGCGTAGCCGTTCTTCAGGTAGTAGCGCCGGACGATGTCGAGGTCGTTGGTGATGCGATCCGGGTCGTAGACGTCGGACGTCTTGATGAAGCTGAGGAAGTTCATCTCCGAGGAGGACATCAGCTCGCGCAGCTTGGACGACGAGTAGGCGCTGTTGCCCACGAAGTTGATCGCCTTGATGCCGGTCTTGTCGCCTTCCTCGATCACGTAGATCACGTCGAGGCGGCCGTTCGGCAGGTCCACCGTCCGGTAGGTCACCTTCGCCGTCCCGCGGCCCGCGCGGCGGTAGACTTCCTTGATGCGCTGGATGTCGGCCTGGACCACGGCCTCGCTGAAGGCGCCGCGCGCCTTGGCCTCGACCTCGCCCTCGAGGGTGGCCTTCTCGATCTTCTTGTTGCCCTCGAACACCACCCGATTGATCAGGTTGTTCTCGCGGACGCTGACGACGGTGCTGGCGCCGCTGCGGGAGACCTTCACGTCCGAGAACATGCCGCTCGCCAGCAGGTTGCGGCGGGCTTCCTCGGGCGAGCCGGAGGCGGTGCCGGTCACGTAGGACCGGATGGTGTCGGCATCGACACGCTTGTTACCCTGGACGACGATCTGCTGCGCCTGAGCGGTTCCACCGAGAACAAGGCCAGCGGCCGCCGCGGCGACTAGGACGATGGTCTGTTCCGCCGACTTACGCCGGCGCTTCCCCGTCATCGACATCATGTAATCGCCCGTCTCTTTATATCTTCAGCGCGAGTTTGCACCCGCAATCAGGCGTCCGTTTTCCGGGCGTCCTGACATCTGGTCCCAAGCTCAGCTTCTATCGGGATTCCGGCGTTAAGCAAACGCCGGGGGGTCCTGCACACCGGGGATTTTGGGGAGACGTGGCCTTCCGGTCACTTAACGCCCCGGCCCGATCGTTGAATAGGGTCAACAAACGGTTGCGCGCGAAACCCGAAGGTTCCGCGCGCGCGACGGATTGTGGTTAAGATCGAGGCGGTTGCGTGTCCCGTAGCGGGACCGGAGCGCGAACGCCGAACGGTCGCGCCCAGGGGTGTTCAGGTTCCGCGTGCGCCCCAGGACGCGCCGAGATTGAGGATGTCGTTCCAGGCGGCGAACAGCATGAGGAACAGCACGAGGGCGAGGCCGATGCGGAAACCGATCTCCTGGGCCCGCTCGCTCAGCGGCCGGCCGCGGACGGCCTCGAAGGCGTAGAACAGCAGGTGGCCCCCATCGAGCAGGGGCACGGGGAAGAGGTTGAGGAGGCCGATCGAGACCGAGAGCAGGGCGATCAGCCCGATCAGGCCCCCGAGGCCGCCGCTCTGGGCCACGGCGCCCGACACGCGGGCGATCCCGATCGGTCCGGAGAGCTGATCGGGGGATTCCCGGCCGGTGACCAGCTTGCCGATGTAGTCGATCGTCCGGTCGACCACGAAGTAGGTCTCGTAGGTCCCGAGGCCGAGGGACTGGGCCGGGCCGTAATGCACGAGCTTCGCCTCGCTCGCCTTCGGACCCTGGATCCCGAGCCGGCCGAAGCGGTGACGTCCGAACGGCGTCACATCCTCCTTGCGCTCGGGCACGGCCACGAGCTCGCGGGTCTCGCCGCCGCGCTCGACCGTGAAGGTCAGGCTGGAGCCGGCCGCCCCCGAGACCGTCCGCTGCATGTCGGTGAAGCTGTTGACCCGCGATCCGCCGATGGCGCGGATCACGTCGCCGGGCTCGAAGCCGGCCCGGGCGGCGGCGCTGTCGGGCATCACGGCCTCGACGCGGGCCGGCGTCTCGTAACGCCCTCCGAAATAGATGGCGCCGGAGAACAGCGCGATGGCGAGGATGAAGTTGGCGATCGGTCCCGCGGCCACGATGGCGGCGCGCTTCGGCAGGGGCTGCGTCGGGAAGCTGGTGGCCCGCTCCTGTGGGGACATGCGGGCCAGGGCCTCGGGATCCGGAACGCTGGCGCCGTTGGCGTCGCCGTGGAACTTCACGTAGCCGCCGAGGGGGATCGCCGAGAGCTTCCAGCGCGTCCCATGCCGGTCGTTGAAGCCGAACAGTTCCGGTCCGAAGCCGAGGGAGAAGGCGTGAACGCCGACCCCGCACCAACGCCCCACCAAGAAATGTCCCATCTCGTGCACGAACACGACGATGCTCAGCACGATCAGGAAGGGGATCACGGCGCCGAAGAAACCGCTCGCCGTGCCGCCCATGGCGTTCAGAAAGTCCATTGGTCGATCCTCTCGGCCTCCCCCGGGGCCGTCGCTCCGCTGTAGCAGATCGGATGCGTCGAACGCGAACGCAAACCTTTTGGCCGGGGTTTGCGGTCGCAGGGGCGCATCGCGCGGCGCTGTCCCCGCATTCCCGGGGTCAGGGTAAAGAACCGCGCCGGCTTCGGATGCGCGCTCGACGTCCTCAGTGCCCGCCGCCGCCGGCCGCCGCACGGGGCCGCCGGATGAAGGGCACGGCGCAGGCCATGGCCACGAACAGGACGGTTAGAACCAAGAAGACGTCGGTGAATCCCATCACCAGACCTTGGACCCGCACGGTGTTCATCATGGCCTTCAGCGCCATCGCGTCGGCATCGCCGCCGAGCACCTCGAACTGCCGGCGGGTCATGTCCAGGCGCTCCAGCACGGCGGTGTTGGTCCAGGTGAAGCGCTCGTGCAGGCGGGCGAGGTGAAGGTCCCAGCGGTCGTTCAGGACGGTGTTGATCAGCGCGAGCCCGACGGCCCCGCCGAGGTTGCGGGTGAGGTTGTAGAGGCCCGAGGCATTCTTCATGCGCGCCGGCGGCAGGGTGCCGAGGGCGATGTTGTTGATCGGGATCATGCACATCATCAGCGAACAGCCCCGCAGGATCTGCGGCACCAGGAGTTCCCAGAAGTCCCAGTCCTTGGTCAGGCCCGTGACCATCCAGGTGCCGGTGGCGAACCCGAGGAAGCCGAGCGCCATCATCAAGCGCGGGTCGACCTTGCCCGAGAAGCGCCCGGCGATCGGCGCGGTAGCGAACATGCAGAGGCCCGAGACGAACATCGTCTCGCCGATCTGGAGCGCCGAGTAACCGCGCACGCGCCCGAGATAGACCGGGTAGAGGTAGGTCAGGCCGTAGAGGCCGATGCCCAGGACGAAGCTGAAGAGGCAGCCGGCCGTGAAGTTGCGGTCGGAGAAGGCGCGCAGGTCGACGATGGGCTCGGCGGCCGTGAAGGCCCGCCAGAAGAAGGCGGGTCCGGCGGTCAGGCACACCACCGCGCAGGCGAAGACCGCCTCGTCGGCGAGCCAGTCGTGATTCGGACCTTCTTCCAGCACGTATTCGAGGCAGCCGAGCATCAGCGCCATGAACACGAGGCCGAACCAGTCGAAGCGCTTGAACAGGGCCAGGTTCGGCTCGTCGAAATCGACCAGCAGGTAGGTCGACACCGTCACGAAGATCCCCGGCACGACGTTGACGAGGAACAGCCAGTGCCAGTCGAACAGGTCGGTGAGGTAACCGCCGACGGTCGGCCCGATGGTGGGCGCGAGCGTCGCCACGAGGCCGATCATCGGCGAAACGATGGAGCGCTTCGAGGGCGGGAAGATCGTGAAGGCGGAGGCGAAGACCGTGGGGATCATACCGCCGCCGATGAAGCCCTGCGCGGCCCGCCAGACGATCATCTCGTCGATCGAGGTGGAGGTGGCGCACATCAGGCTCATCAGCGTGAAGCCGCCGGCCGAGATCACGAACATCCAGCGCGTCGAGACGACCCGCGACAGGAAGCCGGAGAGCGGGATCGAGATCACCTCGGCGATGAGGTAGCTGGTCTGGACCCAGGGGATCTCGTCGCCCGAGGCCGACAGGCCGGCCTGGATCTCGGCGAGCGACGCCGAGACGATCTGGATGTCCAGGATCGCCATGAACATCCCGAACACCATGCAGACGAACGCCACCATCCGGCGGCGGTCGAGCGGCGGCTCGGCGGCCGGTGCGGCCGGTCCCAGGGTGGCGGTCGCGGCCATCGCTGGCGCCTAGTGCCGGGCGGCCGTGCGGAGGCGGTCGTCTCTGGCCGCGGTCTCGGCGTTCTCGCGGGTGTCCACCCGGACGGTCACGGACAGGCCGGGCCGCAGGAGGCCCGCGCGGGCGACGTCCGCCGGTACGTGGACCCGCACCGGCAGGCGCTGGACGATCTTGGTGAAGTTGCCGGTGGCGTTGTCGGGGGGCAGCAGGCTGAAGACCGAGCCGGAGGCGGGGGAGAGCGACTCGAGCTCGCCGACGATGTCGCGATCCGGATAGGCATCCACCGCGATGTGCACGCGCTGGCCCGGATGCATGCGCTCGACCTGGGTCTCCTTGAAGTTCGCGTCGATGCGGACGCTCTCCAGGGGAACCAGGGCGGCGATGCGCGAGCCCGGGGAGACATAGGCGCCGGCCTCCGCGGCCTTGTTGCCGATCACGCCGTCGAAGGGCGCCCGGATCGTCGTGAAGTCCAGATCGCGCGCGGCCCGTGCCTCGGCGGTGCGCAATTCGGCGGCGAGGCCCTCCGCCTCCTTGCCCTGCGCGCGCAGCACCTCGACATTGGCGCGCATGGCCACGAGGGCGGCCTCGGCCCCCTTCACGGCGGCGTCCGTCCGGTCGCGGTCGGCCCGCGCCTGCTCGATCCGCGCCTTGGCGACGAAGTCGACCTTCTCGAGCTGCTGCTGGCGGGCGTAATCGGCCGTGGCGCGGACCGCATCAGCCCGGTTGGCATCGATCTGGGCCGAGGCCTGCAGCATCTGCGCCTGCGCCGCCTCGACCTGCCGGGCGATCCGGGCGATGGCCGCCTGCTGGGTGACGAGCTTGTCGTGGGCGGCCTGCGCGGCAAGGCGGTAATCGCCGTCGTCGATCCGGGCGATGACGTCGCCCCTGTGCATCATCTGCCCGTTCACGACCGGAACCGCCGCGAGATAACCCGGGATCTTGGCGGCCAGGACCGAGATGTCGGCCTGGACATAGGCGTCGTCGGTGCTGACGAAGAACCGTCCGACGGTCCACCAGGCCTGCGCCTTGTAGGCCCCCCCGCCGAGGGCGGCGAGAAGCAGCGTCGCCAGAACGACGTTGCGCGTCCGCCGGGGCTTGACTCGGGCTTCGCCCGTCGACGGCGCGATGACCGCCGGCGTCATCGGCTGGGCCGGCGCGGCGGCCGGTGACGCCGAGACGGTCCGCGTCTCGACGGCGTCGGCTCGGATGGCGTCGCCTTGGGCCGGCACGGCCCGAAACCCGTCGTCCTGGCGCAAGCTCATGGCATCGATCTCATGGCTTCGATCCGGTTCTTCGAGAAAATTGACCGAACCGTTCGGTCATTTTCGGGGCTGCGAACGCTGGCGCGACCCAAGTGCTTGGGATATTGTGACCGAACCGTTCGGTCAATGAGGGTCAGGGCCATGGGGACCGCAGAGGCCCCGCGCGATGCGCGGGAGCGCACATCAGGGGAGACCGACAAGCGTCGCCAGATCCTCGACGGGGCGCGCGCGGTCTTCATGGCATCGGGCTTCGACGGGGCGAGCATGGGCGAGATCGCCAAGGCGGCGGGCGTCTCGAAGGGGACCCTCTACGTCTACTTCGACAGCAAGGAGGCGCTGTTCGAGGATCTGGCGCTCGCCGAGAAGCGGGGTCTCGCGGAGGTGCTGTTCCGGCTCGATGCGGACGATCCCGACGTGCGGGGCGTCCTCACACGTCTCGGCCGGAGCTACCTTGCCGAGATGATCCGGCCGGAGCACGTCACGGTGATTCGGATGGTCATCGGCGCCTGCGAGAAGTTCCCGCGCCTGGGCCAGGCCTATTTCGAGGCCGGGCCGGTGCAGGGCACGACGCGCTTGGCCGCCTATCTCGATGCGCAGGTCGCGGCGGGGCGCCTGCGCCCGGCCGGTACGGATCTCGCCGCACGCCAGTTCCTGCAGATCTGCCAGGCCGGCCTCCTGACGCGCCTCCTCTTCAACGCCGGCGACGGCGTCTCCGAGGCGGAGATCGAGCACAACGTCAGCGAGGCCGTGCGCGTCTTCCTGGCGGGCTACAGTCCCGAGGCCTGAGCTCGGGCTCAGGCCGCCGCGACGGCCTGGCTGCTCCAGCGGCGCACCTCGGCATCGATGGCCAGGGCCTCGTCGACATCCTCGGGCGCGGTCCGGTAGTGGCCCGCGAAGTGCGCGCAGGCGCGCTCGACCAGGTCGGCGATGCCGTAGAAGCCGATCGCGCCCTTGATGAAGGCCGCGACCGCGATCTCGTTGGCCGCGTTCATCACGGTGGGCGCGGCGCCCCTGGCGGCGAGCGCCGCCCGGGCGATCGCCAAGCAGGGGAAGCGCGCCTCGTCGGCGGCCTCGAAGGTCAGGCTGCCGGCGGCGGCGAGATCGAGATGGCGGCCGCGGGCGATCGTCAGGCGCTCGCCGAGACCGAGGCAATGGGCGATCGGCACTCGCATGTCCGGCATGGCGAGGCCCGCGGTCACCGCGCCGTCGCGCCAGTAGACGAGGCCGTGCACGATCGATTGCGGATGGACGATGACATCGAGGCGCTCGGGTTCGAGGGCGAACAGGTGGTGCGCCTCGATCAGCTCCAGCCCCTTGTTCATCAGGGAGGCCGAATCGATGTTGATCTTCATGCCCATCGACCAGGTCGGGTGGGCCGCCGCTTCCGTGGGCGACGCGGCGGCGATGCGCTCGCGCGTCCAGGTCCGGAACGGACCGCCCGAAGCGGTGATGGTCATCTTCGCCACATCGGCGAGGCGGCCGTCGCCCAGGGCCTGCGCGAGGGCGTTGTGCTCGGAATCGACCGGCAGCAGGGTGGCGCCGTAGCGCTTGGCGTCGCGCATGAAGGCGTCGCCGGCGCAGACCAGGCTCTCCTTGTTGGCGAGGGCGACGGTACGCCCGAGCTTCAGCGCCGCGTGCGTCGGGCGCAGACCGGCGGCCCCGCTCACGGCCGCCACCACGATGTCGGCATCCCGGGCGACCGCCTCGAGGACGGCGCCCTCACCAGCCCCGTTCGGGATGCCGGTATGGGCCAGGGCGTCGCGCAGGGCCGGACCGGCGGACGCGTCGGCCAGGGCCACGAAATCGGGCTGCAGGTTGCCGGCGAGCCGGGCGATGGCCTCGACGTCGCGCCCCGCCACGAGACCGCCGATGCGGAAGCGGTCGGGATGCTGAAGCAGCAGGTCGACGGTCGATTGGCCGATGGAGCCGGTGGCGCCGAGAATGGTGACGGTCAGCAACGGAAGGGTCCTTCAGGCCGCCGCGAGGCGGCGGGCGATGAGATAGAGGCCGACCAGGACGGCCACGGCGAAGAAGCCGTCGAGGCGATCCATGACGCCGCCATGGCCGGGAATGGAACGGCCCGAATCCTTCACGCCGTAGCGGCGCTTGAGGGCGGATTCCACGAGATCCCCGCCCTGGCTCAGGATGGAGGCGGTGGCGCTGACGAGGGCGACGAGGGCGAGCGAGGTGGTCGCGAGGTCGCTCCAGCCATGGTCGCGCGCGACCATCACCAGGGCGACACCAGCCAACGTGCCCGCCGCGAGGCCGCCGAGCGCCCCGGACCAGGTCTTCTTCGGGCTGACCTTCGGCATCAGCTTCGGGCCGCCGAAGGTCCGGCCGGTGAAGTA
The DNA here is from genome assembly GCF_001422215.1 of Methylobacterium sp. Leaf89. Classification (NCBI taxonomy): domain Bacteria; kingdom Pseudomonadati; phylum Pseudomonadota; class Alphaproteobacteria; order Hyphomicrobiales; family Methylobacteriaceae; genus Methylobacterium; species Methylobacterium sp. Leaf89. Next base: position 363,947 of record NZ_LMML01000029.1, on the reverse strand, counting down.
GGCGATGATGTCGGTGGACCAGACCACGGCGAACATCCAGGCCGGTCCCAGGAGGCCGATGGAAGGATCGTCGCGCAGGGCGGTGGGAACCAGGGCGATCACCGCCGAGCTGGCCAGGCCCGCGAGGGCCCGCCCCCGTCCCGCCCCGCCGCGGGCCACGGCCGCCACGAGGACCGCCCCGACGGCGCCGACCCCGAGGGCGATCCCGAGCGGCGCGTCGCCGTGCAGGCAGAGGACGAGGCCGAACAGCGTCGCGGCAGTCAGCGCCAGGACGAGACGCCGGGGCACGACCGCGCTCATGCCGATCCACTCGGCCGCGAAGACGATCCCGGCGGCGAGCCAGATCACCGCGAAGGGCCAGCCGCCGAGGACGAGGGCGGAGAGCACGATCGCGCCGAGCAGGATGGCCGACACCAGGCGGGTGTGGAACTCGCGGCTGGCGAGGAGGCCGCGCTGCGAGGCGGGTGCCGCCTCTCCGGGTGCCATGATCAGCCGGCCTTGCCGCTGAGGCCGCCGAAGCGACGGTCGCGGCGGTGATACTCGTCGACGGCGGCGCGGAAGGCGGCATGGTCGAAATCCGGCCAGAACTCCGGCACGATCACGTATTCCGCGTAGGCCGTCTGCCAGGTCAAAAAGTTCGACAGGCGCTGCTCGCCGGAGGTGCGGATCACGAGATCCGGGTCCGGGATGCCGGTGGTGTCGAGGGCGCCCGTGAGTACGTCGAGATCGATGGCATCGGGTGCGAGCCGTCCCGCCGCCACGTCCCGGGCCAGGCTGCGGACCGCCCGCAGGATTTCCTGCCGGCCGCCGTAGTTGAACGCCACGATGAGGGTCAGGCCCGTATTGGCCCGGGTGCGTTGCTCGGCCTCGTCGAGCAAACCGGCGATGTCCGCCGGCAGGCCTTCGCGCTCGCCGATGATGCGGATGCGCACGTTGTTGCCGTGGAGATCCGCCAGGTCGCGGCGGACGAAGAGCTTCATCAGACCCATGAGGTCCGCGACCTCGGCAGGCGGCCGCCGCCAGTTCTCGGAGGAGAAGCTGTAGATCGTCAGGTAGCGCACGCCGAGTTCGATGGCGGAGCGCACGGCGCGCCGGACCGCCTCGACGCCACGCCGATGCCCCTCGACCCGTGGCAGGCCGCGATCGGCGGCCCAGCGGCCGTTCCCGTCCATGATGATGGCGACGTGCGTCGGGGGCGCCGCCAGGGCAGGCAGGGGCGCACCCGGATACACCGCCGCAACGGTCTCCGCCGCGCCCAGCGCGACGTCCGTGCCGTGCACCCGCGCCGTCTCGATCTGACGCGCGCCTTCTGAGCGACCCAACGCGCTTCTCCCCCAACCGTCTCTCGTGCCGATCACACGTGGCCCCGATCCCGATCCGGGATCCTAGACCTGCATGATCTCCTTCTCCTTGGCGGCGAGCACGCCGTCGATCTCGGCGATGAACTGGTCGGTGGCCTTCTGGACCTCGCCGGCCTGACGCTTCTCGTCATCCTCGCTGATCGCGCCGTCCTTCTCCAGCTTCTTGAGATGGTCCAGACCGTCCCGGCGGACGTGGCGGACGGCGACGCGCGCTTCCTCGGTGTACTTGTGCGCGACCTTGACCATCTCCTTGCGGCGCTGCTCGTTCATCTCGGGCACGCGCAGGCGGATGGTCTGGCCCTCGGTCTGCGGGTTCATGCCGAGGTCGGATTCCCGGATCGCCTTCTCGACGGCGGCGATCATGCCGCGGTCCCAGACCGAGATGCTGAGAAGACGGGGCTCGGGCACGCTCACCGTCGCCACCTGCGCCATGGGCATCATCGCCCCGTAGGCATCGACCTGGATCGGATCGAGGATGCTCGGGGTCGCGCGGCCGGTCCGGAGCGATCCGAGATCCCCCTTCAGCGACGTCACGGCGCCCTGCATGCGACGCTTGAGGTCATTCAGGTCGAATTCTGGAATGGCTGCCATGCTGGACTATCCCGACGCGAACTTGAGGGAATGGGTCGGGCCGCCGGGGCCCGTTCGTGGGCCTCAATGAACCAAAATCCAGTGGGTCGCAAATGGCGTTCGTGTCGTTGGGGCAGGAAACGCCCGGGCCGGGCGGGCGCGCTGCGGGCCCGAGCCTTCCCGGCCTCCTCTGCAGCCGGTCCGGAGCGCGGCACGCCCTGCCTTCCCCCGACATCGGCGCGGGCGCGCAGGCGGGCAGACGCCGGCCGCGGACAGCGGGATCGGATCGAATCGCCGCAGCGGATGGACAGCCTCACGGGCGTGCGGCGCGACCGGCATCCCCGACCCTACACCTGGAGACGTCGCACGGCTCGATCGGCGCCCGACCGCTGTGGCGGCGATGCGCCGCAAGACGCTTGTGCCGCGCCGGCGACCGGAGCTCCTCCGGGGCTTCAAGAGATCGCCGGCCGCCCGACCCGGCGACAGGCTCGCGAACCCCTGATCAAGATCGGGCGCCACAGCCGGAAGGACATCGGCGACGTCCGCAGGCGTCGCCCACCGAGAGGCCGCGGCCGCAGCGGTGCCTAGGGGACGACCTGGGTCGCCGGGGCACCACCCGTGAGGATCGCCAGGATCGAGCTCGGCGCATGGACGGACCCGACGACGATCGACAGGCGGCTCTCGCGGGCGAGCGCGAAGGCGGCGGTGTCCATCACCTTGAGGTCGCGGGCGATGGCCTCGTCATGGGTCAGCCGGTCGTAGCGCGTGGCGGTGGGGTCGCGGTTCGGATCGGCCGAATAGACGCCGTCCACCTGCGTGGCCTTCAACACCGCATCGCAGCGCAGCTCGGCCGCCCGCAGGACGGCGGCGGTGTCGGTGGTGAAGAACGGGTTTCCGGTGCCGCCGGCGAGGACGACGACCTGGCCCTTGTCGAGGTGGTGCAGGGCCGGTTGGCGCGCATAGGTCTCGCAGATGGTCGGCATCGAGACCGCCGACATCGTACGCGCCGGGACGCCTGCAGCGTTCAGAGCCGTTTCCAGCGCCAGGGAGTTCATCACGGTCGCCATCATTCCGAGGGAATCGCCGGTGGCCCGGTCGATCCAGCCCGCCGCCGAGATGCGGGCACCGCGGATCATGTTGCCGCCGCCGACCACCAGGGCGATCTGCACGCCGGCCTCGCGGGTGCGGGCGATGTCGTCGGCGATGCCCGCCAGGGTCGGGGGATGCAGCCAGTACCCGTCCGGTGCGGCCAGCGCCTCGCCGGAGAGTTTCACGAGGACGCGGCGAAACGGTGTGGTCTCCGGCATCGAGCCAGTCCCCTCTAACCCGGCCTGGATCAGGTCGGGGAGCCAATCGGAAGCGGAGGGGTGTCTAGCCCAAGGGAGGCCGGAACGTCGAGGGGCGGCGGCATTCCTGCCGCCGCCCCTTGGACGATTCCCTGGTTTCCGCGGGGCCTTACCCGGGACGGTCCGGCTCAGCCGCGGGCGGCGGCGGCCACCTCGGAGGCGAAATCGGGCGCCTCCTCCTTCTCGATACCCTCGCCGAGGGCGTAGCGCACGAAGGCGGCGAGCTTGACCGGCGCGCCGGCCTTGCCCTCGGCCTCCTTCAGCACCTGGGAGATGGTCTTGGAGCCGTCGTGCACGAAGGGCTGCTCCAGGAGGGTGACCTCCTTGTAGTAGCTCTTCAGGCCGCTCTCGACGATCTTGGCGAGCACGTTCTCGGGCTTGCCGGCATTCTTCTCGCGCAGGATGTTGATCTCGCGGTCGAGGGTCGCCTGATCGACGCCGGCGGCATCGAGTGCCACCGGGTTGGTGGCGGCGACGTGCATGGCGATCTGACGGCCGAGGGTGGAGAGCACCTCGACGTCGCCCTCGGACTCGAGCGCGACGAGCACGCCGATCTTGCCGAGGCCCTCGACCACCTGGCCGTGGACGTAGGAGGCGATCACGCCCTTGGTCACGTCGAGCTTGGCGACGCGGCGCAGGGTCATGTTCTCACCGATGGTGGCGATGAGGTTGGCGAGGCTCTCCTTGACCGTGGTCGCGGCGCCGGGGAACGTAGCGGCTTCGAGGCCGTCCAGCGTGCCGTCGGTATTGAGCGCGAGCTTAGCAGCCTCGCGGGCGAAGGCCTGGAAGCTGTCGTTGCGGGCGACGAAGTCCGTCTCGGAGTTCACCTCGACGATCGCGGCGTGGTGGCCGGCGGACTCGACGGCGACCAGACCCTCGGCGGCCACGCGGCCGGCCTTCTTGGCGGCCTTGGCGAGGCCCTTCTTGCGCAGCCAGTCGACGGCGGCTTCGATGTCACCATCGGTCTCGTTGAGCGCGCCCTTGCAGTCCATCATGCCCGCGCCGGTCTTCTCGCGGAGCTCTTTCACCAGTGCGGCGGTGATGTTGGCCATGGCGGGTCCTTTCCGTGTCTTGTCGGATGCGAAACCTTCCCGCGGGAAGGCTTCTGAAGCGAACGGGTTCAGCGAAGCTGAGTCTTTTGAAGCGACTGAGCCCGGCGCTCTTGGAAAGCACCGGGCTTCAGGAAGCAGTGTCCGATCTGGCGATGGCGGCCCGATGACGGGCCGCCGCAGCGGGATCAGGCGGCAGCGGCAGCCTCGACGAAGCCGCGGGCCTGGTCGACCCAGCCGTCGCGACCGATGCGGCCGTTCAGCTTCAGGTCGGCATCGACCTTGGCGATGTCGTCGGCGCTCATGGAGGCCAGCTGCCAGTAGTGATAGATGCCGGCTTCGTTGAGCTTCTGCACGATCTGCGGGCCGGCGCCGTGGAGCTTGGACAGGTCGTCGGGCGCGCCGCGGGGGGCCGAGAGCAGCTCGAAGTGCTCGGTGGACTCGACGAGGGCGGCGACGTCGGCCTGGTTGACCGAGCCCGACTCGACGGAGGTCGCGCCGTCGTCGTTCGCCGGCAGCTCCTCGGCGACCGGCTCCTCGGAGGCGCCGAGATCGATGCCCATCGAGCCCTGGCCGCGCGAGATGCCGTCGATGGCGGCGCGGGCGATCAGGTCGCAGTACAGGGCGATGGCGCGGCCGGCGTCATCGTTGGCGGGAACGACGTAGGTGATGCCGTCCGGGTTGCAGTTGGTGTCGACGATGGCCGCCACCGGGATCCCGAGGCGCTGGGCCTCCTTGATCGCCAGCTGCTCCTTGTTGGTGTCGATCACGAACAGCAGGTCCGGCACGCCGCCCATGTCCTTGATGCCGCCGAGCGCCTTCTCGAGCTTGTCCTTCTCGCGGGCGAGCATCAGGCGCTCCTTCTTGGTGAGGCCCTGGGCCCCGCCGTCGAGGGTCTCGTCGACCTTGCGCAGGCGCTGGATCGAGCCCGAGATGGTCTTCCAGTTGGTCAGCATGCCGCCGAGCCAGCGGGAGTTGACGTAGTACTGGGCCGAGCGCTTGGCGGCTTCCGCGATGGTGTCGGCCGCCTGGCGCTTGGTGCCGACGAACAGCACGCGGCCGCCCTTGGCGACGGTGTCGCTCACCGCCTGAAGGGCCTGGTGGAGGGCCGGCACGGTCTGGGCGAGGTCGATGATGTGGATGTTGTTGCGCGTCCCGAAGATGTAGGACTGCATCTTCGGGTTCCAGCGGTGGGCCTGGTGTCCGAAGTGGGCGCCGGCCTCGAGAAGCTGACGCATGGTGAAATCGACGGCCATGTCTCTTGTACTCTCCGGTTGGTACCGCCGCGGAGGAAGCGATCGCGCCCGAGGGACGACGACCACCGGAAACGCCTCATTCAGGCATGAGGCCGGCTCCGCGTGTGGAATGGGCGGGGCCTTAACAGAGCCCGGCCCCCGAGGCAAGGTTTGCCGGCGCCGACCCCGCTCAGCGGATCGACGCCGCGATCGCCTGCTGGATCGCCAGGATGTTGGCGCCGCGCTTCAGGGTCTTGCGGATCGGCTCGCCCCGGCCTGACACCCAGATCGCGAGTTCGGAATCGAGGTCGAAGCTGCCTGCCGTCTCCACCGAGAACGATGTGATCGCCCGGTAGGGCACGGTCAGGTACGAGACCTTCCGGCCGGTGAGGCCCTGCTTGTCCACGAGGATCAGGCGCCGGTCCGTGAACACGATGAGGTCGCGCAGGATCCGGAAGGCGACCTGCACCGGCTCGCCCTCGGTCAGGATGCCGGCCATCTGCTGGTTGACCTCCGCCGGCGAGAGATCGCTGCCGTGGCCGAGCAGTCCATCGAGAAAACCCATCGCGCGCCGTATCCCCCTGAAGCCTCGCCGCACCTATGTAGGGGCGCGTCCGCCGTTCCGTCAGGGCGCCACGCCCGTGCCCGGAGTCCGCCTCCATGTCCTTTCCTACCTCTCGGCCGAGCCGCCTCCGGCTCGGCGTCAACATCGACCACGTCGCGACCGTGCGGAACGCCCGCGGCGGCACGGCGCCCGATCCGATTCGCGCGGCCCGCGAGGCGGTCGCGGCGGGAGCGGATGGGATCACGGCGCATCTGCGCGAGGACCGGCGGCACATCCGCGACGCCGACATGGAAACGCTGGCGCGCATCCTGACGGTGCCGCTCAATTTCGAGATGGCGGCCACCGACGAGATGATCGAGATGGCGATCCGGCTGAAGCCGCATGCCGCCTGTCTGGTGCCGGAGAAGCGGGCGGAGCGCACCACCGAGGGCGGCCTCGACATCATCGGCGGCCACGACGCCCTGCAACCCCGCATCGCCCGCCTGTCCGAGGCCGGCATCCGGGTCTCGCTCTTCGTCGAGCCGGACGAGGCGGTGATGGAGGCGGCCCGCCGGCTCGGGGCGCCGGTGGTCGAGCTCCACACCGGCAGCTACTGCGAGGCGGTGGCCGAGGGCGACGCCACGCGCACGGCGCACGAGCTCGACCGCATCGCCCGGGCGGCCACCTACGGGGCGGGACTCGGCCTGGAGGTCCATGCCGGTCACGGCCTGGCCCTCGACAGCGTCGGTCCGGTGGCGGCCCTGCCGGAGATCGCCGAGCTGAACATCGGCCACGCGCTCATCGGCGAGGCGATCTTCGTGGGCCTGCCCCAGGCGATCCGCGACCTGCGCGCTGCTATGGACGCGGCCCGGGCATGATTCTCGGCATCGGCTCCGACCTCTGCGACATCCGCCGGATCGAGAAGTCGCTGGACCGTTACGGCGAGCGCTTCACCCATCGGGTCTTCACCGATGGCGAGCGCGCCAAGTGCGATGCCCGCGCGGCGCGGGCCCCCTCCTATGCCCGTCGCTTCGCCGCCAAGGAGGCCTGCGCCAAGGCGCTGGGCACCGGCATCGCCCGGGGCGTCTTCTGGCGCGACATGGAGGTGGTGAACCTGCCCGGCGGCCGGCCGACCCTCCGCCTCACCGGGGCGGCCGCAGAGCACCTCGCCGCGATGGTCCCGGCCGGCCACGTGCCGAAGCTGCACATCACCCTCACGGACGACCCGCCCATGGCTCAGGCCTTCGTGATCATCGAGGCGGTGCCGGACAGCACGCCCGGGACTTAGCCGATAGCCCCCTGCGTTGCGGCGCCTTTCCGCATGGTCTATGCCGCCGGTCGACCGTCAACGACGGAAGCCGCCCGGAATCCGGGCGCGAGCGTCGGACCGGAGATGGCAGCCAGATGGAACGTGCCCGCGTGGACCAGCAGACGAAGCGTGACCTGAAGGCTGCTGACACCGGCACCTGGGCGAGCATCAAGGAGACGCTGAAGGTCGGCGGCCAGGCGCTGCTGATCGCGCTGGTGGTGCGCACGCTCCTGTTCCAGCCGTTCAACATCCCCTCGGGCTCCCTCGTTCCCACGCTCCTGATCGGCGATTACCTGTTCGTCTCGAAATATTCGTATGGCTATTCGAAGTACTCCCTGCCCTTGAGCGAGTACCTGCCCTTCACGGCCGATGGCAGGATCTGGGGCGCCGAGCCCAAGCGCGGCGACATCGCCGTGTTCAAGCTGCCCAAGGACAACGCCACCGACTACATCAAGCGCGTCATCGGCCTGCCCGGCGACAAGATCCAGATGAAGGCCGGGCTGCTCTACATCAACGACGTGCCGGTGAAGCGCGAGAAGATCGCGCCCTTCGAGACCACCGGGCCGTACGGCGAGCAGGCCAAGGCCGAGCAGTACCTCGAGACCCTGCCCAACGGCGTCACCCACCGGGTGATCGAGCGCGACGGCGACAACGGCTACTGGGACAACACCGAGCCCTACACCGTGCCGCAAGGCCGGTTCTTCATGATGGGCGACAACCGCGACAACTCGACGGATTCGCGCGATCTCGCCAATGTCGGCTTCGTGCCGTTCGAGAACTTCGTCGGCCGCGCGGAGATGATCTTCTTCTCCATCGACGAAGGCACGCCGGCATGGCAGATCTGGAACTGGCCGGCGAAGGTGCGCTGGAACCGGCTGTTCACGACCATCCACTAGGACGTTATCCATCGTGACCGAAGAGGCGCGTCCCTCCAGCCGGGCGCGGCGCGCGCCCCGTCCGAAGCCCGACCTCGCGGTGCTCGAGGCGCGGGTCGGCCACGTCTTCGCCGACCCGAAGCTGCTGGTCCAGGCCCTCACCCACGTGAGCAAGGCCGGCGGGAACGGCCGGCTCGGCAGCTACCAGCGCCTGGAATTCCTGGGCGATCGCGTCCTCGGCCTCGCCATAGGCGACCTCCTCTACGAGGCGTTTCCGCAGGCCGACGAGGGCGAGCTGTCGCGGCGTCTCGCCGGGCTCGTCCGGCGCGAGACCTGCGCCGCCGTCGCGACCACCTGGGACGTCGGCCCGCATCTCGCCCTCGGCCCCGGCGAGGTCCAGAGCGGCGGACGGCGCAACCAGACCATCCTGGCGGACGTGTGCGAGTCGATCCTCGGGGCGGTGTTCCTCGATGCCGGCTACGAGGTCGCCAAGGGCATCGTCAACGCGGCCTTCACCCCCGACACCGACACGGCGGCCCCCCGCGGCCGCGACGCCAAATCGGCCCTGCAGGAATGGGCCATGGCCCGGGCCCTGCCGATCCCGTTCTACGAAGTGGTCGAACGCTCGGGCCCCGACCACGCGCCGGTGTTCCAGATCGCCGTCCGCGTCGAGGGACTGGAGGCCGGCATCGGCATCGGCCCCTCGAAGCGCCTCGCCGAGCAGGAGGCCGCCCGCCTCGTGCTGGAGCGCGAGATCACCGGCCCCGCTCCCTCCCGAACCCAGGAGACGTCGGCGGACGTCGCTGAAGGACATGCCCCCGATGCCTGACGCCGATGTGCCCGACGACGATTTCGACGGCGACGACGACTTCGCCCCGCCACCGCTGCAGCCGCTTCCCGCGGTGACGATGCCGGAGAACACCACCGCGGGGTTCGTCGCGCTGATCGGCATCCCCAATGCCGGCAAGTCGACGCTGCTGAACAGCCTCGTGGGCACCAAGGTTTCGATCGTCTCCCGCAAGGTGCAGACCACCCGCGCCCTGGTGCGCGGCATCGTCATGCACGACACCGCGCAGATCATCCTCGTCGACACGCCGGGGATCTTCGCCCCCAAGCGCCGCCTCGACCGCGCGATGGTGCATTCGGCCTGGAGCGGCGCCTCGGATGCCGATGCGGTCTGCCTGCTGATCGACGCCCGCAAGGGCGTGAGCGAGGAGGTCGACGCGATCCTGGCCAAGCTGCCGGACGTGAAGCGCCCCAAGGTGCTGATCTTGAACAAGATCGACCTGATCCCGCGTGACCGCCTGCTGGCCCTCGCGGCATCCCTGAACGAGCGGATTCCGTTCCTGCACACCTTCATGGTCTCGGCCCTGAACGGCGACGGCATCGAAACGCTGAAGACGACGTTGGCCGGCATGATGCCGAAGAGCCCTTGGCTCTACCCGGAGGACCAGGTCTCGGACGCGCCGATCCGGATGCTGGCCGCCGAGATCACGCGCGAGAAGCTGTACGACCGGCTGCACGAGGAACTGCCCTACCGCTCCACCGTCGAGACGGACCAGTGGCAGGTGCGTCCCGATGGATCGGTCCGCATCGAGCAGACCATCTTCGTGGAGCGCGAGAGCCAGCGCTCCATCGTGCTCGGCAAGGGCGGCCAGACCATCAAGGCCATCGGCCAGGCGGCCCGCCACGAGATCGCGGAAGCGGCCGAGCAGACGGTGCACCTCTTCCTGCACGTGAAGGTGCGCGAGAACTGGGCGGACGATCCGGCGCGCTATCGGGAGATGGGTCTGGAGTTCCCGCGCGGCTGAGCATGGGCTATGAGAACGGGAGATCGGCACCGCGGCGATTCTTGTCGCGCGCTGGCCGAGCCTCCCGATTTCCTGTCACGCCCTGAGCCGTCGAGGCGCGCGCGCCGTCGCGCCGGATCCCGTCACGATGTCCACCATGCCTGTCTCGGAAGCCGTCTACGGCGCGCCGCCCCTGGAACTGGTGGAGGTGCCCCCGCACGCGGTCCAGCTCTCGCCACTGAGCCCCGGCGCGGCCCGCCTCGAGGATCTGGAGCCCGGGCGCCTGGAGCGGCTCGACATCCTGGCGCCGGCCGGGACGATCGAGCGACGCTACGTGCTGGCACTCGGCCTCAAGGCCCTGCAGCCCGGCGGGCGTCTGACGGCGCTGGCCCCCAAGGATCGCGGCGGCAGCCGCCTCGCCAAGGAACTCGCCGGGTTCGGCTGCGCGGTTCAGGAGGAGGCGCGGCGCCACCACCGGATCTGCGTCGGCACGCGCCCGGAAGCGATCAGCGGTCTCGAGGACGCCCTCCACGAGGGCGGTCCGCGCCACATCGACAACCTCGCCCTCTGCACGCAGGCCGGGATCTTCTCCTACGACCGCCTTGATCCCGGCACGGCCCTGCTCCTCGCCCACCTGCCGCCCCTCGCCGGCGCCGGCGCCGATTTCGGCTGCGGCCTCGGCATCCTGGCCCGGGCCGTCCTCCATTCGCCGAAGGTGACGGCCCTGACGCTGATCGACCTCGACCGGCGCGCCATCGAGATGGCGACGCGCAACGTCGGCGATCCGCGCGCCACCCTGCGCTGGGCCGATATCCGCGCCGGCGGCCTCGGCCTGTCGCGGCTGGACTTCGTGGTGATGAACCCGCCCTTCCACGACGGCGGCGCCGAGGACCAGGCCCTCGGCCAGGCCTTCATCGCCCGGGCGGCGGAAGCCCTGCGCCCGGGGGGCAGCCTCTGGCTCACCGCCAACACCCACCTGCCCTACGAGGCGCCCCTGAAGGCGGCCTTCAAGAGCGTGACGCTGAAGGCCTCGGCCGGCGGCTACAAGATCTACGAGGCGCGCCGATGACGCGGCCGGCCAAGATCGCGCAGCTGCGGCTCGACCGCCTGCTCGCCAATATGGGCTACGGCTCGCGGCGGGAGATCGCGCTCCTCACCCGCGCCGGCCTCGTGGTCCTCGACGGCTCGCCCCTGCGCGACGCGGATCAGCGCATCCCGGTGACGCCGGACCTCGCCCAGCGAATGACCGTCGACGGCGCCCCCCTCGACCCGCCGCCGGGCCTGACCCTGATGCTGCACAAGCCCCTCGGCGTGACCTGCTCGCACAAGGAGGCGGGCCCTCTCGTCTACGGTCTCCTGCCCGATCGCTGGCGCCGGCGCGACCCCGCCCTCTCCACGGTCGGCCGCCTGGACAAGGAGACCTCCGGCCTCCTGCTCCTCACCGATGACGGCGCCCTCCTGCATCGGATCATCGCGCCGAAGGCCAACGTGGCCAAGCGCTACCGCGTCGCCCTGGATCGTCGGCTGAAGGGCGACGAGGGCACGGTCCTCGCCTCCGGCACGCTGATGCTGGAAGGCGAGGAGAAGCCGCTCCTGCCGGTCGGGTTCGAGGCCGAGGGCGAGACCGGCGCCGTGGTGACCCTGCACGAGGGGCGCTACCATCAGGTCCGGCGCATGTTCGCCGCTCTGGGCAACCACGTCACCGCCCTTCACCGCGACCGGGTCGGAGGCCTCGGCCTGCCGCACGACCTCGCGCCAGGCGAATACCGCGTGCTCGGCCCGGCGGAGATCGCCGCGATCTTCGCGGGCGAGGCGCCGTGACCAGTCCGGAACCGGACCCGGCGCGACCTGTTGGATCGGCGAACGCCAACCCGACGGGTGATCCGCAATGAACCGGTTCTCGACGCTCCTCCTCGCCCTCGCCCTCAGCACCGGCCCGGCGAGCCTCGCCCTGGCCGACACGCCGGGCGCCGACTGGATGCCGGCCGATCAGGTCAAGCAGAAGCTGATGGCCGCGGGCTACACCAGCATCACCGAATTCGAGGCCGATGACGGCCACTGGGAGGGCGAGGGCGTGAAGAACGGCGTCAAGATGCAGTTCCACGCCGCCCCGAAGACCGGCGCGATCCTCTCGGAGAAGCCGGACAAGTAAGCCAGTCCCGATCGGTCAATCGGTCGCGAACGCCGCGATCGGCCTTCCGACCCGGCCCGCCGCGTCGCGGACTCATCGCGGCCCGCCCGCGTTGCGGGGTCGACCCGCCGGCCCGGGTGACGATCCGTTCGAAGCGGATCAGGCTCCGGCCGGCGGCTCGGACAGCCCCCCCGCGTCCGAGCCGGCTTGCCAATCCCGACCGACTCGTTTATCCGCCACCCCTCGCGTTCGCTCCGGCTGGGGGCTGAACGGACGGTGCCGATTCGTTCGGCACAGGGTGAAGCCTCGTGAAGGGCCGATCCCGTCGTCCCGTGTCTCCGCCTTCGATCAACCGCTCGGGCCTTCAAACGGCTCGAAGGGCTTGGCGCCGGGCGATTGCGGATGAACCGGCCCGACGCTTCCTTTCCCGCACGTTTTTCGTGCCGTCGGGTCCCTTTGAATATGAAGGGCCCGTTAATGCCTCTCTACGAACACGTCTTCCTGGCGCGCCAGGACGTGACGGCCCAGCAGGTCGAGACCATGGTCGAGACCTACAAGGGCGTCATCGAAGCCAATGGCGGCAAGGTCGAGAAGATCGAGATGTGGGGCGTGAAGTCCCTCGCCTACCGCATCAAGAAGAACCGCAAGGCGCATTTCACGCTCCTCAACGTCGACGCCCCCCCGGCCGCTCTGGCCGAGATGGAGCGCCAGATGCAGATCTCCGAGGACGTCCTCCGCTTCATGACCGTCCGCGTCGAAGAGCTCGAGTCCGAGCCGTCGGCGATGATGCAAAAGCGCGACCGCGACGACCGCAAGGATCGTGAGCGCGGCCGTCGTCGGGACGACGAAGGCTTCGGCGGTGGTGGATTCGGCGGCGACCGCGATCGCGGCGACCGGGGTGATCGCGGCGACCGGGGCGACCGCCCCGAGCGCAGCTTCGGCGGGGAGGCTTAAGTCATGGCATTTGGTGCTGGACCCGGTGCACCCGCCGCTGGCGGGGCTGGTGGTGGTGCGGGCGGCGGACGCCGTCCCTTCTTCCGTCGTCGGAAGACCTGCCCCTTCTCGGGCGCGAACGCGCCCAAGATCGACTACAAGGACGTCAAGCTCCTGTCGCGCTACGTCTCCGAGCGCGGCAAGATCGTGCCGTCGCGCATCACGGCGGTGTCGGCCAAGAAGCAGCGCGAGCTCGCCCAGGCGATCAAGCGCGCCCGCTTCCTCGGCTTCCTGCCCTACGTGATCAAGTAAGCGCCTCGGCGCTCGCCCCGGCCCGTCACCACGGGCCGGGGCCTCACGCCGCTCGCGCGGCACACAGGTTCGTACCGGCCGATCCGACAGGTGGGCCGGGAATCGTTGGGGCCGGACGTGCCTCTAACCCTGCCCGGACCGGGACAGTGGGACAGCGGGACTGATGACACAGTTTCTCGGCATCGGTATCGGCGCGGGCCTCGTCTCCGCCCTCCTCTTCGGCGTCCTGCTGAAGGCGACGGCGCTCGCGATCCTGCTCTACCTGCTCGCCCCGCTCCCGATCCTGATCGTGGGCCTCGGCTGGAGCCACCGGGCCGCTCTCGTGGCCGCCGTGACCGGCGCCCTGGCCCTCGCCCTCGTGGTCCAGCCCTTTCTCGGCCTCGGCTTCTTCGCCTATCTCGCCCTGCCCGCCTGGTGGCTCGCCTATCTGGCGCTGCTCGGACGGCCGGGCGCCGACGGCACGATGGAATGGTATCCGACCGGGCGCCTGCTCGCCTGGACCGCCGGGACGGCCGGCCTCGCCTTCGTGGCCATCGCGGTCATCGCCGCCCCGAACTACGAGACCTTCCAGTCCCAGCTGCGGGGCATGACCCGGACGCTGATCCAGGTCCGGGCCGACCGCGCCGCCAATCCGGCGCCCCCCGCTCCGAAGCCGGACGCCCCCGAGGCAGACGCCAAGCCTCCGGCCGAGGCCCCGGCCGAGCCGGGTCCGCAGGATCCCGCCGAGGCGACCCGGACCGAGGTCGCCAACGCCCTCGCGGCCATCGCGCCCGGGCTCGCCACCCACGGCCTCACGGTCCTGCTGACCTTCTATCTCTGGGCCGCCGCCCGCATCGTGCGCATCTCCGGGCGCCTGCTCCGCCCCTGGCCGGACCTCGCCGCGACGATGATGCCGCGCCGGGTGCTGGCCGTGCTCGGGGGTGCGGTGCTGCTCGCCCTGGTGCCGGGCTATCCGGGCGTGCTCGGCGTCGCCGTGGCGGGGGCACTCAGCGCCGCCTTCGCCATCCAGGGCCTCGCCGCCTTCCACGACCGCAGCCGCGGTCGGCCCGGGCGCCTCGCCCTCCTGCTCGGCCTCTACCTGATCCTCTTCTTCACCCAGGGCGTCGCTCTCGTCGCCCTGACCCTGTTCGGCATCGCCGATACCGCCCTCGACCGCCGACGTCCCCGCGACGCGGCCGGACGACCCTGATCCTCCCCCCCAACCGAAGGACCAACACCATGGAAGTCATCCTCCTCGAGCGCGTCGCCAAGCTCGGCCAGATGGGCGAGACCGTGAACGTGAAGCCGGGCTACGCCCGCAACTTCCTCCTCGCCCGCGGCAAGGCCCTGCGCGCCACCGACGGCAACAAGAAGCACTTCGAGACCCAGCGCGCCCAGCTCGAGGCCCGCAACCTCGAGCGCAAGTCCGAGGCGCAGTCCGTCGCCGAGACCCTCGAGGGCAAGAGCTTCGTGCTCATCCGCCAGTCGGGCGAGACCGGCGTGCTCTACGGCTCGGTCTCGACCCGCGACCTGGCCGACGTCGTCACCGCCGACGGATTCACCGTGGGCCGCGACCAGTTCGCCCTCAACCAGCCGATCAAGACCCTGGGCCTGCACACCGTCCCGGTCGTGCTGCACCCCGAGGTGGAGGTCTCGATCACGGTGAACGTCGCCCGTTCGCCCGAAGAGGCCGAGCGTCAGGCCCGCGGCGAGTCCACCACCGAGCGCGAGGCCTTCAACCTCGACGACCTCGGTCTCGAGGTCGGTGCCGCCCTCGCCGAGGCCGGCGACGACCGCGAGTAATCGCGCCACAGGACGGTGAAGAATGGGGACGACCGGCCTTAACGGTTGACTAGTTCCGCATTTGTTCCAGCATGGACGCCCGTCATCCGCGAGGATGGCGGGCGTTTCTGCGACCGCCCTCCCCGTCCGCGCGTCCAAAGAATGCGGCCGCGACGGAACGGGAAGCCGCAAAGCGCGAATCGGCTAAGGTTCGGCTAACCATGCCGGCGCCATGGTCGGGCGATAGCGACGTGCGGCGGCGGACCACCGCGCGGACGATGAATCGACGAGTCGGAGCCTCGAATCAGCCCATGGCCCTGCCCAACGCCCTGACGGCCAACCTTCAGCCCGTCGCGCAGGAATTCCGCGTCGCGCCGCACAACATCGATGCGGAGCAGGCCCTGCTCGGCGCGATCCTGGTGAACAACGACGCCTATTACCGGATCTCGGACTTCCTCCTGCCCGAGCACTTCATGGAGGACGTCCACCGCAAGATCTTCGAGGTGGCCTCGCAGCTCATCAAGGCGGGCAAGCTCGCGACCCCCATCACCCTGAAGACCTACCTGGGCGACGCCGACCTCGGCGGCCAGACGGTGATGCAGTACCTGGCGCGCCTCGCCGCCGAGGCCACCACCGTCATCAATGCCGGCGATTACGGCCGCACCATCTACGACCTCGCCATCCGCCGCCGCCTCATCACCATCGGCGAGGACCTGGTGAACGGCGCCTACGAGGCGCCGGTGGAATCCTCGCCCCGCGACCAGATCGAGGGCACCGAGCGGCGTCTCTACGAGCTCGCCGAATCGGGCAAGTACGATGGCGGCTTCCAGAAGTTCTCCGACGCCCTCACGGCCGCGGTGGACATGGCGGCCAAGGCCTACCAGCGCGAGGGCAAGCTCTCGGGCGTCGCCACCGGCCTGTCGGACCTCGACGCCAAGATGGGCGGCCTGCAGCGCTCGGATCTGATCATCCTCGCGGGGCGCCCGGCCATGGGCAAGACCTCGCTCGTCACCAACATCGCCTTCAACGTCGCCAAGGCCTACCAGTCGGAGAAGCTGCCGGACGGCCGGACCGAGACGAAGAACGGCGGCATCGTCGGCTTCTTCTCCCTCGAAATGTCGGCCGAGCAATTGGCGACCCGTATCATCGCCGAGCAGTCGGGCGTGCCGTCCTACAAGATCCGCCGCGGCGACATCCAGCCGGCGGAATTCTACAAGATCACCGATGCCGCCCGGGACATGCAGACGATCCCGTTCTACATCGACCAGACCGGCGGCATCTCCATCGCGCAGCTCGCCGCCCGCGCCCGGCGCCTCAAGCGCCAGAAGGGCCTCGATCTCCTCATCGTCGACTACCTGCAGCTGCTCTCCGGCTCGGGCAAGCGCAGCGACAACCGCGTGCAGGAGATGACCGAGATCACCACCGGCATGAAGGCGCTGGCCAAGGAGCTGGCGGTGCCGATCATCGCCCTGTCCCAGCTCTCCCGTCAGGTCGAGAACCGCGAGGACAAGCGCCCGCAGCTCGCCGACCTGCGCGAATCGGGCTCGATCGAGCAGGACGCCGACGTGGTGATGTTCGTCTTCCGCGAGGAATACTACGTCAACAACAAGAAGCCCCGCGAAGGCACGGAGGAGTTCTTCGCCTGGGAGGCCGAGATGAACCGCGTGCACGGCAAGGCCGAGGTGATCCTGGGCAAGCAGCGTCACGGCCCCACCGGCACCGTCGAACTCCAGTTCGACGCCAACATCACGCGCTTCTCGGATCTCGCGCAGTCCGACCGCCTGCCGGAGCAGATGTAGGCGGGCGGCTTCTGGCCGGGGCCGCCTGTGCGCCGACGCGCCTCGCGGACGATCCAGGAATCCTGTAAGATCGCCCGCATTCGTGAACCGTCGCACTCGGACGCGAGAAGGAGCGACCGTGGCACATCCCAAGCGCGTCGAGGCCGAACCGCGCCTCGGCGCCTCCTATGACGGCGATCTGGCCGCCTGGTCCCTTGAACAGGCCGGACATCTGCGTCAGCGCGCCTGGGCGAAGCTCGACATCCCCCATCTGATCGACGAGGTGGAATCGGTGGCGCGCGCGGAACGGAACGCCCTGACGAGCGCACTTCGGATCATCCTGCTGCACCTTCTGAAATGGGACCATCAGCCGGACATGCGAAGTCGGAGCTGGACGACCTCCATCCGCGTCCAGCGCCTCGCCGCGCTGGAGCGGATGGAGGACAGTCCGAGCCTCGGAGCGCAGATGGAGGACCTCCTGGCCCGTGCCTATCGACGCGCACGGATCGAGGCGGCGGCCGAGACGAATCTCCCAGAGGCCACCTTTCCCGAGACCTGTCCCTATTCCGCCGACGCGGTGCTGAACCGTGACATGCCCTGGCCCCAGGCCGCCAACGAGAAGGCGGGCATCTCATCCGAGCCCTGAATGATTTGGAACGGCGCCCGATGCTCGAAGGCACCCACGGCGCCCGCCTCACCATCGACCTGGCGGCCATCGCGGAGAACTGGCGGCGGCTCGGAGCGCAGGCGCCGGGGGTGGCGTGCGCCGCCGTGGTCAAGGCGGATGCCTATGGCTGCGGCCTCGCCCGGGTCGCGCCCGCTCTGTGGGCGGCCGGGTGCCGGACGTTCTTCGTCGCGCACCTGAGCGAGGGGATCGCGGCCCGGGCCGTCCTGCCCGAGGCGACGATCTACGTGCTGAACGGCCTCCTGCCCGGCCTCGGCCCGACGCTGGCGGCGCATGCGCTGCGGCCGGTCCTCGGCAGCCGGGAGGAACTCGCCGAATGGGCCGCCCTGGCGGAGGCCGCCGCCGCCCCCCTGCCGGCGGCCCTGCACGTGGACACCGGCATGAACCGTCTCGGCCTCGCCGTGCCCGAGGCCCTGGCGCTGGCGGGCGATCCGGTGATCGCGGGCGGCGGCATCGCCCTGCTGATGACCCACCTCGTCAGCGCCGAACGGGCGAGCGACCCGGTCAATGCGCGCCAGATCGCGGATTTCGCCCGGGTCCGGGCCGCGCATCCGGGCCTGCCCGGCTCCTTCGCCAATTCCTCGGGGATCTTTCTCGGCGCGGACGCGCATCACGACCTGCTGCGGCCCGGCTACGCCCTGTTCGGCGGCAACCCGACCCCGTGGAAGCCCAACCCGATGCGGCCGGTGGTGCGCCTGGAGGCGCAGGTCGCGCAGATCCGCGACGTCGCGGCCGGCGAGACCTGCGGCTACAACGGACGCTGGCGGGCGCCCGGGCCCCGGCGGCTGGCGACCCTGTCGCTGGGCTACGCGGACGGCTATCCGCGCGCCGCGAGTGGACGCGGCATCGCCCTGGTCGACGGCGTCCGCTGCCCCATCCTCGGGCTGATCTCGATGGACCTCGTCATCCTCGACGTCACCGACGCCCCCGAGACCCGGCGCGGCACGACCGCGACCCTGATCGGCGACGCCCTCGACGTCGATGCGGTGGGCCGCGCCGCCGGCACCATCGGCTACGAGATTCTGACGGGGCTGGGTTCTCGCTATGTTCGCCATTATGTGACAGGATACGACGCCTGAGACCCGCCGGACGGGGCGGCGCCGGAACGTCCCTCCCAGCGGAATCGCGATGGCCAAGATCCAACAGAGCTTCGTCTGCCAGTCCTGCGGGGCGGTCTACAATCGCTGGCGCGGGCGCTGCGAGGCCTGCAACGGCTGGAACACCATCGTGGAGGAGACCGGGGCCACCGGTCCCCAGTCCGGGCCGGTCAAGACGCGGCCGAGCCGGGCCCGCGGCCGCGTCTTCGCCCTGGAGGGCCTGACCGGCGCGGTGAAGGAGGCGCCGCGCATCCCGTCGGGAATCAACGAGCTCGACCGCGTCACCGGGGGCGGCTTCGTGCGCGGTTCGGTGATCCTCCTGGGCGGCGATCCCGGCATCGGCAAGTCGACCCTGCTGATGCAGGCCTCCGCCGCCATGGCCCGCACGGGCGAGCGCGTCGTCTACATCTCGGGCGAGGAGGCGGTGGCGCAGGTGCGCCTGCGGGCCGAGCGCCTGGGCCTGACCTCGGCGGCGGTCGAACTGGCGGCCGAGACCAATGTCGAGGACATCGTCGAGACCCTGTCGCAGGGGCGCCCGCCGGCGCTCGCCATCATCGATTCGATCCAGACCATGTGGACCGAGACCGTGGAATCCGCCCCCGGCACTGTCACGCAGGTGCGCGGCTCGGCCCAGACCCTGATCCGCTTCGCCAAGACCAGCGGCACGGCGGTGATCCTCGTCGGGCACGTGACCAAGGACGGTCAGATCGCCGGCCCCCGCGTCGTCGAGCACATGGTCGATGCCGTCGCCTCTTTCGAGGGCGACCAGGGTCATCACTTCCGCATCCTGCGCGCGGTGAAGAACCGCTTCGGGCCCACCGACGAGATCGGCGTGTTCGAGATGACCGACATGGGACTGGCCGAGGTTCCGAATCCGTCCGCGCTGTTCCTCGCCGGCCGCGACCACGCGGCCCCCGGCACCGCGGTCTTCGCCGGCATGGAGGGCACGCGCCCACTCCTCGTCGAAATCCAGGCCCTCGTGGCGCCCTCCTCCCTCGGGATGCCCCGTCGGGCGGTGGTCGGCTGGGACCCGAACCGCCTGTCGATGGTGCTGGCGGTGCTGGAGGCGCATGGCGGCATCCGCCTGGGCACGCACGACGTCTACCTCAACGTGGCGGGCGGCCTGCGCATCTCGGAGCCCGCCGCCGATCTCGCGGTGGCCGCCGCTTTGGTCTCGTCCCTGTCCGGGGCCACGCTGCCGCCCGAGACGGTGTATTTCGGCGAGATCGGACTCTCCGGTGCGGTCCGCCCGGTGGCCCAGGCCCCGGCACGGCTCAAGGAGGCGCTGAAGCTGGGCTTCGCCAAGGCGGTGATGCCGCAGGGGCGCGGCGAGGGCGGCGACGGCGCCCTCTCGACGGAGGCCCTGCGCCACATCGCCGACATGGTGGCGGGCATCGCCAGCAACGGTCCGCGCCGGGTCGCGCAGCGCCGTGGCCACAACCCGCCCGATTACGGCGACGACGATTAGGCCCTCGGCCGAACGGGCGGCCCGGTGAGCGGGCCTCGCTCGAGACCTCGGATCAGGTCTAGCGCCGGCCCGAGCGGAGGGCCGACAGACGATCCCGGCCGGGCGGAAGGTCAGGCCCGCGATCCCAGCGATGTGTTTCGGCTAAAACCAGAAGACGGCCGGCACGCCGCCGAACAACGCGGCGCTCGGCCGGCTTTCTGGCCGTCGGAAACGGCCGGAGGACGTCGTCATGGAACCGGGCGTCACGCCGGACCCGCACGAGCACCGGACGGGAATGGGCCTCCACGCCAGGGTGACGGCCGAGTTTCCGCACGATATACAGGGCCGCGGCCGGGGGAAGCCGCACGATCCGGTCATCGTCGCCGCTCCGCCCCTTGAAGTGACAATCGTCAGAGATGCCGTTCTCCGTTCTCGATCTCGTCGTGCTGGGTATCGTCGTGGTCTCGGCGCTGTTGGCCGCCGTGCGCGGCGCGACCCGCGAAGTGCTCGCCATCATCGCCTGGGTCGCCGCCGCCGCCATCGCCTGGAAATTCCATCCGCTCCTGCTGCCCACCGTCAGCCAGCACGTGACGAATGCCACCGTCGCCCTGGTGGCCTCGATCGCGGCGATCTTCCTGGTGACGCTGATCGTCGTATCGATCATCACCGTGAAGGTGTCGGACATGATCCTCGATTCGCGCATCGGCGCGATCGACCGTTCGCTGGGCTTCCTGTTCGGCGCCGGCCGCGGCTTCCTGATCTGCGTCATCGGGTGGGTGTTCCTGGCCTGGCTCGTGCAGGGCAAGATGCCGCCCTGGGCGTCCGAGGCCCGCAGCCGCCCGATGCTGGAGAAATCCGGCGAGGCCCTGGTGGCCCAGCTGCCCGAGAATCCGGAAGGCCTGCTGAAGCAGTTCAAGAAGTCCAAGACCGAGACGCCGGCCGATCCCGTCGAGCCGCCGGAAGGGGAAGTCCCGGCCCAGCGCCGCACCGAAGCGCCAGCCACGCCTGCCCCGCGACGCTGATCTGCGTCCCTGCGCGCTTGGTTGCAGCGCGAAGGCCGACTACATGACGCCTTCTTGACGGTGCCCGCCCGGGATTCGCGCGGGGCCAAGCAGGGAACGACATCATCATGTCTGTAGCCAAGTCGAGCGCCCGCCCCCCTGTCGAGGTCGTGGACGGGCTCGACCGCGACGGCGACACGCTGCGCGAGGAGTGCGGCGTGTTCGGCATCTTCGGCCATCCCGATGCCTCCGCCATCGTCGCCCTCGGCCTGCACGCCCTGCAGCATCGCGGTCAGGAGGCGGCCGGCATCGTCTCCTTCGACGGGGCGGTCTTCCATTCCGAGCGCCGGCCCGGCCTCGTCGGCGATTCGTTCTCGGATCGCTCGACCATCGAGCACCTCGAAGGCCCGGCCGCCATCGGCCACGTCCGCTACTCCACCACCGGCGGCACCATCCTGCGCAACGTGCAGCCGCTCTTCGCCGAACTCGCCAGCGGCGGCCTCGCCGTGGCCCACAACGGCAACCTCACCAACGCCCTCTCGATCCGCCGCGACCTCGTGCGCGACGGCGCCATCACGCAGTCGACCTCCGACACCGAGGTGATCCTGCACCTGGCCGCCCGCTCCCGGGCGCCGCGCATCGTCGAGCGCTTCACCGAGGCCCTGCGCCAGATCGAAGGCGCCTACGCCATCGTGGCGCTCACCAACAAGAAGCTCATCGGCGCCCGCGATCCCATGGGCATCCGCCCCCTGGTGCTCGGCGAGCTCGACGGCCGCTACATCCTGGCCTCCGAGACCTGCGCCCTCGACATCATCGGCGCCAAGTTCATCCGCGACATCGAGAACGGCGAGATCGTGGTGATCTCGGAAGAGGGCATCGAATCGCTCCGCTTCGCCCCGGCCCAGCCGATGCGGCCGTGCATCTTCGAGTACATCTACTTCGCCCGGCCGGATTCGGTGGTGAACGGCAAGAGCGTCTACGCCGTACGCAAGAACATCGGCCACGAACTGGCCCGGGAATCGGCGACGGAGGCCGACGTGGTCATCCCGGTGCCGGATTCGGGCGTGCCGGCGGCGCTGGGCTTCGCCCAGGAGACCGGCCTGCCCTTCGAGATGGGCATCATCCGCAACCACTATGTCGGGCGCACCTTCATCCAGCCGACCCAGTCGGTGCGCGAGCTCGGCGTCCGCATGAAGCACTCGGCCAACCGGGCCGTGGTCGAAGGCAAGCGCATCGTGCTGGTCGACGACAGCCTCGTGCGCGGCACCACCTCGGTGAAGATCGTGCGCATGATGCGCGAGGCCGGCGCCCGCGAGGTGCATTTCCGGATCGCCTCGCCGCCGATCACCTACCCGGACTTCTACGGCATCGACACGCCGGAGCGGGAGAAGCTGCTCGCCGCCACCCACGATCTCGAGGGCATGCGCCGCTACATCGGCGCCGATTCGCTGGCCTTCCTGTCCATCGACGGCCTCTACAAGGCCATGGGCGAGGCGCGGCGCGACGAGGCCTGCCCGCAATACACCGACCATTGCTTCACCGGCGACTACCCGACCGGCCTGACCGATCTCGCCATCGCGGGACCGCGGCGCCTCGCCATGCTCGCCGAAGCCGATTGAGCGTCCGATGAGCGACCCGACCCAGCCGCTCGCCGGCCGCCTCGCCGTCGTCACCGGCGCCTCGCGCGGCATCGGCCGCGCCGCCGCCCTCGCCCTGGCCCAGGCCGGCGCCCACATCGTCGCCGTCGCTCGGACGCAAGGAGGCCTCGAAGAGCTCGACGACGCCATCCGGGGCGTCGGCGGCAGCGCCACCCTCGTGCCCCTCGACCTGACGGATTACGATGCCATCGACCGCCTGGGTGCGGGCATCCACGAGCGCTGGCAGCGCCTCGACATCCTGGTGGGCAATGCCGGCATCCTCGGCAACCTCACGCCGATCGGGCACGTGACGCCGAAGACCTGGGCGCAGGTGATGGAGATCAACGTCACGGCGAATTACCGCCTGATCCGCTCGTTCGATCCGCTGCTGCGGGCCTCCGATGCGGGCCGGGCCATCTTCGTGACCTCCGGCGCAGCCCAGAAGTGCCGGGCCTATTGGGGGCCCTACTCCGTCTCGAAGGCCGCCCTCGACGCCCTCGTGCGCACCTACGCGGCCGAGACCGCGACGACGCCCGTGCGAGCCATGCTGCTGAATCCCGGCCCCTTGCGGACCGCGATGCGCAAGGCGGCGATGCCGGGCGAAGACGAGACGACCCTGAAGACCCCGGAGGATCTCGCGCCGCACTTCGTGCGCCTGGCCAGCCCGGATTTTTCGGAGTCCGGCAAGATCTACGACTTCCCGAGCGACCGGATCCTGACGCCGCAGATGGCGTGCTGACGCCGGACGCCGTCCCTCCTCCTCCGTTCTTCGAGACCGCCATGATCGACGTTCGCTGCATCTGCGCCATCGGCCTTCGCGGACAGCTGGGCCTCAACGGGCACCTGCCCTGGGAGGGCAACACCGGTCCGCTCTTCGTCGAGGACGTGACGCGGTTCTTCGCCGTCACCATGGGCCACGTCCTGATCGCCGGGCCGAAGACCATCGCGTCGGTGCCCGAATTCGCCTTCCGGGACCGGACCATCGACGTCATCCGCAGCCACGAGGACCCGCAGGCCGTGCTGGCGCGCTATCCCGGGCGGCGCATCTTCGTGGGCGGCGGCATCGCGGTCTGGAACGTCTACGCCAAGTATATCCAGCACTGGGACATCACCCGCCTGCCCTACGACGGCGAGGCCGACCGCTGGTTCGACCCCGCCTGGCTCGTGGGCGGCCCCGCGCGGGCACAAACCGGCGCCTGACGGGTTGAGGGGAGCCACCCTTCCACAAGGCTCCCGATGACCTCAGCCCCTTACCGCTTCGGCATCGAGGAAGAGTACTTCCTGGCGGATGCCGAGACACGCGGCACCCCCCGTCGCTCGGTGAAGCCCTTCCACGTCCAGGCCGGCGAGGAATTGCCCGAGATCGGGCGCGAACTGCTCCAGTGCCAGGTCGAGGTCTGCACCCCGCCCTCCACGGACTTCGCGCAGGCGCGGGACGTCCTGTCGCGCCAGCGCTCGGCCCTGGGCAAGCTCGGGCGCGAGCACGGCCTCCTCGTGTTCGCGGCGGGCACGCATCCGGTGGCGGACTGGGCGCGCCAGCTTCCCACCAAGGGCGACCGCTACCGCGGCATCCTGCGCGACGTCGGCCTCGCCGGGCGCCGCAGCCTGATCTGCGGGATGCACGTCCACGTGGAGGTGCCCGATCCCGACGCCCGCGTCGACCTGATGAACCGGCTCCTGCCTTACCAGCCGCTGCTCCTCGCCCTCTCGGCCTCGTCGCCGTTCTGGCAGGGCAAGCCGACGGGCCTCAGCGCCTATCGCCTCAGCGCCTTCGGCGAGTTGCCCCGCACCGGCCTGCCCGATCTCTTCGCCGACACGGCCGCCTACGACCGCTACGTGCGGATCATGACCCGGGCCGGCTCGATCCAGGATGCGAGCTTCCTGTGGTGGTCGCTGCGCCCCTCGATCAAGTTCCCGACCCTCGAATTGCGGATCGCCGATTCCTGCACCCGGCTGGAGGACGCGCTGACCATCGCGGCGCTCTACCGCTGCCTCGTCCGTCTGGTGGTGCGCCGGCCGGAGCTCAACGCCGACCTCGACGGCGTTTCACGGGCGCTCGCCCAGGAGAACCTGTGGCGGGCCCAGCGCAGCGGTACCGAGGCCGAGCTGATCGACGAGGCGAGCGAGGAGGCGCTGCCCTTCGCCCGGGCCCTGGACGATCTCCTCGTGCTCATCGCCGAGGACGCCGCCGCCCTCGGCTGCGAAGCGGAGGTGGCGCAGGCCCGCCGTATCCTCGCGGACGGCACCAGCGCCGAGCGCCAGGCGGCCACCTTCGAGGGGGCCCGCGACGGCGACACCTCGAACCGCCAGGCCCTCGATGCCGTCGTGGATTGGCTGGCGCGGACGACCTGCGGAGCGGCCTGAGCCCGAGGCTCAGCCCTTGTTTTCCCGGTCGAAGGGATTCTTCGAGGTGCGCAGGGACAGCCGGATCGGCGTACCGGGCAGTTCGAACGCCTCGCGCAGGGCGTTGACGAGGTAGCGGGTGTAGGATTTCGGCAGGCCGTCGAGCTGGTTGCCGAACAGGGCGAAGTGCGGCGGCCGCGCCTTCACCTGGGTGGCGTAGCGGATCTTGATCCGGCGGCCCGACACCGCCGGGGGCGGGTTGCGCTGGGTGGCGGCGCTGAGCCAGTCGTTGATCCGCGAGGTGGAGACGCGGGTGCTCCAGATCTCCTCGGCGTTGGTCACGGCCTGCATCAGCTTGTCGATGCCTTCGCCGGCGAGGCCGGAGAGCGGCACCACGGAGACGCCGCGGACCTGCGGCAGCAGGCGGGTGCAATCCTCACGCAGCTTCTTGAGGAGGCCGTTCTGGTCGGCCACGAGGTCCCACTTGTTCAGGCCGATGACGAGGGCGCGGCCCTCGCTCTCGATCAGGTCGACGATGGTCAGGTCCTGCTTCTCGAACGGAATCGTGGCGTCGAGGAGCACCACCACCACCTCGGCGAAGCGCACGGCGCGCAGGCCGTCAGAGACCGCGAGCTTCTCGAGCTTGTCGTCGATGCGCGCCTTGCGGCGCATGCCGGCGGTGTCGTGGAGCTTGATCCGGCGGCCGCGCCATTCCCAGTCGAGGGAGATCGAATCGCGGGTGATGCCCGCCTCCGGACCGACGAGCAGGCGCTCCTCGCCGAGCATCCGGTTAATTAAGGTCGACTTGCCCGCATTGGGGCGGCCGACGATGGCGACCTTGAGGGAGCGGTTCGACGGATCGTCGTCGTATTCCTCGTCGTCGTCGTCGGGCTTCGGCAGGGACTCGATCAGCGCGTCGTGCAACTCGCCGATGCCCTCGCCGTGCTCGGCCGAGAACGGGATCGGGTCGCCGAGGCCCAGGGAGAACGCCTCGTAGGCGCCCGACAGGCCCGCGCCCCCTTCCGCCTTGTTGGCGATGAGGATCACCGGGCAGCCGGCCCGCCGCACCATCTCGGCGAAGGGCTGGTCCGCCGGGAGCACGCCCGCGCGGGCGTCGATCACGAACAGCACCACGTCGGCCTCGAGGATCGCGGCCTCGGTCTGAGCGCGCATGCGGCCGATCAGCGAGCCGGGATCGGCCTCTTCGAGGCCGGCGGTGTCGATGATGCGGAAGACGAGACCACCGAAATTGACGTCGCCCTCGCGCCGGTCGCGGGTCACGCCGGGGCGGTCGTCCACCAGGGCGAGCTTCTTGCCCACGAGGCGGTTGAACAGGGTCGACTTGCCGACGTTCGGCCGTCCGACGATCGCGACGGTCGGCATATCCATGGTGTGCTCGTTTCGATCAGGCGTCCGTGAGAAGCGGGTCGAGGGCTCAGCGCGTGACGGGTGGGGGAGCGGCCGGGGCGGCGGGGGCCGCAGCGGTCACGGTGACGGGTCCGCCGGCCACCAGGGCCGCGTAGACCTCGATGCGCTGGCGCAGGTTCTGCGGCGTCTGCGGGTCGGCGTTGATCTGGTCGAACCAGCGCCCGGCGCCGTCGTAGTCGCCGCGCTTCAGGGCGACGAGGCCCAGCATCTCGCGGGCGGTGTGGCGGAAGGGGCCGTTCGGCGCGGCGAGGCCCTGGAGCGTCGCCAGGGCGGCGTCGGGCTCCGTGCCGTCGAGGCGCAGCAGGGCCGAGCGCAGGCGGGCGAGGTCACGCAGGCCCGTGCTCACGCGGGTGTCGTTGGCCAGTGCGTCGTACTCGGCGGCTCCGGCCTTCGGGTCGCGCTTGGCGGTCTCCGTGGCGGACCGGAAGCGCGCCAGGAGGGCGTAGCCGGAGGGTGCATCGCTCTCGATCGCCTCGAAGGCCTTGTCGGCTTCCGCCGCCTTGCCCTCGCGGGCGAGGCGGTTGGCGACCTCGAAGCGCTCGGAGGCCGCCTCGGCGCGCACGCGCTGGTCGTGCTGCCAGTAGCGCCAGCCGCCGACGGCGACCACCACGAGGACCGCCAGGGCGATGATCACGCCGCTGTAGCGGCGCCAGATCTCGGCGACCTGATCCCGGCGATAGTCCTCGTTGACCTCGCGGATGAACTCGTTGTTTTCGGCCATGTCGTCTCACGCCGATCGGGAACCGAGCGGCCGCTGCATGAAGATGAAGGCTTGCGCCTATCACAGGCGCGGGCGGTTGGCGACCGGCTTCGACGCGAGGCCCTTCGGTCCGGACGCGTCTCAGGCCTGGCCCGGCCAGGCGGCGACGCCGATCAGGAGCGGATGCAGGTAGCGCGCGAACGCGAACCAGACACCGAGGCCGATGACGACGGCCAGGGCGTCGTTGCGCCAGCCCGCCGGTGCGGCGGCGGGGCCGCCATGCTGCGCGGCCACGGCGCCGGGGGCGAGGGCCCGCCGCTTGGCGCTGATCCGGGCCATCACCGCCCAGGCGAGGAAGCTGCCGAACAGCAGGATCGAGCCGAGGTCGCCATTGGCCAGCAGGTGCGCGGTGGCCCAGATCTTCACGGCCAGCAGCATCGGGTGCTTGGCCCGGGCGCGGATGTGCC
The DNA here is from genome assembly GCF_001422215.1 of Methylobacterium sp. Leaf89. Classification (NCBI taxonomy): domain Bacteria; kingdom Pseudomonadati; phylum Pseudomonadota; class Alphaproteobacteria; order Hyphomicrobiales; family Methylobacteriaceae; genus Methylobacterium; species Methylobacterium sp. Leaf89. The sequence goes on along the minus strand of NZ_LMML01000029.1, from coordinate 336,148 downwards.
CCGGCAGGTAGGCCGAGGCCAGGGCGACGAAGGCCAGGGCGGTCAGGAGCAGGGCGAGGTGGCGGGTCCAGACCGGCGGGTCCCACACGGCGATGTAGCCGGACTGGCGATAGAGGTGGAAACCGTAGGCGATCAGCACGAGGCCCAGGAGGGAGGCCAGGGTGTAGGCGAGCTTGTAGCGGCCCTCGCCGACCTGATCGATCACCCGCGCCCGCCGTGCCCGTGCCATGGAGAAGGCATGCGTGCCGAGGAAGAGCACGAGCCCGAGGATGAGGAGGAGCATGGAAGGCCTTCGCGGGAGGGCGTCGGGGATCTGTGGACAGGGCCGGAATCGGACGCGTGCGCACAATCGAACTGTAACGGTTCAAAACCCAATCTGCGGCCGATGTCCAGGGACTCCCGATGACGCGCCCCCTTCCCCTCGCGGCCCGGCTCCTGCTCGCGCTGGTCTGCCTCGGCGGCCCGGCGCGCGCCGCCGCGGAGCCGCCGCTCTCCGCCCTGACCCTGGTCGGCCCCCCGGTGGTGATGTTCAAGGCCGGGCGCGACGCCTGCGACGGGGTCGACGTGCCCGACGCCTCGGCCCGCGCCTTCCGCGAGGCCTCCGGCGCCGTCGCCCTGTTCGGCATGCACTACCGGAACCGCGCCTTCCGCGGTCCCCGCCTCGACGCCCTGAAACTGGACTGCGCGGTGGTGCTCGAATCCGGCGGCAAGGCCGATCCGGCCGCCTACGACGACGCCTCGTGGATCACCGCCACCTGGACCGAGGACGGCCGCGCCGTCGCCGCCCTGGTCCACCACGAGTACCGGGCCAACGAGCATCCGGGCCGCTGCCGCGCCAAGGACTACATGGCGTGCTGGTACAACAGCGTGGTGGCGGCCGCCTCGACCGATGGCGGACGCAGCTTCACCCGCGCGACCCCACCGGTGGTCGTGGCCGGCGCCCCCTTCCGCCAGGAGGTCGGGCAGGGCAGCCATCGCGGCTTCTTCAATCCGTCGAATGTCTTTTCGGACGGGACCTGGCGCTACTTCCTCGCCTCCACCACGGGCTGGACACAGCCGGGCAGCGACCAATCCGCGGGGGTCTGCCTGTTCCGCACCCGCGATCCCGCCGACCCGACGCAGTGGCGCGCCTGGACCGGCACCGGCTACACGGCGGCCTTCCCCGACCCCTACGCGAAGCCCGCCAAGGCGGCGGCGACCTGTGCGCCGGTCGCGCCGTTCCCGACACCGGTCGGGGCCGTCGTGCGCCACCGGGGCAGCGGCGCCTGGATCGCGGTCTTCATGGCCAAGGCCGGGCCGGGCTTTCCGCAATCCGGCTTCTACTGGACCACCTCCCGCGACCTGCTGGACTGGGACACGCCGCGCCTGCTCCTGGCCGGCGCCACCCTGTACGACGATCCCTGCCGGGCGCCCGGCGGACTCATCGCCTACCCGTCGCTGCTCGATCCCGACGCGCAGGGGCGCAACTTCGACGACACCGGCGACACGGCCTTCCTCACCTACGTGACCCTGCGCACCGAAGGCTGCACCATCACCTCCGATCGCGACCTTCTCCGGCGCAACCTCGCGATCAAGGTGTGGCCGTGAGCCCCGCCTCCGGCCGCCGCACGAGGTCGATGAAGGCCTGCAGCGGCGGGGGGATCTGGCGCCGGCCGGCATAGTACAGGAACAGCCCGGGGAAGCTCGGACACCAGTCGGGCATCAGGCGAACGAGCCGACCGGACGCCAGGAGGTCGGCGACGCTGTCCTCGAAGACCAGGCCGAGGCCGAGCCCCGCCAGGGCCGCCTGCACGATCATCTCCTGATCGTTGACGACGAGGGGACCGTCGACGGAGACCGCCAGCGCCCGCCCGTCCTTCTCCAGTTCCCAGCGATACACCGCACCGCCGGGAAAGCGCTGCCGGATGCAGCGGTGCGCCACGAGATCGGCCGGGCTCTCGGGCGTCGGCCGTCCGGCCAGATAGGCGGGGGCGCCCACCAGGGCGAAGCGCTGGGGCCCTCCGAGGGGCACCGCGATCATGTCGCCGGCCAGGTGCTCGCCGAACCGGACGCCGGCATCGAACCCGCCGGCCACCACATCGGTCAGCGCATCGTCCCCCACGACCTCGACGCGGACGCCGGGATAGAGCGCGAGGTACCGCGCCACCAGCGGCATCAGGACGAGCCGGCAGGCCGAGCGCGGCGCGTTGATGCGCAGGGCGCCACCAAGCGTTGCGCGGAACGCGCCGGCGGCTCCGACCGCCGCGGCGATCTCGGCCAGGGCCGGCCCGATCCCCGCGAGCAGGGCCGCCCCCGCCTCGGTCGGCGCGACGCTGCGGGTGGTCCGGTGGAGCAGACGCACCCCCATCCGGGTCTCCAGGCCCCGCAGGGCGTGGCTCAGCGCGGAGGGGGACACCCCGAGTTCGAGGGCGGCCCGCCGGAAGCTGCCGTGCCGGGCGATGGCCGCGAACGCCGCGAGGTCCGCGAGGTCGGCCCGCTGCATTGATGAGCCTCGCTCAACGGTTCGTCCAGGAGTGTCGATCTTATCGCCGATCCGGCCCCATGGCACACCGATGCGGCGAATTTCGAACCCAGGCACCGCGATGCGACACCACCCCCTCGGCCAGACCGGCCTCACCGTCTCCGTCCCCGGCCTCGGCTGCATGGGCATGTCCGAATTCTACGGGCCGGCCGACGAGACGGAGTCCCTCGACGCCCTCGCGGCGGCCCTCGACCTCGGCTACGACTTCCTCGACACCGCCGACACCTACGGGCTCGGCCATAACGAGACCCTGCTGGGCCGCTTCCTGAAGGGCCGCCGCGACCGGGTCGTGCTCGCCACCAAGTTCGGCATCGTCCGCCCCTCCGACAGCCCCGACGACAGCGCGAAGCGGCGGATCGACAACACACCGGCCTATCTCACCGCGGCCTGCGAGGCGTCGCTGACCCGGCTCGGCGTCGAGACCATCGATCTCTACTACTGCCACCGTCGCAACCCGGAGACCCCGCTGGCCGAGATGATCGGCGCGATGGCGCGCCTGGTCGAGCAGGGCAAGGTGCGCGGACTCGGGCTGTCCGAGGTCTCGCCCGAAACCCTGCGCGCCGCCCACGCGATTCATCCGATCGCGGCGGTCCAGAGCGAGTATTCGCTGTGGAGCCGGGGACCCGAGGACGAGATGCTGCAGACCTGCCGCGACCTCGACGTCACCTTCGTGGCATACGCACCGCTCGGACGCGGGTTCCTCACCGGCAGCCTCGATCCGGCGCGGCTCGCCGCGGACGATTTCCGCCGGGGAAATCCGCGCTTCCAGTCCGACGCCCTGGCCCGGAATCAGCGCCTGCTCGACGGGCTCAGCGCCATCGCAGCCCGCCGGAACGCCAGCTCCGGCCAGATCGCCCTCGCCTGGCTCGTCGACCGCGCACCGGGCGTGGTGCCGATCCCGGGGACGCGGCGGGTGGCCCGCCTCGCCGAGAACGCCGCGGCCATGGACCTCGCGCTCACCCCCGGCGAGATCGCCGAGCTCGACGGGCTGTTCCCGCCCGGCGCCGCCGCCGGCGCCCGCTATGCCGCAGGAGGAACCGCCGGCATTGAGGTTCTGTGACGACCGCCGTCAGAACTGGCGTAGATACGGCGCCGGCTTCTGGCCGAGGATCCGCCAAGTCCCTGCCAGACCGAGGAGAATCGCGAAGGCGACCGCGAGGGCCGCCGCGAGGATCGCCCCCGACAGGTCGAGGGTGAACTCGAGCTTCATCACCCGGGTGACGATGACCCAGCCCGCCAGAGTGCCGGCGGCGAGGCCGAAGATCGCCGTGGCGAGGCCGAGGGCGCCGTATTCGAGGGTGTAGGCCGCCAGCAGCCGGCCCCGCGTGGCGCCCAGGGTCTTGAGCACGACCGCGTCGTAGAGCCGGGCGCGGTGCCCGGCCGCGAGGGCGCCGGCCAGAACGAACAGACTCGCCACCACGGCGACGCCGCTGGCGCCGCGAATGGCCAGGACCAGCTTGGCGACGATGTCGCTCACGGCCTCCAGGGCCTCCTTCACCCGCACGCTGGTGACGGAGGGGTAAGCCTTTGCCACGTCACGCAGAATTTCCGCCTCTGCCTTGGCGTCGGGTCCGTTCGGCAGGGTGAGGGTCGCCAGATCGGAGTGCGGCGCGCCCCGGAACGTCCCCGGCGAGAACACCATGACGAAGTTGATCCCGAGCGAGCGCCACTCGACCTTGCGCAGGTTGGCGACCCTGGCCGTCAGCGTCCGCCCCAGGACGTTGACTGTCACGTTGCTGCCGACGGCGAGGTTGAGCTTGCCCGCCAGTTCGGCATCGAAGGACACAAGCGGCGTCCGAGCCTCCTCGGCGGTCCACCAGTGACCGCCGACTAGAGACGAGCCCTCTGGAAGGTCGTCGGCGTAGGTGATGCCGCGGTCCCCGTCGAGCACCCAGGCAGCATCCTCGGGCGCCTTGATCTCGCCGGCCGGAACACCGTTCAGGGCGGTGATCCGACCGCGCATCATCGGAACGCGTTCGATCTTCGCCCCCGGCGAAAGGCCGCCGAGGAAGGCGTGGAAGGCGTCCGCATCGCTGGACGGGATGTCGAGGAAGAACAGGTTCGGCGCCTTAGCCGGCAGGGAATTCGTCAGCGTCCGCCGAACGTTGGCGTCGATCAGGCTCAGGGTGACGAGAAGGGTCACGCCGAGGCCAAGGGAGAGCACGATGGCGGGGGTGAGCGCCCCCGGCCGATGCAGATTCGCCAGGGCCATGCGGGGAGCCGCCATGCGCGGGCGCGGGAGCCGTCGCGCCACCGCCATCAGCCCGAGGGCGACGAGGCGCAGCAGCCCGAAGGCGAGGCCGGCGGCGACGATGAAGACGAGCGCCAGGCGCCGGTCGAAGGCGGTGACCAATGCCAGCCCGACCAGCCCCATGAGGGCGGCCGCCAGGATCAGGCGATAGCGCAGACGGGTGCGGGCGGACCCCGGATCGACCACATCCCGGAACAGCCCCGAGACGGGAATGTCGTGGGCGCGACCCAGGGGCAGGATGGCGAAGGCGAGCGCCGTCAGGAACCCATAGGCCGCCGCAAGAGCGAGCTCGCCGGGTGCGAGGGTCGGATTCAGCGGCAGCGGCAGGGCATCGTGGAACAGCGCATCGAGCCCGAAAGGCAGGAACGCGCCCACCGCGAGGCCGATCGCGATCCCGAGGCCCGCGATCAGCAGGACCTGGGTCAGGTAGAGGACCACCACCTGCCCGCCCGGCGCACCGACGCTCTTCAGGGTCGCGATGGAGCCGCGTTTTCGCTCGACGAAGGCCGCGACCGCATTGGCCACCCCGACGCCGCCGACGATGAGCGCCGTCAGGCCGACCAGGGTGAGGAACTGGGTGAAGCGCTCAATGCTCTTGGCAAAGCGCGGATCGGCGTTGGTGCGCGCCCGCATCTCCCAGCCCGCATCCGGAGCGGCCTTGGCGATGGCGGCGGCGCGCGCCTCGAGATCGGCGTCTCCGACCCCCGGGATCTGCAGGCGATAGCTCCAGCGGTTCAGGCTGCCCGGCCGGATCAGGCCCGAGGCCGTCAGAGCCTCGTGCGTGATCAGCACCCGGGGGCCGAAACCGATACCGTTGGCGATGCGATCGGGCTCCGACACGAGGGTGGCGCGGATGACGAACGGCCTGCCCGCGATGGTGATCCGGTCACCGACCGTGAGGTCGAGGCGGGTGAGCAGGGCCGGGTCCGCCACCGCGCCGGCAGCGCCGTCGCGTTCGGCCAGGAGATCGGCGAGGGGTTCGGCCGGTTCGGTGACGAGTTCGCCGGTGGTGGGGTAGTCGGCGCCCACCGCCTTCAGCTCGACCAGGGCCGCGCCGGTCTCTCCGGCCACGGCCATGGCGCGCAGGGTCGTGACCACGGAGACGCGACCCTGCGCATCCAAGGCGGCGCGCTCCTCGGGCGTCGCCTCCCGGTTGATCAGGCTGTAGGTGAGATCGCCGCCGAGGATGCGCGCCCCCTCGCGGCCGAGACCGTCGGTGAGGGAGCGCGAGATCGAGGCGACGCCGGCGATGGCCGCGACGCCGAGGGCGATGCAGGCGAGGAACACGGTGAAGCCCGCCAGCCCGCCGCGTAATTCGCGAAGCGCGAGGCGCAGGGTGAGTGGAACGTGCCCCCCTGAGGAACGTCCGCTCGGCTTGGGAAGGGAGCCATGCATCGGGTCAGGCCTGGACCGGCACCGGCGCTTCCACCCGGCCAGAGCGGAGGCGGACGGTGCGGTCACAGAGACGCGCGAGGCCGGGGTCGTGGGTGACGAGGACGAGGGTCGCGCCGCGGTCGCGCTTCAGGGCGAAGAGCAGGTCGACGATCTGGCGACCGGTCGCCTCGTCGAGGTTGCCGGTCGGCTCGTCGGCCACGAGGATCGCGGGGTCGGGCGCGATAGCCCGCGCGATGGCGACCCGCTGCTGCTCGCCACCCGAGAGCTGGGCCGGATAGTGGTGCAGACGATGGCCGAGCCCGACCGCCTCCAGCTCGACCTGTGCCCGGCGGTGCGCGTCGGGCTGGTCGGCGAGTTCCAGGGGCAGCGCCACGTTCTCCAGGGCGGTCATCGTCGGGACGAGGTGGAAGGCCTGGAACACGATGCCGATGCGGCGCCCGCGAAAGCGCGCCAGGGCATCCTCGTCGAGGCTTCCGAGATCGGTGCCCTCGACCAGGATGCGGCCCGAATCCGGCCGTTCCAGGCCCGCCATGACCATCAGCAGAGTCGATTTGCCGGAGCCGGAGGGACCCACGAGACCGACCGCCTCGCCCGGCGCCACGTCGAGGGAGATGCCGCGCAGGACATGGACGCGCGCCGCCCCACGGCCGAGGCTGAGGTCGATGTCGGAGAGGGCGATGGTCTGCGCCGTCGGCGCAATGGGGTTGTCGGACTTCAACGGGCGACCGATCTGTGTGCAGCTGTCGTCATCGTGACGGCGGGCAAGGTGGATGCAAGGGTCGGGGTTGTGATCGCATGGGTCTGTGTGGAGTCTCACGCCTCGCCGATATGGTCCGCTCACGGGCGGCGCGCCATGCCGGGCTCGGCCTCGCCGCTCTGATGACGCTCTTTGCCGCACTCGGGCTCGGCACGATGCCATCGCGCGCCACGCCCGACGTGCCGCCGGTGAAGCTGGTGGCCTTCGGCGACAGCCTGACCGCCGGGTATCGCCTGCCCGCGAACGCGGCCTTTCCGGTGGTGCTGGAGCGGGCCCTGAAGGCACGCGGACGCGTCGTCACGGTGGCGAATGCGGGTGTCTCGGGCGACACCACGACCGGAGGCCTTGATCGCCTCGACTGGTCGGTCCCAGACGACACCAACGGCGTCATCCTCGAACTCGGCGCCAACGACATGCTGCGCGGCACCGACCCGGCGGTGACCCGCAAGGCCCTCGATGCGATGATCGAGCGGCTCAAGGAACGCGGCATTCCCGTGCTGCTTGCGGGGATGAAGGCCTCCCCCAACCTCGGGCCGGACTACGCCGCGCGCTTCGACGCGATCTACCCGGACCTCGCCAAGCGCTACGACCTCATCCTGTACCCGTTCTTCCTCGACGGCATCGTCGGCGACCGGCAGGCCCACCTGGACGATGGCCTGCATCCGAACGCCAGGGGCGTCGAAACGATCGTGGCCGGCATGTTGCCGACGGTCGAGACCTTCCTCGACCGTCTCCATCTGCAGGCGCGCTGAGCCCGTGCCCCGCCTGTTCACCGGCCTCGAAGTTCCCCCCGACCTCGCGCAGGCGCTCGCCCTGAAGCGCGGCGCTCTGCGCGGAAGCCGCTGGATCGAGCCGTCGGACTATCACATCACCCTGCGCTTCCTCGGCGATGTCGAGATCGACCTCGCGGAGGCGCTGCACGAGCGCCTGATCGAGGCGCGACCCCGGTCCCCCTTCCCCGTGACCCTCGACGGTATGGCGAGCTTCGGCGGCGACAGGCCGCGCGCGATTCTCGCCACGGTGCTGCCAACCCCGGAGCTTCTCGACCTTCAGGCCGAACAGGAGCGTCTCGCCCGTCAGGCCGGTGCCGAGCCGGAACGGCGCAAGTTCACGCCGCACGTCACGCTCGCACGCCTCCGATGCGAGGCCGGCGCGGAGGATGTCGCGGCCTATCTGGGCGAGCGCGGCCTGTTCACGCCCCTTACCTTCACGGCAGAGCGTGTGGCGCTGTTCTCGGCGCGGGAATCGAAGGGCGGCGGTCCCTACGTGGTCGAGGCAGCCTACCCGCTCGGATAGGGAACGGGCGCGCGGAGACGTCAGAGGCGACGCAGTGCCACCGACTCGATGCGGTGGCTGGCCCCCTTGGCGAGGATCAGGCTGGCCCGCTGCCGGGTCGGCAGGATGTTGTCACGCAGGTTCGGCAGGTTGATGGTCGTCCAGAGCGTATCGGCGCTCTCGATCGCCTCGGATTCCGTCACCTCGGCGTACTTTCGGAAATAGGAGAGCGGATCGCGGAAAGCGGTCTGGCGCAGGCGCAGGAAGCGATTGACGTACCAGCGGTGCAGGTCGTCCTCGTGGCCGTCGAGGTAGATCGAGAAGTCGAAGAAGTCCGAGACGAACGGGATCGCGGTGCCGTCGCGGGGCAGGCGCGCCGGCTGCAGGACGTTCAAGCCCTCGACGATGAGGATGTCGGGCGATTCGATGATCCGCTCCTCGCCCTGCACCACGTCGTAGACGAGGTGAGAGTAGAGGGGCGCCGCGACACGCTTCTTGCCGGCCTTGATGTCGGTGAGGAAGCGCAACAGCGCGGCCGTGTCGTAGCTTTCGGGGAAGCCCTTCCGCTCCATCGCGCCCATCCGCTTCAGCTCGGCATTGGGCAGCAGAAAGCCGTCGGTGGTGATGAGGTCGACCTTGGGGGTGTTGGGCCAGCGCGCGAGCAGGGCGGCGAGGACACGGGCGGAGGTCGACTTGCCCACGGCCACAGATCCGGCGAGGCCGATGATGTACGGTACCTTCGTCTCGTGCTCGGCGAGAAGGAAGCGCTGGGTCGCCTTGAACAGGCCTTGCGTCGCTGCCACGTAGAGTGAAAGCAGCCGTGAAAGCGGCAGGTAGATCGCCTCCACCTCCTCGACCGAGATCGGATCGTTGAGGGATTGCAGGCGCGCCACTTCCTCCGCCGCCAGGGTCAGGGGGGTGTCGGCACGCAGCTGAGCCCATTCTTCTCGGGTGAACAAGCGGTAAGGCGACAGCCGCTCCGAGCCCTGGCCGGTGACTGGGTCCTGGCCCCGGGCGGTCGGGCGTTCGATCACGGCAGGCGGCATCGTGAAAAGCGATTCGGCGTTCACGCGGGGCTCCGGGAGGCCTTCTCCGCGATCCCGCTCTGAACCGTTCGCCGCTCGAGCTCGGCCAGCACCTCGTTCAAAGTCACGCCACCGACCCGCAGCAGGACCAGGAGATGGTACAGCACGTCCGCGGCCTCGCTGATGAGGCCGGATCGGTCACCCTGTACGGCGGCGATCGCCGCCTCGACCGCCTCCTCGCCGAGCTTCTTGGCCGGTTTGGCCGGGCCGCCGGCTAGGAGCTTTGCGGTGTAGGAAGTCTCGGGAGACGCTGCCGCACGATCCGCGACGAGGGCTTCGAGATCGCTGAGAGTGAACTGGGTCATACAATCCTGGTCCCGGCGAACCGGGCCTATCGTGCCGTGCAACCAAGCGTGCGGCACGATGGATCATGACGCAAGGGCTGCGAAGGTCCGCCTCAGAGATCGAGGCGCATGGAGAGACCGGCCGCGGCCATGTGGACCTTGGCCTCGGATACCGTGTGCTGCCCGAAATGGAAGATCGAGGCCGCCAGAACCGCACTGGCACCGCCTTCGCGGACTCCCGCTACCAGATCGTCCAGGCCGCCCACACCGCCCGAGGCGATGACCGGCACCGTGACGGCATCGGAAATGGCCCGCGTCAGGCCGATATCGTACCCGGAGCGCATCCCGTCGCGATCCATTGAGGTCACGAGCAATTCACCGGCGCCGCGGGCCGTGACGGTGCGGGCGAAGGCGATGGCGTCGATGCCGGTGGGCTTGCGCCCGCCATGGGTGAAGATCTGCCATTCCGGCGCTTCGCCGGGACCGGAGGTCCGCTTGGCATCGATCGCCACGACGATGCACTGGCTACCGAACTTTTCCGCACCGCGGGCGACGAAATCGGGATCGTTCACGGCTGCCGTGTTGATGGAAACCTTGTCGGCCCCGGCCAACAGGAGATTGCGGATATCCGCCACCGTACGGATGCCACCACCGACGGTGAGCGGCATGAAGCAGGCTTCCGCCGTTCGGCTGACGACGTCGAGGAGCGTCCCGCGATCCTCATGGCTCGCCGTGATGTCGAGGAAGCAGAGCTCGTCGGCACCAGCCGCGTCGTAGGCCTTAGCCGCCTCAACGGGATCGCCGGCATCGCGCAGTTCCAGGAACTGGACGCCTTTCACGACACGGCCGTCCTTGACGTCGAGGCACGGGATGATGCGAGTTTTGAGCACGAATAACCTCGGATGCGTCAGGCCGCCGGAGCCGCATCGGGCGCACCGGTCGCGCGCCGGATGGCCGCCAGGGCCTCGCGCGGGTCGATCCGCCCGTCGTAGAGGGCACGGCCTGTGATGGCGCCGGCGAGGAGCGCGCAGTCCGGTTCCAGGATGCGGTGGACGTCATCGATCGAGGCAAGGCCACCGGAAGCGATCACCGGGATGGTCACCGCGCGAGCAAGGCCGAGGGTCATCTCGATATTGAGGCCCTTCAGGATGCCGTCGCGGGCGATGTCGGTGTAGATGATGGCGGCAACGCCGGCATCCTCGAAGCGACGCCCGAGTTCCTCCGCCGTCATGCTGGAGGTGGTGGCCCAGCCCTCGACCGCGACGCGGCCGTCCTTGGCGTCGATGCCGACCGCGATCTTGCCCGGATAGAGGCGGGCGGCCTCGCGCACGAAGGCGGGATCGCGCACGGCGGCAGTGCCGATGATGACGCGGCTGACGCCTTTAGCGAGCCAGGCCTCCAGGGTCCGCATCTCGCGGATGCCGCCGCCGAGTTGCACCGGAAGCTTGGTCCGCGCCAGGATCGCATCGACGGCATCCGCGTTCATCGGCGCGCCCGCGAAGGCGCCGTCGAGGTCGACGACGTGAAGCCAGGAGAAACCCTGCTCCTCGAAGACCGCCGCCTGGGCCGCAGGATCGTCGCTGAACACGATGGCCTGGGCCATGTCGCCCTGAACGAGGCGGACACAGCGCCCTTCCTTGAGATCGATGGCCGGAAACAGGATCACGCGTCGGTTCGCTTTCGGGTGGGACGGGTCACAGGTGGGGTCTGCGCCTCAGGGACGCCAGCGGAGGAAGTTGGCGAGCAGTGCGAGGCCGAGCCGTTGGCTCTTTTCCGGGTGGAATTGGGTGCCGGCGACGTTGTCGCGCGCCACCATCGCGGTGACCGAACCGCCGTAATCGCTGTGGGCGACGCGATCTTCCATCCGCTCAGGCGACAGCGCGTAACTGTGTACGAAGTAGGCGTGCAGTCCGCCCTCGCCCGTCGGGATCTCCGACAGCAAAGCGTGTGGCCGGTCGATCTCGAGGGTGTTCCAGCCCATGTGGGGTACCTTGAGGCCGGGATCGTTCGGCTGGATCGGACCGACATCGCCGGGAATCCAGCCGAGGCCCGCGGTCGTGTCGTATTCCAGGCCCCGCGTCGCCAGGAGCTGCATGCCGACGCAGATGCCGAGGAACGGGCGACCCCGCTCGTGCGCCGCATGGGTCATCGCCTCGACCATGCCGGATAGGGCGTCGAGGCCGCGGCGACAATCGGCGTAGGCGCCGACACCGGGCAGAACCACCCGGTCGGCCTTGGCGACCGCCTCGGCCTCGCTCGTCAGGACGATGCGCGTCGCGTCGAGGCCGGCCTCCCGAGCCGCCCGCTCGAACGCCTTTGCGGCGGAATGCAGGTTGCCCGAGCCGTAATCGATGATCGCGACGGTCTCTGCACTCACCGCCGACCCTCGCTGAACGGGAACATGCCGATGGCAAGGTCACTCGGCGGCACCGAGATGCCGATATGGGGCGCCGGTCCGGTGCGCCCTGTGGGAACACCGTCCAGCCAGCGTGCAGCAGCCTTCATTTCGGCCTCCTCGGCATTCGCGGCCGTCACGGCGTCGCGCACCGGACGCCCCGCCCGGGCGTAGGTCCACCGTCGAAGGGACGAAGCCTCCAGTCCGATCAGGAGCGAAACGAGGACCGTGATGACGAAACCGGCGATCGGCGTCAGCTCGAGGAACCGCCCCCCGAACGCCACGACGGCCAGCAGAGTCAGAACACCGAGGCCGGCGAGCCAGAGCCTGTGAAAGAAGAACCAGAGCGGCCCGAAAGCGAAAGCCGGCCAGGAGAAGCCATCCGACACGAGGTGCGCCCGCTCGAGACCGTGTGCCTCGCCGACGAGGGCCCCCTTCGCGGGGTGCAATGTGTAGGTGCGCATCACGTCTAGCATCCTCCCTGCCGACCCGACGGGCGGATCAGAGCGATCCCTTGGTCGAGGGAACACGGCCGCCCTCGCGGGGATCGATCGACACTGCGTGCCGCAAGGCGCGGGCCAAGCCCTTGAAGCAGCTCTCCGCGATATGGTGAGCATTCTCACCGTAGAGCGTCTCGACATGCAACGTAATGCCAGCGTTCATGGCGAAGGCCTGGAACCACTCGCGGACGAGTTCCGTATCGAACTGTCCGATTTTTTCGACCCGAAACTGGGTTCGGAACACGAGGAACGGGCGGCCCGAGATATCGATGGAGACCCGCGTTAGGGTCTCGTCCATCGGCAAATGGATGTCGGCATAGCGGCCGATGCCGCGCTTGTCCGCGAGGGCCTGCGCGAAGGCCTGTCCCAGGGCGATGCCCGCATCTTCCACCGTATGATGGTGATCGACATGGAGATCACCCGTGACCGCCACGTCGAGGTCGAACAGCGCGTGGCGCGCGAAGAGCTCGAGCATGTGGTCGAAGAACCCGACCCCCGTCGAGACTTGAGCCCGCCCCGTCCCGTCGAGGTCGAGCGCGACCTGCACGTCGGTCTCCGCTGTCTTGCGGCTGATGCGGGCGGCGCGCTTGGCCTCGTGGGTCACGGTTCGGTTCCGGTTTGGGGAAGAACCCGCCTTCTAGAGGGAAGACTGGGTCGCGGAAAGGGTGGACGGAGCCGATTTCACCGGCGCTCCCGGCTACTCAGCGGTGCAGGACTCGGCCCGCCACCGCGTCGAGCTTGGCGAGTAGGGCTGGGTCGCGCTGCGCGGGAGCGGTCATGATGGCGCCGTCGAGGGCGTGCTCCGTACCGACGGGGCAGGGCTCGCGCTCGGCCGGGAAATCGCGGGCGAGACGGGCGACGAGGCGCGCGGCCTTGTCGGCATTGGCTCGCGCCACCGCCACCACGGCAGCGACGTCGACGGCATCGTGGGTCGGGTGCCAACAGTCGAAATCGGTCACCATCGCGATCGTCGCATAGGTGATTTCGGCTTCGCGGGCGAGCTTGGCCTCCGGCATGTTGGTCATGCCGATCACGTCGTAGCCGAGCGCCTTGTAAGTGGTCGACTCGGCATAGGTGGAGAATTGCGGACCCTCCATGCAGACATAGGTCCCGTCGCGATGGACCGCGATATCCTCCGCCTGTGCCGCCGCAGCGATGCGCGCCTGCAGTGTCGGTCCGACGGGATGCGCCAGGGAGACGTGGGCGACGCAGCCATCGCCGAAGAACGAACCGGCGCGGCCGTGGGTGCGGTCAACGAACTGATCGACGAGCACGAAAAGACCGGGATGCAGCTCGGCTTTGAACGAGCCGCAGGCCGAGAGCGAGACGAGGTCGGTGACACCAGCCCGCTTCAGCACGTCGATGTTCGCGCGATAGTTGATACCCGATGGCGAGAAGCGGTGCCCGCGGCCGTGGCGGGCGAGGAACACCACCTTCGTCGCGCCGATGCGGCCGATTCGCAGCGCGTCTGAAGGCGCGCCCCAGGGGGATTCGATCCGCTCCTCGCGGACATCCTCCAGGCCGGGCAGGTCATAGACCCCGGACCCGCCCATCACACCGAGCACCGCTGCCGTCATCCCGATCTCCAAAAGTTAGCGCCGGTCGCCCTTCCCTGGGACGCCGGCGCGGGTCGTGTCAACGGAGGACGGGCAGCCCAGAAGGACTGCCCGAACCGGATCAGTAGGTCTTGTGCAGTTCGGGCTGGAGTCCGTGGACCTCGCCGCCGACCTTCGCCCAGATCTTCTTCTTCACGTAGTAGAGCAGACCGGAGAGCACGAGCAGGAACAGGATCACCCGTAAGCCGAGAGCCTTGCGCGCCATCATGTGGGGCTCGGCCGCCCAGGCCATGAACGCCGCAACGTCGCGGGAATACTGCTCCGTGGTCTCCGGCACCACCGGCTCGCCCTTGTCGTTCTTCGCGTAGGTCACCTGCCCATCGCTGATCGGCTTCGGCATCGCGATGAGGTGACCGGCATAGTACTTGTTGTAGTAGGTGCCAGCCGGAATTTCCTTGCCGGCCGGCGGATCCTCGTAGCCGTTCAGGAGCGCGTGAATGTAGTCAACGCCCTGCTCCGAGAAGCCGATGAACGGCATCGCGTCGAAGACGAACCACGGGAAGCCGCGCTCGTAGGTGCGGGCTTTGGCCAGCACGGAGAAGTCCGGCGGCGCCTTGCCGCCGTTGGCGGCGGCCGCCGCCTTCTCGTTCGGGAAGGGCGACGGGAAGGCGTCGGCAGCGCGGGCGGGACGGTCGACGTCCTCGCCGGCATCGTTCTGCTCCTTCACCTTGTACTGGGCGGCGAGTTCCTTGACCTGCCCGGTGGTGAAGCCAGGCCCCCCCTCCTCCGAGAGGTTGCGGAAGCGCACCAGGCTCATGCTGTGACAGCTCGAGCAGACTTCCTTGTAGACCTGAAAGCCGCGCTGAAGCTGAGCTTGGTCGAAGCGGCCGAAGGTGCCAGCGAAGCTCCACTTCTCACGGGGCGGATGGGGAGTTCCCTCATCTGCCGACGCGACGGTGATGCTCATGACAGCCGCGAGCAGGGTTGCGGCGAGGACGCGGGTCGTTTTCATGGTTCTCAAAAGTCCCCTGCCTTCAACCCTTGGAGGACGGTGCGGCTGCGGCGCCGACCGGCATGCCGGACCCGCCCACCTGCTTTCCGGGACCCGTCACCGTCTCGAGGATCGAGCCCGGAAGAGCCTTCGGCGTCTCGAACAGGCCGACCAGCGGCATCACGAGCAGGAAGTGCAGGAAGTAGTAGGCCGTGCAGATCCGGGCGGCGATGACGTAGCCACCCTCCGGCGGCTTGGCGCCGAGCCAACCGAGCACCACGCAGACCACCACGAACAGCCAGAAGAACTGCCGGTAGATCGGGCGGTAATTACACGAGCGAACCCGGGACGTATCGAGCCAAGGGGCCAGGGCCAGGATGAGCACGGCGCTGAACATCAGAATGACGCCGCCGAGCTTGTCCGGCACGGCGCGCAGGATCGCGTAGAACGGCAGGAAGTACCATTCCGGAACGATGTGGGCGGGCGTCACCGCCGGGTTGGCCGGCACGTAGTTGTCGGCGTGACCGAGATAGTTCGGCTGGTAGAAGATCCAGTAGGCGAAGAAGGCGAAGAATACGACCGAGGCGAAGACATCCTTGATCGTCGCGTAGGGCGTGAAGGCCACCGCGTCCTTGCCCGACTTGATCGGAATTCCGGCCGGATTGTTCTGCCCCGTCACATGCAGCGCCCAGACGTGCAGGATCACCACGCCGGTGATCATGAACGGCAGGAGGTAATGCAGCGAGAAGAACCGATTCAGGGTCGGATTGCCTACGGAGTAGCCGCCCCAGAGCAGGCTCTGGATCGTGTCACCCACCACGGGGATCGCGGCCAGGATGTTCGTGATGACGGTGGCACCCCAGAAGCTCATCTGGCCCCACGGCAGGGTGTA
Organism: Methylobacterium sp. Leaf89; assembly: GCF_001422215.1. Lineage (NCBI taxonomy): Bacteria > Pseudomonadati > Pseudomonadota > Alphaproteobacteria > Hyphomicrobiales > Methylobacteriaceae > Methylobacterium > Methylobacterium sp. Leaf89. The sequence continues at coordinate 320,246 of NZ_LMML01000029.1, read as the reverse complement.
GCCGAGAAAGGCGGTCGCCATCATCAGGAGGTAGATGATCACGCCGAGGATGTAGAGCACCTCGCGCGGCGCCTTGTACGACCCGTAATACAGCGCCCGGAAGATGTGGACGTAGACCGCCACGAAAAACATCGATGCGCCGTTGGCGTGCATGTAGCGCAGCAGCCAGCCGTAGTTCACGTCGCGCATGATGTGCTCGACGGAGTTGAACGCATTAGCGGCCGACGGGTCGTAGTGCATCGCCAGCCAAACGCCGGTGACGATCTGCGACACCAGCATGGCGATCAGGATCGCGCCGAAGGTCCAGAAGTAGTTCAGGTTCCGCGGCACCGGGAAGGAGACGAAGGACGAATGCACCAGCCCGATCAAAGGGAGGCGCGATTCGAACCACTTCGCCAAGGCGCTCTTGGGAACGTAGGTATTGCCGTGTCCGCTCATGGGGCGACCCGCTCCAAATCCTGTTTCAGGGTGTCAGGCGACGGCCTTGCCGCCCTCCTCGCCGATCCGGATCTTGGAGTCCGACTCGAAGACGTAGGGGGGGATCGGTAGGTTCGTCGGGGCGGGACCCCGGCGTACCCGGCCCGACGTGTCGTAGAGGGAGCCGTGACAGGGGCAGGACCAGCCCTCGTACTGTCCTTGATGGCCGATCGGCACGCAGCCGAGATGCGTGCAGTTGCCGTAGACGACGAGCCACTTGGCGTGGCCTTGCTTCACGCGAGCCGAATCGGGCTGCGGATCGATCAGATCGGTGAGCTTCACCTCGGAAGCTTCCTTGATCTCTTTCTCGGAGCGACTGCGCACGAAAATGAGCTTGCCGCGCCAGAACACGTTGACGATCTGGCCTTCCTGAATTGGCGTCAGGTCGACTTCGAGGGGTGCGCCGGCCGCAATGGTCTCGGCATCGGGCGCCATTGAGGCGACGAAGGGCCAAGCCAAGGCACCGGCCCCGACGGCCAGTCCCGCGCCCGTCGCGAGGAACATGAAATCGCGACGCGTGCCGTCCGGCGCGCCGTGGGAGCTGTCGGGATCGGCTGCCGTGTTCGCCAAGTGTCAAACTCCAAGCATGATTGCGCCGGGCGACCCTGATCCCAACCCTGCGTCCAGGGCCGGCCGGGACCTTAGAGGCTTTAAAAGGAATGTCATCCCGGCGGGACGGAAGCACCATCCCACATGATTGTGCAATGCGACCCCGCGTCACCCGAAGTCAAGGCGCGAAGCCTTTCAGAACGTGCGGTTTCTATTCGTGGAGCGACCCCGTCGCGGGGGTGGCGCAGGAAGACCACAGAAGACATGCGCACACGCGCGGACCAGCTCGAATCCCGCCGGCGGCCATGCACATGCCGGGGGTATCGACAGCGGCACTCCACTGGGTGGAATTTGGAAGAATATCTCCGACCGCCGGTTCCGCGGGCGGACGCTGTCCAGCAGCGTGCCGGCTCGAAGAGCTCGCATTGCAACCGGCACAAGCTCTGGATCCGAAAGCGGCGCTGACTTTACGCGCTCCGGTTGCATGCCTTCCGCCGATCCTTCACCTTACCCCGCCTGGGCGCGATCGGCCGGATGGAGTACCTCGGCCGGACTGACTCGACAGCTCTGTCGGGGCGCTCGGTCCGGGCAGAAGCGCCGAAAGATTCGATGGATACCCCTGATCTGCAGTCCCCGCCGGCCGTGCTGCTGCGCATCTTCGCCGCCCCGGTGGTCTTTTCCTGGCGGACGACGCCACGTCTGCGGATTGTCGGCGGAACTCCCCCGATGATCGCGGCGAACCTCGCGGGCGGTGAGGACGAGGCGCATCCGAATGCTACGGAAGGCGTGACCCGCTGGCGCGCGTTCCAGACCGTCGCAGGCACTGACGTGGCGATGAACCTCGAAAACGTCGTCGCGGACGCGGCGGCACGAAAGGGCCTACCATCCTGTTCCTCTTCCACCGCGCGCTCTCGTTTCTCCTCGTCGTTTCGGGAGCCGCCCCGCGGGTCTCGATTGACGGCAGGGCGATCGCCACCGATCCCCTCGCGGTGAGCACGATCTCGAAACACGCTCAGTCGACGACCATGGCGGGAGCCGCAGGCGCCCGCCTAGCGGAAGGTATAGGCTGGCTCTACTCGCGACATCGGACGGCGCAGTTCGGAGGTGCGACGTGAAGGGAGCACTCCAAGGGCTTCAGGTCATCGGACGGATGCTCCAGCGCAGAAGGCGTGATGCGCCAAAGCGGGTGCTTCTCGACGCCGAGGTCCTGCGCGACGCGTTCGAGGCCTTTCCGGATCCGCAATTCATCGTCGCGCTCCGACCCGACGACGAAGTTCGGCTCGAGGACTGGAACGCAGCGGCGCGAAACCATCACGACAGCGCCGACGCCATGGGTCGCGCATTTGCCGATCTGCTGCCTGCAAGTCAGGCGGCGCTGTTGCGCGCCGGCGTCGAGCGGGCGGCCACGACCGGTGCGAGTCTTCGCATTCGGAGCGAGGCCGCGGGTGTCGAAGGTCAGAACGCGTACGAAGCGACCTTCGTCCCGCTTCGGGTGACAGGTGCGCAGGCAGACCGACGGGTCATGGTCAGCCTACACGACCTCGGACCCTCGAGGCAGGTGGACTCTGGGCCGCCGGGGCCCGATCGGCTCACCGGCAAGGCCAGGTCTTCGGCTCTTCGAGGACAGGGACCCATCGAATCCAATCCCGACCGCCCCCCCACCGAATCGGCTTCGAAGCGAATCGGATCGGATCGCCGCCCGGCTGAGGCGCCCCCGGCCTCGGTTCGAGCGGATCTGATGGAGCGGCGGCCCGCTGATGAGCGCGTGCGGGAAAGCGAGGCGCGCTATCGCCTGTTGGCCAACTACACCTCGGACCTCATCGTCCTCGACGATGTCAGCGGCCGACATCTCTACATCTCGCCCGCGGTGACGAGCATGCTCGGCTACACCGTGGACGAGGCCAATCGCATGGGTCTTCGGACGCTCGTCCATCGGGAGGACATCGCAAACCTCTCGGCAATTCTGCATGCTCTTGGGCTCGGGCAGCCGACCGGATCGGTGATCTACCGGATGCGGCACCGTTCCGGGCATGACCTCTGGGTCGAGGCCGCCTTTCGGCGAATTGAGGAGCAGGGCGAGATCCAGGTCATCCAGGCGATCCGCGACGTCACGCAGCGACAGAGACAGGAGGCCGACCTTCACAGCGCCCGCATCGCAGCCGAGGCCGCCGTGCGTGCGAAAGCTGAATTCCTGGCCACCATGAGCCACGAGTTGCGCACACCGTTGGCGGGCATCCTCGGCGTGCACGACCTTCTCCAGGGCGATGCCAGCCTCAACCGAAACCAGGCACGCCTCGTCGGTCTCGCGCAGGAAGCGGGGCGCTCGCTCCTTACCATCGTGAACGACATCCTCGATGTCTCGAAGATCGAGGCCGGTCGCCTCGTGATCGAGTCACTCCCCTTCAGCCTGGCCGGGCTGATCGAGGGCTGTCGGGAGCTCAGCGTCGAGATCGCACAGGGCCGCGAGATCCGCGTTGCCACGCAGATCGGACCTGATGTCCCGGACTGGGTCCTGGGCGATCCGACCCGATTGCGCCAGGTCATCCTCAATCTCACCGCCAACGCCATCAAGTTCACGCCCCAGGGCTCCGTCACCATGCGCGTGGCCTGGAAAGCGGCATCGAACGGCGGTCCGAGGCGGCGACCGGCCCTGCGGATCGAACTCATGGATACCGGGATCGGCATCCCGGAAGATGTCCTGCCCCACCTGTTCGAGCGTTTCGCGCAGGCGGACGGATCGATCTCGCGACGCTATGGTGGAAGCGGTCTCGGCCTCACCATCTGCAAACGCCTGGTGCACCTGATGGGCGGCGAGATCGGTGCGCTGAGCCGGGTCGGCGAGGGCTCTACGTTCTGGTTCGAGGTGCCGCTGCGGCTCGCCGAGGCGGAGAACGATGTCGAGCACTCGCGGCTCGCCACTCTCAGCCGACCATCGCCGCAGCGCTGGCGCATCCTGTTGGCGGAAGACAATTCGATCAACCAGGAGATCATCGGGACGGTGCTGCGCCACAAGGGTCACACCGTCACGGTGGTGGATGACGGAGAGCAGGCGGCGACGGCGGCCTTCGGCCATGAACGTCCGGACCTGATCCTGATGGACGTGCAGATGCCGGGACTGGACGGTCTCGCAGCGACCCGCGTGATCCGCGCCCGGGAGCGGCAGGAAGGGCATTCTCCCACCCCGATCATCGCACTGACCGCCAATGCCATGCCCGAGGAGATGGAGCGGTGCCGCGCCGCCGGTATGGACGCACATGTCGCGAAGCCGATCGAGTGGCCGACGCTGTTCGAGACCGTCGAGCGCCTGGCGGCGCGGGTCGAACCAGCCGACCGCGAGGACATGCTCGCCCTCACAGAGGAACGCCCCGCCCCGTGAGGGGCGAGGCGTTCGAACGCGCGACGATGGTGTGTCGGCTCAGTACGCGGCCGGGTCGGCACTATCGCTCGGCGAGACGAAGGCTTTCGCCATGGCCTCGCTCATCGGCAGGTTCAGGTTAATGCCGCGCGGTGGAATCGGCTTCGTGAACCACTTGTCGTAAAGCGCCTTGCCCTCGGGGCTTTTGTAGAGCTTGGCGGTGGCTTCGTCGGCGACGGCCTTGAAGGGCGCGTCATCCTTGCGCAGCATGATGCCGTAGGGCTCGGGTTTCGAGAGCGCCTCGCTGGAGATCGCGTAGGCACCCGGGTCCTTCGAGCTGGCGGCCAGCGAGGCCAGCAGTACGTCATCCATGACGAAGGCGACCGCGCGGCCAGTCTCGACCATCAGGAAGGCTTCGGCATGATCCTTGGCCGGCAGGATGGTCAGGCCGAGATTGCGTGCAGTGTTCGCCTCGTTAATCTGGCGGATATTGGTGGTGCCCGAGGTCGAAACCACGGTCTTGCCCTTCAGATCGTCGATCTTGTCGAGCTTGGCCGACTTCTTGGCGACGAAGCGAGTGGCCGTCAGGAAGTGGGTGTTGGTGAAGGAAGCCTGCTTCTGACGGTCGGCGTTATTCGTCGTCGAACCGCACTCGAGGTCGATGGTGCCGTTGGCAATCAGCGGGATACGGGTGGCCGAGGTGACCGGATTCAGCTTCACCTCAAGGTTCGGAAGCTTCAGGTTCGTCTTCACGGCCTCGGCGATCTTCTGACAGATCTCAAGGGCGTAGCCGACCGGCTTCTGGTCGCCGTCGAGGTAGGAGAACGGAACCGACGCGTCCCGGTAGCCGATGGTGATCGTATTGGTTTCCTTGATCTTCTTCAGGGTTCCGGTGAGCTCTTGCGCCTGGGCGCTCCCTACCGCGAGTACCGACAGCGCGAAGCTGACGGCAACGGCGGATAGGGTGGATCTCTGGTGACACGAACGCATCTGCGGGCTGACTCCGGAAGGTCGATCACGGTTCGGCGATCGACAGGACTGACCTGGGCAACGTAGCAGCGGCACGAGCCGCCGCAATCGTTGTTTTTGCGCTGTGCAAGCTGGCAACGCCCCCGCCCCTGGCAAAGCCCGTGCCGGATAATCCCGCTGCGTAGATTTCGTCAGGTCTCGCCCATGCAGATCAACACTCGGTACGCAAAAAGGCCCGACTTCTCAGCCGGGCCAGTTCGCATGTCTCGAAGATTCGGATCTGTGAGGATCCGGGCTCGCAAGGAGCCCGGATTGAGCCGCTCTGCGGCCTTAGAAGTCGCGCTGAACGCGGCCGCGGATCTGGAAGGTGTCCGATGCAGTCACAGTGCGCACTGCTCCGCTGGCGATGGAAGCAGCGGTGACGTTACCGGTGGAACGGGTCTGGTCAACGACGCGACCGTCCTGAACACCAACCTTGGTGTAGAAGCCTTCCAGACCGATATCGAGGTCCTTAACCGGCGACCAGATGATGCTTCCACCAGCAACAATCTGGTAATTGTCACGCAGGACGGGGCTGACGGCGAAGGACGCCTGACCCGGAATACCGGTGAACTGACCAGTCGAACCCAGCGTCTGGAACACGGCGGCGTTGGCGGCGCGGGCACCGTTGGCAAAGTTGAGCTCGCCGTAGCTGGCGAACACGGCCGAACGCCACTCAGGCGACCAGTAGTGCAGCAGCGAGCCGACCACCGTGAAGCTGGTGGACAGCTCGATCTTGCCCGTGAACGGGTTGAGCGTCGCATCGGACATGTAGGGGTCGAACGCAGCGCCGTTGATGGTGCTGGCGCGCGAGGCATAGCTGCCGTTGTACGAGGAGTAGCCAGTGTAGAGGGTCGCACCCTCGCCATAGGCACCCTGCAGGTACAATGTGTCACCCGGGGCGATGAAGGGCAGGTTGATCTTGGCACCGGCCTGCACGGCCCAGCCGTACTCGCTGGGCGGACGCTGGTTCACGATCGCAGCGCCGGTCACGCCCGGGATGAAGGGCGCGGTCAGGATGCCGCCGTTAAAGTTGGTTGCATTGCCGGCGATGGCGTTGCCGGTGTTCAGCTCCTTGACGGCAGCAGAGAGCTGCATGGAGCCCCAGGCCGCATCGTAACGAAGCACACCGACGAAGTCAGGCATGCGGTTACGCTGGGCTACGTCCACGTTGCCGTAAGTGCCGACACCGGTCACGTTGTTGATGCCGATGAGCACCGGCGAAGTCGCACCCGAGAAGGCAACATTCTGAGACTGTGAGCCGGCCGGAGCGAAGTTGGCATTCGCACCGAACTGCTGCGAATAGATCGTGTTGCGACGGAAGGACGGATCTTCCAGCGAGATCGTCGCCGAGAGGCCGCTGTCGCCGAGCTTGCTCGTATAGGCGAGCAGGTTGGTGGACTGCAGATCCGAGTTGGCGGTCGCGCCGGCGAACTCGAAATCGTGAGCGTAGAAGTCGAAGAACGAGGAAGCGCGACCGGCGGTGAGACCGGCGAACTGGATGAAGGCTTTGTCGGTGTTCACGAACTGCTGGACACGGCCGGCCTGATCCTGGCCGGTCGCACCGAACGCGTTGCCGATACGCTCCTGGGTACCGGAACGGAGGCCGCCGGTAGCGCCGGTGCGCGAGGCGAACTGGAGACGCACGAAGGCGCGCAGGGTGCCGTAGGCGGTCTGGGTGCGGGCATCGACGTTGATGCGGGCGAGGCCGATATAGCCGGTGGTGTCACCGTTCGTGCCTGAACGGCTGTCGGTCGGCTGGTAGCCGACGTCAAGGCGAGCGCGGCCCGAGAGACGGATGCAGGTATCGGTGCCCGGGATGTAGAAGAAGCCGGCGCCGTAGGCGGAGCAGACACGGACGTACTCGATCGGAACAGCTTTCTTGACCGGAAGGTCGGCTGCCTGTGCTCCTGCGACCGCAGCAAAACCTGCCGCGGAGGCGAGAAGCGAGCTCTTCAAGAGCTTCATTGATATCTCCAAAAGCTTCGAGACCCGAGGGAAGGCTTACTGCGCCCGAGACCTCTATGGATCCCGGTGTCGCGTGGCCCTTTGTTCTTGAATGACCGAGCGTTGACCGCTGGAAATTGACTTGCTGCTCTGGCGTTGCCCCCAGCGCAGGATCACTCTGTGCGAGGTGGTTCCTCGCGGCAACTCGGAATCGTGATCGGCGAAACGGTTCCAAGGCGCTGTTGCGGCGCTGCAACGTTCCGCAGGCGACTAAGTAACTGTTCTGTGGGCAGGTTTTCAGCGCTCCGGCCACCGTTCTACAGTTCGCCCCTGAGGACGCGGAGACCGTCAAGTCCTCGAAAATACGAAATATTCTGTGATTTTCGACACATTCCGAGACCACGGCGTTCGTGGACTATTTCTCGGAAGCGTGCACAGCCCGCCAAGCTGCCAGGCATACCGTCCGGTATGCTGTGGATCGCCGCCTGAGACGGATCTGCCGCTGCGCCTCGCGGCGGACGCGTCCCGACAACCGGCGCCGAATCGGGTCGCGCGGCGACGGACGCCCGCGGCGTCCGTCCGGGAGCGTCCGGGCCGTCAATCCTGCAGGCCGATCACCTGAAAGTTGGTGCGAAGCTCATCGAACATCGGCACATTGAGACGGATGCCGGTCGGCAGGCGCTCGAGGAACCAGCGCTTTTAGATCCAGCGCAGCTCGCGGGATTCGGCAAGACGCTGCAAGGTTACGGTGACGAAGCCGGCGAGTTGCGGAACATCAGCCCATAGAGCTCGAACGAGAACTTGTCGGGCCCGACCGTGTCGGCGGAGCCGCCCGGCCCCGCGGCGGCGATCAGGCTGTAGAGCCGGACATCGTCGGGACCGAGGGCATCCGCATGCCTGTCCCGGACCATCGCGAAGGGTTCGGCATGGTCGTGCCCAGTCCTTAGGGTGACAGGGATGCCGAGACGAGCGAAGAGCGCGCACACCACACCCCGTTGGTGGTACCGGCGGTGACCGCCACCGTCCGGTCGGCCAGATCGCGGAATGAACCGACCGGAGCACCGCGCTCCACCAGAAGCTTGATCGCGCTGACATAGGTGATGGGCGAGAAGGCCGCCATCTTCCGCCGCTCGGCATTGGCCGTGGTCGAGCCGCACTCGAGGTCGATCCGCGCGGACGTCACCGCCGCGATCCGCGTCTCCGACGTCACCGGCTCATACAGCACCTTCAAGTCCCTACGCCCGAGTTCCGTCCCGATGTCGTCGACGACCGTCAGGCAGAGGTCGGGGGCGTAGCCGACGGGTTGGCCGGACGGGTCCCTGAAGGAGAACGTTAGGGCGTTCTTTCGATTAGCGAAGGCGGACGGTGGCGGTCTCGCCGATCGTCTTCAGGAGCCGGAGAGAACGTCGATCGCCCAGGATGGACCGTCGCTGGCCAGCAAGCCGACGCTAGCCAGGGCTCCCATGAACGGTGCGACGTGCTGACATGTGAGTCCTCGCCACGAAGCCGTACCGGTGCATCGGACGTCCCCCCGCGACGCTTGCGACCGCTTGCTACGCGACCGGTTCCGGCAGTGGACTGACTTAATGATCCAGACGCTGGTCGGTAAACGATAGTTGACCTTCTCACTTGGCCACCGCCACGGTCGCGACGCTGTTGCGCAGCACGTTGGTGGCCGAGCGGCCCTCGCCGGGCCGGAGAATGAGGACCATCACCAAACCGAGAAGCAGCGAGAAGAGCGAGGCCCCCACGAACCAGAGCATCGCCCTGCCCCCGACGCGACCCACCGAAGCCGTGTCGCCTCTATGTGCGATGCCCGCGACGAGCCTCGAGAGGACGAGCGGCGCAACGATCATCTTGATCAAGCGCAGGAAGACATCACTGATCAGGGCGCTGTATCCGGAGATCTCCTTCGAGGTCTGCGGGTCAGGCCACGTGATATTGCTCAGTTACCCAACAGCGATCTCGAGCAATATTTCATTGAGGATGGAGGTGGTGAGCCTGAACTGCATCGCTTCCCCCCCAACCGCCGCGCCTGATGGCGCTCCGCACCGGGAGCTAAGCGTCTGGTTCACCCGACACAGTTGAGCACAGGGTGTGCGAGGCTTGAGGTCGCGCCGTCGGCCAGAGAATGAAACTCCGGGCCGGACCATGCATTTCACATCCTCATCGCAGAAGACTAGCCTTTTTCCGGCTACGGCAAAGTGCGTCAATCGGCCGAGAAATCGTCAGGCGCCTCGCAGGCGCAGGGCCGCCTCGGCCGAGCGCCGGATGAGATCCGGCTCCGGTGCGCCCGGCGGGACGACCCAGCTTCCACCGACGCAGAGCACCGGCTTCAGGGCGAGCCAGTCCGGTGCGGTTGCTTCGGAGATGCCCCCGGTCGGGCAGAACCGGACCTGCCCGAAGGGACCGGCGAGCGCCTTGAGTGCCTTGATGCCGCCAGCGGCTTCGGCCGGGAAGAACTTGAACCGGTCGAGGCCATGGTCGAGCCCTCGCATGATGTCCGCCGCATTGGCGACACCCGGCAGGTAGGGCACCCCCCGCGCGAGGGCGGCGCGGGTCAACGGATCGGTCAGGCCGGGGCTTACGATGAACTGCGCACCCGCCGCCAGCGCCGCGTCGAGGTCGCGCGGGTTCAGGACCGTCCCAGCTCCCACTACGGCGCCTTCCACCCGCGACATGGCGCGGATCACGTCGAGGGCCGCTGGCGTACGCAGGGTGACCTCCAGGGCGGTCAAGCCCCCCGCCACCAGGGCACGGGCGATCGGTTCCGCCTGGGCGACTTCCTCCACCACCAGCACCGGGATGACGGGAACGGAGCGCATCAGGGCATCGATGGTGGTCATGGGGAGCGTCCTTGGCAGGGAATGCGGAGGCTTCAGAGGCCGGCGGCTGCGAGCATGGCAGAGGCGCCCTGCTCGGCCCCGTCGGCACCGTGACGCATGAAGGCAAAGAGCTCGCGGCCCGTGCCGAAGGCCGGCGGCGGCGCGGCTGCCTCTTCTCGAGCCTTCCACTCGACCGGGTCGACAAGGGCCTCCAGGGAACCGTCCTCCGCGCTCAGGCGCACGACGTCGCCGTCGCGAACCCTGGCCAGGGGACCGCCGCCGAGCGCTTCGGGGCTGAGATGGATGGCCGCCGGAACTTTGCCGGAAGCGCCCGACATCCGGCCGTCGGTCACGAGGGCGACGCGGAAGCCGCGATCCTGCAGAACGCCGAGCTGCGGAGTCAACTTGTGCAATTCGGGCATGCCGTTGGCCCGGGGCCCTTGGAAGCGCACCACCACCACCACGTCCCGATTGAGTTCACCGGCCTTGAAAGCCGCCATGACGTCGTCCTGGTCGTCGAAGACGCGGGCCGGCGCCTGGACCGTCCAGCGCGCGGGGTCGACTGCGCTGGTCTTGAAGGTGGCCCGGCCGAGATTGCCCTTCACCAGGCGCATGCCGCCGTCCGGCTGGAAGGCGTTGGCCGGACTGCGCAGGATGCTCTCGTCGTGCGAGCGCTCCGGAGCCTCCTCGAAGACGAGGTCGTCGTTGATCAGCTTCGGATCGCGGGCATGATCGCGCAGGCGCGTGCCGGCTACGGTGAGGATGTCGTCGTGCAGGAGGCCGGCATCGATCAGGCTGGCGATGACGTAGGACATGCCGCCGGCCGCGTGGAAGTGGTTCACGTCGCCTGAGCCGTTCGGGTAGACCTTGGCCACCTGCGGAACCACAGCCGAGAGGTGGTCGAAATCCGCCCAGTCCAGGACGATGCCGGCCGCCCTGGCGATGGCCGGCAGGTGGATGGCGTGATTGGTCGAGCCGCCCGTGGCGAGCAGACCGACGACCGCATTCACGATGGCCTTCTCGTCGATGCAGCGCCCGAGCGGCCGATAGTCGTTGCCCGAGGCGCCGATCTCGGAGAGGCGGTGCACTGCCGCCCGCGTCACAGCCTGGCGCAGCTTCGTGCCGGGATTGATGAAGGAGGCGCCGGGCATGTGCAGGCCCATCACGTCCATCATCATCTGGTTCGAGTTGGCGGTGCCGTAGAAGGTGCAGGTGCCCGCGCCGTGATAGGACGCCGACTCGCTCTCCAGCAGTTCATCGCGGCCGACCTTGCCCTCGGCGTAGAGCTGGCGGATGCGCTGCTTCTCCTTATTGGCTAGCCCCGAGGGCATCGGGCCAGCCGGAATCAGGATCATCGGCAAATGGCCGAACCGAAGCGCTCCGATAAGGAGGCCGGGCACGATCTTGTCGCAGATGCCGAGCAGGGCCGCGCCGTCGAACATCCCGTGGCTCAGGGCTACCGCGGTGGAGAGCGCGATCGTGTCGCGCGAGAACAGAGACAGCTCCATGCCGCGCTGGCCCTGGGTGACCCCGTCGCACATCGCCGGTACGCCGCCGGCGACCTGCGCGGTCGCGCCGACCTCACGGGCGAACAGCTTCATCTGCTCGGGATAGCGGCCGTAGGGCTGATGCGCCGAGAGCATGTCGTTGTAGGCGGTGACGATGGCGATGTTCATCGCCCGGCCGGACTTGATGACGGCCTTGTCCTCGCCGGAGGCCGCGAAGCCGTGGGCCAAGTTGCCGCAATTCAGCATTGGGCGCTGAACGCCCGAGTCGCGCTCGCGGGCGATCAGGTCGAGATAGGCCTTGCGGGTTGGTCCGGAGCGTTCGATCACGCGCGCCGTAACGGCCGCGATTTCCGGGTGAAGCGCGCTCATGGCCAATTCCTCCTCGAATTCGGGCGATGCCCGACGCCCGCTTGCGCCGGGGGCGGCGGCCCGCGCCTGCATCAACCTCTCGCGCCAGCACGACAGGGGCGCGAAAGCGGGGCCTGATCGCAATCGGACCCACGCGCCGTCAATGGCATCCGGGCGGCGGCCTGGCCAGCACCTCCTGCAGGTTGCGGGCCAGGCCGTTCGTTAATGACTGCCAGCCGCGAGGGTTGCGCCGGGCTTGTGGTGGGTACCCAGGCGCTCGACCATCGTGGCCGTGGCGGCGTTCATGCCGACGATCTCCACAGCCACACCGTGGTGCCGGTACTTGAGCACCACGCGGTCGAGGGCATTGATCCCGCTGATGTCCCAGAAATGGGCCGCCGTGAGATCGAGGACGATCCCCGTCAGCCCGGCTTCGCGGAACTCGAAGGCGCCGTGGAAGGCTTCCGCCGTGGCGAAGAAGATCTGGCCGGTCACCCGGTAGGTCCGCACCGTGTCGGTCCGCTCGGAGGCCACGGAGAAGTAGCGCGTCACCTTGTGGGCAAAGAACAGACCGCTCAGCACCACCCCGAACAGGACGCCCTTGGCGAGGTCGTGGGTCGCCACCACCACGGCGACGGTGCCGACCATGACGACGCTCGAACTCTTCGGATGCGTCAGGAGGGTCCGCAGGGAGCCCCATTGGAAGGTGTTGATCGACACCATGATCATCACCGCCACCAGGGCGGCCATGGGAATCTGGGCCACATAGGGGCCGAGCACGACGATCAGGAAGAGCAGGAATACCCCGGCCCAGAGCGTGGAGAGCCGGCCCCGGCCGCCGGACGAGACGTTGATCACCGATTGTCCGATCATGGCGCAGCCCGCCATTCCGCCGAACAGGCCGGCGCCGATATTGGCGATACCCTGCCCGGCACATTCGCGGTTCTTGTCGGAGCCCGTATCCGTCATTTCATCGAGGATCGCCGCCGTCATCAGGCTCTCCAACAGCCCGACCATGGTCAGCGTCAGCGCGTAGGGCAGGATGATCCGCAGAGTCTCCCAGGTGAACGGGACCTCCGGCAGGGCGAAGACCGGCAACTCGGTGGGTAGGGCGCCCATGTCGCCGACCTTGTGGATCGGCAGGCCCAGGGCCATCGAGAACGCCGTCAGGACGAGGATCGTGATGAGCGGCGAGGGTACCGCCTTGGTCAGGTACGGCAGCCCGTAGATGAGGCCGAGACCGACCGCCGTCATCAGGTAGACCGTGCTCCCCTGCCCGATCAGTTCCGGCATCTGCGCCAGGAAGATCAGGATCGCCAGCGCATTGACGAATCCCGTCACCACGGAGCGCGAGACGAAGCGCATGAGATTTCCCAGGCGCAGGAGGCCGGCCGCGATCTGCAGCAGGCCGGTGAGGATCGTGGCGGCGAACAGGTAGCCGAGGCCGTGCTCCTTCACCAGCGACACCATCACGAGGGCCATCGCCCCGGTCGCGGCGGAGATCATCGCCGGGCGTCCTCCCGCGAAGGCGGTGATCACGGCGATGCAGAACGACGCGTAGAGGCCGACCTTCGGGTCCACCCCGGCGATCAGTGAGAAGGCAATCGCCTCCGGGATCAGGGCCAGGGCGACCACGGTGCCGGCCAGGATTTCACGCGTGATATTGGGAGCCCACTGGCTCCGCAGGTTGGTCAGGGTCATGGAAATGGGACATCCAATCGTTCCCGCGCGCAGTCGGGCGGCCGGGAATCGAGACGGGGAATGCGAGACAGGCCACCCGACGCGCATCGCGGGGCAGCCATCATGGAACCCGAACGGAAGGCGGGCGCCGAGGAGAGCGGAGCTACGGCGGCGTGGGCCGTGCGTACAATCTGGCTCGATCCTTCAACATGTGGTGGGTCTTAACAGGATTTCGCCGTGGTGCAATGGACGCCAAGTCCGTGCCGGGAGGGGCCGACGCTCCGCGCGAGGCACGAATGGCGTTTACGCGCATGCAAGCAAGGCGCGTATAGGCTCTGCTCGATCGTCGGTGAACGCGCCTCATGTCCGAAACGAATTCCAGCCTGATCGAGGCTGCGCGCCGCAGACCTTGGCACCGTCTGCGGCTGCCGAGAGACCTCGAAGCACAATTCACCGAGACGACGCGCTGGTCCCGGGCGACCTACATCCAGTCGTGGCTGCTGATCTTCATCGTCTTCAATGTGCTGTCACTGAAGATGGACTTCGACCTGCTCGGTCCAGAGCAATTTGTGGTTCCGGCTTTCCTGACCCTGGGCGTGTTCCTGCCTGCGGGATTCGCGGCGATCACGGCGCTGCGCGGCATCACCAGTGCCCGGCGCCAGGCCGGGATCGTCATCGGCATCTCCGTGCTCGACATGGTGATCGTCCTGAACAGCGCCCGGATCGCGCCGCGGACCCATGCAGACACCTACCTGATCCTTGCGGTGATCGTGCCCATGGTGGTCGGGATGATCGCGCCGCTCTCGTTCCGGCACAGCCTCGTCCTCTGCGGAAGCGCCTTCTGCGTCTACGCGGCCTACGCCGTCGCATTCGTTCTTCCGCGCAGCGAGGCGACCGGACTGCCGCTCCTGATCGCCAGCCTCACCCTCGTCCCCATCAAGCTCGCCTATACCCGCGAATGGACGCGCAAGGAGGCCTTTCTCCTGACCCTGGAAAAATCTGCCCGCGACGTCGATCTGGCGGCCGCCAACGCGCGCCTGACGGTCCTGTCCGAGACCGACAGCCTCACCGGGCTCCGCAATCGGCGCAGCGCCACGGCCCAGGTCCAGGCCGGATGGGGCGAGGCTTGCGCAGGCGGCGCCTGGGCCACGCTGGTGCTCATCGACATCGACGCCTTCAAGCGTCTGAACGACACGGCCGGCCATCCCGAAGGCGACCGCTGCCTGAGACAAGTGGCCGAGGCGCTCGCTGCGGCGGCAGCCCGCCACGGCGCACAGGCGGCCCGCTACGGGGGCGAGGAGTTCATCGTATTCCGGCCCGGAGCGGACCCTTCGGAGGCGGCGCGGATCGGGGAGAGTCTGCGACTGGCGATCCAGGCCCTGGCCTATCCCCATCCGGCTCTTCCCGACGGCGCTTGCATCACCGTCAGCATCGGGGTCGCGACGGCGCATGGAAGCCTGGGAACTCCCGCGATCACGGCCGCCGATCGCCTCAAGGCGGCGGACGATGCCCTCTATCGGGCCAAGCGCGGCGGACGGAACCGGGTCGAGAGCACGATTCTGGCGCCGGCCTCGGCCACATCCGAGGCGGCGCGGACCAGCGCCTTCGGCTGAGGGCGCCGAGCAGCGAGATCCATCGCTTAGTTCGACCCGCCTAATCGAGACCGTCACCGACGAAATAGGCGTCACCGTCCCCGGCCGAGTCCCGGAAATCATAGACGGGGGCGCGGCGCGACACCAACCCGACGGCGGCGGCCGGCCGATAGGCTGCGGAGGGCTCGCGCCCCATCTGCATGCCGGCGGACATCACACCGTCCTCGGCGCCGCGGCGGCGCCGCGACGCCATCACGGAACTGCCCTCGATGACCACCCGGGTCTTGCCCATGCCCTCAGCCTTGACGAGGCTGAACAGGGTCGCGGCATTCCTTGGGGCAAGCCTAACACAACCATGGGATGCCGCGCTGCCGAGGCGTCGGGTGTGATTGGTCCCGTGGATCGCGTGGCCCTGCCCGGTGAAGAAGATTGCGTTCGGCATCGGAGCGTCGTCGAACTCCCGTGAGAAGTGCGTGCGCTCCATTCGGAACGGCCGATGGGCTCCGCTGGGAGTGTCGTAGCCGTCCAGGCCCGTGGAGACGGGCCAGTCGTAGCGGGTCTGGCCATCGACCGTCACAGTCATGCGTTGCGCATCCTTGTCGACGGCGATCAGGACCTCTGCCCAGGCGGGACAGGTCAAGAACGTCGCCAGGGCGAAACCGGAGACCAGTGACGTCAGATGGGAACGCATCGGAATCCTCGAAAACACAAAACTAATCTGAAACGCTTACGCTTGCCGCGCGCGTTGGTTCCAGCGCAGCGCGGATCAGGCGTCGGCGGTCGATTCCGGTCGACGAACCTCGGCAGCCGCCGCCTTCATCACATTTGCCACGAGCGCATAGGTTTCCACCCAGGCCTCCCGGACCGCGGGGGTAAAATCCGGGCCCAGGCCCTGCTCCAGCGCCCAGAGCAGGGCGGCGCCCACCGGTTCATAATGCGCGGCCTGGGTTCCGAACGAGACATGCTGTCGGCCCAAGGTCTGCAGCGCCGGCACCACCATCTCGGGCTTATGCAGGTTGGTGACCGCAAGCCCCAGCATCGCCATCAGTTTTTTCTTCTGCTCGCGCATGTCATCCGGAAACATCGGCCGAACCTGCGGAGCGATCTCGAACAGGCGTCCGTAGAAAAGGTCTGCCGCAGCGCCGGCGATCGGCCGAACTTTGGCGAAACTGTCCTGGACGAGAACAACTTGTTCCGGGGTCATGCGGAGCTCTACGCGGGAGGAAGGGATTGCGGCGCGAACGCCGCGTATGACGTTCTTGCCCCGGCAGCGACATCCCACAAGAGAGAACCCTGTCCTAACCTGCGATAGGGTCGATTCGCGAAGGGGCATTCCCCGCGACGGACGTTTCTCCGATGAACCTGAACGGATGCCGCCAACGCGCTTCAGCCTGGGTGCAGCGCCGCTTTGGCAATCTCCTCCTGAACAGCCGGGACAGCACCGGTTGGGCCAACGAGGCCGCGCACGATGCCGGCCTCCTCGACAAATCAGGGGATGGGCGATGAAGACGTTGGCAGCTTTCACAGCCGTTGCGCTCTTGGCGATGGGCACGTTCGGAACGCCAGAGGCGCAGGCCCGGGGCCAGGGCGGCGCCATCTTGGCCGGCGTGATCGGGGGGCTCGCGGCGGGCGCTCTCCTGGGAACCGCCGCCTCGGAAGCTCACGAGGCTCCTGCCTACGGCTACGGTTACGGCCCTCCCGAACCCCGCTATGCCGACGACGATGAGGCTCTCATCGTGCGCGACCGCCCGGCACCGCTGGTTCGCCACTACGGGTACGACGAGGCCCCGGTCTATCGCAGATCGCGTACTGTGGTCCGAACCTATGGTGAGGAATTCGGCGGATACGGCTATCGCCACGCCGGATACGGGGATCGTCCGGACTGCGACCGTCCCTACGGCCGTGGCGGCTGGTAGTCAGGCCCCTCTCGAAGGCCGGCCGGGCGAACCGGACGGCCTCCTTCCAACGTCACCACGGAAGCCGGCGCAACCGTCTGTGCCGAGTCGCGTTGTCACTATTCGCGGATAGATAGACTATCCGTCAGCGAACGGCGCCGTAGCCGACTGTTAGGATGGATTTCGAATACCCCTATCTTTGCTTTCCTCGCCCCGACAATTGCAATCGGACGCCCTTTCGCGTCGGGGTCGACCGCGCCTTGGCGCTCTTGTTTCCGCCTCAAATGGACGGAGACCTTCCCGATCGGCTGATGCACGCTCTGGAAGCGCTGATCGCCGTCCTCCCGCCGCACTATGAAGGGGGCGGGTGATCACGACCGAGCTAGCATCCCGGCGTAGCCGAGGGCGCAGCGCCGGGCGCGTGAGGCTCATCGCAGAGGCCGGCCGAAGGCGGGAAACCATCCCGCGGATTCGACCCATCGACACGCATGACGCCTCGGTAAGCGAAGATGCGCCCTTTCCTTCGGAACTGACCTGGGTGGGCGTGGTACCCGCCGGTTTCGGGCGGCGCCCGGCGCGAGGGATGGTCGTGGTCGCGCACGACAGATGGACCTCCGGGTTCTGCCGAAGCGTTCCCCCGGGTGTACGTCGATGTGGAGTGCAGGACCTTGGCGCATGACCTCAGCTATCCGCCCCCTGAACCAACCGAAGGAGGTGGCGGACGGCGTCTGGATCGTCGATGCCGCACCGATTCGCGCGGGCGGCATTCTACTCCCTTTGCGGATGACGGTGCTGCGACTGGCCGGCGGTGAGCTGTTGCTCCACTCGCCCGTTCCGCACCACCCGGGCCTTCAACGTGCCGTGGAGGGACTCGGGCGTATCGGGCACCTCGTAGCCCCGAGTGTCGGGCATTGGATGTTCCTGAAGGACTGGCAGACCGCTTGCCCCAACGCGATCACCTGGGCGGTGCCGGGGCTCGAAGACCGGAGCCAGGTGCGCCGATCTGGCCTCGCGATCGATGCGGAATTGGGAGACCAGCCGCCACGCGTCTGGGCGAACGAGATCGATCAGGTCCTCGTCGCCGGACCCGTGTTCCAGGAAATCTGTCTGTTCCATCGCCCAAGCCGGACCCTCCTGCTGACGGATCTCGTCATCAACCTCGAGGGCGACCTTCTGCCGGTCTTCGCGCGCCCCCTGGCTCGTCTGCTCGGCATCGTCGCCCCGGATGGCAAGGCACAGCTCTACCTGCGAGTCCTTCTGCGCCTAAACCATCGGGACACGGTCCGCGCCGCGCAGCGTCTCGTCGGCTTTCATCCGGACCGGGTGATCTTCGCGCACGGCCAATGGTTCAACCGCGATGCCGCCGATGCACTCCGGCGCTCGCTCGCCTGGATCCTCGACGAAGACCGCGCCTTGGCTCGACTGTCTGCGGACGGCGAGATGTCCACCCGAGCGCCCCTGCGTTCGACGGCACTCGCGGGCGTGGCCCTCGCGGGTGTCGTGGGACTTTTCGTCTATCTCCGTCGGTCGCGGCGCTGATCGTCGCTGCAAGCCGATGAGTGCAGAGACAGGATCGCATGAGTTGGTGCGGACGGCGGGACTCGAACCCGCACAGCCAAAGGCCGCAAGATTTTAAGTCTCGTGCGTCTACCGGTTTCGCCACGTCCGCATGCCAGCATCAGCGGTAGCGGGGCGGCCTCCGCAGATCAAGGCGTCCAGCCGTAGAGCCAGGCGTAGCGACGGTTCATTCCGTCCGGCCCGAGGCGGCCCATCACGACATTACGGATCGTGCCGACGAGAGCCCCCGCATGATAGGTCCGGCCATTGGCACGGGCGGCCCGGCGAACGCGGCGCACCCGCGCACGCCGCACCGCATCGTAGCGGGCCAGGGCGGCACCGAGATCGGCGCCGTCCGCGCCCAGTTCCCTGGCGAGGATCGCCGCATCCTCGATGGCGAGGGCGGCCCCCTGTGCGAGGAAGGGCAGGATCGGATGGGCGGCATCCCCGATCAGGGCCAGCCGTCCGCGTGCCATCGGACGGGCGGCACCCCGATCCTCCAGCGACCAGACCAGCCAGGAATCCGGTACGGCCAGGAGGGCCGCGAGGGGCGGCGCCGCGTCGCGAAAGCGGGCGCGCAGTACGGCCGGCTCACCGAGTTGGCCCCAGCCCTCGCTGCCCTTCCGCTCCGGAATCACGGCGACGACGTTGACGTGCTGGCCACCCCGGATCGGGTAATGCACCACGTGGCGCGCCGGCCCAAGCCACAGGCCCGTGGCCTCGCCCGAAAGTTCGGGTGGCAGGGCTTCCCGCGGAACGATGGCCCGCCACGCCGCGGCACGCCCGGACCTCAGGTCCTTGCCGTCGAGGTGGCCGCGCAGGCGGGAGCGTACACCGTCGGCCCCGATGACGAGGTCGGCGGAAAACCGCTCGGTCCGCGTGCCCGTGCCGCTTTCCAGGGTCAGGTCGACACCGTCCGGTCGCTCCGCCAGACCGGTCACGTCCCGTCCCATCAGGAGGCGGATACCCGGCCGGCCGCGCACAGCGTCGAGGAGCAGGGTCTGCAGGTCGGCCCGATGGATGACGTAGTAGGGCGCGCCGAAGCGCTCGCGCAGATGGGCTCCTAGAGCGACGCCGCCTATGACCGTCCCACTCGTCAGGGCCCGCACCACCACTGCCGGCGGCTCGCTCGCCGCGCGTCGCAGGGCGGCGCCGAGGCCGAGGCCGATCAACACTCGGCTGGCATTCGGCGAGAGCTGGATCCCGGCCCCGACTTCGCTGAATCCGGTGCGGCGCTCGATGAGGGTGACGGCATGGCCGGCGGAATCGAGGGTGAGCGCAGCCGTCAGGCCGCCGATGCCCGCGCCGACGATAGCGATGTTCAGGGCCGGCACGGAGCCGCCTCGCCTGATCAGGCGGCGGCCGAGGTCCGGTCGTCCCAGACGCAGATCGCCGGATCGGCGTTGCCAGCGGCCAGGGTCGGCCGGTAGCGGAACAGCGTCGAGCAGTACTGGCAGATGGTCTCGTCGTCCGTGCCCATGTCGAGGAAGATGTGCGGATGATCGAAGGGGGGCTTGGCCCCGATGCACATGAACTCCTTGGAGCCGACGTGAATGACCGCCACGCCGGGCTCGTTGTGGAAATGCGGGACCGCCTTGTCAGCCATCGCCTCGTCCTGCCTGCCGGCCCGCCGAAGCCTCGTCCTCGAGGAAGGATCGTGCTCGTGCGGGCATCCGTGTTGTCGGGGTCTGCCGGGACCCGTCTCTAGCCTCTCCCTCGGCGCAATCCTAGTGCGCAGCGCGCGAAGGGTTGGCCTCGCGCGCGCGTCACCGTACATAGGGGCAGGCCCCGCCCCGGTTCCCCTCCGCGAAACGTCCCCATGACCCAGAACGAACAGGCCGTGTCCGAGAGCGGACGCCGCGCGCCCCAGCCGCCGATTCATGGACCGGAGGCCTTCGAGGGCATGCGCAAGGCCGGCCGTCTGACCGCGGAAGCCCTGGATCTGCTGATGGAGGCCACCGCTCCCGGCATCACGACGGACCATCTCGACAAGCTCGCCTACACCTTCGCTATGGACCACGGCGCCTATCCGGCCTCGCTGCTCTACCGCGGCTATCCGAAATCGATCTGCACCTCGATCAACCACGTGGTCTGCCACGGCATCCCGAACGACAAGCCCCTGCGCGAGGGCGATATCGTCAACCTCGACATCTGCCTCATCGTCGACGGATGGCACGGCGACTCGAGCCGGATGGCCTATGTCGGAGAGGTGCCGCGCAAGGCCCAGCGCCTGTGCGAGATCACCCACGAGTGCCTGATGCGCGGCATCGCGGTGATCAAGCCGGGGGGCTCCACCACGGATATCGGCCGGGCGATCCAGTCCTATGCCGAGGCGGAGCGCTGCTCCGTCGTGCGGGATTTCTGCGGCCACGGCCTCGGGCGCACCTACCACGATGCCCCAACCATCCTGCACTACGTCGAGCCGAGCTACGACGTGAAGTTCCAGCCCGGCCAGTTCTTCACCGTCGAGCCCATGATCAATCTCGGCCGGCCAGCGGTGAAGGTCCTCTCCGACGGCTGGACCGCGGTCACCCGCGACCGCTCGCTCTCGGCGCAGTTCGAGCACACCGTGGCGGTGACGGAGACGGGCGCGGAAATCTTCACCCTTTCGCCCAAGGGTCTGCACCAGCCCGCGCCGACCGCCGGTTGATTTCGGGCTCATGACAACCCGGCCGCCGTCCGCGCCCGACCCGTCGGACGGCGAGCCGCATTACCTCGGCCATCGCGACCGCCTGCGCGCCCGGTTCGCCCAGGGTGGGGCCGAGGCCCTTCCGGATTACGAGCTTCTCGAACTCGCCCTGTTCCGGGCCATTCCCCGCCGGGACGTGAAGCCCCTGGCCAAGGCCCTGATCCGACGCTTCGGCAGCTTTGCCGAGGTGGTGAGCGCTGAGCCGGCGCGACTTGCTGAAATTGAAGGCATCGGCCCCGGGGTCATCGCCGACTTGAAGCTCATCGAAGCGGCAGGGCATCGGCTGGCGCGCGGGGCGATCGCCGACCGCCCTCTGCTCTCGTCGTGGAGCGCCGTGCTGGAGTATTGCCGCGCCACCATGGCTTTCGCGGCGCGCGAGCAGTTCCGCGTGCTGTTCCTCGACCGGCGCAACCACCTGATCGCCGACGAGGTCCAGGGGCGGGGAACCGTCGACCACACGCCAGTCTATCCGCGCGAGGTGGCGCGCCGTGCCCTCGAGCTCTCGGCCACCGCCATCATCCTGGCTCATAACCATCCCTCGGGCGACCCCACTCCCTCGGCCGCCGATATCCGGATGACCCGCGAGCTCATCGGGGTGCTGGACCCCCTTGGCATCCTGATCCACGATCACATCATCCTGGGTCGGGAGGGTCACGCCAGCTTCAAGGGCTTGAAGTTGATCTGAACGTGCTACCCTACACGCAAGGGCGGTGGGCGCGGACTCCGATCCCAGGTCGCTGGCGCGCCTCTTGCCTAGACAAGAACGGTGTTCAAGGGGGAGACGCGAATGGCGCTCGCTGCATTCGACGAGATGACCGGGCTGCCCGATGGGGCGCTGAGCAACCCCGCCGTGCGCGAAGCCTACGACAGCCTGAAGCACTGGCTCGACACCACGCCGCCTGAGCATTTCAACACCCGCCGCAGCCAGGCCGAGATGCTGTTCCGGCGCATCGGCATCACCTTCGCGGTCTACGGCGCGAACGAGTCCACCGAACGGCTGATCCCCTTCGACATCATCCCGCGGGTCATCACGAAGCCCGAATGGGGTTTCCTGGAGCGAGGCCTCAAGCAGCGCGTCACCGCCATCAACGCCTTCCTGAAGGACATCTACGGGGCGCAGGAATGCATCAAGGCCGGCGTGATCCCGGCCGACCTCGTCTACCGCAACCCGCATTACCGCATGGAAATGCGCGCTTTCCGGGTGCCGCACGACCTCTACGTCCACATAGCCGGCATCGACATCGTCCGCACCGGGGAGAACGACTTCTTCGTGCTGGAGGACAATGCCCGGACCCCGTCCGGCGTCTCCTACATGCTCGAGAACCGCGAGGTCATGCTGCGGCTGTTCCCGGAGCTGTTCTCCCGCCACCGCGTCGCACCGGTGGAGAACTATCCCGACGCCCTGCTGGCGACCCTGCGCAGCCTCGCGCCGTCCACGGCGACCCGCGACCCCACCGTCGCGCTGCTGACGCCGGGTCGTTACAACTCGGCCTTCTACGAACACTCGTTCCTGGCCGACAAGCTCGGCGTCGACCTCGTCGAGGCCTCCGACCTCTTCACCAAGGACGACGTCGTCTACATGCGGACGACCGAGGGGCCCCGCCGGGTCGACGTGCTGTACCGCCGTCTCGACGACGATTTCCTCGATCCGCTGGTCTTCCGCCCGGACTCGGTGCTCGGAGTCCCCGGCATCATGAACGCCTACGAGCGTGGGACCGTTACCCTGGCCAACGCCGTCGGCACCGGCATTGCCGACGACAAGGCGGTCTACAGCTACATGCCGGAGATTGTGAAGTTCTTCACCGGCGAGGAGCCGATCCTGCACAACGTGCCGACCTACCGCTGCCGCGAGAAAGAGGCTTTCGCCTATGTGATGGACAATCTCAGCGAGCTCGTGGTGAAGGAGGTCAACGGCTCCGGCGGCTACGGCATGCTGGTCGGCCCACACGCCACCAAGCGCGAGATCGAGGAGTTCGGACGCAAGCTGAAGCATGCGCCGGACGGCTTCATCGCCCAGCCGACCTTGGCCCTCTCCACCTGCCCGACTTTCGTCGCATCCGGGGTCGCACCCCGGCACGTGGATCTGCGCCCCTTCGTGCTGTGCGGCTCGGACGAGATCCGCATCGTCCCCGGCGGCCTCACCCGGGTCGCCCTGAAGGAGGGGTCGCTCGTCGTAAATTCGAGCCAGGGCGGCGGCACCAAGGACACCTGGGTCCTCGACGCCTGAGCCATCGCGGGGCATCCGGCGGGGCCTTCCGTCCCGGGTGCCTTTCCAAGTCCGTGCCGGCTCCGGCATAGTCCTTTTCGCCCTGCGGCCTGCGTTTCCGACGCCAGCCGACGTCCCGATGGAACCCCATGCTGTCCCGGACCGCCGACAACCTGTACTGGCTCTCGCGCTACGCCGAGCGAGCGGAGTTCGTCGCCCGCATCCTCGATGCCGCCCTGCGCCTGGCCGCCCTGCCGTCGAGCTACGGCGGCGGCGAGACCAACGAGTGGGCCTCCGCCCTGGCCTCGGCGGGCGATCCGGACGTGTTCAAGCCGCTCTACGCCAGCGTCACGGAAGCGACCGTCTGCGATTTCCTTGCCTTCAGCCCCCACAATCCTTCCTCGATCCGCTCCTGCATCGAGACCGCGCGCGAGAATGCCCGCAGCGTCCGCACGGCGCTGACCACCGAAATGTGGGACGCCATCAACGGCGCCTGGCTCGAACTGCGCAACTACGAGGGACGCGACCTCAACCGCGACGAGTTCACCCGCTTCCTCGACTGGGTGAAGGGTGTCTCCCTCGCCTTCGACGGTTCGGCCTACCGCACGATGCTGCGCAACGACGCCTACTGGTTCACACGCCTTGGAACGGCGATCGAACGGGCGGACAACACCGCCCGCATCCTGGACGTGAAGTACCGGATCCTGCTCCCCGCCACGGAGAAGATCGGCGGCAGCCTCGATTATTTCCAGTGGACCACGATCCTGCGCGAGGTCTCGGCCTTCAACGCCTATCACTGGGTCTACCGCGAGAGCGTGAAGCCACTCCTGGTCGCCGATCTTCTCATCCTGAACCGGCAGATGCCGCGCTCCTTCACCAACTGCTACGGCATGCTGGTGGAGCACCTCGACCTCATCGCCGACGCCTACGGGCGGCGCGGCGCGAGCCAGCGCCTGGCCAGCAATACCCTGGCACGCCTGGAAGGCGAGAACATCAACCGCATCTTCTCATCCGGCCTGCATGAGTTCGTGACGGAGTTCATCGTCGAGAACAATCGCCTCGGCGCAGCGGTCATCGAGCAATATCTGGTATAGGGCCGGCCCCGGCCCGACGCCGCGCAAAGGTCGCCGCATGCGAATCCGCGTCTTCCACGAGACCAACTATACCTATGAGCAGCCCGCCCGCGGGCTGATTCAGGTCCTGCGTCTGCGTCCTCGCGACCATGACGGCCAGTATGTCCGGCGCTGGCGCATCGAGCCCTCCGTCGACGGCCGCGTGAGCGAGCGCGAGGATGGCTTCGGCAACGTGGTGCACTGGTTCACGGCGGACGAGCCGGCCGAGGCCCTGTCGATCCGGGTCACCGGAGAGGTCGACACCCTGGAGATGCACGGCATCGTGCGCGGCACCATCGAGCGCCTGCCGGACGTGTTCTACCTGCGGGATTCGGATCTCGCCCTGGCCAACGACGCCATTCAGGCCTTCGCCCAGGAGATCGCGGCGGCCGGCGACCCGGCCCCCCTACCGTGTCTGCACCGGCTGCTCGCCGCCGTGCACCAGCGGGTCACCTTCGTCCCCGGCCCGGCCAGCGCCAGCACGAACGCCGCGCAGGCCTTCGTGCAGGAGAAGGGCGTCTGCCAGGACATCACCCATCTCTTCATCGCGGCGGCCCGCCACCTCGAGATTCCCACCCGCTACGTCTCGGGCTACTACCACCACGCCGACCGGGATGCGGATCAAGGCTCCGGCCATGCCTGGGCTGAATCGCTGGTGCCGGGGCTCGGCTGGATCGGCTTCGACGCCGCCCACGGTATCGCCACCACCGAGGCGCATATCCGCGTGGCTGTCGCCCTCGACTATCTCGGGGCGGCTCCGATTCGCGGCAGCCGCATGGGCGGCGGGACAGAAACACTCGACGTGACGCTTCGCGTCGAGCAAGCACAGGCTTCCGTCCAGTCCTGATCGCGGACGGACGCGCGAGAAAGACCGCTCCATGACCTACTGCGTCGGTGTCCTCGTCGAGGAGGGGCTGGTGATGATCGCCGACACCCGGACCAATGCCGGGCTCGACGACATCTCGACCTACCGCAAGCTCCACCACTTCAACGTGCCGGGCGAGCGCGTGATGATGCTGGCCTCCGCCGGGAATCTCTCGATCACCCAGTCGGTCCTCAGCCTTCTCGCCGAGGGAGTCGAGGGCGATGCCGGCGAGCCGAAGATGAAGCTCGTCGAGGCGCCGACGATGTTCCAGGCGGCCCAGCTCGTGGGCCGCGCCATTCGGCGGGTCCGCGAGATCGAGAAGGCGGGGTTCGAGGCGGCCAACCTGCGCTTCTCGGTCTCGCTGTTGTTCGGCGGACAGATCGGCTCAGACCCGATGAAGCTCTACCTGATCTACTCGGCCGGCAACTTCATCGAGTGCAGCGGCGACGCGCCTTTTCTGCAGATCGGGGAACACAAGTACGGTAAGCCGATCCTGGACCGGGCGGTGAAGTACGAGACCGACCTCTACGACGCCCTTAAGGTCGGCCTCGTCTCGATGGATTCGACGATGCGCTCGAACCTCGGCGTCGGCCTGCCCATTGACATCGCGGTCGCCCGCCGCAACGCCCTCGACCTCGAGGTAAACCACCGGATCGAAGCCGGCGAGAGCTACTTCCACGATCTGCGGGAGCGTTGGTCGGCGGCGCTGCGTGCCGCCCATCGGGCGATCCCCCGGCCGCCCTACGGCCCGGCCACGGCGAAGTGATCACGCCCTCGCGCGGCCGAGGAGCCTGAGCGCGCCCTCCGCGAGCTCAGCGGTCAGGCGACCCGCCTCAGTCTCGCGGGCAAGGGGCGCTCCCTGCCCGGCCCAGAGGGGCGAGAAGTCGCCGGAGCCGCGTCGCTCGGCCTCGATCCGCAGGGGCTGGAGCCTGATGGCGGCGGTGGGGAAGACCGGCACCTCCGCGTGCCAGGGCCCGAGTTCGCGCATGACGCGGTTCACGAGTCCCCGGGCCGGCTTGCCCGTCAGGACGTTGGTGATCGTGGTGTCCTCATCGCGGGCGCGGCGCAGGGCCTCCTGGTGCGGCCCCGAGAGACCGGCCTCGGTGCAGCGCAGGTAGGCCGTTCCCAGCTGAACGGCGGAGGCGCCGAGCATGAAGGCGGCGCCGATCCCGCGGGCATCGGCGATGCCCCCGGCCGCGATGACGGGCACGTCCACCGCGTCGACCACCTGGGGCACCAGAGCCATCGTGCCGACTTGCGTCGCGGGATCGCCGCCGAGGAACAGGCCGCGATGCCCGCCGGCTTCGGCTCCCTGCGCGATGATCGCATCGACCCCGCGCTCGGCGAGCCAGCGCGCTTCGCGCACCGTGGTTGCGGACGAGAGAATGATGCAGCCGAGCGCCCGGACGCGGTCGAGGAGCGCCGCTTCCGGCAGGCCGAAATGGAAGCTGACCACCGCCGGCCGGACGTCGGCGACGGCCGCGAGCATCGCAGCGTCGAAGGGCAACCGCTGTGCCATGACGATCAGAGCCGACGGATCAAGGCCGAGTTCCGCATAGTAGGGCGCGAGCCGGCTGCGCCAGGCGGACTCACGCGCTGCATCCGGCACGTCCGGCACGTGACAGAAGAAGTTCAGGTTGAACGGCGCGTCCGTCCGCGCCCGAATCGCCGCCGCTTCGTTGCGTACCGTGTCCGGGTTCATCGCCGCGCAGGCGAGGGAGCCGAGGCCCCCGGCCGCGCTGACGCTGGCGGCAAGGGCCGGCTTCGGTCCGATCATCGGCGCCTGGATGATCGGATGCTGCACCCTTACGCGCTCGAGAAAGCGGTTCTTTCCCCACATGCGCTGCCTCCTTGCCTGTCACCGCTCGTCGGATGTCGCGCCGAGGCGGGCGAGATAGGCGCGCACCTCGGCCACCGGGTCCGCGCCGTGCATCAGTGCGCCCATCACCGCGACGCCGGCAGCGCCCGCAGCGCGGCATGCGTCCACGCGGTCGACCGTGATTCCCCCGAGGGCGATGACCGGCATGCCGAACCCGGCGGCGGTTTCCAGGGCCGCCGCTCCGAGGGCGGGACCGTAGCCGGGCTTGCTCTGCGTCGGAAAGATCGGGCTGAGGGTAGCGTAGTCGGCGCCGGACCGCGCGGCCACCGCGATCTCCTCCAGTGTGTGCGCCGAAACCCCGATGCGACCGCCGGATAGGCGCCGGCGGGCTTCGGCGATCTCGGCCGCGGTGGTTCCACCGGGCAGATGGACTCCGTCGGCCCCGAGTTCGGCGGCGAGCGCCACATCGGCGCCGATGGTCAGTGAACCGCCCTCGGCCTGAACCAGGCGCGCGATATCCCGGGCGAGCGCGCGCCGTGCATCCGGCGCCAGGTCGCGCTCCCGAAACCAGACCCAGCGGGCGCCGGCCCGCAGGAGGCGTTCGAGGGTGGCGCGGAGGTTCCGGGCGGCGACCTCCGGTACGTCGGTCGCCGACCTGTCCGTCACCACCAGTAGCCGCGCGGGCAGGCCGCTCATCGCCGTGCGCCGGTAAGCGGGCGCGTCGGACGCAACCCGGCTCACGAGCCCACGAGACCGAGTTGCGGGCTCGACGGCTCGGCCCGGCCCCGCTTCGGGATGCGGCCGGCAAGATACGCGTCGCGGCCGGCCTGGACGGCGTTGCGCATGGCACGAGCCATCCGCACGGGATCGTCGGCTTTGGCGACCGCGGTGTTGAGGAGGCAGCCGGCGGCGCCGAGCTCCATGGCGATGACCGCGTCGGAGGCGGTGCCAATGCCGGCATCGACGATCACCGGCACCGGCGAGCGCCGACAGATCAGCTCCAGGTTGGCCGGGTTGGCCACACCCATGCCGGAGCCGATCAGCGAGCCCATGGGCATCACGGCGGCGCAGCCGAGATCGGCGAGACGCTGGCAGACCACCGGATCGTCGTTGCAATAGGGCAGCACGGTGAAGCCGTCATCGACGAGGTGGCGGCAGGCATCCAGCAGTTCGGCCACGTCGGGATACAGCGTTTCGCGATCGCCGATGACCTCGACCTTGATCCAGTTCGTGTCGAGGGCCTCGCGGGCGAGTTCGGCGGTCATGATCGCGTCGCGCGCCGTCTCGCAGCCGGCGGTGTTGGGCAGGAAGCGGTGCCCCTTGAGCCGGCGCAGCGTATCCGAGCCGTGCCCCTGGAGCGAAACCCGCCTGATCGAGGCCGTGACCACCTCGGCGCCGGACGCCGCCACCGCATCGAACAGAATGCTCTGGGTGGGGTAGCCGGCGGTACCGATGAAAAGACGCGAGCCCAGGCTCACACCGCCAATCACCAGCGAGTCAATGTCGTTCGCGATCTCGGTCATTCCCACCTTCCTGTCATGATGTCTCCCCTTTCGATCATCCGCCCTGCATCGCGCGGACGATCTCGACGCGGTCGCCGTCGCTGAGGGCGGTGAGCGCCCAGTCCCGGCGGCGAACCACGGAACCGTTGAGCGCGATGGCGATGCCCTGAGGGCTCTCGATGCCGGTCTCCTCGGCCTCCTCCCGGAACAGGGCGTCGAGGTCGGCAGCCGTGCTCTCGCGGGCCTCTCCGTTGACCGTGAGCTTCATGCGAACACCCTCTGCGGTGCCGACGCGAAGCGGGCTCGACCAAAATCCCGGGCATAATCCGGCAGCGTTCCCTCGGCGACCAGGGCCACGACCGCATCGGCGGTGGCGGGGGCCAGCAGGTAGCCATTGCGGTGATGACCGGTGGCGACGACGAGGCCGGGCGCCAGGGCATCGATGATCGGCGCATCGTCGTCCGAGGTCGGCCGGAAGCCACTCCAGATCGCCTCCACTGCCATCTCCTCGATGCCGGGCAGGACGCGGCGGGCGCCCTCCAGCAGGGCGTAGAGGCCGCCGGCTGTGACGCCGGGGACGAAGCCGCAATCCTCCACCGTCGCGCCGACGATGAGATGGCCGTCGCTCTTCGGTGCCATGTGAACCTGCTCGGTCCAGACCATGTGGGCGAGGGTGCCGGTGCGGGCCGTAGTCCGTAGGGCGAGGGACTGGCCGCGCAGGGGCCGGACCGGCAGGGCGAGATGATCGGGCAGGAGTCCCGTCTCCCCACTCCAGGCGCCGGAGGCGAGCACGACGGTGTCGGCCCGGCTGATGCCCTGGGCCGTACGGACGCCAGTGACCCGGTCGGCACTCCAATCCAGCGCCTCGACCGCGCAGCCCTCCACGATGGCGACTCCTGCGGCGAGGCAGGCCCGCACGAGGGCGGCCATTACCCGGCTCGGATCGACCTGATGGTCGTGCGGGCAGTACAGGCCGGCGGTGACGGCGGGGCGCAGGCGCGGCTCGCGGGCCCGGGCCTCGGGACCGGTCAGCCAGCGAGCGTCGAGCCCGGAGCGCTTCTGCAGATCGTGCCGGAAGCGCAGGCGCTCGACCTCGTCGCGGCCGATGGCCAGCACCAGGGTGCCCTCCTCTCGGTAGTCGATGTCGAGGCCGGCCGCGGCCTGAAGGGCATCGCGGAAACCAGGCCAGCGCGACAGGCTCTCCAGGGCCAGGGGCAGCAGCGGGTCGGAGCCGGGCTCGTGCTCGGCAGCGGGGGCCAGCATACCGGTGGCGGCGAGGCTCGCCCCGGCGCCGACGGTGTCGCGCTCCAGCACGGTCACCGATCGCCCGGCCTGCGTCACGCGCCAAGCGATCGACAGCCCGATCAGGCCGGCGCCGACGATGACCACGTCACTGCGTGCCGGGGCAACGGCGGCCGGCGGCGCAACGCCATGCGTCCGTCGCAGGTTGAGGAAGGCGTTCGGGGTCACGTCCAACACAATCTCCGCAACAGGCGTCGAGATTGGTGGGGCTGCAGCTTCGCGTGGTGAAGCGTGCCGGGCTCGAGGAGAAACCCGCGGTCCAATCCCTACGCCGGTATGAACCGGGTCAGGTTCGAAGGATTTCCGCGCCGCCATCCGCGAGCGGACGGCCATCGGTTTCTCAGCCCCTTGCCGGGGATCTCCCTGGAACACCCCTGATGTGGGCCGTCCGCGCATCGGGGTCAATCCCCGAGCGGGCCTCAGGCAGCGGGCGGGCGCGCCGGCCGATAGACACCCATGGGTTCGGCGAACCCATCGAGCGCATGTTCGCCGAGAGGCTCCGGCATGTCCCAGAGGAAGTCGACGAAGGGCTTCGTCATCAGGATCGGTTCGCCCAGCGTCCGGTTCAGCCGGGCGACGCGGCTAGCGAGATTCACGTCGCGTCCAATCACGGTGAAGTCTAGTCGGGCGCCGGAGCCGACATTGCCGTAGGCGGCCTCGCCGTGATGCAGGGCGATGCCGGCGGCCACGGGATTGGCGAAGCGGCCGAGCGCATTAGCCTCCGCGAGGGCCGCCATGGCGCTTTGCGAGGCGGTGAGCGCCCCCTTGGCGGCACCGCCCAAATCATCTCCGGGTTCGCGAAAAATCGCCAGCAGGCCGTCGCCGAGATATTTCAGGACCTCGCCGCCCTCGCGCTCGATGGCCGGCACTAGGCAGTCGAAGAAGATGTTCAGGAGGTCGACCGCCTCTTCCGGCGTCATGTCGGCGGAGATGCGCGTGTAATCGCGCATGTCGGCAAACAGGATCGCCGAGCGGATGCGCTGGACGTGACCGCGACGGATGGAGCCGCCGAGGATCGCCTTGTGCGGCTCGTCGCCGACATAGATCCGCAGGACGTGATCCAGTTGCTTGTTGACGCTGCGCATCTCCATGACCGCCGCCAGTGTCGGCATGACGAAGCGGAGAATCGCCACGTCCTCGTCGCGGAACCCCGCTTCGGATCGGGTGGCGAAGGAGATGCCGTTGCGCGTGCCGTTGGTGAAGAACAGCGGCGCGACGATGTAGTGCCGGTAGCCCTCGGCCTTCAGGTCCGGAATGACCGCGAAGGCCTCATCCGGGGTCTCGGCGAGATCGAGGATCAGCCACGCGCCGGTTTCGTGAACACGGAAGAACGGACTTGCCCGATAGGCCTTGTCCGACGCTTCCCCGTGCGGGAACAGACGGACCGTGGAGCCCGTCTCGCGGGTCCAGAACCGCCCGACGCCGGAATACTCGGAATGCAGGGCGTCGATGGCCGTGGTGGCGCGGTCCACCGGCACATCCAGCGCGATCAGGCGTTCGGCGAGGCCGGAGAGCAGGTCTTCCGCTTTCGGCATGCGGGCCCCCTCGCTCAGCAGCCAGTCGCGCAGGGCCACGCATTGCTGGAGGGCGCCGAAGGGGACGTCGGCCGCCTCCGAGCCATCGGCTTCGGCGGTGGGGGAAGGCTGGGGCGGGCCTTGATCGAGCATATGGCCAAGGTGGGTTGGAAGATGGCGTCCGGCAACGGCCACCGCTCTGGTTTCGTGCGTATCGTGCCGGCGTCACCGCTTCAACAGTGCAGACCGGGCCGGAGCCGACGCCGCTCGGCGCGCTTCATGCGCATCGATGGCCGGGAAGTCGAAACGAAAGAGCCGACCCCGAGAGGAGCCGGCTCATTCGCAGGGGTCGTTGGCCGGGGCGAGCCGGCGCAAACGAAGATGTCAGTTGTCGAGGAAGCTGCGCAGCTTGCGCGAACGGCTCGGGTGCTTGAGCTTGCGCAGGGCCTTCGCCTCGATCTGACGGATGCGCTCGCGGGTTACCGAGAACTGCTGGCCAACCTCCTCGAGGGTGTGGTCGGTGTTCATGCCGATGCCGAAACGCATGCGCAGCACCCGCTCCTCGCGGGGCGTGAGCGAGGCGAGCACGCGCGTCGTGGTCTCTCGCAGGTTGGATTGAATCGCCGCGTCAATGGGCAGGACGACGTTCTTGTCCTCGATGAAGTCGCCGAGGTGGCTGTCCTCCTCGTCGCCGATCGGGGTTTCGAGCGAGATCGGCTCCTTGGCGATCTTGAGAACCTTGCGCACCTTCTCCAGCGGCATGGCCAGCTTCTCGGCCAACTCCTCCGGGGTCGGCTCGCGACCGATCTCGTGCAGCATCTGGCGCGAGGTCCGGACGATCTTGTTGATCGTCTCGATCATGTGCACCGGGATGCGGATGGTGCGGGCCTGATCGGCGATCGAGCGGGTGATCGCCTGCCTGATCCACCAAGTGGCGTAAGTCGAGAACTTGTAGCCGCGGCGGTACTCGAACTTGTCGACGGCCTTCATCAGGCCGATGTTGCCCTCCTGGATCAGATCCAGGAACTGCAGACCGCGGTTGGTGTACTTCTTGGCGATCGAGATCACGAGGCGCAGGTTGGCCTCGATCATCTCCTTCTTGGCTTGGCGGGCTTCGCGTTCGCCCTTCTGGACCATGTTGACGATCTTGCGGTACTCGCCGATCTCGAGGCCCGTCTCCGACGCAAGGGTCAGGATCTGCTCGCGCAGCCGGGCGACCTCGCTCGATCCCTTCTCGACGAGGTTCTTCCAGCCACGGCCGCCGAGGCTGCCGACGCGCTCCATCCAGTTCGGGTCGAGCTCCCAGCCCTGGTAGTGGCGCAGGAACTCGTCGCGGGCGACGCCGTGGCTCTCGGCGTAGCGCATCAGGCGGCCCTCATGGGAGATGAGGCGCTTGTTGATGTCGTAGAGCTGCTCGACGAGGGCCTCGATGCGGTTGGCATTGAGGGAGAGCGACTTCACGTCGGTGACGACGGCGTCCTTCAGCTCCTCCTGCTTACGCTCCTGCGCATCGGTGCGGGTGCCGCCCGAGGCCTTGAGCTCGGCATGCTCGATCTGCAGCTTGCGCAGCTTACGGTAATTGTTGGCGATGTTGTCGAACGTCTCGAGGACGCGCGGCTTGATCTCGGTCTCCATGGCCGCCAGGGAGACGTTGTTCTCCATGTCGTCCTCGTCGTCGCCCTCGGGCGGCGTCGGCGCATCCCCCTCGCCGTCCTCGCTCTCCTCCGTGCCGTCGGCGATCTGCATCGCGTTCTTGGCGTCGGGGCCCGCATAGGTCGCTTCGAGGTCGATGATCTCGCGCAGGAGCACCCGGCCGTCGACGAGTTCGTCGCGCCAGATGATGATGGCCTGGAAGGTCAGCGGGCTCTCGCAGAGCCCGGCGATCATCGCCTCGCGACCGGCCTCGATGCGCTTGGCGATGGCGATCTCGCCCTCGCGGGACAGGAGCTCCACGGAGCCCATCTCGCGCAAGTACATGCGCACGGGATCGTCCGTGCGGTCGGTGGGCTCCTTGGTCGTCTCGGCGCGCAGGGCAACGGGCTTGGTGGGGGCGATCTCGGCGACCTCGGTCCCCTCCGCCCCGTCCTCGTCGTCGGCCTCGCCGTTGCCCTTAGCCTCCGTCGTCTCCTCGGTCTCCTCCGCCTCGACGACGTTGATGCCCATCTCCGAGAGCTGCGACAGCACGTCCTCGATCTGGTCTGGGTCGGACTGACCGTCGGGCAGAACCTCGTTGATCTCCTCGTAGGTGATGTAGCCGCGCTTCTTGGCGAGCTTCACCATCCGCTTGACGGAGGCATCCGTCAGATCGAGGAGCGGCCCGTCGGTCTGTTGCTCCGGAGCAGCATCCGTCTCGTCCCGTTCCGTTGCCTTCGTCGCCATGGTCCGCCTATGGTTGTCGTGTCAGCATCGCGCGGGAGCATGTCGCTCACTCCGCGTCGTCGACGCTGAAATGCATGTGATGTGCGGTCCGCCGAAGTGACAGCCGCGTCGAAGTCAGATCCCGGTATGCAAGCGAGACGCTTGACCGATTGTTAACCATGAGCCGCCAATGGCGGCCGAATTCATTCGCGGTGCACGTCTCAGGGTGTCGACGCCTCATCCGGCACCACCTCGTCCGCCTCCGCACCAGCGATGACGGCCATACGGGCCTTTACGTCGCACAGCCAAGCGAAGTTCGCCTCCGTCTCGTCCTCGACCAGGGCCCGCTCAGCCAAGCGGAGTTCGCTATTTAGCGCTCCAGACTTGCGGTGCAAGATCACGGCCTGACGCAATGCGTCTTCGAGACGCACAGGATCGGCATGCGCGTCAAGGGTCCATCGATCGCCCGGGCGCACATGACTGGCGAGCCGGGAGGCGGCTTCCGTGAGCCCGGCCCGCTTCAATCGGCTGTCCAGAACCGCGACGCCGGGCTGATCCGCGTCGGCGTGGCTGTCGAGCAGGAGGGAGCGCAACGCCTGCGCATCCGGGTCGCCCAGTTCGAGCTCGGCGAGATCCTCCGCCTCGATCCCGAGCAGTTCGGGGTGGACGAGGAGGCTGGAGACGATCATCGCCTCGCGGTCGCGAAACGCCACCGGGCCGGAGGCGCTGGTCTCGCCGGCATAGAGCGGATTGAACTTGGTGGTGATTCGCGGCGAGGGTGGCGGATCGCCCGGACGGGGCTGGCGCTGGAAGGCGGGTCGCGCGGACGCCGCCCGCGGCTCCCAGGGGCCGCGGCGCCCGGAGGCGGCCTGCGGAGAGAGAGCGCGCAGGCGGCCCTCGATCTCGTCCCGGTAGAATCCCCGCACGGTCTCGTCGCGGATGGAGGCGACCATCTCGCGCAGCGATTTGGCGAGACCGGCTCGCCGCTCGGGCGTATCGAGCGGCGCCCCGTCGGTGGCGCGCGACCACAGCACTTCGACGAGGGGCCGGGCCGCGTCGAGCACCCGGTCGATGGCCAATTTTCCCTCGGCGCGCAGGAGGTCGTCGGGGTCCTGGCCCTCGGGCAGCATGGCGAAGCGCAGGGACTTGCCCGGCGTCAGGCCGGGCAGCGCCACATCGAGGGCCTTGAAGGCCGCACGCTGGCCGGCGCCATCGCCGTCGAAGCATAGGATCGGTTCGTCGGCGTTGCGCCAGAGAAGGCCGATCTGCTCCTCGGTGAGCGCCGTGCCAAGGCCCGCCACCGCGTTGGGATGGCCCGCCAGGGTCATGGCGATGACGTCGACGTAGCCCTCGACGGCGATGATGACGCCGCGATCGTGCGCAGGCTTGCGGGCCTGGTGCAGATTGTAGAGGAGCTGCCCCTTGTGGAAGAGCGGCGTCTCCGGCGAGTTCATGTACTTCGCCTTGGCGTCCTTCTGCATCGCCCGGCCGCCGAAGGCGATGACGCGCCCGCGCGAATCGGCGATCGGAAACATCACCCGGTCGCGAAATTTGTCATAGGGAACGCGGATGTCCTCGCCGGCCACGAGCAAACCGAGCTCGACCATCAGGTCGCGGTCGACATCCTTGGCGGCGAGGTGGTCGCGCAGAGCGTAGCGGTCACCGGGCGCGTAGCCGAGACGGAAGCGGCTCCGGGTCTCCGGGCCGAGCTGGCGCCGGTCGAGATAGGCGCGTGCCTCCGCACCGGCGCGGCCGCGCAGCTGCTCCTCGAAGAACGCGGCGGCCATCTCCATGACGTCGAAGGCCCCGGCGCGCTTGGTCTCCTGCTCGCGGGCATCGGCGCTCGGGGCCGGCAGGGACACGCCGGCCTCTGCCGCCAGCCGCTCCACGGCCTCCGGAAAGCTCAGCCCCTCCGTCTCCATCAGGAAGGTGAAGACATCTCCGTGCTTGCCCGAGGAAAAGCAGTGATAGAACTGCTTCTGATCGTTCACGTAGAAGGAGGGCGACTTCTCGGCATTGAACGGCGACAGGCCGCGCCACTCGCGGCCCGCCTTCTTCAGCCGGACGCGCCGCCCCACGATGTCGGATGCGGGCAGGCGCGCACGGATCTCTTCGAGGATGTGGGGCGGGTAACGCATGAGACCTCTGCGACCGTCGATCCTAGCGCACCGCGCTTAAGGAGTCCCCAACGCCGCCGCGCGCTGCCGGGACGCCCTCACGCCTTGGCGTTCAGAGCCTCTTTCACGAGGGCGCTCGCCTTGGCGAAGTCCATGCGGCCGGCATAGGCGCCCTTCAGGGCGGCGATGACCTTGCCCATGTCCTTGGGGCCGGCGGCCCCCGTCTCTTCCACGGCCTTGTCGATGGCCGCCCGGGTCTCGGCCTCGTCCATCTGCTGGGGCAGGAATCCGGCGATGATCGCGACCTCGTTGCGCTCGTTCTCGGCGAGCTCCGGCCGCCCACCCTGGTCGTAGACCGCGGCCGATTCGTTGCGCTGCTTGATCATCTTCTGCAGGAGCGCGAGGATTTCCTCCTCGGAGGCCGGCTCCTTGCCGAGGCCGCGCGCCTCGATGTCCTTGTCCTTCAAGGCGGCCTGGATCATCCGGACGGTGGCGAGCTTCGCCTTGTCGCCGGCCTTCATGGCTTCCTTCATCTCGGTGGTGAGACGGGCGCGCAGCATCGTGTGACTCCTGAAAAATGAACCCAGGGCAGCGGATCAACGGCGTGGTCTGCGAATTGCTGCGCGAACCAGGGTTCTTGAGACGCACCGACGCGAGGGCCACATTGACCCTAACACGGCACGCTCGCTATGAGCGCCGCACGACAAGCCGCCCGCATGCGCCGCTATACGGCGCCGGGATCGGCCGGACATAAGCGAGATCACGCCGATGCTGCAAGATGATGGCGTCCAGACGCCTGCCGTGCCCGCGCCCCCCGCTCCCTGGGCCGAGCCCCTGGCTACAGCCCTTCTAGTCCTGGCGGACGGGACCGTGCTGGAGGGCTTCGGCATCGGCCAGACCGGAACCGCCGACGGTGAGGTCTGCTTCAACACCGCGATGACCGGTTACCAAGAGATCCTGACCGACCCGTCCTATGCCGGCCAGATCGTCACCTTCACCTTCCCGCATATCGGCAACACTGGTACCAACGACGAGGACCTCGAGAGCCTCGATGCGGCGCCGGCCTCCGGCGTGCGCGGCACCGTGATCGCGTCCGCCGTGACCAAGCCATCGAACTGGCGCTCGTCGAGCCACCTCGACGCTTGGCTCAAGGCCCGCGGCATCGTCGGCATCACCGGCGTCGACACCCGGGCGCTCACCGCCCTGATCCGCGACAACGGCATGCCGAACGCCGTCATCGCCAACGATCCGGAGGGCCGCTTCGACCGCGAGGCCCTGAAGGCCCGTGCCGCGGCTCTCGCGCCGATGGAGGGTCTCGACCTCGTGCCGCCGGTGACGAGCCGGGAGCGCTCGGAATGGTCGCAGACTACCTGGGGTGTGAAGACCGGTTACGGCGACCGCAAGCCCGGAACCGGGCTCAAGGTCGTTGCGATCGACTACGGCGTGAAGCGCAACATCCTGCGGCTTCTGGCCGAGGCCGGCTGCGACGTCACCGTGGTACCCGCCACGACGACCGCCGAAGAGATCATGGCAATGAAGCCGGACGGGGTGTTCCTGTCGAACGGCCCGGGTGATCCGGCCGCCACCGGCGAATACGCGGTGCCGGTGATCCGAACCCTGCTGCAGGAGAAGGTGCCGACCTTCGGCATCTGCCTCGGGCACCAGCTGATGGGCCTGGCGCTGGGCGGCCGCACGGTGAAGATGGCGCAGGGCCACCACGGCGCGAACCACCCTGTGAAGGACAAGACCACCGGCAAGGTCGAGATCGTCTCGATGAACCACGGCTTCGCGGTCGATCCGGCGAGCCTGCCCGAGACCGCCCTGGAGACGCACGTCTCCCTGTTCGACGGCTCCAATTGCGGCCTCACCCTCACCGACCGGCCGGCCTTCTCGGTTCAGCACCACCCGGAGGCCTCGCCCGGCCCGCGGGACAGCCACTACCTGTTCGAGCGCTTCGTCGCCCTGATGAAGGCCGGCAAGCCCGAGACCTTGGTCACCACCGCCGACTGATTCGTATGGCCGGACGGAGGCGATGCCCCTTCCGGCCACCGCGGCGGCGGCAGGCCAGCCCTGCACGCAGGCGATGCCAACCGCGAAAAGGTTCCCGCCGCGTCACAAAAAATCCGGCATTCCGGGGCATCCCGGCATCGTTAACGGCCCGCTAAGGACGGCGTTCGAAGATCGTCGCCGGGTCGGTTCCGACGCTTGCCGGGGATTTCCACATGACGTTCGACGACGCGCGCAACGACTTCTCGCGCCTGCATCGCCTCTTCACGTTCCATCTCGGCGTGGCCGTCAGCCTCGCGTGGATGACCGCCCTCTACTCGGCCTGCTATGCGCCGTGGGTCCGCAACATCCGCGCCTTGATCGACCCGGCCGCGAGCCTCGACCGCGTCGAGAGCACCTGGTCCTTCCTGTTCGCGCTACCGGTGGTGATGACGCTCGCCTGGATTGGCCTGTATTTCGGCCGCGAGATGCTCCGCCGGAGCCAGACCCTCTCCAATGCGGCACTCGAATTCGCCGCCGCCGCCGTGGTCGCCTTCGGGGTGTTCTACCTGTCCATCGACCGCGCCATCTCGGCTCTCTACCTGGGCTTCTGAGACGCTTCAGCGCTTCACCTTCGGCCCGCGCCCTTCCAATGGCGGCGGGCTGCGTGTAAGTGCCAAGATCAACGACAATCCACGCCGCTAGCGCCCCCAGGCCCGTGCCGCTTCTCCGGCACCGCGCATGGCCGGGCGCGCGTGCCTGCAGCCAAGGCGCCCGATGCCGAAACGCACCGACATTTCCTCGATCCTGATCATCGGTGCGGGGCCGATCGTCATCGGTCAGGCCTGCGAGTTCGATTATTCCGGGACCCAGGCCTGCAAGGCCCTCCGCGAGGAGGGCTACCGGATCGTGCTGGTGAATTCGAACCCGGCCACGATCATGACCGACCCGGACATGGCGGACGCGACCTATGTCGAGCCGATCACGCCCGAGATTGTCGCCAAGATCATCGAGAAAGAACGCCACGCCATTCCGGGCGGCTTCGCCCTGCTCCCGACGATGGGCGGCCAGACGGCGCTGAATTGCGCCCTGTCCCTCAAGAAAATGGGCGTTCTGGAGAAGTTCGACGTCCAGATGATCGGCGCCACCACCGAGGCGATCGACAAGGCCGAGGACCGCCACCTCTTCCGCGACGCGATGACCAAGATCGGCCTGGAGACGCCGAAATCGGCCCTGGCCAACGCCTCGGCGGCCAAGAAGGCCGACCGCGAGAAGTACCTGGCCGAGGTCGCCCGCATCGAGGCGGCGAACGAGGGCGAGGCCCGCGCCGCCGCCCTCGCCGCATTCGAGAAGACCTGGCACCGGGGCGAGTCCGAGCGGCGCAAGCGCTACGGCGAGCACGCCATCGGGCAGGCGCTGATCGCGCTGGCCGAAGTCGGCCTGCCGGCGATCATCCGCCCCTCCTTCACCATGGGCGGCACCGGCGGCGGCATCGCCTACAACCGCGAGGAATTCCTGGACATCGTCGAGCGCGGCATCGACGCCTCGCCGACGAACGAGGTCCTGATCGAGGAGAGCGTCCTCGGCTGGAAGGAATACGAGATGGAAGTCGTTCGCGATAAGAACGACAACTGCATCATCGTCTGCTCCATCGAGAATATCGACCCGATGGGCGTCCATACCGGCGATTCCATCACCGTCGCGCCGGCCCTGACGCTGACGGACAAGGAATACCAGGTGATGCGCGACGCATCCCTGGCGGTGCTGCGCGAGATCGGCGTCGAGACGGGCGGCTCGAACGTGCAGTTCGCCATCGACCCCGCCACCGGCCGGATGATCGTCATCGAGATGAATCCGCGCGTCTCGCGCTCCTCCGCCCTGGCCTCGAAGGCCACCGGCTTCCCGATCGCCAAGGTCGCGGCCAAGCTCGCCGTCG
Source organism: Methylobacterium sp. Leaf89 (assembly GCF_001422215.1). Lineage (NCBI taxonomy): Bacteria > Pseudomonadati > Pseudomonadota > Alphaproteobacteria > Hyphomicrobiales > Methylobacteriaceae > Methylobacterium > Methylobacterium sp. Leaf89. The sequence continues at coordinate 280,099 of NZ_LMML01000029.1, read as the reverse complement.
GCTACACCCTCGACGAGATCGCCAACGACATCACCGGCGGCGCGACACCGGCCTCGTTCGAGCCGTCGATCGACTACGTCGTCACGAAAATTCCCCGCTTCGCCTTCGAGAAGTTCCCCGGCGCCGAGCCGACGCTGACCACCGCCATGAAGTCGGTGGGCGAGGCCATGGCGATCGGCCGCTGCTTCGCGGAATCGCTCCAGAAGGCCCTGCGTTCCCTCGAGACCGGCCTCACCGGTCTCGACGAAATCGAGATCGAGGGACTCGGCAAGGGCGACGACCACAACGCCATCAAGGCCGCCCTGGGAACCCCGACGCCCGATCGTCTCCTGAAGGTCGGCCAAGCCCTGCGCCTCGGCGTCAGCCACGAGGAGGTCCATACCTCCTGCAAAATTGATCCGTGGTTCTTGGAGCAACTCCAGGCAATCATCGACCTGGAGAACCGGGTCAAGGCGCACGGCATCCCGAACACCCCCGGGGCGCTGCGCCAGCTCAAGGCCGCCGGCTTCTCCGATGCCCGCCTGGCCGTACTCGCCAGGACCGACGAGGACAGCGTGCGGAAGGCGCGCCGGGCCCTGGGCGTGCGCCCGGTGTTCAAGCGCATCGATACCTGCGCGGCCGAGTTCCAGGCGCCCACCGCCTACATGTACTCGACCTACGTGGCGCCCTTCGCGGGCACGGTGGTGGACGAGGCACGTCCGACAGACGCCAAGAAGGTGATCATCCTCGGCGGCGGCCCGAACCGGATCGGACAGGGCATCGAGTTCGACTATTGCTGCTGCCACGCCTGCTTCGCGCTCTCGGAAGCCGGCTACGAGACCATCATGGTCAACTGCAACCCGGAGACGGTTTCGACCGATTACGACACCTCCGACCGGCTCTACTTCGAGCCCCTGACCCAGGAGGACGTGCTCGAGATCATCGAGACCGAGCGCCAGGCCGGGACGCTCCACGGCGTCATCGTGCAATTCGGCGGGCAGACCCCGCTGAAGCTGGCCCGCGCCCTTGAGGCCGCCGGCGTGCCGATCCTCGGCACCTCGCCGGATGCCATCGACCTCGCCGAAGACCGCGACCAGTTCAAGCGTCTCCTCGACAAGCTCGGCATGAAGCAGCCGAAGAACGGCATCGCTTACTCTGTAGAGCAGAGCCGGCTTATCGCCTCGGATCTCGGCCTGCCCTTCGTGGTACGTCCGAGCTACGTGCTGGGCGGCCGCGCCATGGCGATCATCCGCGACGAGGCGCAGTTCGCCGACTACCTCCTCGACACTCTGCCGAGCCTGATCCCGTCGGACGTCAAGGCACGCTATCCCAACGACAAGACCGGACAGATCAACACGGTCCTGGGCAAGAACCCGCTCCTGTTCGACCGTTACCTGTCGGACGCCACCGAGATCGACGTCGACGCCCTCTGCGACGGCAAGGACGTCTTCATCGCCGGCATCATGGAGCACATCGAGGAGGCGGGCATCCACTCGGGCGATTCGGCCTGTTCGCTGCCCTCGCGCTCGCTGTCGCCGGAGATCATCGCCGAACTGGAACGGCAGACCCGGGCCATGGCCCTGGCGCTGAAGGTCGGCGGCCTGATGAACGTCCAGTACGCCATCAAGGACGGCACGATCTACGTGCTCGAAGTGAACCCCCGCGCCTCGCGGACGGTGCCCTTCGTCGCCAAGGTGATCGGCGATCCGATCGCCAAGATCGCGGCCCGGGTGATGGCCGGCGAATCCCTGGCGAGCTTCGCCCTGCAGCCGAAGGTCCTGGATCACATCGCCGTCAAGGAGGCGGTGTTCCCCTTCGCCCGCTTCCCCGGCGTCGACGTGCTGCTCGGGCCCGAGATGCGCTCCACCGGCGAGGTCATCGGCCTCGATTCGAGCTTCGGGGTCGCCTTCGCCAAGAGCCAGCTCGGCTCGGGCACCCTGGTGCCCAAGGGCGGCGCGGTCTTCGTCTCGGTGCGCGACGCCGACAAGGAGCGCATCCTGCCGGCGATCCGCCTGCTCTCGGAGCTCGGTTTCACCATCATCGCCACCGGCGGCACGCAGCGCTACCTAGCCGATCAGGGCGTCCCGACCGAGCGCGTGAACAAGGTCCTGGAGGGCCGGCCGCACGTCGTCGACTCGATCAAGAACGGCGACATCCAGCTCGTCTTCAACACCACCGAGGGGGCGGGCGCCCTGTCGGACTCGCGGTCCCTCCGGCGCGCGGCCCTCTTGCATAAAGTGCCGTACTACACCACTCTTGCAGGAGCGATGGCTGCGGCCGAGGGCATCAAGGCCTATCTCGGAGGCGATCTCAAGGTCCGCGCCTTGCAGGAATACTTCGCGGCCTGAAGTCTCGCGCGGCTTCCGTGTTGAACGGAAGCCGTGTTGTTGGCGGTTCAGGAGTAACTTACTCTGGCCCGGAAGGAGCGGCGTGCTCCTGGCCGGGCTTATTCATTGTGGCGCGAGACGATGACGATAGACAAGGTTCCGATGACGGTGCGCGGTTACGCAGCGCTGGAGGAGGAGTTGAAGCACCGCCAGCAGGTGGAGCGCCAGCGGATCATCCAGGCCATCGCCGAGGCCCGCGCCCTGGGCGACCTGTCGGAGAATGCCGAGTACCATGCTGCAAAGGAGGCACAGTCCCACAATGAGGGCCGCGTCCTGGAGCTCGAAAGCATGATCTCGCGCGCCGAGGTGATCGACGTGTCGAAGCTTTCCGGGACGAAGATCAAGTTCGGGGCCACGGTGAAGCTCCTCGACGAGGACACCGAGGAAGAGAAGACTTATCAGCTCGTCGGCGAGCCCGAGGCGGACGTGCGCTCCGGCCTGGTCTCCATCACCTCCCCGATCGCCCGCGCGCTGATCGGCAAGGGCGTCGGCGACACCGTCGAAGTGACGACGCCGGGCGGCGGAAAGTCCTACGAGGTCGTCGCCGTCCAGTACGGCGGCTGAGCCGCCCATGCGGTTGGGCCCCTTCCGGGCAGCGGCTCCGCTGCTCGGTCTCGTCGCACTGCTCGGATCGGCCTGGGCCGAGGACCTGCCGAGCCTCGGAGGCGAGCGCCTGGCCGGCGTCGACGTCGATGTCCGACCCCTGCTTGCCCTCGGCGGCGGCGTTCCGGCCCTGGCGCTGCGTGAGGATCTGCTTTCCGCCCTGAAAGCTGAATTCGCCGACCGGCTCGGCGGCCGCGGGCCCGTGCTACTGGTGCGGATCACGGGCCTCTCGATCAATCCCTATGCCGGTGGCGACGGCGGACGTGGCCGCCTCGGCGGTGGCACGCAGAGCGATTATCTTGACGGCGAGGCCCTGCTCATCGGACGTCGGGGCGAGATCCTCGCGCGTCATCCCCAGCTCTCCGCGGTCCCGTCGAGTTCGGGCGGGGCCTGGTACGACCCGGCTTCCGAGCGCCGCCGGGTGACCGCCATCGCCCAGCACTATGCGGGCTGGCTCCGGCGCGCCCTGCCCCAGGATTGAGTGGACGGCGTGGCGGATGGCTCCGCTCGAGGATTGACCTGGATCACCTGATGTCGGCAGCGTCCGCGATGCCCTCCACCACCGGCGCCGCTGCGCCGCTTCCCGACCTCGCTCAGGCCAGGACCTGGATCGTCACCGACGGCAAGGCGGGCGACGAGAACCAATGCGTCGGCCTCGCCGAAACCCTCGGCCTGCCGTTCGAGATCCGTCGGATCGCGCCCCGCCCCCCCTTCGGCTGGATGGCACCCTGGGGACCGACCGACCCGCGGGACCGGCCGGGCAACGCACGCGGCGCCTTGTCCGGGCACCTCCCCGATCTGCTGATCGCGTCCGGGCGCCGGTCCGTCCCGTATCTCCGCGCCGTGCGCACGGCGTCCGAGGGCCGCACCTTCACGGCCTTCCTGAAGGATCCCCGCATCGGCCACGACGCGGCGAACTTCGTCTGGGTGCCCGATTACGACGACCTGCGCGGCCCCAACGTCTTCACCACCCTGACACCGCCGCACAAAGTCACACCGGAGCGCCTCGCCGAGGCCCGCGCGCACCCGGACCCGCGCCTGTCCACCCTGCCCTGGCCCCGCATCGCGGTGCTGATCGGCGGCGACAGCCGACATTTGAGCTATCGCCCGGCGGATATGCGCAGGCTCCTGCGCGACCTCGACAAGCTCACCGACGGCGGCTGTTCCCTCATGGTCACCGTGTCCCGGCGCACGCCGCAGAACCTGCGGGACGCTCTGCGGACCATGGTGGCGACGAAAGGCGGTTTCTTCTGGGACGGTGGCAGCCCGAATCCCTATGTTTCGATGCTGGCGATCGCCGATTCGATCGTCGTCACCTCGGATTCGGCCAACATGGTCGGGGAGGCTGTAAGCACCGGGGCTCCCGTCCTCCTGTTCGACCTGCCCAAGACCTATATCCGCCACAGGCGGCTCTTCGCGGGACTCGCGATGGCCGGGGCCCTGAAGCCCTTCGTCGGCCGCCTGGAGGAATTGCACTACCAGCCCCTGGATGCGACCCCCGTCATCGCAGGCGCGATGGCCAAGGCCTATGCCGAGCACCGCGCGCGATGGGCCTGAAGGAGACGAGAGCGATGGCGCACACCCATTCCAAACTCATCATCATCGGCTCCGGCCCCGCCGGCTACTCCGCCGCGATCTACGCCGCCCGTGCCATGGTGGAGCCGCTGATGATCTCGGGCTTCCAGCCCGGCGGCCAGCTCATGATCACCACCGATGTCGAGAACTATCCGGGCTTCGCCGAGGCGATCCAAGGTCCCTGGCTGATGGAGCAGATGCGCTCCCAAGCCGAGCATGTCGGGACCAAGATCGTGTCCGAGTACATCACCAAGGTGGATTTCCAGGTCCGGCCGTTCCGGCTGGAGGCCGATTCCGGCGAAACCTACTCGGCCGACGCGGTCATCATCGCCACGGGGGCCCAGGCCAAGTGGCTCGGCCTGCCGTCGGAGGCCAAATACCAGGGCTTCGGCGTCTCGGCCTGCGCCACCTGCGACGGCTTCTTCTTCCGGGGCAAGGAGGTCGTGGTGGTCGGCGGCGGCAACACCGCCGTGGAGGAGGCGCTCTACCTCGCCAACCTCGCCGCCAAGGTCATCGTGGTCCACCGCCGGGGCGAGTTCCGCGCCGAGCGCATCCTGCAGGAGCGCCTGTCCAAGCACCCCAACGTCGAAGTGGTGTGGCACCACGCGGTCGAGGAGATCTGCGGGAGCGAGAAGCCGCCGTCGGTGACCCATGTCCGCCTCAAGGACACCCGCACCGGCGAAATCACGGAGCGCCGAACGGATGGCGTGTTCATCGCCATCGGCCACCAGCCGGCGACCGCGATCTTCGAGGGTCAACTGGCCATGCGCGACGGCGGCTACATCGAGACGGCGCCAGGCACGACGCATACGGCGATCCCCGGGGTCTATGCCGCGGGCGACGTCACCGACGACGTCTACCGTCAGGCGATCACCGCCGCCGGTATGGGCTGCATGGCTGCCCTGGACGCCGAGAAGTACCTGGCAGCCCTCGAAGTCGGCGAAACACCCCAGCAAGCTGCCGCAGAATAGGAAGATTCTGGCGGACGACGGCGCCATGCGTCTTGCGCGCGACGTCAAGACAATCGCAAGGTCGACCCACTAACCTAAGCGCTGACGGCATGAGCCGTCGGCGTCACCCGCATGACTCGAACCTTTCCGTCCACGTCCCGCGTGGGCCGGAGGGTCCGGGTCGCTCGGGCCAGGCTCGGATAGCCGACTCGCACGCCGCGAGATGGGAAGCTTGGTCAGCCGGCGTCGGGTTGCGTACGGGAGTGGACGCCTTGGACTGGGACAAGATCCGCATCTTCCTCAACGTGGCGGAAGCCGGCAGCTTCACGCGCGCGGGCGACGACATCGGCCTGAGCCAGTCGGCCGTCAGCCGTCAGATCAGCGCCCTCGAACGCGAGTTGAAGGCGCCGCTGTTCCACCGCCACGCCCGCGGCCTGATCCTGACCGAACAGGGCGACCTCTTGTTCCGCGCGGCGCGGGACATGAAGCTGCGCCTGGAGAACACCAAGGCGCGCCTCGTCGAAACGAGCGAGCGGCCGACCGGCGACCTCAAGGTCACCACCACCGTCGGCCTCGGCACGGCCTGGCTGGCCCAGCGTGTCGCCGAATTCCTCGACCTCTACCCGGACGTGCGCGTCGAACTCATCCTCACCAACGAGGAACTCGACCTGGCCATGCGCGAGGCCGACGTGGCGATCCGGATGCGGCGCCCGGCCCAGCCGGACCTGATCCAGCGGCGCCTGTTCACGGTCCACTACCACGCCTTCGCCTCGCAGGATTACGTGAAGCGCTTCGGCGAGCCGAAATCCATCGCCGACCTCGACAATCACCGCCTGGTCTCGTTCGGCGGCAACGAGCCGTCCTACCTGCTCGCGACGCACTGGCTCTCCACCGTCGGCCGCGAGGGACAGGAGCGCCGGACGATCCACTTCACGGTGAACAACATCACCGCCCTGCAGCAGGCCATCGACACCGGCGCCGGCATCGGCATCCTCCCGGACTACGCGGCGGAGGGTCAGGCGGGCCTGGTTCAGGTCATGCGCGAGACCGAGATGCCGCACATGGAAAGCTATCTCGTCTATGCCGAGGAGATGCGGTCCGTCGCCCGTGTGCAAGCGTTCCGCGACTTCCTCGTGGCCAAGGCCCAGCGCTGGACGTACTAGAAGCGACACCGGACGCCTGAGCGGACGGGGCGGCGACCTGCCCCGCCGCAGGGCCCGTCAGACGAACAGGCGCTCCTTCTCCAGCCCCTTGTAGAGTCCGGCCACCTGTTCGCCGTAGCCGTTGTAGATCAGGGTCGGCACGCGCTGGTCAGTGCCCAGGACCCGTTCCGTGGCCTGGCTCCAGCGGGGATGCGACACCGCCGGATTGACGTTGGCCCAGAAGCCGTACTCGGCCGATTGCAGCCCTTCCCAGAAGGTCTTCGGACGCTCGGCCACGAAAGAGATCTTGGTGATCGATTTCACCGACTTGAAGCCGTATTTCCACGGCACAACGAGGCGGATCGGCGCGCCGAACTGGTTGGCGAGCGGCTTACCGTAGACGCCCGTGGCGACGAAGGCGAGGTCGTTGCCCGCCTCTTCCAGGGTCAGCCCCTCGGTGTAGGGCCAGGGATACAGGAACGACTTCTGGCCCGGCGCCATCGACCGGTCGAGGAAGGTCTGCATCTGGATGTACTTCGCGCCTGAGGTGGGCTTCGCCAGCGCCACGAGCTTCGCGAGGGGGAATCCGGTCCAGGGCACCGACATGGACCAAGCCTCGACGCAGCGGTGCCGGTAAAGGCGCTCCTCCAGCGGCATCTTGCGGATGAGGTCGTCGATTCCGAGGGTCATCGGCTTCTCGACGAGGCCGTCGATGGCCACCGTCCAGGGCCGCGTCTTCAGGGCGTTGGCGGCCGGCAGGACCGACTTCGAGGTGCCGTATTCGTAGAAATTGTTGTAGTCGGCGCTGAACTTCTCCGGGGTCAGCGGGCGGTCGAGGGTATAGGTTTCGTTGCGCTTGGCCGGATAGAGATCGGCGGTCGGGTCGGACGCCGCCCGGGCGCTCTCCGTCCCGATCAGCGAGGCGGCCGCCAGGCCCGCGGCCCCTCCAAGCAGGCGTCGGCGATCGAGGAAGACGCTCTCCGGCGTCGCGAGATGTTCGGGCATCTCCCATGCGTGGGTGCGTCTGATGTTCATGTCGTTCCCTCCGTTCAGCGCGAATCGCGGCGCGCCGGCCTGTTGTCCTGACATTGGCCGGACGCGGCGAGCGCGCAAGCCGTCTCAATGTCACCCTTCGCCGGCAGGCGGCCGCAGGTTACGGGCGGAACGCGATCACGGAGGGGGCGGATCGTCGCGAAGGGCCCGACGCAGCACCTTGCCAACGTTGGTCTTGGGCAGGGCGTCGTGGAAGACGACCCGGCGGGGAACCTTGTAACCGGTGAGCTGCGAGCGGGCGAAGGTCCGGAGTGCGTCTGTGGTCATCGCGTCGTCCTTGCGCACCACATGCGCGACGACCATCTCGCCGGTCTCGTCGTTGACCGCGCCGACCACGGCGCATTCGAGTACGCCCGGATGGCTCGCGAGCACGTCCTCGATCTCGTTCGGGTAGACGTTGAAGCCCGAGACCAGGATCATGTCCTTCATTCGATCGACGATGCGGACCTGTCCATCGGGGTTCAGCACCGCCACGTCGCCGGTGCGGAAGTAGCCATCGACGGTGGTGGCGTGGGCCGTCTCGTCCGGGCGCTTCCAGTAGCCGGCCATGACCTGGGGGCCGCGCACGCAGAGTTCGCCGGGCTCGCCGATATCGACCTCGCGGCCGTCGAGCCCTCGGATCGAGACGTCGGTCGAGGGCAAGGGATACCCGATGGTGCCGCTCCACGCGGAGAGATCCGGCGGGTTGACGCAGACCACCGGGGAGGTCTCGGACAGGCCGTAGCCCTCCACGATGGCGCGACCGGTGATCGCCTTCCACTTCTCGGCGACCGCCGCCTGCACCGCCATCCCGCCCGCGATGACGAAATCCAACCTCGAGAAGTCGACCTCGCGGATCTTCGGATGGTTGATGAGCAGATTGAACAGGGTGTTCACCCCTGAGAAGTGGGTGAAGGGCGTCCCCTTGAGGGTCTTGATGAAGCCGTCGGCATCGCGCGGGTTGGCGATCAGCAGGCAACAGCCACCAACCTTCATGAAGAAGAAGAAGCAGCAGGTCAGGGCGAAGATATGATACAGTGGCAGCGCCGTGACCATGACGCGCGCTGCGCCGTCCTCGGCCGAGACGCGGAACCAGATCCGACTCTGCTCGACATTGGCCATGATGTTGCGATGAGTCAGCATCGCGGCCTTGGCGACCCCCGTGGTCCCGCCGGTATATTGCAGGAACGCCAAGTCGTCCGGCACGACGGGAACCCGGACCTTCGGCTTGCCGGTGCCCGCGCGGATCATCGCGTCGAAGCGGACCGCGAGTCCTTCGGGCAAGCGATAGGCCGGGACGGCTTTCTTCACATGGCGCGAGACCAGGGTGATCAGCCGCCCCTTCATGCCGAGGCCGTCGCCGGGACCGGCCAGGACCACGCGGTCGAGGGCGAGGTCCGGCAGGGCCTGCACCACGGTATGGGCGAAATTCTCCAGGACGAAGAGGATGCGCGCGCCCGAATCGTTCAGCTGCGCCGTCAACTCGCGCGGCGTGTAGAGGGGATTGACGTTGACGACGATACAGCCGGCGAGGAGCACGCCGAAGATCGTCGCCGGATAGGCGGCGACGTTCGGCATCATGATGGCGACGCGATCGCCCTTGGTCAGGCCCTGCGCCGCCAGCCACGCGGCGACGGCCTCCGCCGACGCCCCGAGGGCCGCGTAGGAGATGCGGGCTCCGAAGCTCTCCAGCGCGGGCCGCGCGGCCGAGCGCGCCGTGCACTCCTCGAACAGGTCGACCAGCGTTCCGAGGCCGTCGACATCGAGCTCAGCGGGAATGCCCGGCGGATACGCGGACAGCCACGGGCGCACGGCGCTCCGGGTTTCGGCCATGTCGATCCTCCCTGCGATGCGACCCGGCGGCTTCCTGCCTCCTTAGTTCACACCTAAACTATCCTCAGGCATTCCGGCGGCGGGATCAAGCGTCGGCGCGGGACAGGCGCAAACGATCCTGCCGCGTCGTCAGCCCGTTGCAACTCAGGTGCGGCAGAAACGCGATGCAGGCCAGGGTACCGGCTAACAGGGCATCCCCGATCGTCATCGATCGGCGCGGCCAGATGCCGAACCCCGCCGCGTGGGCGAAGCCCAGCATGGCCAGGGCGAACCAGAGGGCGAGGTACCGGAGCAGGACGTCGACCGCGGCCCGCATCCAGCGCCGGGGCTGGGATCGACCCGCAGGACCGTTGCCGATCAGCAGGGCGCCGACCCCCAGGACGCTTCCGAACACCGTCGCGGCGAGGGCTGATCCGAGGGCGTAGGCCGCCGGCATCGGCTGCTGCGTGATGAAGGCGGTGCCGCCGCTGGCGAATGCGAGGCGCAGGGCTACGCCGCCGAAGGTGGGATAGAGGCAGGCCGCCAGGAACAGGGCCACGGCCAGCGCCCCGCCGATGAGGCGGCGGGGCCAGCCGGCCGATCCCGGCCGCAGGATCCGCAGGCCGAGGCAGGCGAGTCCGTAGACGATGGCCACCGCGAAGAGCGGGTAACGATCGAGGAAGAAGCCGTAGAAGCGGGCGTCGAGCTCGGGCGGCATGGCCACCCGCTGGTCGAACCCCGTGGCGAAAGCGAGCGCGATCGCCAGGAGCGCTGCCGCCAGCGGAGTCACGGCCGGCAGCACGCGGCTCAGGCCTCGTAGTTGTCGCGCACCAGGCGGTCGAGCAGGCGCACGCCCCAGCCCGCCCCCCAGCTCCTGTTGATCTCGCTCGCCGACGAGGACATCGCCACGCCGGCGATGTCGAGATGCGCCCAGGGCACGTCGTTGACGTAGCGCTTCAGGAAGGACGCCGCGGTCGCCGCGCCGCCATGGCGGCCGCCGGAGTTCTTCATGTCGGCGAACTTCGAGTCGATCGCCTTGTCGTAAGCCGGAATCAGGGGCATCCGCCACACGGCCTCGCCCGTCGCCTCGCCGGCGGCCGTGATCTTGGCCGAGAGCGCGTCGTCGTTGGAGAACATCCCGGCGATGTCCTGGCCGAGGGCGACGATGATCGCCCCCGTCAGGGTCGCGAGGTCGATCATGAACTTCGGCTTGTAGGCGCTCTGGATGTGCCAGAGCACGTCGGCGAGGACGAGGCGGCCCTCGGCGTCGGTGTTGATGATCTCGATGGTCTGGCCCGACATCGAGGTGATGATGTCGCTCGGGCGCATGGCGTTGCCATCCGGCATGTTCTCAACGATGCCGATGGCGCCGACGACGTTCACCTTCGCCTTCCGACTGGCGAGCGCGTGCATCGTGCCGACGACGCAGGCGGCTCCGCCCATGTCACCCTTCATGTCCTCCATGCCGCCGGCGGACTTGATCGAGACGCCGCCGGAATCGAAGCAGACGCCCTTGCCGATGAAGGCTAGGGGCGCCTCGGCCGGGTCGGCGGCGCCGTTCCAGCGCATCACCACGACGCGGGCCTCCTTCGTCGAGCCCTGCGCCACGGCGAGGAGGGCGCGCATGCCGAGCGCCTCCAGCTTGCCAGGGCCGAGAACCTCGACCTCGACGCCGAGCTGCGTCAGTGCCTCGGCCCGGCGGGCGAACTCCTCCGGATAGAGGACGTTCGGCGGCTCATTGATCAGCTCGCGCGCCAGGATGACGCCGTCGGAGACCGCCTCCGAGACCTTCGCGGCCGACTCGGCGGCGGCGCCATCGGCCACCATCAGGGTCAGCGCGGTGGCCCTGGCATCCTCGCCCTCGGGCTTCTTCTTGGTCTTGTAACGGTCGAAGCTGTAGTGGCGCAGGCGGGCCCCGAGGGCGAAATCGGCAGCGTTCTCGGCCGTGACATCGAGACCGGCGAGGATCAGGGCGGCCTGGGCGTTCCGGCCCGAGACCTTGCTGGCGGTGAAGCCGCCGAGCGCAGGCCAGTCGATCTTGGCGCGGTCCTTCTCCGAGCCGAGGCCGATCACCACCAGGCGGTCGGCGTCGAGGCCTGCGGGTGCGGGCAGTGCCAGGGCCGACAGGGACTTGCCCTTGAAGCGCTCGCTGGCGGCGGCACGGGCGACGAGATCGGCCACGCCGCCGCCGATCGCCTGGGCCACGGCCGGAGCCAGGGCGAGATCGTCGCCGACGAAGAGGACGACGTCGCCCCGGCCCACCGGGCCGAGGGGCCCGAACGCGATCGTAATTCCGTCCGCCATGACGCTAGCTTTCCGAGGATTGGGCTCGAACGAACCGTGCGTTCGAAGTGGTGCGTGCAGGATGTGCGGAGCGGCACGGCATCGGACGTGCCACTCCCGGCGCTTCTGTGTACCTGTTGAGGCACAGAACGCAACGCGACCGGACGGCCGTGAAAGCGCCCGAATCGGCGCGCCCGGATCGGAGTCGACGGCCGGGGGGCGGGACGGATACAAACGGGTGGGGCCGAGGCCTCGCCGGGCGATGCGGGGGGCGATCCGCGAGACGCCGATCCACGAGAACCCATGACGCAGATCGAGCGCTACATCTTCAAAATCGCGCTCGGGGCCTTCTTCGCCTGCCTCGTCGGCCTGACCGGTACGATCTGGGTGACGCAGGCCCTGCGCGAGCTCGACCTCATCACCGCCAAGGGTCAGACCCTGGTCATCTTCTTCCTCATCACCGGTCTTTCGCTGCCGACCCTGATCACCGTGATCGCTCCGGTGGCGCTGTTCATCGCCGTCGTCTACGCGCTGAACAAGCTCAACGGTGATTCCGAGCTCATCGTCATGTCGGCGGCAGGGATGCGACCGCGGCAGATCCTGCGCCCCTTCCTCAGCCTCGGCCTCGCGGTCAGCCTCGCGGTGGCCTTCCTGACGATCCAGGTGATGCCATCGTCGTTTCAGGAACTGCGCGACGTGCTGACCCGAGTGCGCGGCGACTTTATCGCCAACGTGGTCAAGGAGGGGCAGTTCACCAGCCTCGACAGCGGCATCACCTTCCATTTCCGCGAGCGCGGCCCGGGGGGCGCCCTGCTCGGCCTGTTCATCCAGGACAAGCGCGAGGCGGGCAAGTCGGTGGTCTACCTCGCCGAGCGCGGACAGGCGTTGGACTATGGCGGCCAGAGCTATCTCGCCCTGGAGAAGGGCAGCATCCACCGCCAGCAGAAAGATTCCCGCGACGCCTCGATCATCACCTTCGAGCGCTACACCGTCGACCTCGCCGCGTTCACGCCGCCCGACGCCGAGCTGGTCTACAAGCCGCGCGAACGCGCCACGGCGCAGCTGCTGTTCCCCGACACCAGCGAGACCTACTACAAGCAGCAGAAGGGTCGTTTCCGGGCCGAGCTGCACGACCGGCTCTCGTCCTGGCTCTACCCGCTGGCCCTGACCTTCATCGCCTTCGCGGCTCTCGGCGACCCGCGCACCACCCGCCAGGGGCGCGGCCTCGCGGTGGCCGGCGCCGTCCTCGCGGTGGTGGTCGTGCGCATCGGCGGCTTCGCGGCTTCCAGCGCGGCGGCGCGCAGTCCGGGCGCGGTGGTGGCCGTCTACGCCGTGCCCCTCCTCGCCATCCTGATCTCGGCGGTGATCATCTTCAACGGCGCGGCGGTGCGGGACTGGAACGCCCGGGTGGGCCGGGCCGCGACCGGGCTCGTCGGCCGCTTCGGCCGGCGCCCGCGCCTCGGCGTGCAGTGAGGCGGAGCTGACGCCATGCTGATCGGCGCCACCCTTGGCCGCTACTTCGCGATGCGCTTCGTGCGCACGATCCTGGGGGTGTTCCTCACGGTCTTCACGCTGGTCTACACCCTCGATTTCGTCGAACTCCTGCGACGCGCCGGCGACGCCGAAGGCGCGTCCACAGGTTTGATGGCGCAGCTCTCGCTCTATCGAACCCCGGCAGTGGCCGAGGGCGTGCTGCCCTTCGCCATCCTGTTCGGCTCGATGGCCGCCCTGCTCCAGCTCTCGCGCAAGCTCGAACTGGTGGTGGCCCGGGCCGCCGGCATCTCGGCCTGGCAGTTCCTGCAGCCGGGCGTGTTCGTGGCGCTGGCCATCGGGGCCTTCACGGTGGGGGTCTACAATCCGATTTCGGCGCTGATGAAGCAGCGCTCCACCGAGATCGAGGCGAAAATCTTCGCCCGCTCGACCAAGGCCAACTCGGGTAAGGATCTCTGGATCCGCCAGCGCAGCCTCGACGGGCAGGCCATCATCCGCGCCGACACCGCGGTGGAGGGCACCACCACGCTGGCCGGCGTCTCGGTCTTCGCCTTCGACGAGGCCGGCATCTTCACCGCGCAGATCGAGGCGGCCAAGGCCAGCCTGCACGACGGCTACTGGGAGTTGAGCCAAGCCCGGGTGATGGCCAAGGGCCAGCCTGCCGAAACCTTCGACACCTACCTGATCGCCTCGACCCTGGTGCCCTCGCAGGTGCGCCAGCGCTTCACGCCGCCCGAATCCGTGCCTTTCTGGCAACTGCCGGAGACCATCTCACGCTCCGAGCGGGCCGGCCTCGACGCCACGCGGTACCGCCTCCAGTACGACGTCCTGCTGGCGCGGCCCGTCCTGTTCCTGGCCATGGTGCTGGTGGCGGCCAGCGTTTCCTTAAGGTTCTTCCGCTTTGGTGGTGTCGGCAAACTGGTGCTGAGCGGCGTTGCGGCGGGGTTCGTGCTGTACGTCGCCCGACAGGTGCTGGAAGGCCTCGGTGCCTCGGGAATCGTGACGCCGGCTGTGGCGGCGTGGTTCCCGGCCGTGGTAGGGAGTCTCCTTGGTACGCTCACGCTTCTCTATCAGGAGGACGGCTGATGTCGGACTCGGTGGTGGCGAAGGGGCGCAGGCCTTGGCAGGAGTTGGGACTGGCGTTGCGTAAGGTCGCCGACATCACGTTGGCCACGGGGTTCGTGGCGCTGCTCACGGCCGTCGCCCCCGCGGCGACCGGCGGGCAGGCGCTCGCCCAGGGGGCCCCGCGGGCCAATGCCCCGAAGGCGGACGCCGGCAAGCCGGACTCGGGAAAGCCGGCCGAGCGCCTTCTCGTGGAGGCCGCCGAGCTCGTCTACGACAACGACCGCAACACGGTGACGGCCCGCGGCAACGCCGAGCTGCATTACGGCCCACGTACCTTGCAGGCCGACCGGGTGATCTACGACCGCAAGGCGAGCCGGGTCTTCGCCGAGGGCAACGTGCGCCTGACGGAAGCGTCGGGCGCGGTGGTCACCGGCTCCAAGATGGAGCTCACCGACGACTTCAAGAACGGCTTCATCGACGCCCTCCGGGTGCAGCAGAGCGTCCAGCTCAACGGGCAGACCGTCCGCACCCGCTTCTCGGCGCCCCGCGCCGAGCGGATCGAGGGCGACAGCACCAGCTTCGACTACGGCACCTACACGGCCTGCGAACCCTGCAAGAACAATCCGGAGACGCCGCCGCTCTGGCAGATCCGCGCTACCAAGATCGTCCACAACAATCAGACCCACACCGTCGCGTTCGAGGAATCGACCCTTGAGATCGGCGGCATCCCGGTCGCCTACCTGCCGTATTTCGAGACCGCCGACCCGACGGTGAAGCGCAAGACCGGCTTCCTGACGCCGCGCTTCCTCACCTCGACGGCCCTGGGCTCCGGCCTCGCGACCCCGTTCTTCGTCAACCTGGCGCCGAACTACGACCTGACGCTGTCGCCGGCCTTCCTGAGCAACCAGGGCGTCCTCGGCCAAGCGGAGTTCCGGCACCGGCTGGAGACGGGCTCCTACAACCTGCGCCTCTCCGGCATCTTCCAGACCACGCCGAGCGCCTTCCTGCCCGGCCCCCTCGGGGCGGGAGACCGCGACTTCCGCGGCTCGGTGGAGTCCAAGGGCCAGTTCTACATCAACGACCGCTGGCGCACGGGCTGGGACGTCGTCGGCGTCACCGACAAGTGGTTCCTCGACAACTACCGCATCCGCAACCAGAGCATCACCACGGACTATTTCCGTGAGGCCGTGTCGACCGCCTACCTGATCGGTCAGGGCGATCGCTCGTGGTTCGAGGCGCGGGGCTACTACTTCAAGGGCCTGTCGAGCTTCGACTGGCAGAAGGAGCAGCCCTTCGTCGCGCCGGTGATCGACTACGACAAGCGCATCAACGGACCCGGCTTCCTGGGCGGCGAGGTGCGGTTCGAGGCCAACATCACCAGCCTGACCCGCCAGGCGACGGATTTCCAGGCCGTTCAGAGCCCGACGGCCTATCTCCAGACGCCGACCATCAACGGCCGGACCTACTACCTCTACGAGACCTGCACGTCCTTCTCGCGCGGCCAGTGCGTGATCCGGGGCCTCGCCGGCACGAACACCCGCGCCTCGGCCCAGCTGTCCTGGCGCCGCAGCTTCATCGACGACGTCGGCCAGGTCTTCACGCCCTTCGCCTACCTGCGCACGGACGCGTTCTTCGTCGACCCGCGCACCTCCGGCTACCAGAACGCCCTGTCCGCCAACATCGCGACGCAGGACGCGGATTTCTCGGGGCGCGTCCTGCCCGCCGTCGGCATCGACTACCGCTACCCGTTCGTCAGCAATTTCGGGCCGCTGGGCGTGCATACGATCGAGCCGATCGCGCAGGTCATCGCGCGACCGAGCGAGACGCGGATCGGCCGGCTGCCGAACGAGGACGCGCAGAGCCTGATCTTCGACGACACCTCGCTGTTCGAGTGGGACAAGTTCTCGGGCTACGACCGGGTCGAGGGCGGCATGCGCACCAATCTGGGCGCGCAGTACTCCGTCGTGACTCCCGCCGGTTGGTACGCGAACGTGATGTTCGGCGAATCGATCCAGATCGCCGGCGTGAACTCGTTCCGCCGCGGCGACATCGCCAATGTCGGCCTCGATTCCGGCCTCGACAGCCGGGCCTCGGACTTCGTCGGCCGGTTCCAGCTGTCGCCCAACCAGCACATCACCTTCATCACCCGCGGGCGCTTCGATCACGCCGATCTCGGAGTGAACCGGGTCGAGACCGGCGTGATTGCCCGCCTCGCTCCCTTCGCGCCGATCGACCTCTCGGCGTTCTACTCCTATTACAAGGCCCAGCCCGCCCTCGGCTTCGCCAACCGCCGCGAGGGCGTCACCGCCTCGGCCACCTATCACGTGACGCCGAACTGGTTCGTCACGGGCTCGGCCCTGGTGGACCTGTCGCACTACCTCGACGTGCGCGACAACTTCCAGACCGCCTACGCCTCCTACCTCGCGAACCCCGTCGGGGACGCGCCCGTCTACCGCAACCCGGGACGCGCCTATCTCTCGGGCATGAGCATCGGCGGTGGATACCAGGACGAGTGCACGACGGTGTCGGTCAACTACATCGTCTCGCCGGTAGCGGCGGCCCTCGGCACCAGCGAGCGCAACCGAACCGTCCTGCTCCGGCTTGAACTGAAGACCCTGGGCGAGGCGGACTTCCGCCAGAACCTGAATACGGCCATCACGGCCGACGGCATCTCGACGGTCCGCTGAGGCGGCTTGGCCCCTGGAACGACACGGAGTGTTGCGGTGAGCAGCCTGCACGGGCCGATCGCCCTCACCCTCGGAGATCCGGCCGGTATCGGACCGGAACTCGCCCTCATGGCCTGGCGCCTGCGGGACGCCGGGCCCGGGCTGCCGCCCTTCTTCCTGATCGGCGACCCCGCCTTCATCGAGCGGCGGGCAAGCGAACTGAACTTGCGAGTTCCCATCGCGGATGTCGGCCCGGATCTCGCCACCGAAGTCTTCGGGCGCGCCCTGCCGGTGATGGCCCTTCCCAGTGGCGCCGCCATTCATGCCGTGGCGGGCCGGCCGGATTCCGCCAATGCCGGTGCGACGCTGGAATCGATCACCACGGCGGTGACCCTCGTCCGTGCCGGGGCGGCGACCGCCCTCGTCACCAACCCGATCGCCAAGTACGTCCTGACGCAGGTCGGCTTCGCGCATCCGGGCCATACCGAGTTCCTGGCCGCCTGCGCGGTGGAGCCCGGCGAGATCCCGCCGCTTCCCGTGATGATGCTGTGGAGCGAAACCCTGGCGGTGGTGCCGGTGACCATTCACGTCGCCCTTCGGCGGGTGCCCGACCTGCTGACGCAGGATCTCGTCCTGCGCACCGCCCGCATCGTGGCGGAGGACCTGCGCCGGCGCTTCGGTCTCGCCCGGCCGCGCCTCGTCCTGTCCGGCCTCAACCCACATGCGGGCGAGAACGGCACCATGGGCACGGAGGATCGTGACGTGTTGGAGCCGGCGGTGCTGCAGTTGCAGAGCGAGGGCATCGACATCCGCGGGCCGTTGCCCGCCGACACCCTGTTCCACGCGCGGGCCCGGGAGACCTACGACGTGGCCCTGACGCCGACCCACGACCAGGCCTTGATCCCGATCAAAACCCTGGCCTTCGACGAGGGCGTGAACGTCACCCTCGGCCTGCCCTTCATCCGGACATCGCCGGACCACGGCACCGCCTTCGACATCGCCGGCAAGGGCATCGCCCGACCCGACAGCCTGATGGCGGCGCTCCGCCTCGCCGCCCGTCTCGTGAAGGCCGGCGCGTGAGCGAGGACGGAAGCACCAGCAGCGATGGCCTGCCGCCCCTGCGGGAGGTGGTGCGCCGGCACGGCCTGGAGCCCAAGAAGGCGCTCGGGCAGAACTTCCTGTTCGACCTCAACCTCACGGGACGGATCGCCCGCTCGGCCGGCCCGCTCGACGGCGTGACCGTGGTCGAGATCGGCCCCGGCCCCGGCGGCCTCACCCGTGCGCTCCTGGCGGAGGGCGCCGCCCGGGTTATCGCCATCGAGCGCGATCCCCGCGCGCTTCCGGCGCTGGCCGAGATCGCGGCGCACTATCCGGGGCGCCTCGACGTGGTCGATGCCGATGCCCTGAGCTTCGACCCGGTGCCGCTGATCGGCACGGGGCCGGTACGGATCGTCGCCAACTTGCCCTACAACATCGGCACGCCCCTGCTGGTGGGCTGGCTCGCCAGCGCAGCCTGGCCGCCCTGGTGGGATTCCCTGACACTGATGTTCCAGCGCGAGGTGGCCGAGCGCATCGTCGCCGACCAGGACGACCGCGCCAATTACGGCCGCCTCGGCGTCCTCTGCGGCTGGCGGACCGAGGCCCACATCCTCTTCGACGTGGCGCCCTCGGCCTTCGTGCCGCCACCGAAGGTGACGTCCTCCATCGTGCGGCTGACGCCCCGGCGCGAGCCGCTGGCCTGTTCGGTTCAGGCCCTGGAGGCGATCACCCGGGCGGCCTTCGGGCAGCGGCGCAAGATGCTGCGTCAGAGCCTCAAGGCGGCGGTGCCCGATCCGGCCCGGCTTCTGGACGCGGCCGGCATCCCCGATACGGCACGGGCGGAGGAAGTGCCGGTCTCGGCCTTCGTGGCGATGGCGCAGGCTTACAGGCCCGCCTGATCACCGCCTCCTGAAACGCGGAAGGGCCCGCGCGGACATCTCCGCGCGGGCCCTTCGTTTCAGCGGCTCATCGCCGATGTCGGTCGTTCAGCGACCCTGCTGGATCGCCGAGAGGATCCAGCGGCCGCCGCGCTCGCGTACGAAGGTCCACAGTTCGACCGCCTCGGGCTCGCCGGTCTCGACGACCCGCTGTGTCTTACGGTCGAGAGTCACGTCCTTGATGGCGTAGCGCATCGCCACCGTGGCGTACTCGGCATTGCCCTCGCCCCAAGACTCGGAGAGGTCGCCCTGCAGCAGCTTCACGTCCGAGATCCGATTGACGACACCACGTGCCTCGTTGGCGCGCAACTCCTCGAGGAAGTAGCCGGCCATCTCCGGGGTGGCGAGGCTGCGGAGCGCGGCCGCATCCTCACGGCCATAGGCAGCCTGCACGTCGTTGAGGGCGATCTCGAAGCTCTCGAAGTCGCCCGGTCCGATCTGGACCGGACGCGCCTGCGCGGGCTGGACCGGTGCGGGACCGCGCTGGGCGTTGCCGTAGCCGCCGCCCGTCGGGGTGCCCCCCAGGGGTGCGCCACCCAACGGGCCCGGATTCGCGCCGGCGCCGTCGAGATTGGAGCGGGACAGGCCGGCCGCGGCCGGCTGGCCCTGGCGCCGGCGGAACCAGCGCACGGCGAAGGAGACGAGCAGGACCACGAGGCCGACCTGCAGGATCAGGCCGAGGAACGAGGCGATGCCGCCGAGGCCGCCGAAGAAGCCGCCGCCCAGGAGCGCGCCGAGCAGGCCTGCGCCGAGCAGGCCGGCCATGAAGCCGCCGCCGAAGCGCCGTCCGGGCTGGGCCGCGGTGTTCATGCCGGGATTGCCCATGGCGGGGCCGGGCTGGGTCTGCGAGCGCTGGATCGGGGCCGGGGCGCCGGGCGCCGTGGTGGTGGCCGAGGGCGGCGCGTAGGTGCGCGAGCCGCGCGAGCCCATGCCACCGCTGCTGCCGCTACCGGGACGCGCCTCGACGACGGGCGCTGCGAGAACCAGCGTCGCGGCGAGCGCGAGGATGGATGCCGCGCGCTTCCGGCGAGTGGTGGAGGTGAGCATGAAAACGCCTCTGGTGAACAACTGGGAAGTCCGGCGATGACGCCGCTCCTGATATGGTGACGTTCGCGCCGGAGTTTTAGTCCGCTGTTCTTGGCAGAATCCTGTTGGATTCCCCTCAGAGCGCGGAAGGGAACACCATCCGGACCGTGGCGCCCTCACCGGGCTTCGAGTCGATCGACACCGTGCCGTTCTGGCGCTTCACGAGGCCGTGGACGATGGCGAGCCCGGCACCCCGACCGGCCTCGCGGCTGGTGACGAAGGGCGCGAGGGCGCGGGCCGCCATCTCGGGGGACATGCCCTGGCCCTCGTCGGTCACCGTGATGCCGACGGCGCCGTCGCCGGGCCGCTGCAGGGCCCGGTCCCCCGGGGGCACCGCGAAGGTCGCGATCACGATGCGCCCGGGCGCCGGCATGGCCTCACAGGCATTGGCCACGATGTGGTTGAGGGCGAGCTCGATCTGGGTCGGGTTGCTGAGGCCGCAGGCGAGCCCCGGCGTGGTCCGGGTCTCCAGGGTGATCCGGGCCGGCAGCGTCGGGCCAGTCCGGGCGCCGAACGCTTCGATCAGCCCGTTCAGGTCGACCGGGCGGACATCGGGCGCGATGCGGCGCGAGAAGGCCAGGAGCTGGCGGGTCAGAGTGGTGGCGCGCTCGGCCGCGTCCGTGGAGCGGACGATGGCGCGCTGAATGAAGGGCTCGTCGCGGTCCCCCAGACGACGCTTCAGCCCGTCGATGTAGCCGATGAGGATCTGGAGGAAGTTGTTGAATTCATGGGCCACGCTGTTGGTGAGCAGGCCCAGCGCCTCGCGCTGACGGGAGAGTGCGAGGGCTCCCTCGGCGTCGTGGCGGCGGGTGACGTCCACGACCTGCGCCAGCCGGTAGGGGGTTTCCGGAACCGGGACGAGGTAGACCTGCACCCAGAATGCCGCACCGCCGCCCAGGCGCGCCAGCACCTCGACGCCCTCGGGCGCCCCACCGGAGAGGGCCGCCGCGAAGGTGGCGCCGGAGTCCCGGTCACCGGCGAGCCCGAGCCAGTCGCGCAGGTCGCCGTCGGAGGGCGCATCGGCGGGCCGGCGGACGAGGTCGCGGAGGGCGCGGTTGGCGAGGAGGATGCGGCCGCCGGGCGCGTCCGGCGCCAGCAGCGCGGCCGGCACGGCCGAGGCGGTCAGCAGTCGGGCGAGGCCGGCCTCCGGCGCGCTTTCCGCAGGGTGATCGTCCGTCCGGGGCGATGCCATGGCCTGTCCGCCGATCCGGGGCACGCGGCCCCTCCGGCCGCAAGGCATAGCCCCAACCGGGAGAACGGCAAAGCTGCGCCGGAGACGCTACTGGCGCACCCACATCACCCGGCCGATCCAGGCGATGTCGCTGACGTTGACGACCCGGTCCTCGTGGTCCGGGTTCAGCGAAGCGAGCTCGATGGTGCGTGCGGTCTTGCGCTTCAGTTCCTTAGCCAGCACCTCGCCGGCCGCGAGCCGCACCACCACCCGGTCGCCCTTGCGGACCCCGGCGGTCGGCGAGACGATGAGCACGTCGCCGTCGCGATAGAGGGGGGCCATCGAATCGCCCTGCACCTCCAGGGCGAAGGCGCGATCGTCGGCCAGGTCCGGAAACTCGATCTCCTCCCAGCCGGGACCGCCGGTGGGCATGCCCTCGTCGGTGAAGAGGCGCCCGGCGCCGGCCTGGGTCATGCCGATCAGCGGGATCATGGTGCGCGGCGGTCCATCGCGCGCTTCGATCAGACGGAGAAATTCGTCGAGGCTCGCCCCGGTGGCGGCCAGCACCTTCGAGACCGATTCGGTGGAGGGCCAGCGCTTGCGGCCATCGGGGCCGATGCGCTTCGAGCGATTGAAGCTCGTCGCGTCCAGTCCGGCCCGCCGAGCGAGACCGGACGCGGAGAATCCGTGACGTTCCGCTAGGCGGTCGATTGCGGTCCAAATCTGTTCATGAGACAGCATCGAAAGCTCAAAGCGTATTACGGGTAAGACGTCCAGCCTAGAGTTAGGAAAGTAGAACTATTCTACTCGGATGGCAATGGTGCGAAGGCTACCGATTCAGCCGGTCGCTTCATCCTCGGGTCCTCGCAACTCATGATGTCAACTTATCCGTGAGGTTGCAGTTTCGGACGTCGCGGCGGCGTTTGATCGGCCCTGCGAAACCCGGTACGGAGCGGGCATGGCGCTCATCTACAAGATCTCCCCCCGGGCCCTCTGGCGCAGGGCCGAGGATATCGGCCGCTTCGAGGGCGCCCCGATCGACCGCACCGACGGCTACATCCATTTCTCCACCGCCGCTCAGGTGGGGGAGACCGCGGCCCGCCACTTCGCCGGCGCCGAGGACCTCGTTCTGGTCGCCGTGGAGGCCGAAGATCTCGGGCCGGCCCTGCGATACGAACCGTCGCGGGGGGGCGATCTGTTCCCGCACCTCTACGCCGTCCTAGACCTGAAGGCCGTCCGGTCCGTGACCGACCTGCCCCTCGGGGCCGACGGGCGCCACGTCTTCCCGAGCGATCTCGGCGCAGCCCCCCTCGCCGGCGCGGGCCCCCAAGCGGAAGGACGCCCGGCATGATCGGCGCCCTCTTCCCCCTGGCCAAGCCCCTGCTGCACCGCCTCGATGCCGAGACGGCGCACAATCTCACGCTGCGCGGCCTCGCCGCCCTGCCCCCGCGCCGGCCGCCGGCCGACGATGCACGTCTCGCCGTCGAGGCCCTGGGCCGCCGGTTTCCGAATCCGGTCGGTCTCGCGGCGGGCTTCGACAAGGGCGCCGAGGTGCCCGATGCCCTGCTCGGACTCGGCTTCGGCTTCGTCGAGGTCGGCGGCGTCGTTCCGAAGGCGCAGCCGGGCAATCCCCGCCCCCGGGTCTTCCGGCTTGAACAGGACCAAGCGGTCATCAACCGCTTCGGCCTGAACAGCGAGGGCCTCGAGGTGGTGCGAGGCCGCCTCGCCGCCCGCCAGGGCCGGCCGGGGCGCGTCGGCGTCAATATCGGTGCCAACAAGGATTCGACCAACCGCCTCGCCGACTACGTGACCTGCACCCGCGCCCTGGCGCCGCTGGTGGATTTCGTCACCGTCAACGTCTCCTCGCCGAACACCCCCGGCCTGCGGGACCTCCAGGGCGAAGCCTTCCTCGACGAGTTGCTCGCCCGGGTGGTCGAGGCCCGCGACACGACCCATCCGGCCACTGCCATCCTGCTGAAGATCGCGCCCGACATCACCCTCGACGCCCTCGACGCGATGACGGCCACCGCCCTGCGGCGCGGCGTCCAGGGTCTGGTCGTGTCCAACACCACCATCGCCCGGCCCGGGACCCTTCGCGAGGCGAGCCTCGCCCGCGAGACCGGCGGCCTCTCGGGCCGGCCGCTCTTCGCGGCGGCGACCCGTCTCCTCGCCGAAACCTATCTGCGGGTCGGCGGAAAGCTTCCCCTGGTCGGCGTCGGCGGCATCGACTCGGCGGAGGCCGCCTGGACCAAGATCCGGGCCGGCGCCAGCCTGCTCCAACTCTATTCGAGCCTCGTCTATGCCGGTCCCGGGCTGATCCCGAAGATCAAGGTCGGGCTGGTGGAGCGCATGAAGGCCGAGGGCGTGCCCCAGCTCGCCCCCGTGGTCGGGCGCGACGCCGCCGCCCTGGCAAACCTGCCGGGCTGACGCCGCAGCGCCGGGCCAGCGCCCTTACGCTCTCTTCACGTCACCGGATCGCGCGACGGAGTGCCCCGCTTCCAGGGAGAACCCGGACCAGAGCGCGTCCCTTGCAGCATGGTGCTCAGCCATATCACCACACCGCGGGATCAAACACCGAGGCGGCCAAGGTCGGGAATGCCCCTGGGCCTAACGATCCCACAGGCAACCGTTCCGGAGGTCGCTTGTTGAACAGCAATGTCGAGGAAACGCGATCCCGAAACATCGTTGGTGCTTGTGGTCGAGGACGATGACCTTGTCCGCATGATGGCGGTCGACATGCTGGAGGATGCCGGCTTCTCGGTGGTAGAGGCACGTCAAGCCGATGAAGCCTGGTTCATCCTTCACGAGCGTTCGGACATCGGCGTGCTCTTCACGGACGTCGATATGCCCGGGTCTATGTGCGGAGTGACCCTGGCCGAGCGCGTCCACCACGCCTGGCCCGACATCCGGCTCGTCGTGACCTCGGGACGCAACCGGTTCGCGAATCGGGACATGCCGGATCACGGGTTGTTCGTCGCCAAACCCTACAGCTCCTCCCAGGTCGTCGACGCCATCCACCACGCGGCCTGACATCTGGATGGCGTTTACCAGAATGAGGATGCCAGACCGAACGGCGCCCCTTCAGTCTCGGGTGATCTCCAGCAGCGGCGCCTCGGCCGTGAACACGACGCCGCGCGGGCGGTAATCGATCTCGGCCGTCCCCCCGATCTCCTGGGCCAGGGCGCGCTCGATCATGCGGGAGCCGAAGCCGGTTCGCGTCGGTCGCGAGACCCGGGGTCCACCGACCTCCTGCCACTGGAACCAGAGCCGGTCGGGACTGGACCCATCCACGATATCCCAACTCACGATCACCCGTCCGTCGTCCCGCGAGAGGGAACCGTACTTGACGGAATTCGTCGCGAGTTCGTGGATGGCCAGCGCGAAGGCCAGGGCGACGCGCGGTGCGAGGCGCAGGATCGGTCCGCCGATCTTGAAGCGATGACCCTGCTCGACGCCGAACGGGTGCAGCGCCGCAATGACGACCTCCGTCAGAGTCGCCCAATCGCCACTGCCCCGGGCCAGCATTTCCGTCGCGGCCGACAAGGAACGTAGGCGGGACTCCATCGCGACCTGCGCCTCCTCCAAGGAAGCGGCACCCCGCAGCGTCTGGCGGGAGATGGATTGGACGGTCGCCAGGGTGTTCTGGATGCGGTGGTTGAGCTCGCCCGCAAGGAGGTCGCGGTGCTCTTCGGCCCGCTTGCGGTCCGTGATGTCCAGGCTGATCCCGGCGATGCTCAGAGGCGTGCCATCCGCGCGGTACGAGGCCTGGCCGCGAAACTGCAGCCAGCGTGTCTCGCCTCGCGGAGTGATGACACGGATCTCGACGTCGTAGTCCGAGTGGCCGGCAATCGCAGCGTCCCGGGCCGCGAGCTTCCTGGGGAGATCCTCCGGATGGATGGCCTTGAGCATCTCCTCGTAGGTCAGCGGTTCGTTCTGCGGGCGACCAAGGTTCTCCTTGAACCCATCCGACGAGACCAGGCGCATGACGCCGAGATCGAGCGTCCAGGCTCCGAGGCGTCCGGCCTTCAGGGTAAATCGGAGGCGCTCCTCGCTCTCGATGAGTTCGAGGGAGCGGCGGGCCGACTCCGCCTCCAGGGCGTCGCGGTCCTTCTGGAGGACGACAAGCCGCTCCTTTTCGAGGGTCACGTCATACTGCGAGGCGAAGAAGTAAGTCAGGTCGCCGTCGGGCGCGAAGACAGGCGAGACGAGGAGGCGGTTCCAGAAAGCGATGCCGTCCTTGCGGTGGTTCTTCAGGTCGATCTCGATGGTGACGCGCCGGTCGATGGCGTCCCTGACCCGCTTGACGTCCTCGGGGTTCGTCTCGGGGCCCTGCAGGAAACGGCAGTTGCGTCCGATGATCTCCGAGCGTTCGTAGCCGGTGAGCTTCACGAACGCGTCGTTCACGTACACGATGGGATTGTCGGGCAACCGCGGATCGGTGATCACCATCGGCATGCGCGTCGCCCGCACGGCAGCGGCGAAGGGATCGGAGCCGACGACGGAGCTGGTGATCTCGGCGTCGATGCGCGCGCCGTCTTCGTAGTCGTTCAAGTGTCGGCCGTCCCGGTGATCAGAAGTGTTCTAGTGAACGATCCTGATCAGGCCAGGGGTGTGATTGTCACACCGCCCATCGCCGCTGCGCGTTCGGTCCCGACGCTCGTGAACATCGGTAAGCGCGAGCCCAGCCGCCGATCTCGAAGACCTTCACGGGCATCAAGACCTGAACCTCGTCGGCGTTCGATCTTCCGCTCCAACGACCGGCGAGATCTCGGGCTGCGCCTCAGCCGCTGAACAGCGACCGAGGCCTCCCACGGCGTTCGATTCCAGTAAGGCCAGAGTGGTGATCGGCGCCACCAGAATGACGGTGGGATACCGTTAGCTGGCGAGACGCTGCGCCTGACGCTTGGCGGTATCGAAGGCCTGGAGGTCGAGCGCGAGGTTGATGACCTGCGTGCTCTTCAGGCGTGTGGGCTCGATGGCGCTGCCGATGCCATGCTGCAGGTAGACCTCTTCCACCTCCGGCGTCCGCATGGCGCCTCCCATGGTCCAGTTGGGAAAGAAGCGGCTCGGACTGTTGCGCGCATCCATGATGGTCGCCGTCGTGTGGCGCGGATCCCGTGCAATACGAGTATAAGTCGCGCTTACCTGCACTTGCTCACCCTCCAGGATCTGGATGAACCAGGTCTTGTCGAAGATCAGGAACCCGGTGATCCCGTCTCGGCTGTTGTTGCGCTGTGAGGCTGTGACGATCTCCCGCAAATTCGTCAGCATCGCCCGGTCGTTTCCGAGGACGACGTTGCGGCTGTAATAAACAAGCTGGTGGATCATCGCAGTTTTTCGCTTCTGCCATCAGGCGTTGTATGAGTAGATCTTTTTCTCTCTCGACCAGATGGATTGATAACGTAGTCCAGTGAAGATCGTCTTTAATCTGATTTGCTTGTTTGGCAGCTAAGTTAATCAAATGACAAGGTAGGAATTTGCGAAGCCGCTCGATTTTTCACTCTGCCGGATCCTTTCGAGATCCCGTCGCCACGATCCGCATCATCGCATCCGGCAGGGGACGCTGAAGCTCCAGCGCAATCTCGGTCGGGGCCGCGAGCCAGGTGCTCCACGCCTCCGGCGTCGTCAGCAGCACCGGCATGGCCTTCGGGTGGATCGGGCCGACGATACCGTTGGCCTCGCAGGTCAGGAAGGAGAACAGGTGGTGCTCCTCCTCGATGCGGTCGGGGTTCTCGGCCTTCGTGCCGCGCACCCCCGTCCAGGGGCGCCAGTTGCCGGCGAACGCAAACAGCGGCCGGTCCTCGCCGAGAGCGAACCAGGTCGGCGTCTTTCGCGGCTTGGTGTCGGCGTACTCGCTGAACGAGGAGACCGGTACCAGGCAGCGGTACTGCGGCTTCAGCCAGGGCCGCCAGTGCGGGCTCTTCACGTTGCGCACGTTGGTCACAGGATGCTCGCCGAACGACTTCGGGCCCGGGATGCCCCAGCGCAACATCTCCAGGACGCGTTCGCCGTCCTCGGTCACGCGCACGATCGGCGCGCGCTGATCGGGGAAGATGCCCGGCAGCGGCGGCAGGTTGCCGGTGCGATCGACCGACACGCCGAAGGAAGCGCGGATCTCGGCCTGTGGCGTGATCAGGCTGTAGAGGTTGCACATGGCTCAGGTCCTCGACGGCAGCCCCGCGGGTTCAGGGCCACCCGTGGTGTCGAGCTTGGCCCGGCACGTGATGCCGTAGACGTTGGGGGTCCGGCTTCCAACCTCGCGCTGGAAGCGGCAGGTTTGCGTGAGGGCCAGGTACACGTCTAGCACCGAGGCATGCGCGCCGAAGCGCTGGCGC
The DNA here is from genome assembly GCF_001422215.1 of Methylobacterium sp. Leaf89. Taxonomy (NCBI): domain Bacteria; kingdom Pseudomonadati; phylum Pseudomonadota; class Alphaproteobacteria; order Hyphomicrobiales; family Methylobacteriaceae; genus Methylobacterium; species Methylobacterium sp. Leaf89. The sequence goes on along the minus strand of NZ_LMML01000029.1, from coordinate 252,546 downwards.
AGTCGCTCGATCACATAGGATCCGCGCCGTCCGCAGGGACTGCACAGGAGGACGATGCGTTCGGCGCGGACATCGCACAGGCGCTCCACGTCAGGTGCCCCGACCGGGTCCGGCACCGCGAACGTAGCCATAGGAGATCCGCCGTTCGGCCGTGGCCAGCTTCGCCTCCAAGCTCAGGATGTCCTCGATGGCCTGCAGCAGGGCCCGGCGGGCATCGCCACCGGCCGCTTCTGCGTAGGCCAGAGCGATCATCTCGGCCTCGCTCATGGACGCCATCTCGGCGATCTGCGTTGCGGTCATGGGTCTTGTCCCCCCTTCAGTACAAAGCAGGAACATTCTGGACGGGCGCGGGTCAAACGCTTTGTGGACGACCTGTGCAGACCGGGGACAGAGGGCAGAAACGCCTTGCCAGGGGGAGCGTCACGCTGCGCTTCGAAAAGCTGTCAAGCATAGCAAGATACCCCCCGCGGCCAGGGCTAGGCGGGTCTCGAAGGCATATCCGTAGGGCTCGGCCTTTACAGGCTCAAGAAGGCATTGGCCGAGCCGACGATGGTGCAGACGATGCCACCCGCGAAGGCAGCGATCATCGCGGTGGAGAAGCCTTTCAGCAGCATGGGAGTCTCCGTCGCGAGTCCAATCAGCAGAGGTTTCCGCCCGAGGTCTGGCCGTATTGCTGGGTGGGGAAGTTCTGCTGGTTGGCGTTGCCCTCGGCGGCCGAGCTCATCGGGCAACCGAGATAGGCCGGAGGACGGCGCACGTCGTTGACCGAGCCCGTGGTCTCGACGTCGTAGGGTGCGAACGACGTGTAGCGAGAGGGGCTGTCATAGGCCATGGCGGACGAGATCGGAGCAACGCCAAGGACAAGGGCAGTAACGAGGGCGGCGATACGGGTCTTCATTAAAGCTTACGAGCTCCTTCACAGTACGAACCAATGTCTTGGTTCGTTTCTCTCTGTCTGAAACTAATATGGGGAGCTAATTTCATTCTTGACGTGCCAGGGGACACGCACTGCACCGGATTAAAACTGAGCGTCGCAAATCCGGCCTCGGCTGGTCAGGCACGGGGCACCGAAGAGACATCCCAAGGCGTTGCATCTGATAGAGGTATACCAGAGACATTGCCTGAGCGGACGTTTCCGATCCAGGATCCAGGCTGCCCCACTTGGCCACCTGTGATCCGATCCGGGCTACGATCTCGCAAATGCCAACCCCATATCCCGGTCGAGAGCGGAGACGATGTCGTGTTCACAGTGAAGGGGATTGATCCGAATGGCAGGGTGATGACCTTCGCCTGCGGCACGGACGAACAGGCGATGGAGAAGACGTGGGAGCTGCGGCGGCGAGGCTTTCGGGACGTCGTGGTCGTCGATCCCAAAGGCAAGGAGCTCGGCGATGGGGCGTTCGAGCGCTCCCTGGAGATCGACTGGGAATGAGCCGCGTGGCAGGCGGGTTACCCGGTGCGTGGCTCTAGCGCGTGCAGTCAGGCGCGACGCCACCGCATCGCGGCGAGCGTGCCCTCGATCTGCCCTCGCATTCATAGGTTCGCCGTCGAACGCTCCCCCCGGCTGCCGAGGGCATGAAAGGTTGCGATGGGCTCGTTCCGATGCGCCTCGCCCCGGGCGATCACGTCATCGCGTACCTCGACCGTCTCCGCGGGCAACCCGTTCGTATGCCCTCCCCGTTCAGGCATCTCGGCTTTGGCCGCCGTCGGCACGACATGGAACGCCCGGGAGGCCTTTTGGCTTGCGCGGGAACGACCGGCTTCACGAGCCTCGATCAGTCGAACCGGTGGTCGAATGGTGCGGTCCCCCCGACAGTCAGCCCGTGCGCCGCCCCTGTTCGGCCTCTGCGCGCCAGGCATCGCACTCGCGCTCGGCCTGCGCCAGTCGGAGACGCAGGGCCTCGTTCGCGGCGTGCTGCTCACCCGCGTCGACCGCCAGCTCGACGCATTGGTCCTGAACCTCCGCGAGTTGCCGGCGCAGCTCCGCATTCTCGATGACCACGGCAAGGAAATCGGCGCTGCGCTGGTCGCTCATTCCGTCCCCTATCACACCCATCCTGGGGCGGCGGGTCTATCTCAGCTCGCTGAACGCCACCACCCGGGACAGCGCGGCCCCCGGCCGCGGATCTCTGCCGCGCGATGCACGATGGCCTCGTACCGATCCACGGACTCCCTCAGGAGATCGCCCAGGCGAGCACCAGCATGCCGCCGAGGAACATCCCATAGGTGGCCATCACGGCGACGACTTCGCGATGCTGCCGGAGGACGGAATGGGAAGCGAGGGGCATGACGCGGGACCAGAAGCTGGAATGCCCCCTCTTCTGATCCAAGACCCCTCCTGAGGCGAGACCTTCGGCCTGCGGAACGAACGAGAAACATCGCTCGTGGTGCGGCGGTCACAAAGCCGCCGAACGACGGCCTTGCCCCTTGCTGAAGGGAGGCGCCAAGAGCTTTGCGGTCGAAGCCGGCATCAGAGCCGCGCTGGTGCTGCGAAGCGCTTCCCGAGATTGATCAAACGGATCCGGCAAGGGCTCGATATACGCCCAGCCCATGGCGTTGCGCCGCTCGATCAGATCCATCACCGCGTCGACGGCTCGACGAAGACGCACCCGGGTCATCGTGGCTTCGCTGTCCAGGGCTGGGTTGAGCGCTTCGAAGACGAGGTCTTCCTTGAACGCGGTCTCGATGAGGATTTCCTCTATTTCATGACGAACAGGATCAAGGAATTCGATGCCATAGCCGTCCGCTTCTCGCCGGGCGATGCGACACGCACGGGGTAGGCTGCTCAAGCCGATCGCAAGATCGAAATTTGCCGGGATGGGCGCGTTCTTCGGCGTACGCACGAAGCTTCCGTGAGTGGAGATATCTGTGATGAGGCAAGGAATAGGGTTACTTGAGAGCGGAACGAAGATCCTTGCCTCCAGATTGCATTGCTGTCTTTTAAATCGCCGCCGATCAGGCATCTACTATACCATTTTTTTGCATTAATACATCAAACTCGAGCCAATATCCCGATTGCCGGGTTAACAAACAATGAAATTACCCGGGAAAAGAATTTTGTGTCTCTGCGGAACTTCCTGTGAGACATTGGGTACATGCAAATCTAGTACGGGCCCTGAAGAGATCACCTAAAGCGTTGCGCCTGAACAAGGTATACCAGCGCCGGCGCTGGTGCTCGGGTCGATGGGGGTTCATGAGGCTGCGCTGGCCGAAGGCCGAAGGGTCCCGAGTCGCGTTGTTCGTCGTGTCGCGGTCGCCGGTGGCCAGGATCACGCGTGTGGTTCGTACGGTACCCAGAACATCGTCGGCCCCACTCGCCGGACAGACGAAGCGCCCGGCCCCGTCACGCCAGGACCCCTCCTCTCCGTCCCACCGGCGCCCATCCGTCAGATGGAAGACGCGCCGTCCATGCGGACGGGCGCAGACCTCGCAACGTCCCTTGGCTCGCTCCAAGCGGATCACGGCCGAGAGATGCGGCCAGTCGGTGGGGTAGACGAAGCGGTGCTCGCGCCGGATCCGCTACGTCTGCCTCGCTGCGGGGGCGGGCCTGGAGGAACTCGCTGAAGAGCGTGTCCCGGCTGACCCCGAGGCGCGTGGCGATGGCCGCGATCGATAGAGTCGATGGTGCGCATCATCTGGACGAGCGAGCGTCCAGACGACGAGCACGTCGGTGGGGCGGAGTGAGGCGAGGGCCGCCTCGAACTCGGGGCCCTTGATCCCGGCCTTATCGAACGTCTTCTCCTCGAGCAGGCACTCGCAGCCGGCTCGTGTCAGCGCATCACGCTGCAGGTCGAGGGTCGAGACGAGGGCATATCGGGATAGTGATTCCGGTACGTTTCATCCGCAATGGAAATCCAATCCTATCTTTCCCGACAGAGATGGGGCGTCTCGAGGGTGCGTAGATCGGACCCGGCAAGGGTAATCGGAAAACAATCGGATCTTCGACATCCCGGCCATTCGAGCGAATGTCTAGTGCTTTCTGGGGTTCATCATCGAGGTTCCATCGCAACCAATCACCCTGCGATCAGTTTCTTGTGATCAGCACCTCCGAACGCGTCTGCGCCGTTCCCGGCTGATCCAAGGACATCGACATGCGGGCTTTAAAGGCGATGACGATCGCCGCGCTGGTTCTGAACCCAGCCCTTGCACGCGCGCAAGGCGCATTGAGTCAGCCCACGCCCGATAGCAGCGGCGGAACCGGTAGACCTGCGAACCTTTGCACGGAACTCGTTGCCTTCGTGAAACAGCCCGAGGCCGCGACAAAGGCCGCGGAGGCACCGCCACAGCTCGCAACAGCGGTGACGGCCAAGAAGAGTGACGATACGTCAGCGAAGCCCTCAGCTCCGGGCACGCCCCAGAACACCTCGGGTCAGAGCGGGCAGATCACCGCCTCCGGACCGGGTGCGGCTGGCCCCCAGGGTGAGGCGCAGAACAAGGCCGCTCCGGCAGGCTCCACGGCCACGGCATCGGGACCTGCGAAGGTTGCGTCTGCGACGGTCCCGGCTGCGCCCGCGGCTCCCAAACCTTCCGCCGAGAACGTGCAGCAGATCGAGAGCGCGGCGGGCACGAACGACATCCAGGGTTGCCGAGCCGCTGCTCAGACCATGCGGCGGGCCGGCGTCGTGATGCCAGGGCCACTCCTGGCTCTCGCCGCGATGGCACCCCGGCTCCTGGAAACCGCCCCTCGTCCCTGAGAACGCTCGACCCCCATCGCACGCGCACCGTCTCCTCGATCAGGGAGCCACTTTCACCACAGAGGATCACACTATGACGCGCCGCTCGACCACGCCCTGGCTGGTTCCCGCTCTCATCGGGTCTGCTGCTGCTCTTGGTGCATCCGCGCTGTTTGCGGTCGTGAGCGCCCGCGAAGCCGAGCGGCGCACACCGCCCATCGGCGACTTCATGACCGTGGATGGTGTGCGTTTGCACTACATCGTCCGAGGCCACGGTCAGCCCTTGGTGCTGATCCACGGCAACGGCACGATGATCCAGGACTTCTTGGTCAGCGGAATCGTGGACGAACTCGCCAAGCGCTATCGGGTCATCATCTTCGACCGGCCGGGCTATGGCTACAGCAGCCGGCCCCGCGGGATCTGGACCCCGCGGGCTCATGCGACGTTGTACGAAAAGGCTCTGGAGCGGCTTGGCGTCTCGAACGCGGTGGTCCTTGGGCACTCCTGGGGCAGCCTTGTCGCCATCGCCCTGGCGCTGCAGGCGCCAAGCCTCGTGCGGAGCCTCGTCTTGGCTTCGGGCTACTACTACCCGACGCTGCGAGCCGATGTGATCCTGGCTTCACCCCCGGCGATCCCCGGCATCGGGGACGTCCTGCGCTACACCGTATCGCCACTCGTTGGTCGAGCTCTCATGCCTGGCATGATCAAGGGGATGTTCGCGCCGGCTCGTGTGCCGGAGCGGTTTGATCGGGAGTTCCCCGAGGAGATGATGCTGCGACCTCTGCAGCTCCGAGCATCCGCTGAGGATGCTGCGTTGATGACCCCGGTGACGGTCGAACTGCAGGCGCACTACCGCGAACTCAAATTGCCCGTCGTCATCATCGCCGGGGCCGACGATCAGATCGCAGATGTCGAACGTCAATCCGAGCGATTGCACCACGCCTTGCCTCAGAGCGAATTCATCGTCGTCCCGGGCATGGGCCACATGATCCATCATCTCGCGCCAAAGCAGGTCGTTCAGGCCATCGACCGCGCGTTCGAGATGGCACGCGGCGACCGTGTGTAATCAGAAAGGGCGGGACGATTTCGCATGGCACACTACATCGCAATCGAGAGAGCTACGGGCCGCGTCTACGGCGATACGGCACGCTTTGGTCAAGCCGGAAACGTGGCTTCCCCGGATGATGCGGTCTTTCTCTTTGACCGCCATCATGGCCGTGCGGCTCGCGGGTTTGGTCACGTCGGGCCAACGAGCACGGCGGCAAGCTATGACGTCTATGAGATCCAGCCATCCGGCTCTCATGCTCCGACGGCCAGCGAGGCTGGAGCACAGGCCCTCGTGAAGGACCACGGATCGTGGGTGGTCGCGCTCGTCAGCTACAATTCCTGACGGACCTAGGACCGCGCAATCGATCTCGTCACGGAAAAGGCCAGAAACGCACTGGCTCAGACGGAAAGAGCTGCGATCACCAACAAATCGACGTCCGGCTCAAGCCACTTCAAGCCGGCCCCGATGTGCCAGGCATGAAGCCAGAAGCCGCTGATGGGAAGTGCAAGCACCGCTGTCGTCACAAGGTAGATGCGCCACCTGAACATCCGGCGAGCCTACGCCCGATCACGTGGAAGCGCTATTCCCGCAACATGTTACGCCTGTCCCACGCATGGCGAAGCCGGTCAGCGCGACAGGCGAGCAAGGCTCCCGCTCCCATCGGACCAACCGGCTTCAGTCGTACAGTATTGCGGCCGGCCGTGTCGGCCAGCAGCGTGATCGGCTCGGACCGAGGCAAACACCCCATCTCCGATCTGACAGATGCAGTTTCGGTCAAGGTGGTTAAAGCTTCCTTACCCGTCACCGGAAGACCGCGAACCGAAACGGTGGGCCTTCGCGTTTCAGGCCGGCCTGAAGGTCGGCTGACAGCCGCCTCGGCGACGTCTGATTTCGGAACGACCGCTGTTTCCCGACATCGTTGCCGTCCGGTGTGCGTATGACCCCATCGTGAAGCGGGCCATCCGCATTCGACCCACCCCTGCCCTTCAGCGTCCTTGAGGCGATGCTGGGAAGCAGGCGTTCGACACCCCATCCAGGATCGGAATCCTCGAACGCAGGAACCGCGCGGATGGCCGCCATCGGCCTTCCGACCATCGGGGAAGACAACGGGCGTACAGTTCGACGGCGTCTCATCTTGTCGCCTCCTGCCCCTCGCGACCGGGCCTGCGGAATTCCAGTGGGAAGTTGTTCAGGACGCGCCAGAGTTCGTAGCCGACCGTCACCGTCTCCATCTGGATCCAGCCGCGCACCTTGGCGCCCAGGGGAATGAACGCGACGTCCGGCCAGGCGATCTTGCCGGGTGCCGGCTCCACCAGGACCCGGAACAGGCCGTTCGGCTGAGCCGAGGGGTCGATCATCCGAACCTGCCCATCGAACAGGCCGTGGGCCACCGATGGCCAGCCGCTGAATTGAATGGCCGGCCAGCCCTCGAAGGCGAGGCGCACGGGCTGCCCGGGCCGGATCAGGGCCACGTCGCGGCCATCGACCATCAGTTCCACCACGCGCGTGGAGGCGTGCGGAGCCAGGGTGGCGAGGATGTCCCCGGCATTGACCAGGGTCGCTCCGGCCGCCGCGTTGATATGCAGGATCCGCCCATCGCGTGGTGCGCGCACCAGCTGCGCCGCCTGACGGTTCGCCGTCACATCCAGGCGACTCAGCTTCCCCCTGACCTCGGCCAACCGCACGCGGCGCTCCGCGACACGGATCTGCGCAGCCTCGAAGTTGCGCCGCGTCACGAAGCCCTTGTCCGCGGCCTCCCGGGTCTGGCTGACCTCGCTCTCGGCCACCCGCACCGCTTGTTCGGCGGCCGCGATCTCGGCCTCGATCTGCTCCCGCTCGGCCCCGAGCCGCTGAAGCAGGAAGGGGTCGTTGTCGGCCAGCCGTGCGATCGGATCGCCCGCCCGGACCCTTTGGCCATCCTCCACGTACCAGTGCTCGACCCGCCCTTGGACGAGGGCCGTGATCGTCTGCACGCGGTCGGCCGGGTTGGGCGCGATCACGCGGCCCGTTCCGGCCGAGGTCTGGACCCAGGGCACGGTGAGGAGGATCAGCGCCGCCAGGACGAGGCCGATACCGAGCATCCAGGCGAGCGCGAGGGCGGCACGGGGCGGGCGGATCGCGGTCAGCGTCGGGAAGTGATGCAGGTGTTCAGGCCGCGACAGCACGGGACGTCTCCTTGTCGTTGGCGCGGGCGAGCAGACCCGCGGGATCCGCGAACCGGACCTGGTCGCGCCTGCAGAGCCAGAGATAGCCGTCGTAGGCCTGTATCTCGGGACGTTGGGTGAAGTGCAGAACCGTCGTGCCCGCCTGGCGCAGGGCCACCAGCGCCGCCGCGACGTGTTCGGGCGCCACGAGGTCGTAGAGGGTACTCAGGATCAGGAGCTTGGGGGGCCGCGCCACCGCCGCGGCCAGCTTCAGGGCCATGATCTCGCGGGTCGAGAGCGGCCAGCCCGAGGACGAGAGCGGGGTGTCGAGGCCCTGCGGCAGGTGCAGGATGCGCTCCGACAGACCGAGGCGGTCGAGGCAATCCTGGGTCGTGGCTCCTCCCTGGTCGTCCGCGAGGGCGAGGTAGGCGCGGATCGTGGTCTCGACGAGCGTCGGACGGTCGAGAACCAGGATCTCGGAGCGCAGGCGGTACATCTCGAAGGAGGCGATGTCGGCCCCGCCGATCATCACCAACCCGCGCCGCGGCTGCACCGAGCGCTTGAGCAGCGCGGCCACCGCTTGCTCGACCTGCGCCTCCGCGGTGACGGCGACCTGCTCGCCGCTGCCGACGGCGAAGTCCAGGCGCCCGCCCTCGACCTCGACGTCGCGTAGGCGAAGGGAGCCGGTCGCCGGCACCGCCCCCGTCCGCGCGAGGTCGTTCTCCTGCTCGATGTCGTAGAACAGCGACAGTTCGTGCAGCGCGGCCACGAGGTCGTAGAAGCTCTCCAGGTAGGAGCCGAGCTGCGAGATGCCGTAGAACACCCCCGACAGGACGAGTTCGGCCGCCACGAGCTGCCCGATCGAGAGCTGGCCCTGCAGGATCAGCCATCCGCCCAGCGCCAGCAGGGCCGCGCTGGCAACGGCGTAGACCGTAAGGCAGCCGAGGGTCTGCGCGAAGGTGTGGCCGAAGTGGCGGCGGTGCGCCCGCACATAGGCGGCCGTCACGGCTTCCGAGCGCTGCAGGGCGAAGCCGAGGTGGCGGCTGCTCTTGTAGAACCCGTTTGAGCCGCCCACGCTCTCCAGCCAGCGGGCGGTGTCGTGCTTGGCGTGGCTGAGCCGCACACCCGAGCGGATCGCCGGGCCGGCCCAGACCAGCCACAGGAACAGCAGCGCGCCGACGAGGACCCCGTTAAAGGCCAGGAAGAAAGGGTGGTAGAAGCTCGTCAGGATCAGGCCGAGGGTCGATTGGAGGACGATGGCAAAGCCGCCGATCAGAAGGTGCGGCACCGCCCTCTGGACCGTCATGAGGTCGAAGAACCGATTGAACAGGTCGCCCCGCTGGGCGTCGTCGAAGAACGGATTGCGGGCGTGGACCGCGCGCAGGGTGATCTCCGCCACGATGCGGCCGAAGACGCGCCGCTCGAACAGCGCCATGAGGTAGACCCGGGCGGCGCTGAGCGCCGCCGCGATCGCCAGCAGGAGCAGGAGAAGTCCGGACAGCACGAACAGGGGCGCCGGCAGCGCGGTGTTCGCGACCGAATTGATCAGCAACTGGACCGAGATGGGCGTGGCAAGGCCCAGGAGGGCGATGGCGGCCCCGTAGACGACCGCCATCCAGACGTATCCGGCCTCCGGCTTCAGGAGGCGTCCGATCAGCTTGCGGGCCTTTGCCAAGGTCAGCGGTGTGTGCGGCGGCGCGATCATGGTTCACATCGTTCCAGGGTGGCGCACGCAGCCGCTCGCGATCCGCGGCCGGCCAGTGCTCGGATTTCGGATGAGGACGGCGCAGCCTTTGCCCCGGCTGCGCGTCCGCGCGGACTCGACCGATCCGCTCTGCAACGGGCGGTCGGCTGGGCGCCTGACGGGCGACTCGCACTCCAGGCAGCTGCGGGAAAAGCGGTCCTGCCGGATGCAGGGCTCTGCGGGGGTCTTGGAACGCATGTGCGGCGGGCGCTCGCGTAGCGGTTCGCCAGAGCCTGTCGGCTTTGGCGAACCGAGGGGGGCTGGCCGGCGGCCCGCGGGGTCAGCGTCGTCCACCGGCCCATGGGCCGGCGGCAGGGGCGTCAGCAGCGATAACCACCCGAGACCTGACCGTACTGCTGGACCGGAAAGTTCTGCTGATTGGCGTTCCCTTCCTGAGCCGAACTCCGCTGGCAACCGTATGCGCTGTAGCCCTGATCTGTCGGCAGCGTGATCGCGCCGGTGACCAGACCGTCCCAGGTGGTGGGGGGAAGGGGGCGCTGCTGCGGACCGACCCGGTAGTCGGCCATCGCCACCGAGGTCGCCCCGGCGACACCGAGGGCGACCACGAGCGTCGCAGCAAAGGTCTTCATCACGGCTTTCATGGCTCATCTCCATTGCTTGGGCTTGGGACACGCGAACCGGTGGGTTCGCGTGATTGGGCTGGGGCTCGAAGCGGCCTCTGTCCGCCGCATCGGTCCCGTGCTGCCACAACAGAGATTTGGATAAGCCCAGGCAATCAACAATGTCTCCGTCACAATGCAAAGCATTGCGTTTTCAAATGGAGCGATCACCGCCGCTTACGATACGGCAGAAGTCATTGTATTCAAAATACCCACAAGCATACACTTCAGTCTTCATGTGCGATCCGTCACACGGGAGCTGAATTCGGTCAATCTGCTCAGCGAGACTTTGTCCCAGCTTCTTGTACGGCGAATGAAGGCCTCGACATCAAAGGGATGCCGATGCCATCGCTCCCCTTCGATCTCGATCTTCTGCGCACCTTCGTGGCCATCGTCGACAATGGCAGCTTCACCCGCGCCGCCCGGCGCATGGAGCTGACCCAGTCGACGGTCTCCCTGCAGATCAAGCGGCTGGAGGAGGGCCTTGGACAACGCCTGTTCGACCGGGATGGTCGGGAATTGCAGTTGACGCCCGAAGGCGAGGTTCTGCTGACGTATGCGAGGCAGATGCTGAAGCTCGGGAGCGAGGTCCTTTCTCGCATCGTCGAACCGGATGTGCGGGGCGTGGTTCGGCTGGGCACACCCGAGGATTTCGCCACCGTGCACCTATCGGACATCCTGGCCCGCTTCGCGCGCGCCCACCCGCAGGTCGCGCTGGAGGTGTGCTGCGACTTCACCGTGAACCTGCTCGACGATTTCTCGAAGGGCCGCTACGACCTGATGCTGTTCAAGCGCGAGCCCCAGGGGTCCGGCGGCGGCACGAAGGTCTGGCGGGAAATCCTCGACTGGGCCGCATCGCCCCGCCTCCTCACGGAAGCCAGCGATCCGGTGCCGCTCGTCCTTCCGCCTTCGCCCGACGTGTACCGCCGGCGCGCCTTGTCCGCGCTGGATGCGAGCGGACGCCCCTGGCGCGTGGTCTACACGAGTCAGAGCCTGGCGGGCCTTCAAGCGGCGGTTCAGGCGGGACTCGGTGTCACCGTGCTGCCGACCGAGATGATCCCGGCGGGACTGGTCTCGGTCGGCAATCGCCTACGATTGCCGAAGCTGCCGGACACCGAGATCGTCCTCTACCGGGCGCCCGGCCCCCTCTCACCGGCTGCAGAACTCCTGTCCTCCACGATCATCGCTGCACTGGAGCGGCACGCGACCTGCCAGGAAACAGTCGCTTTGTAGCGTCGCCGGTCCGGCAACACTGTCGTCCTGCGAACACCGCAGGTGGTCCGAAACGTCCCGAAACAGGGCTGCACCGTCTCGTCGATGGGAACCTCATCACCGTGTCCGGCGCTTTGCCGGCCATCTATGCCGCCCGCACCGTTGCGAGAAATTGACGGACCTGGGCGTTCAAGTGCTCGGACTGGCGTGACAGCTCGGAGGCGGCGCCCAGTACCTGGCTCGCAGCCGCGCCCGTCTCTTCGACGGCGCCGGCTACCCCCGAAATGTTACTCGTGACTTCGCTCGTCCCCATCGCGGCCTGCGCGACGTTGCGCACGATTTCCTGGGTGGCGGCCCCCTGCTCCTCCACCGCCGCCGCGATCGTCGTTGCAACCCCGCTGATGTCCTGAATACGTGCGGTGATGCTGCCGATCGCCGAGACGGCACGCGCTGTCGAGCCCTGGATCTGGGCGATA